>NZ_JCANTT010000006.1:0-33100 GCF_059568645.1 Phenylobacterium composti DSM 19425 | reverse complement strand
CTCCGACAGCTGCAGGAACTGCTCCACGTCGAACTTGCCCAGCAGCACCGCCGTCCCGCCGTTGGAGACCGTGGGCAGGAACGAGACCAGGGTGGTGTTCGAATAGAGCGGCGTGGAGATCAGGGTCACCGCGTCCGACGGATAGACGCCCCGGCGGATCTGGCCCCAGCGCATCCGGTGCGGCTGGACGATGCCCTTGGGCGTGCCGGTGGTGCCCGACGAATAGATGATGTTGAAGCCCTGGTCCGGGTCGATCTCATGCAGCACCGGCTTGGCGTCCTCGGGCGCCAGCCAGGCCTCCAGGGGCACGCCGGCGTCGGAGCCGTCGAGGGCCACGCGCAGGGCGCTCACCTCGTCCATGACCCCGGCCAGGGCCTCGGCCACTCCCTTGTCCAGGAAGAACACCTTGGCCCCGCAGTCCTTCAGCTGCAGCACCAGGCTCTCCGGCGTCGACGAGGGCGCCAGCGGGGCCACGACGGCCCCTGCCCGCAGGATGCCCAGGAAGGTCGCCCCATAGGTCGCCGAGGTCGTGGCGCAGATCGCCGCCACCTCGGCCTTGCCCACGCCGTCCCGCTGCAGCGCCGCGGCGATGCGGTCCATCAGACGGTCGAGCTCGGCGTAGGAGATCGTCCGCTGCGCGTCGATCAGCGCAGACTTCTCCCCCACTTCCGCCGCCTGCGCCCGGATCACATCAGCGATGGTCCCGAAATCCTGGGCCAGCAGTTCCTCGACGGTCATGGTCAACTCCTCACAAACGCTCCGGCTCACTCCCGCGCGCCTGGGCGGCCCGCGCCGCGAGCAGGCGAAGCGTCTCCCCGTGACTCGCGCGGCTGATGCCGTAGCCCAGCAGGAAGACGGTGGCGAGCCCGTAGAGCGCCAGCTGCACCGGCACATAGACGCGGCCCAGGGCGCGCAGCACCTCCGCCGACACCTCTCCGGGCGCCGCGCCCTGGGGGAATCCGATGGCGCCCACGATCAGCGACGCCCCGAAGATGCCCAGGCCCGAGACCGCCTTGTTGACGAAGGCGGCGGCGGCGAAGAACAGCCCCTCCTGCCGACGGCCGGTCTTCAGTTCGGCATCCTCCACCACGTCGGCGATCATCGACACGAACAGGATGCCCGCCGTGGTCGCCGCCGACTGGGAGATCAGGTTGGTGGCGAACACCGCCGCATAGAGCGCCCCCTCGCCGTTGGCCGGCATCAGGCCCAGGAGCCGGAGGATCACCGGCAGGACCGCGAAGGTCAGGGCCGTCGGCACGAGCGCCATCGCCGCCGGCTTCTTGTCGAACCGAGCGGCCACCCGCGGCGCAGCGGCGAAGGCGATCACCGCCCCGATCAGGCTTGAGGCGGTGAAGCCTGCGATCTGTCCCGAGCTGAAGGCCCAGAAGTAGGTCGCGAAATAGAGGCTGATGGCGAACCCCAGGCCCGTGGCCATGGCCAGGAAGAAGGCCGCCCCCAGGATCATCAGGAACGACCGGTTGGCCAGCGTGCCGCCCATCTCGCGCCAGAACCGGCCCATGCTGATCCGCTCGTGGGGCGGGGCGCGCAGGCGCTTGATCTCTCGGTGGGTGCCCAGAGCGGAGACCAGGATCGCCGTCAGCATCACCAGGGCGGCGAAGGCGCCGTAGCTGGAGTAGCCCTGCGGATTGAGCTGTCCCACGGGATATTCGGCGGTGGGCCGCAGGAAGATGGCGAGGGCCGCCGCATAGGTGGCCAGCCCCCCGATCCACGAGAACAGGAAACGGTACGACAGGAGCTGCGTGCGCTCGTCGTAATCCGTGGTCAGTTCGGCCGACAGCGCCGCCGACGGAATCTCATAGGTGCTGATGAAGGTGCGGATCAGGATCGCCGTCACCACCAGATAGGCGATCAGCGCATTCTCGCTCCAGCCCTGCGGCGGGTTCCACAACAGCAGGTATGACAGGGCTACCGGCAGGGCGGCGGCGTACATGAACGGGTGGCGCCGGCCCCACTTCGAGCGGGTGTTGTCCGAGAGCTGGCCCAGGACCGGGTCGATAAAGGCGTCGATGATCAAGGCGACCATGATCGCCAGCCCCACCTTGGCCGCCGGCAGCCCCACAACCTGGGCGTAGAAGAAGGCCAGGAAGTAGGAAAAGCCGTTGTCCTTGGCCCCGAACGCCACCGAACCGAAGCCGTAGAAGAGCCGCGTCGTCAGGCTAAGTCGTGGTTGAGCGCCGTCTTGGGAGAGCGCCGGCCCCGGCGACAGGATTTCCTTGTTCAAGACTTGACCCTCCCCTTGCCGGCCGCGGGTCAGGCGGGCGGCGACACCAGCCCCTCGAACAGGGGTCTCACATAAAGTTCCGCCACCGCCGCCGGGGCGATGCCCCGCGTCCAGGAGCTGAGCTCGGCGGCGGCGTTGATGGCCGCGGTCACCATCTGGGCGGCGATGTTCACGTCCAGCGGCCGGATCGAACCATCGGCTATCCCGTCGCAGATGATCGAGGCGAAACGGTGCGACAGCCGGTCAAAGGCCTCCAGCATCCCGGAGCGCATCCCTTCCGGCAGGGTGGTGAGGGCCGAGCTGCGCAGCAGCGGGGCGCCGCCGCTCACCTGCCGCTCGATCAGCGCTGTGGCCGCGCCAACCAGCACCTCCAGCCCGGAGCCGCCCTCGGCCTCGGCCGCATGGATCGCCCGCCACATGATGTCGAAGGTGCGCTGGAAGCAGGCGGCCACCAGCTCGTCCTTGCCGGCGTTGTGGTGGTAGAAGGCGCCCTTGCTGACGTTGAGACGGGCCGAAATCCGCTCCACCGAGGCGCCGTGATAACCCTCCTCGTTGATCAGCTCCGTCGCTGCCCGCAGGAACAGTTCCGACGAGGCCTGGGCGCTGGGATCGCCCGCCCGCTCGAGGCTCAGAGGCCGAAGGTCCGGCCAGGATGCGCCGGAGGGCAGAAAGCCGCGCGTGAGGATGTCCACCGTCCGGGCGGCCGTGCGCGGATAGTCGCCAGGCTGAATCCGCCCGAGCCAGGCCGGTATCCAGAGGATTTCTGACAGCAGAAGGTGCGCGCGGGCGTTGGCGTGCTGGCGCGGCAGCCGCTCAGGCGCGGCCAGAAGGGCGCGCACCTGCCGGAACATCTCGACGAAGGCCTCGTTCACCGGCGCGCTGTTCAGGGCCCGGATGTCGTTGAACAGCGGCGCCTCGTCGGCCTCGCCGCGGGCCAGCCGCCGCCGGAAGTCGAAATAGGCTTCCACGAAGGCGGCGAGCCGCGCCGTCTCGTCCGGCCCCGCCCGCGCGCCTGCGCCAGCCAGGCCCTGAAACATCTCCAGGCCCTGCAACAGGGCCGCGGCGGCCAGCTCCTCCTTGTTGCGGAAGTAGTAGATCACCGCCGTGGGCACGAGGTTCAGCCGGGCGGCGACCTCGCCCAGGGTCATGCCGCGCACGCCCTTACGGTTCATTTCGGTGATGGCCGACCGGATGATGTCGTTGCGCCGGGCCTCGAAACGCCGCGTGGGACCGCGCCGCACCGGGGCGCCAGCCTCCACGTCGACATCGTTCGCGCGGTCGGTCATTCGCCTTGTGTAACGGGTTCCCGAAAGCTGCGCCAATCGTACGCTACGTCAGCTTTCGGCCGGTGAGGATCGGGACAGCGCTTCGCGCAGAGCCCGTAAGGCGCTAGCCTGAAGCCGTGGCCGCCTGGCGCCACGCTGATCTCTCCGGAAATGTTGCTGCTCGCTACCGCCGTCGTGCTCCTCCTGGTGCTGCTGAACGGCGTCTTCGCCATGTCCGAACTGGCCGTGGTCTCGTCACGTCGGGCCAAGCTCCAGGCGAGAGCGGACAAGGGCGACCGGGGCGCAGCCGCGGCCCTGAAGCTGGCCCAGGACCCCACGCGCTTCCTCTCGGCGGTGCAGGTGGGCATCACCCTCATCGGCATCCTCGCCGGCGCCTTCGGCCAGGCGACCATCGCCGCCGAGCTGGACGAACGGCTGGAGGCCTTTCCGCTGCTCGCGCCCTACTCCGAGCACATCGCCACCGGCGTGGTCGTGGTCCTGCTCACCTATTTCTCGCTGATCCTCGGCGAGCTGGTGCCCAAGCGCCTGGCCCTCATCCATCCCGAGCTTATCGCCGGCGTCGTCGCCCGCCCGCTGTCGATGCTCGCGCGCATCATGGGGCCGTTCGTGACCCTGCTCACCTTCTCCACAGCCACAGTGCTGCGCCTGCTGCGCGTGCGCGACAGCGACGGCTCCTCGGTCACCCAGGAAGAAGTCGAGTCCGTCCTTACCGAGGGAACCGGAGCCGGGGTCATCGAGCCCCAGGAAAAGGCGATGATGCAGGAGATCATGCGGCTGGGCGACCGGCCCGTGCGCGTCGCCATGACGCCCCGCACCGACGTCTACTGGATCTCCCTGGACGACCCCGAGAACGTCATCCGCGACGAGGTCCGGGCCTGCCCCTATTCGCGGTTCGTGGTGGTCAAGGGCCACGACTTCGACGCGCCGCTGGGCGTCGTCCACAAGTCGGCGGTGGCCGACTGCCTGCTGTCGGGGCACCCGCTCGACCTCGCCAAACTCGCCAAGCAGCCGATCTACATTCCCGAAACCACCTCCCTGCTCCAGGCGCTGGAGCAGCTCCAGGCCTCGCGCCTGCACATGGCCTTCGTCGTCGACGAATTCGGCGGCCTGGAAGGGGTCATCACGCCCACCGACCTGCTGGAGATGATCGCCGGCGACTTCAACGAAGGCCACGACGCCCCCGGCCAGGCCATCGTCCGCCGCGAGGACGGCTCGTATCTGGTGGACGGCAAGACCGACATCGTCGAGCTCAGCGACGCCCTGGACGACGAGTTCGAGGACGGCGGCTATCACACCGCCGCAGGCCTCGTGCTGCATCGCCTGGGCCGCCTGCCCGAGGAAGGCGAGATCCTCACCCTCGGCCGCTTCAGGGTCGAGGTGATCGACATGGACCAGCGACGCATCGACAAGCTGCTGTTCACGCCGATGAAGCCAGGCCACCCCGGCAACTAGCGGCACACATAATGTCATTATATGCTTCCACCCGACGACATGAGCGGAGGGTGCGATGAAGCGTTGGGCCTGGGTCCTCGGCGGCGTGGCGCTCGTGGCCGCCGTGGGCGGCGCCGCCTATGTGAAGCGCACCGACATCCTCGCCGCCATCGCCCGGGCGCGGATGCCGCACGTGGCCCCCAACCGGCCTGTGGAGTGGGCCGCGGGGCCGCAGGTCGCGCCAGAGGGCCCGCGCCCACCGAACATCGTCTTCATCCTGGCCGACGACCTCGGCTACAACGACATCACCTTCAATGGCGGCGGGGTGGCCGGCGGCGCCGTGCCCACCCCGAACATCGACTCCATCGGCCGTGAAGGCGTGGACTTCGCCCGCGGCTACGCCGGCAACGCCACCTGCGCGCCGTCCCGGGCGGCGGTGATGACCGGCCGCTACGCCACCCGCTTCGGCTTCGAGTTCACCCCCGCCCCCGTCGCCTTCGAGCGGATGGTCGGCACCGAGCCTGAGCCCGGCGCGATCGTAAAGCCCAGGTTCTTCGCCGACCGCATCGCCCAGATGCCCCCCGGCAGCACGGCCCCGACGCCCACGGCGGTCAACACCCTCAGCATGCCGGCCGGCGAGATCACCATCGCCGAGGTGCTGAAGGCCCGCGGCTACCACACCATCCATCTGGGCAAGTGGCACCTGGGCGGCGCCAAGGGCTCGCGCCCCGAGGATCAGGGCTTCGACGAGAGCCTGGGCTTCATCCCCGGCGGCTCCATGTACCTGCCCGAGAAACACCCGGACGTGGTCAATTCCAAGCAGCCCTGGGACGCCATCGACCGCTTCCTGTGGTCGAACCTGCCCTACAGCGTCCAGTACAACGGCGGGGAGCTCTTCCAGCCCCGCGGCTACATGACCGACTACCTGGCCGAGGAGGCGGTGAAGGCCATCCGCGCCAACCGTAACCGTCCGTTCTTCCTCTACTTCGCACCAAACGCCATCCACACGCCACTGCAGGCCAAGCGCTCGGACTACGACGCCCTGCCCCAGATCAAGGACCACCGGGAGCGGGTCTATGGGGCGATGATGCGCAACCTCGACCACAACATCGGCCTGATCCTGCAGGCCCTGCGCGACGAAGGGCTGGACCGCAACACCCTGGTGATCTTCACCAGCGACAACGGCGGCGCCGGCTACCTCGGCCTGCCCGACGTGAACAAGCCCTTCCGGGGCTGGAAATCGACCTTCTTCGAAGGCGGCGTGCGCGCGCCGTTCTTCATGCGCTGGCCCGGCGTGATCCCGGCTGGCAGGCGTTTTCCGCACCCGGTCGGCCACGTGGACATCTTCGCCACGGCCGCCACCGCCGCCGGCGCGGAGATTCCCCGGGACCGCGTGGTGGACGGCGTCGACCTCCTGCCCCACGTGCAGGGCGCGGTCCCGGGCCGCCCGCACCAGACGCTGTTCTGGCGCAGCGGCCAGTACAAGGCGGTGATCGACGGCGACTGGAAGCTCCAGAGCAACGAGGCCCTGGGCAAGGTCTGGCTGTTCAACCTGGCCGACGATCCCACCGAACGCCGCGACCTGTCCAAGACCGAGCCCCAGCGGGTCGCCGCCATGCTCGCCCTGATCCGCGCCCAGGAGGCCCAGAGCGCCAAGCCGATCTGGCCGTCGCTGCTTCAGGCCCCGGTGTTCGTGGACAAGCCCGGCGGGATGAAGCAGCTGCCCGGCGACGAATACGTCCTCTGGGACAACTGACTCTGCGACAACCGAGCCTGCCGCCGGCCAGGCTGACGGGGCTCAGCGGCTGCGACGGATGAGATCGTCGATCAACTCGGCGATCTCGGCCGGGCTGTCCTCCTGCACGAAGTGGCCCCCGTGCAGGGTCACGTGCGGCTGGCCCTTTGCGCCCGGAATGCGCGTCTGGAACACCTCCTCACCGCCCCGGGTGATCGGGTCGCCGTCGCTGAAGGCTGTGACCACGGGCTTGTGGAACGCCTCAAGCACCTTCCAGGCCGCCTGGTTCTCGGCCACGCCCTCATGCTCGGCGGTCACCGGCACCAGGGCCGGGAACTGCCGCGCCCCCTCCTTGTAGCTCTCGTCCGGGAACGGTGCGTCATAGGCGGCCATCTCCGCCGCCGTCAGCTCGCGGGCCGAGCCGCCATTGAGCAGGAAGCCGATCGGCAGTTCGGGAACCGTCTGGCTGAACTGCAGCCAGGCCTTGAACCCGTCGGTCACCGCCCCGCCCCCTACCGGCAGGCCGGTGTTGGACACCACGACGCCCGCAAAGCGCTCCGGCCAGGCCGCCACCAGCCGCAGGCCGATCAGGCCGCCCCAGTCCTGGCAGAACAGGTGGGCCCCCGACAGGTCCATGGCCTCGAACCAGGCGCTCATCCAGGCCACGTGTCGGGCGTAGGTGTAGTCGATGCGCGACGCCGGCTTGTCCGACCGGCCGAAGCCCACCAGATCGGGGGCGATGGCCCGATGGCCCCGCGCCGTCAGCTTCGGGATAATGTGGCGGTAGAGATAGGCCCACGAGGGCTCGCCGTGCATCAGAAGCACGGGCGCGCCATCGGCCGGCCCCTCGTCGACGTGGTGGATGCGCAGGGGCGTGCCGTCGGCGTCGGTGATGTCCACATAGCGCGGGGCGAACGGCCAGTCGGCCAGCCCCTCGAAGCGCGCGTCCGGCGTCCTCAACACCTGCATTCCCAGCACTCCTCCCACGGGCCCTGACCATGGCCTTGCTTACGGCCAATATAGTGACATTATGCGTGTCATTACTAACGCCGGCGGTCAAGCCGGCGGCCAGGGAGGATGGGATGCCGCGTTGGAGCAAGGTGCTGGCGCTCGTGGTGCTCGTGGTGGCCGCGGCCTCCGTCGGGCTCTGGGCGTTGCGCGGCCAGATCGCGCTGGCGGCTATGGAGCGCATCTATGGCCGGGCGCTGGCCTCGGACCCGTACGCAGGGCTGGAAGACGGGCTGCACGTCACCCTCTGTGGCGCAGGCTCGCCCCTGCCCGACCCCACCCGCAGCGGCCCCTGCACAGCGGTCCTGGCCGGCCGGCGGCTGTTCATTGTGGACGCCGGTGCGGGCGCGGCCCGGAGCCTGCTGCTGATGAACCTTCCGCCCAACCGCGTCGAGGCGGCGTTCCTCACCCACTTCCATTCCGACCACATCGACGGCCTGGGCGAGCTCCTGCTGCAGCGCTGGGCGGGCGGCGCGCAGAAGGCGCCCCTGCCCGTCTATGGCCCCACCGGGGTGGATCAGGTGGTGGACGGTTTCGAGGCGGCCTACACCCTCGACCGGGGATATCGCGTGGCCCATCACGGCCCCGAGGTGACCCCGCCGGCCGGTTTCGGCGGCGATCCGCGCCCCTTCGCGCCGGGAGACGCCGAGACGGTGCTCATCGACGACGGCGGCTTGCGGGTCGTCGCCTTCCCGGTGGCGCATGCCCCAGCCGCCCCCGCTGTCGGCTACCGCTTCGACTACAAGGGGCGCAGCGTCGTGATCAGCGGCGACACCGCCGCGTCACCCCGCCTGGAGGCGGCCGCCCGGGACGCGGACCTCCTGGTCCACGAAGGCCTGTCGCCGCGGCTGGTGGCCATGCAGGCCAGGGTCGCGGCCAAGGGCGGCCAAACCAATATCGCCAGCATCCTGCACGACATTCCCTCCTACCACGCCGCCCCCGAGGAGGTGGCCGGCCTCGCCCAGCGGGCGGGGGTCCGCTACCTGCTCTTCACCCACATCATCCCGCCGCTGCCGGTCCCCGCCCTGGAAGGGCCCTGGCTGGGCGAGGCCCGCAAGATCTACCGCGGGCCGGTGCGGGTGGGCCGCGACGGCGACCTGATCAGCCTCCCGGCCGACACCCGGGAAATCCGGCGGGGCAGCCGCCGGAACGCCGTGCTCTAGGCAGCCCGCCCCCGGCGCCCTAATCACACGGGGGCGCACAGCGAGGACGCGTGGCAAGGACGCCGACGAACACATCTGCGGAAGCCGTCCTGCAGGACGAGGCCCAGACGGACGCCCAGACGGACGGGCGACGCCGCCGTGGCCTCGACAACCGAGCCCGCATCGTCCGCGCCATGCTGGAGATCATCCACGCCGGCGAGGTCGCGCCCAGTGCGGAACAGGTGGCCGCCCGGGCGCAGGTCGGCTTGCGCACGGTCTTCCGCCACTTCCAGGACATGGACAGCCTCTACCGGGAAATGGCCGGCGCCATCGAGGCCGAGCTCCGGGCGGTGGTGGCGCAGCCCTTCCGCTCGCCCGACTGGCAGGGGCGCGTGCTGGAGCTGGTGGCGCGGCGATCCATGGCCTTCGAGCGGATCGCCCCCTTCAAGCGCGCATCGGACGCGGTCCGCCATCGCTCTCCGTTCCTGGAAGCGGACGCCGGACGGCTGGCCGTGGAGCTGCGCCGCATCCTGAAGGCGATCTTGCCGCCCGAGGTGGCCAAGGACCGGGTTCGCCTGGAGATTCTGGACCTGCTTCTCAGCTTCGAAACCTGGGCCCGGCTGCGGCGGGAACAGGGCCTCTCGCCCCGGCGCGCCCGGGAAGTGGTGGAAGCCGCCGTCTGCCGCTGGCTCGACTAGCCCACCAACGCTGCGCCCTTTCAGCCCACGACGCCGGGTCCGGCTTCCCCCGAAGGGCGGCGCTGTGTAGTGAGCCGCCGCATGCGCGTGAGTCGGCGCGGGGATACGGAAGAAGGACAATGATCAAGAACGGCGAACACCTTCGTCAGGCCCGCGAGGCCATGGGCTGGTCGCCCGCCGATCTCGCCCGGGCCCTGCGGTTCGCCGAGAACCACGGTGCGAGCCGCATCCTCGAGATGGAAGCCGGCAAGCGGCAGATCTCCGGTCCGGTCACCGTGGCGGTCGAGGCCCTGCTGCGCGGCTTCTTCCCCGACGGCTTCACCCCGCCGAATCCGCCCGCGCGCTGACGCGGCGGGGTCAGCCGGCGCCGACGTCCACGGTCCGGGCGCGCGCCGCCCCGCCCACGCAGGCGATGGTGATCAGGGCCACGGCCAGGGCGTGGAGCGGCGACAGGCGCTCGCCGAGGACCAGCCAGCCGATCACCGTGGCCACCGCCGGCGCGGCGCATACCAGCAGGCCGAACGCCCGGGGCGGCAGCCGCCGTAGCGCCATCATCTCCAGGGTGTAGGGCGCAGCGCTCGAGAGCACCGCCAGCGCCAGGCCCGCGGCCAGGGCCTTGGGGCGGAACAGCGCCGCCCCGGCCGACCACAGCCCTAGGGGGGCCGTCACCAGGGTCGCCGCCGCGAGGCCCAGCGCCACGGTCTGCGGGCCGGATCCCGCCCCCGCCGCCCGAGAGCCGAGCAGGATGTAGAGCGCCCAGGACGCGGCGGCGCCGAGGGCGAAGCCGACGCCCAGCAGATCAAGGCCCGCCGCCCCCTTCAGCGGCAGCAGCAGGGCGAGCCCGGCCATGGCGAGGCCCGCGAAGAGCAGGTCCTGGGCCTTCCGCGAACCGATGATCACCACGGCCAGCGGCCCGATCAGTTCGATGGCCACGGCGAGCCCGATCGGGATGCGGGCGAACGCCTGGTAGATGAGGATGTTCATCAGCCCCAGCACGAGGCCGTAGGGCAGCACCGCGGGCCAGAGGACGCCCCGCCGCAGTCCTCGCCAGGGGCGCGTCAGGGCCGCCAGGATGAGCGCGGCGAGGGCCACCCGCAGGGCCGTCGCGCCCAGGGCGCCGACGGCTGGGAACAATGCCTTGGCGTAGGCCGCCCCCAGGTTCTGGAGGACGAGCCCCAGAACCACCAACAGCGAGGCGGCGGGCGCGCCCACGGCCGTGTCACCCGGTCTTGGGAGCGCGCCGCCTGCCATCGAAAGCCTCTCCCCGCGCCCTGCGGCCGAGGCGGCTAGTTACTGGTCGCCGAGCCAATGCGCCAGCGGGGCGTCCAAGGGCTGCGGCTTGCCCGCGTCCCGGGCGACGTCCATCCGCCGCATGGCGTCCTGCACATAGCGGATTCCCAGCCACCGGAACGGCTCCGGCTCCCACTTCGGCGAGCGGTCCGCCAGGGGCAGGCGCGCCAGCGGCGTCTCGCGCCCCAGGATCTGGCTGGAGAGCAGCCGGGCGGCCATGTTCGTGGTCGACACCCCGCGGCCGGTGTAGCCGTGGAGCGTGCCCAGGCGGGTCTCAGGGTCAAAGGCGACCGTCGGGTTCCAGTCCCGGGCGACGCCCAGGAAACCGTGCCAGGCGTGGGTGAAGCCCACTTCCCGCAGGATCGGGAACCAGCCGCAAAGCTGCTCGCGCATCTCCGCCGAGGTCTTGGCGAACACCTCGTCGGCGCCTTCGGTCGCCGAACCGTACAGGTAGGGCGCGCCGCGGCTACCGTAGAGGATGCGGCCATCGGTCGTCCGGGTCAGGTAGTCCACCGTGTGGGCCTGGGAGCCCAGGCCCTCGCCGCCCTGCCAGCCGATTTCGGCCCACTGCGCCTCGGTCAGGGGCGCGGTCAGCACGATGCTGGAAGACATCGGAACGAGGGCGCGCTCGAAGCCGCCCACCTTCGGCAGATAGGCCTCGCCGGCGGCCACGACGGCCCGGCGCGCGCGCACCCGCCCGCCGGTGGTCTCAAGACCCGCATCGCGGCCGGTGACGATCCGCTGGACCCGCGTCTGCTCGTAGATCGCCGCGCCCTTGCGTTCGACCGCACGGGCCAGCCCGCGGACGAGCTTGGCCGGATGCACCGCGCCGCTGCGCGGGCTGTAGAGGGCGCCCTTGATGCCCACCACATTGACCCGGGCCCGGGCCTCTTCCTCGCCGAGCAGGATGTTGCCTTCGCCGAAACCCAGCCGCTCATAGGCGGCGTGGGCCGACCGTACGGCCGACATCTGGGCCTCGCCGCGGGCGAGGCTCAGGATGCCGTTCATCCGGAACTCGGCCTCGATGCCCTCCTCGGCGCAGACCCGGCCGACTTCGTCGACCGTCTCGTACATGGCCTGGATGGTCTGGCGAGCCACCTCGGCGCCGTAGCGCGCCTCAAGGGCGTAGGGATGAAGCGGATAGCGGCTGGAGCACCAGCCGCCGTTGCGCCCCGACGCGCCCCAGCCACAGATCTCGGCCTCGATGATCGCCACCTCCAGGCCGGGGTTATCCCGCAGGAGGTAGTAGGCGGTCCAAAGGCCCGAATAGCCGCCGCCGAGGATAGCCACGTCGACGGTGATGTCCCCCTTGAGCTCGGGGCGCGGCGTCAGCGGTTCGCCGACGGTTTCGAGCCAGTAGCTGATGCCTTGGTAGCCGGGGCTGGTCACGTCACGCCTGCTCGTTAAAGACGATGAAGACCTTGCGGAGTGTCTTCTCGATACGCCACACGCCGCCGCTGTTGGCCGGGAAGTAGACGGCGTCGCCGGCCTTGATCCGGACAGGCTCGCCCTCGTCGGGCTCGAACACGGCCTCGCCTTCCAGGAAGGTGCAGAACTCGGCCTGCAGGATCTGGCGGCGCCAGACGCCGGGCGTGCATTCCCACACGCCGGCCCGCGAGCCCGCTTCACCCTGGAAGCTGGTGGTGCGGGTCTCGGCGACGGGCTCGCCCAGCGGGACCTTCACCGGCACAGGCGCCGGCAGGTTCTGCAGTTCGGTGGCGGGCTGGAAGGAAATGATCGGCATCGGACTCTCCGGCGAAACGAATTCAGATCGGCCGCAGGACGCGGTCGAGGAAGGTGCGGGTGCGAGGCTCGCGCGGCGCGGTCAGCAGCTCGCGCGCGGGGCCCGCCTCGACAATCTCGCCGCCGTCCATGAACAGGACGCGGTCGGCCACCTCGCGGGCGAAGTCCATCTCGTGGGTGACGATCACCATGGTCATGCCCTCGGCGGCGAGGTCGCGCATGATCCGCAGCACGTCGCCCACCCGCTCGGGGTCGAGGGCCGAGGTCGGCTCGTCGAACAGGATGGCCTGCGGCTTCATCGCCAGGGCCCGGGCGATGCCGACCCGCTGCTGCTGACCGCCGGACAGCCGGCCCGGCAGCATGTCGGCCTTGTCGCCCACGCCCACCTTGGCGAGCAGTTCGCGGGCCTCGGCCTCCGCCTCCGCGCGGGGACGGCCCTGAGCGTGGATCGGCCCTTCGATGACGTTCTCCAGCACCGTGCGGTGCGGGAACAGGTTGAAGCGCTGGAACACCATCGCGAGCTTCGCCCGGATGGCCGGCAGCGACTGGCGCGTCACCGACACGCCGTCGACGCGGATATCGCCGCCGTCGTGGGTCTCGAGCCCATTGATGCAGCGAAGCACCGTGGACTTGCCCGAGCCCGAGGGGCCGATCAGGCAGACCACCTCGCCGCGGGAGACCTCGAAGCTGACGTCCCGCAGGACCTGGTTGGCGCCGAACGCCTTGCTGACGTGAGAGACCTCGATCATCGGCGGGACATCCTGCGCTCGAGTTGGTGCACGGCCAGCGTCAGGGGCAGGCTCATGGCCAGATAGAGGAGCGCAATCAGGGTGTAGACGGTCATGTTCTGGAAGGTGGAGATGGCCAGCAGCTGACCCGCCCGGGTGAGCTCGGCCACGGTGATCGTCGAGGCGATCGACGAGTCCTTGAGGAGCATGATCGAGGTGTTGCCGAAGGGCGGCAGGGCGGTGCGGACCGCAAGCGGCATCATCAGCCGCTGCAGGATCTTGCGCTCGCTGAGCCCCAGCGACTGGGCGGCCTCGATCAGGGCCGGGTCAACGGACTCGAAGCCGGCCCGGAAGTTCTCGGCCTGATAGACCGAGTAGGCCAGCCCCAGGCCCACGATGCCCGCCGCCATGGCGTTCAGGCTGAGCCCCAGTTCGGGCAGCACGAAGTAGACATAGAACAGCTGCACGATGATCGGCACGCCGCGCACGACGTTGATCACCACCCGGCTGGTGGCCCGCAGCACCCCGAACCGGGAGCGCCCCATGAGCGCCCAGACGAGGCCCAGGGCGATGCTGAGCAGGAGCGCGCCGACCGTGACCTGAATGGTCACCACCATGCCCTTCATGAGGACGGGCAGGAACTCGACAGCGCGGGCGAAAAAGTCCTCGGGCATCACAATTCCCACTTTCGGACGATCTCGGCGATCTTGGTGGATTTGATCTGGGCAATGGCCGCATTCACGCGGCGAGCCAGGGCGACATCGTCCTTGCGGAGGATCAGGCAGACGTCTTCCAGCGCATCCTGGACATACTCATCCGCCAGCCGCAGGGCCTTGGTGCGGGTGACCCGCAGGTAGTAGCGGATGATCGGCTCGTCGCCGAAGGCGGCGTCGAGACGTCCCAGCCGCAGGTCGCGAAGGATGTCGGCCAGGCTGTCGTAGGTGCGCACGTCCGAGACGCCCGCCTCCACGAGCTGGTCGACGAAGCGGCCGCCCACCTGGGCGCCCACCCGTCGGCCCCGCAGGGCGCGGAGATCCGGGTAGCGCCGGGTGTCGTCCGCCCGCACCACGACCCCGCCGCCATAGGCGTAAACGGGATCGCTGAAGGCCACGACCGCCTCGCGCGCCGGCGTCCGCAGCATGGCCGCGGCGATGATGTCGATCTTGCCGACGCGCAGCGAGGGGATCAGCGCCGAGAAGGCGGTGACCTGGACCTCCACCGGCAGGCCAGCCTGGTTGGCGACGGCCTTGGCGATGTCGACCATCGCCCCGGTGAGCTCGTTGGTGCGCACGTCGTAGAAGCTGAAAGGCACGCCCGTGGCCGTCGAGCCGACCACGACCCCGCCGCCGGTGCGGCGGTCAGCCGTCCTGGCGCAGCCGCCCGCGAGGGCGGCCGCCCCAAGACCGGCCATCACGGCCCGTCGAGACCCCCAGCCCCCGCTCATCATCCGGGCTCGACCTCGAGGCAGAGCGTCTTGGTGTCCACGTAGTCGCGCACGCCGAACAGCGAACCTTCCCGTCCCAGGCCCGACTCCTTGACGCCGCCGAAGGGCGCGACCTCGGTGGAGATCAGGCCCGTATTGATCCCGACCATTCCGTACTGCAGCGCCCCGCCCACGCGCCAGACGCGTGAATTGTCGCGGGTGAAGACGTAGGCGGCGAGACCGGCCGAGGTGTTGTTGGCCATGGCGATGGCTTCCGCCTCGGTTTCGAAACGGACCAGACCGGCCACGGGACCGAACGTCTCCTCGCGGCACAGCAGCGCGTCCGGCGCCACGTCGGCAAGGACGGTGGGCTGGTAGAAAGCGCCGGGGCCGTCCAGGGGCGCGCCGCCGGTGAGGGCCCGGGCGCCGCCGTCGAGGGCGTCGGCCACATGGGCCGAGACCTTGGCCCGGGCGCGCTCGTCGATGAGCGGCCCCTGCTCGGTCGGCCCGGCCAGACCATCGCCCACCCGCATGGCCGAGACCGCCTCGGCCAGCTTGGCGGCGAAGGCGTCATAGACGCCGGCCTGCACATAGAAGCGGTTGGCGCAGACGCAGGTCTGGCCGGTGTTGCGGAACTTGGAGGCGATCGCGCCCGCCACCGCCTTGTCCAGGTCGGCGTCGTCGAACACGAGGAACGGCGCATTGCCGCCCAGTTCCAGGCTGACCCGCTTGACGGTGCCGGCGCAGCGGGCGGCCAGCATCTTGCCCACCGCGGTCGAGCCGGTGAACGTGAACTTGCGGACCCGCGGGTCGGTGGTCAGCACCTCGCCGATGGCCGGCGAGTCGCCCATGACCACGTTGAAGACGCCGGGCGGCACGCCCGCCTCCTCGGCCAGCACCGCCAGGGCGAGCGCCGAGAGCGGGGTGAGCTCGGAGGGCTTCAGGACCACGGTGCAGCCCACGGCCAGCGCCGGCCCCACCTTACGGGTGATCATGGCAGCCGGAAAATTCCAGGGCGTGATGGCCCCGACAACCCCCACGGGCTCGTGGGTCACCACCAGGCGCTTGTCGGCCAGGTGGCCCGGGATGGTCACGCCGTAAAGCCGGCGCGCCTCCTCGGCGAACCACTCGATGAACGAGGCCGCATAGGCGACCTCGCCCTTGGCCTCGGCCAGGGGCTTGCCCTGCTCGGCGGTCATCAGCCGGGCCAAATCCTCGGCGTTGTCGAGGATCAGCTTGTGCCAGGCCTTGAGGATGGCCGCCCGTTCCTTGGCCGGACGGGCGCTCCACGCCGGGAAGGCCTCATAGGCCGCGGCCACCGCCGCCTCGGCCTCGGCCGAGCCGAGGCTGGCGGGCGTCGCCAGCAGGCGGCCGGTGGCCGGATTGGTCACCTCGAACCCGCCGACGTCGCCGACCCAGCGCCCGCCGATGTAGGCCTGCTCGCGCAGCAGGTCCGGGCGGGCGAGCGCCAGGCGCGCCCGCTCTTCCGTCACCGACGGCATGCTTACGCCTCCGGCGCGGCCAGGGCCGCTTCGAGAATGTCTAGGCCCTCGTCAATGACCGCGTCCGAAGCGGTCAGCGGCACGAGGATGCGGATGGTCTCGCCGAACTGGCCGCAGGAGAGGATCACCAGACCCTTCTCCAGCGCCCGGGCGATCAGCGCCTTGGCGCCGGCGCCGTCGGGCTCATTGCCGCCGCGCGAGGCCAGCACGTCGAAGGCGATCATGGCGCCGGGGCCGCGGGGCGCGGACACCGGGATGAGGTCATTGCGGGTAGCGAAGCTCTGCAGGCGCGCCTTGATGCGCTCCCCGAGCACATTGGCCCGCTCCAGCAGCTTCTCCTCGGTGATGACGTCCAGCACCGCCAGGCCGGCGGCGCAGGCGATCGGCGAGCCGCCGTAGGTGCCGCCGAGGCCGCCCGGCTCCACCTGGTCCATGATGTCGGCGCGGCCGATGACGCCCGACAGCGGGAAGCCGCCGGCCATCGACTTGGCCACCGACATCAGGTCGGGCTTCACCGGATAGTGCTCCATGGCGAACAGCTTGCCCGTACGGGCGAAGCCGGTCTGCACTTCGTCGGCGATCAGCAGGATGCCGTGGGCGTCGCAGGTTTCGCGCAGGGCCACCATCAGCTCGCCGGGGACCGGATTGAAGCCGCCCTCGCCCTGCACGGGCTCGACGATGATGGCGGCCACGCGGTCGGGGCCCACGTCGGCGGAGAACAGGAACTGCAGGGCTCGCAGGCTGTCCTCGACGGTGACGCCGTAGCGCTCGCTCGGGAACGGCACGTGATAGACCTCGGCCGGAGCCGGGCCGAAGGCGCGCTTGTACGGCGCGACCTTGCCGGTGAGGCCCATGGTCAGCTGGGTGCGGCCGTGGAAGCCGTTGACGAAGGCGATCACCGCGCTGCGGCCGGTGGCGGCGCGGGCGATCTTCACGGTGTTTTCCACCGCCTCGGCGCCGGTGGTGAAGAAGATGGTCTTGGCCGGCCCTTCGATCGGCGCCAGCGCGTTCAGGCGCTCCGCGAGCTCGATGTAGGGGGCGTACGGCACGATCTGGAAGGCCGTGTGGGTGTAGGCGTCGAGCTGGCGCTGAACGGCCTCGATGACCTTCGGATGGCGGTGGCCGACGTTGAGGACCGCGATGCCGCCAGCAAAGTCAACGTAGCGGCGCCCCTCCTCATCCCACAGCTCCGCGTTCTCAGCGCGAGCGGCATAGATCGAGGTCGCGTTCGCGACACCCCGGGGAACGGCGGCGGACCGGCGGGCGTGAAGTTGAGCGTTGGCGGACAAGACGATGACTCTCGGGTTGCGGAGATGTGACGTCAGCTTTGCGGATAGGGGCGCCGCGACACAGGCGATAACGCGGCCCAGGTCGGTGACCTGCAGTCACCTCGCCGAGCCGCGCGCACCCCCAGGAATCGAAAAGGCGCTCACGAGGAGCGCCTTTCCTTTAGAGCGGTGGGGAGGAAGGACCGCTCCTGCGGTGATCAGTACCGGGCCGTCGCCTGGATGCCGATCACGCGCGGCTTGATGGTCTGACCGGTCCACAGCGGGCCGGCTTGGTAGATCGGCGCGTTGGTGGTCCAGGAGACGTTGTTCAGAGCGTTCTCGACGTAGAGCTCCAGGGTCACCTCGGAGGTCACGTCGATGCCGGCGCGCAGGTCGAGCTGGCTGGTCGCGTAGCTGCCCACGAGGCGAGTCGGGTCATAGACCGACGAGGTCGGGTTCTGGAACGGGAACGGTCCGTCGTTGGCGCTCTTCGAGCTCCACTGACCGCGGACGAACGCGTCACGGCCGGCCACCTCGAAGGCGTAGTCCGCCGATAGGTTGAAGGTCCACGGCGTGGCGCCCAGGGTCTGGCCCTTGAACACCAGCGGCGAGGTGCCGACGATGATGGTGTCGTTGTAGTAGGCGTCGGTGTAGCCGACGGCCGCGTTCAGCGTCAGGGCGCTGGTCGGACGCACGGTCACGTTCAGGTCGCCGCCCTTCGAGATCGCCGAGGCGGTGTTGGCCACCAGGCTGAAGGCGCAGGGCAGGCGCATCTGCTGCTGGATGTCAGTCCACTTGGTGTGGAACAGCGAGGCCTGGAACGAGACGCGACGGTCGAGGAAGGCGCTCTTCACGCCGATCTCGTAGGTCTTGGTCTTGTCCGAGTCGTAGGTGTTGCCGCCGTCGATGCCGAGCTTGGCCAGGTCGGCCTCGCAGATGTCCGGCACGGCCTTGTTCACGCCGCCGGTGCGGTAGCCCTTGGCGAACGAGCCGTAGATCAGCGTGTCGTTGCTTTGCTGCCACGACAGGGCGATCCGCGGGGTGAACGGCTTTGCGCTCAGCTTGCCGGCCGCGGTGGAGATGCCGCCGGTGTAGGAGACGCCGCGCTCGACGATGTCGAACTTCAGGGTGTCCTTCGAGTAACGGCCGCCGACGCTGAGGGTCAGGTCGGGGATGATCTCGAAGTCGATGTTGCCGAACACCGCGAGGGTCTTCTCGATGGTGTTTTCCTGGCCGTAGTACCGGTGGATGCCGTCAACCATGTAGGGGGCGGCGGCCAGCGGGGTCCCGAAGCGCATCTGATAGGCGAGCGGGTAGTGCGCCGAGGTGATCGGCACTTCCGACTTCAGCGAGGCGCGAGAAGCGTAGACGCCGGCGGTCCAGCGGATGCGGGAATCCGGGTTGTTGCTGTTGAAGCGCAGCTCGTGGGTGGCCAGGCGCTGTTGGGCGACCGGGTTCTGATAGGTCTGCGGCTGCATGCCCGGGATGATCGGGAACAGCCAGTTCGCGCCCAGCGAGGTGCGGTCGTTGACGTGGGTCGCGTCGTTGACCGAGTTCACCTTGCGGTACAGATACGAGCTCACCGCGGTCACGGTCACCGGATCGAAATCGGCGGTGATCTTCATGGCCGGCAGGATGAAGCGGTCGCTTTGCGGCTGGGCGAACGGCGCGTAGCTGGTGAAGTCGCCAGCGTCCGGATCAGCCACGCCGAGCGGGCACGGATTGACCGTCGGGGCCAGCGGGATGGCCGCCGGGCAGACGGTGTAGAGCGACGAGCGGTCGTCCTGCTTGACGTTCTGATAGTAGAGGCTGGGCTGGATGTTCAGCCAGTCGTTCGGCGCGAAGTTCAGGGCGCCGCGGAAGATCGACGCGTGGGTCGAGTTGCTGTTGGCCTCGCGGTCGTTCGGATCCTGCCAGCTCTGACGGTCGATCCAGCCGCCTTCTTCGCGCTGCAGGAAGCTGACGCGGAAGCCCAACTTGCCTTCGACGATCGGGCCGCCGACGGCCACGCCGGCTTCGTAGCTCGGATCGCCGTCATCGACGATGCTGGCCCGGGCGCGAGCATAGACGCTGTAGTTGGTCAGGCTCGGGGTAGGCGTGATGAAGCGGATGGCGCCGCCCTGCGAGCTCGAGCCGAACAGGGTGCCCTGCGGACCGCGCAGCACTTCGATGCGCTCGAGGTCGAAGATGTAGGGCACGGTCGAGCCGGCGTAGTTGATCGAGGCGTTACGGGCCTGGATCGGGGTGTCGTCGATGTACACCGCCGCCGTGGCCGCGCCGGCCGTCGATTCGATGCCGCGGATGGCGATCCGCTGGGTACGATCCTGCGGAATGTCCACGCCCGGGGTCTGCAGCGCGACGTCGCGGACGTCGCGGATGCCCTTGGCGTCCAGAGCTTCCTGGCTATAGGCGCTGACGCTGATCGGCGCCTTGCTCAGTTGCACCGCCTGCTTGGTGGCGGTGATGACGATCTCGTCGACTTGCGTCGCCTCGTCGGCCGCCGCGACGTTCGCCCAGGCGAAGGCCGCGGCCGCACCGGCCACGCTCACCAGCAAGCGACTGCGTCGCGAAACCTGCATCCCCATGACTTACTATCCCCTTCAAACGAACCTAGCGCGAGACGCTACGGCTCACGCGGCAGCCGAAGCCGCCCCCTTTTTTGCGTGGCGTGACCTTCTCCGCCTTTCGAGAGCCATGGGAGGTGAGAAACAGAGCGGAAACGTTGACTTTGGGTCACCACCCTGGAGACCTGGGAGCGCCTCTTTGATACGGCCGCACCGGCCGGCTGTTGACCTGAGCGCGCCCGCCTGGATGGGTGGTCGCATGTCCCGCCTGATCGCCGCCCTCGCCTTGATGCTGGCCCTCGCCGCTCCGGTTCACGCCGCCGAGGCGGGCCTGCTCTCGCAGCTGGTGGGCCGCACCTTCGTGATTCCGGACGCCCAGGCCGAGCCCGTCCCGATGGAATTCACCGCACCCGAGGATGGCGTGGTTGAAGTTCACATCGCGGGCCAGACGATCGACCGCTACCGGTTCGCCAACGGCGCCGGCGAACACATCAATGTGAGCGCGCCGGACGTGGTCTCCACCGCCGCCTTCGGCCCCGACCAGTGGTCGCGGAGCTACAAGGGCCTCACCATCACCTACGCCCTGAACGGCGAGGGCGATCTGGTGGCCCGGCTGAGCGGCGCCGTCGAAGACTGGCAGAGGCCGAGCTTCGTCTATGGCCACAATCCCGCCCATCCCGACCTGCGCGAGCGCCTGCGCGCGGCGCTGGAAGCGGCGCATGCGGAGGCCGACCGCTACGAAGGGCATGACCATGAACACTAGGCCGGCGCTCAGTAGCCGGCGCTGACGTCGACGATGTCGGCCACGGGCTCGCCCGCCACCAGCCGCCGGAGGTTGGCGGCCAGCACGTAGGCGGCGGTTTCGGGATAGGTGAAGGCCGCCGCGTGCGGGATCACCCGCACGCCGGGATGCGTCCAGAACGGATGGTCGCCCGGCAACGGCTCCACATGGAAGACGTCGAGGGTGGCGGCGGCGATCTGGCCGCTGTCCAGGGCCGCCAGAAGGTCGGCGTCGACGAGTTGGGCTCCGCGTCCCACCTGGATCAGGCAGGCCTGGGGCGCCAGGCGGCCGAACAGCTCGGCGTTCAGAACGCCCTCGGTCTCGGGCGTCAGGGGCAGGACGCAGACCAGGATCTCGCAGCCGTCCGCGAAACGAGCAAGTCCGTCCGGCCCATGGAAAGTCTCCACGCCCTCCAGGGTGCGCGGGCTGCGCGACCAGCCGCGGACCTTGAAGCCCAGCCCCGCCAGCGCCTGGGCGCAGGCCCCCCCAAGGACGCCCAGGCCCATCACGCCCACCGTCCGCCGGCGGGCGAGCGGCGGCCGCACCGGCGCCCACACGGCAGCGGCCTGCTGGCGTTCGTAGAGGTGAACCAGCCGGTGGTGATGCAGGGTCCGCATCATCACGAATTCGACCATCGCCTCGGTGAGGCTGGGATCGGTCATCCGGACGACCGGCACGTCCGGCAGATCCTTGTCCGCCAGCAGCCGGTCGACCCCCGCGCCGAGGGAGAAGATGGCCCGCAGGTTTGGGAAGCCGCGCCAGAAGCCCGGGGGGTTGCCCCAGGCGAGGCCGAAGTCCACCGAGGCCGGATCGCCGGCGTCGGGCCAGACCCGCAGCTCCACATCCGGCGCGGCGGCCGTCAGGGCTTCGAACCAGGCGGCGGTGTCCACGCCTTCGCAGGCGATCAGCAGGACCGGGTGTTGCACGGATATCATGAAAACTCGGCCGCGGCGTCGCGGGCCGCCGCCTGTTCGAGCCAGCGGCGGAACTTGATGACGCCCGGGTCGCGCCAGCGGTCCTTGCGCGCCCGGAACACATAGGCGCCGAAACGGATCTCGGGCCCGCTGGGTTCGAGGGGCAGCTCCACGAGCTCGCCCGACGCCAGCTCGTCGCCCGCCAGGAGGGCGTTGGTCAGCACCACGCCCTGCCCGCGCCGGGCCGCATCGAGGGTCAGGTGGGCGTGCCACAGGCGCGGACCGCCCAGGCGCTCGGGCGGCGTCTCGACGCCCCGGGCGTTGAGCCACATGCGCCACTCGGTGTCGTCGTCCTCGTGGAGCAGGGTTTCCGAGAGCAGCCGGGACACGGGCGCGCCCGGCCCGATCCGGGCCGCCACCTGCGGCGAGGCGGCCGGGAACACCGGCGGCCGGGAAATCTGGAAGGTCTGGATCTCGCCGTCCGTCTCGGGGGCGGCGTCGCGGATGTAGCGGATGTCGGCGTCGGCCTCGTGGCGGCCGAAGTCCGGCGCGTGGTCGGTGGGCCGGACCTCCAGGTCGAAACCCGGATGGGCGATATTGAAGTCGGGCAGCCGCCGGATCAGCCAGCGGTAGGCGAAGCCCGGAACGCTCCAGATCACCAGGCGGCTGTCGTCGCCGCGGCGGGTGAGGTCGATGGTGGCCCGGCTGATCTCCTCCATCGCCGCAGAGATGCGCGAGAGGTACTTGGCGCCCTCGGGGGTGAGCCGGCCGCCCTGGTCGCGGTCGACGAGCTTCACCCCCGCCCAGGCCTCCAGGCCCCGCAGGTGTCGGCTGATGGCGGCGTGGTCGACGCCCAGCTCCTGGGCCGCCCGGCGGATACCGCCGAGACGGCCCACGGCCTCGAAGGCGCGGAGCGCGGCGAACGGAGGCATCAGGCGTCGGACAGGCGACGCCCGCACCTCGGCTCCGGATCCCTTGCCTTCCTTCGCCATGACGCTCTCGACCGATTCGACCGCGCCCAACCTCGGGAGAACGACCGGACTTGTCAAAGCGCAGCTCGTCGCAGGCGACGGAAGGGGGCCGGAACCAGCGTCACGACATCGTCGGGATGACGAAGCTCTGGTCGATGGCCGGGCCGCCCTTCGGCCAGCGCTGGGTGACGGTCTTGGTCCGCGTGTAGAAGCGGATGCCGTCCATCCCGTACTGGTTGAGGTCGCCGAAGCCCGACCGCTTCCAGCCGCCGAAGGTGTGGTACGAGACCGGCACCGGGATCGGCACGTTGATCCCGACCATGCCCACCTCGACCTCGCTGGCGAAGTCGCGGGCCGCGCCGCCGTCCTTGGTGAAGATGGCCACGCCATTGCCGTACTGGTGCTTGGAGGCCAAGCCCACGGCTTCCTTCAGGCTGTCGGCGCGGACGATCTGCAGCACAGGGCCGAAGATCTCGTCCTGATAGCTGCGCATGTCGGGGGTCACCCGGTCGAACAGCGTCGGCCCGAGGAAGAAGCCTTCCTCATGGCCCTGCAGGCTGAAGCCGCGGCCGTCGATGACCAGCTCGGCGCCTTCGTCCACGCCCATCTGGATGTAGCTCTCGATCCGCGCCTTGTGGGCGGCGCTGACGACCGGGCCGTAGTGGGCGGCCGGATCGGTGGAGACGCCGACGCGCAGGCCGGCGATGGCCTCGACCAGACGGCCACGCAGTTCGGTGGCCGCGCGCTCGCCCACCGGCACCACCACCGGCAGGGCCATGCAGCGCTCGCCGGCCGAGCCGTAGGCGGCGCCCAGGATGTCGTTCACCGCCTGGTCGAAGTCGGCGTCCGGCATGACGATGCCGTGGTTCTTCGCCCCGCCCATGCACTGCATGCGCTTCCCGGCGGCGGCGCCGCGACCGTAGACGTACTGGGCGATGTCGGACGAGCCGACGAAGCTCACCGCCTTGATGTCGGGATGGTCGAGGATCGCGTCGACCACCACCTTGTCGCCCTGCACCACATTGAGGATGCCCTTGGGCGCGCCCGCCTGGAGCAGCAGTTCGGCGAGGCGGACCGGCACCGACGGGTCACGCTCGGACGGCTTCAGGACGAAGGCGTTGCCCACGGCGATGGCCGGAGCCAGCATCCACAGCGGGATCATGGCCGGGAAGTTAAAGGGGGTGATCCCCGCCACGACGCCCAGCGGCTGGCGCAGGGAATAGACGTCGATGCCGGGGCCGGCGCCGAAGGTGTGCTCGCCCTTCTGCAGGTGCGGCAGGCCGCAGACGAACTCCACCACGTCGAGGCCGCGCTGGATGTCGCCCTTGGCGTCCGAGATGACCTTGCCGTGCTCGGAGGCGAGCAGGGCCGCCAGTTCATCGATCTCGGCCTCGATCAGGCGCTTGAACTCAAACATCACCCGCGCCCGGCGTTGCGGGTTCATCGCCGCCCAGGCCGGTTGGGCCGCCTTGGCCGCCGCCACCGCCGCCTCGACCACGCTCGCGTCGCCCAGAACCACCTCGGCCTGGGGCCGGCCAACGTTGGGATCAAAGACCGGCTGGCGGCTGGCGCCGCCGTCGACGGCCACGCCGTTGATGTGATGCAGGATGGTGCGCACTGCGAAATCTCCGCGGCGCCGGGGCTCCGTCCTGCGGAGCCGGCCGGCCATGGGTTGGTTCGGATGGGGAAAGGCGGCCGGACCTTTCGGCCCCGGCCGCCCGCTCTCCTTGGAGCCTGAATTCCAGCCGAGGGGCGCAGCCACGCCAAGGTGTGAACCGCGGTCTGGCTGGTGACCGTCGGTCACCGACGGCCGGGTGCGCCTCAGCGGGCGTAGGCCACCTTGCCGTCGATGATGGTCATGTCGACGGGGATGTCGGCCAGCTTCGCCTTGGGGGCGGTCAGCGGGTCCTCGGCCAGGACCACGAAGTCGGCGACCTTGCCCACCTCGATGCTGCCGAAGTCCTTTTCCATGAAGTTGGCCTCGGCGCTCCAGATGGTGAACATCCGGATGCCGTCCATGACGCTGATGGCTTCCTCCGGCTGGGTCACCGTGCCGTACTTGGTGTCGCGGTTCACCGCCCGGGCGATGCCGAACATCGGATAGGTGGCGAAGTTCTGGGTGCCGATGGTGTCCACCCCGCCCGGCGGGCGGAAGCCGCGGTCTAGGAGCGTCTTCATCGGGAAGAACTTCACGTCCGGCTCGCGGACGTTCACGTCGGTGAGGCGCCACAGGAAGGCCACCTGCGGCGAGGGGATGATCCCGCCGCGCTTCATCCGCTCAAGCCGCGCGTCGGTGCGCTCGGGGTCCTGCACCAGGAAGTGGCCGAAGTGTTCGATCCGGTGGCGGGCGTCCTTGCGCGGAGCGGCCGCCTGGGCCGCCTCGAAGGCGTCGAGGGCCATGTCCTGGGCCCGGTCGCCGTTGGCGTGGATCAGCACCTGCCAGCCGGACTGATGGGCGCGCAGGACCATCCGGTTCAGCTCGTCCTGGTCATAGGCCGTGCCGCCGGTGTTGTTCGGCAGCCAGGTGGTGCCCGAGCCCTTCCAGAACGGCTTGTAGACCGCCGCGGTGGTGCCCCACACGCCGTCGAGGCTGATCTTCACACCGCCCAGCCGCAGCCAGTCGTCGCCGAGCTCCGAAGTCAGGCCGGCGGTCTCTAGAGCATCGCCCAGCTTGGGCTCGCGCAGGCGGTAGTAGAGGCGCACGCGGGTGGGCAGGCGGCCCTCCTTCCGCAGCTCCTGCATGGCGCGGTAGGCCAGCGGCGAGGACATGTCCGAAACGGCGGTGACGCCCTTCTTTAGATAGAAGTCCTCGAGGATGTCGCGGACCGCCTCCTTCAGCTCGGGATAGGTGAACTCGGCCTGGGCCGGCCACGGCGCCGGGGCGTCGCGGATGATGTAGATTTCGCCGTTGGGCAGGCGCTCATAGCGGCCCGAGTGGCCGGGCGGCGGGTCGGGGAAGTCCTTGGTCATCCCCATGACCTCGGCGGCCTTGTGGTTGATCAGGGAGTCGTGGGCGCTCCAGATCAACCGCACCGGATTGTCGGGGAACGCCTTGTCCAGCTCGGCCCGGGTGGGCATCACCTGGTTGTAGGTGCCCTGGCCGATCAGCCAGGCGCCCGGCGGCAGCTTGGCCTGGGCCTTCTTCAGCTCGGCGATGATCGCCTTGCCGTCCTTCAGCGGCGGCGCCTGAACCTTGATGTAGTGGGCCTCGACGCCGGCCATGCCTTCGACGTGCGAGTGGGCGTCGATGAAGCCGGGCAACAGCGGCCGGCCCTTCAGATCGATGACCTGGGTGTTCGGCCCCTGCCAGGCCGAGACGTCGCCCACGGCCACGATGCGGTTGCCCTTCACCGCCACGGCGCTGGCGATGGTGTCCTTCGGATCGACGGTGATGACCTTGCCGTTCACGAAGACGAGGTCGGCCACCTGTTCCGCGGCGGCGGCGGCCCCCGCCCAGGCCAGAGCCACGGCCCCGGCCATCGACACGAAAATGCGCTTAGTCATCTGCATGCGCCATGCCCTCCCTTGGAACGGGAATTCCAACGGAGGGCCGTAGCGCCGACTAGGTGTGAACTGCAACGGACTCGGTGACCGCAGGTCACCAAGCCCGCAGGATGCATCAACGGGTGTAGGCCACCTTGCCGTCGACGATGGTCATGTCGACCGGGATCTCGGCCAGCTTTTCCTTCGGCGCGGTCAGCGGGTCTTCGCCCAGGACCACGAGGTCAGCGACCTTGCCCACCTCGATGCTGCCGAAGTCCTTTTCCATGAAGTTGGCCTCGGCGCTCCAGATGGTGAACATCCGGATGCCGTCCATGACGCTGATGGCTTCCTCCGGCTGGGTCACCGTGCCGTACTTGGTGTCACGGTTCACCGCCCGGGCGATGCTGAACAGCGGATAGGTGGCGAAGTTCTGGGTGCCGACGGTGTCCACCCCGCCCGGCGGGCGGAAGCCGAGGCCGATCAGCGTCTTCATCGGGAAGAACTTCACGTCCGGCTCACGGACATTCACGTCGGTGAGGCGCCACAGGAAGGCCACCTGCGGCGAGGGGATGACGTTGAGCTTCGCCATGCGCTGCAGGCGCGCCTCGGTGCGCTCCGGGTCCTGCACCAGGAAGTGGCCGAAGTGCTCGATGCGCAGACGGTCGTCCGGGCGGCCCGCGGCGGCCTTGGCCGCTTCATAGGCGTTGAGCACCATGTCGTGGGCCCGGTCGCCGTTGGCGTGAATCATCACCTGCCAGCCGGCCTTGTAGGCGTCGAGGACAAGCTTGTTCAGCTCGTCCTGGTTGTAGCTCGTGCCGCCCGTGTTGTTGGGGACCCAGGTGGTGCCCGAGCCGTTCCAGAACGGCTTGTAGACCGCCGCGGTGGTGCCCCAGACGCCGTCCTGAATGAACTTCACCCCGCCGTAGCGCAGCCAGTCGTCGCCGGCGTTCGGCTTGATGCCCAGCTGTTCCAGCTGCTGGATCGGCGAGGCGCCAGTGACGCTCGCCAGATTGCTGTCGCCGATGCCCGTCTTCGGCACGAAGATGTTCATACGAACGCGGGTGGGCAGGCGCCCCTCGGCCTTGAGCTCGCCGAAGGCCTTGTAGGACTCCAGGTCCGACATGTCCGAGACGGTGGTGACCCCGCGCTTGAGGTAGAAGTCCTCAAGGATGTAGCGCAGCGCCTCCTTCTTCTCCGGATAGGTGAAGGCCGGCGTCATGTTCTTCGGCCACGGAGCGGGCGCGTCGCGGATGATCGCCACCTCACCATCGGCCGTGCGCTCATAGCGGCCCGGCTCGCCCGGCGGCGGATCG
This sequence comes from Phenylobacterium composti DSM 19425, assembly GCF_059568645.1. Lineage (NCBI taxonomy): Bacteria > Pseudomonadati > Pseudomonadota > Alphaproteobacteria > Caulobacterales > Caulobacteraceae > Phenylobacterium > Phenylobacterium composti. The sequence continues at coordinate 5,578 of NZ_JCANTT010000006.1, read as the reverse complement.
GGGAAGTCCTTGGTCATCCCCATGACCTGGGCGGCCTTGTGGTTGATCAGGGAGTCGTGGGCGCTCCAGATCAGCCGCACCGGATTGTCGGGGAAGGCCGCATCAAGTTCCTCGCGGGTGGGCATCACCTGGTTGTAGGTGCCCTGCCCCACCAGCCACGCCCCCGCGGGCAGCTTCGCCGCCTCGGCCTTCAGCTTGGCGATCACCGCCTGTCCGTCCTTGAGCGGCGGGACCTGGATGTTGATGTAGTGGGCCTCGACATTGGCCATGCCGGCGACGTGCGAGTGAGCGTCGATGAAGCCCGGCAGCAGCGGACGGCCCTTCAGGTCGATCACCTGGGTCTTGGGGCCCTTCCAGGCCGAGACATCGCCCACGGCCACGATGCGGTTGCCCTTGACCGCCACGCCCTTGGCGATGGTGTCCTTCGGGTCGACCGTGATGACCTTGCCGTTGACGAGGACCAGATCGGCGACCTGCCGCTCAGCCGCCCAACCCGCACCGCCTGCAGCCAGGGCCATCGCACCCGCCATGGCCACCAGCATCCGCCGCGTCGTCTTCATTCCCGCGTCTCCTTTTGGCCGATAGCAGCCGAGGGGGCATCGGGCGCCAAGGTGTGAATAGGGCTCCACCCGGTGACTGGCGATCACCAATGCGGACGCGCAAGGCTCCGCCTGCGACACCGGGACGAGGACCACGGACCTCCAGGGGTTGAGCGGGCGGCCGGAGACTACCCCGCACCAGATAGCGCCGCTACCAGTAGAGCCCGGTATCGAGGCACGTCTGCCAGCGCCGCATGGCGCTCATGCGGCCCGTGGAATCGGTCGCCAGGGCGGCGTCGGCCTCGTACTTCTGGCGGCATTCCAGCTTGCGCTGCGCCGAGGCCTGGGTGGTTCCGCTGGCCGCCTGGGTCTTCGCCGGAGCCGGGCCGAGCAGGGCCGTCATCTCGGGCGAGGTCGCCAGATGCGCCGGGGTCTCGCCGTCCTTTTTGCGGACCGTGGGACTGGCGCCATGCTCGACCAGGATCCGGGCCAGGGCCACCCGATCCCGCTGGGCGGCGTGATGCAGCAGCGTCCAGCCGGCTGCGTCCTGCTGATCGACGTTCACGCAGTCCTCGATCAGCCCGACCAGTTCGTCGCGGTGGTTGTACCAGACCGCATCCTTCGCCTTCAGGAACGGCCGTTCGGCGGGGGATCGCCCATCGTTGACGCGTTCGGCGCGGACCATCGCGCACAGGCCGCCACCCTGGCCCGCCCGCCCCGCCGAGGATTGGGCCGCCGAGGCCTGGGCCGCCGCCTTGGCGACCGAGCCTACTGGGGCGGTAGAGGCGGCCGGGACCGCCGGCGCGGCGTTCGCGGCGCCGGCCGCCCCTCCGGTCCAGGCGTTCATCGCTTTGCGAATTTCGGCCTGGACCAGGGTCCCGATCGCCATCTGGTAGGGGGTGACGCCGGATTCCGACTTGAGCGTCGGATCGGCGCCTCGGGCGATCAGGGCCTTCACCATCTCGAGGTTCCCCGCCCCGGCCGCATAGTGCAGCAGGGAGAAGCCCTCGGAGGTCTGCATGTTCACGTCGAGCTGCCGCTATCGATGATCTCGAGAGCCTCGGCGTTCTGGTAGGACTGCAGGCGATTGCGGGCGAGGTTGAACGGATCGACCTGGGCAGCGGCCCCGCCGGCCAAAACCGCCACCGAGAGCGCGGCGATGATGATGCGGCGCATGCGATGCGTTCTCCCGCTTCGCCCCCGGCCCTAGTTCTGGCTCCAGACCTGCAGGTTCAGGCCGCCGGCGGCCACCACATTGCCGCCCCCGACCGCGACGACATTCCCGCCGCCGCCGGCCACCGCCTGGGCGCCGCCCACCACCGGATAGGTCACGCCGTTCACCGTCACCGTCGCATGGCCATCCTTGACGTTGATGCGACTTCCGGCGGGCACCCGGAGGTTCATCTGCTTCTTCCGGTAGTAGGGGTATTGCGGGCCGTTGTTGTTGTCCCAGGGGGCGCAGCCCCACACCACGATGTTGACCACGCCGTTGCAGCCGGCAGCCATGGCCGGAGCCGGCAGGACCGCCGCAGCGGCCAGCACGGCGGCGGCCGCGAGTTTGAGTTGCTTGGTCATGAGCGCCTCCCCAGGTCGTCTCGGATATGTCCCTCAAGGCCGCATTCCACCGGCGGGAAGCGGACTGCCAGGGGTCATTCCGCAAGGCCGGCGCCGCGCGCGATGAAGCCGCTGTGCGCGCGACGAACACGTCGATCCGCGCGACGAATTTGCAGATGGGAGCCTAGAGCGGCCGCGCCTTCAGCGCGGACAGGACGGCGGCGCGATAGTTCGGCCCCACCGGAATCTCCGCGCCGCTCTCCAGCCGGAGCGTCAGGCGGCGACCGCTTTGCCGGATCGCCTGCAGATCGTCCGGCCGAATGAACGCCGAGCGGTGGACTCGCAGCAGGCCCGCCGCCTCCAGCCTCGGCTGCAATGCCCCCATGGTCGCCCGGTAGAGGTACGCGCGCTGGGCCGTGTGCAGGTCCACATAGTCCCCCGCGGCCTCCACCCGCACCACCTCCCGGAGCGCGATCCTGGCCGCTCCCTGCGCGAGGGGGACCCAGAGCGCGTCCTCCTCGCCTGACCCAGGCGGCGGCGGGGCGCGGGTGGCGAGGCGCTGGCGGGCCCGCTCCACGGCGGCGGCCAGCCGGAGGCGCCGCACCGGCTTCATCAGATAGTCGGCGGCGTCCAGCTCGAACGCCTCCACCGCATGCCCCTCATGGGCGGTTACGAAGATCACCTCCACGCCCGCGCGCCGGATCTCGGCCGCGGCGAGCACTCCATTCAGGCCGGGCATGTCGATGTCGAGGAACACCAGGTCGGCGCCGGTCTCGCGGACGACGGCAAGCCCGCCGGCGCCGTCCCCGGCGTCGCCCACCACCTCGACGTCCGGCATCTCGGCGAGCAGGGCGCAGAGCAGGTCCCGCGCCAGCGGCTCGTCATCGACCACCACCGCCTTCATGCCGGCTGCCTCTCCGCGCCGGCGGGCAGGCGGATGTCCACGCGATAGCCGTCAGCCAGGGCGCAGGTGTCCAGCCGCGCGGCCGCGCCATACTGAGTGGCCAGGCGCTGACGGGTGTTGGCGAGACCGATCCCCTTGCGTTCGGCCGAGGCCGTCGTCGCCGCAGGCGCATCTACCATCCGCTCGGGCGACGTCGGATCGGCCCGGTTCACGACGCTGAGCACGACCGCCTCGCCGTCCGGGTAGGCGCGGATCTGGATGGTCGTAGGGCGCCGGTGGCGAGCGACGCCGTGCTTGATGGCGTTCTCCACCAGCGGCTGCAGCAGGAAGTTCGGCACCTCCATGTGGGCCACGGCGGGGGCCACCTCGATCTCCACCTCGAGCCGCGGGCCGAAGCGCGTGCGCTCGATGTCGAGATAGGCCGCGATGGTTTCCAGTTCCTGCGGCAGCGGCACGAGGGCCGTGGGATTGCCGGCCAGCGAGGCGCGCAGGAAATCGGCCAGCCGGCCAATCATCTCCTCGGCTTCGGCCTGCCGGTTGCGCACCACGAGGCTGGCGATGCTGTTAAGGGTGTTGAACAGAAAATGCGGGTTGAGCTGCAGCCGCAGGGCCGCGGCCTCGGCCCGGGCGGCGGCGGCCTCGAAGGCGGCAGCCCGGGCCTCGTTCAGCCGCACCTGATCGGACGCCCGCGCCGCCCAGGCCAGGGCCACGCTGAGCCCCATTGTCCAAGTGTAGATGATCAGCATCAGGAACAGCTGCGCGGGCAGCCAGGGGACCGCCCAGGACTGCCAGGCCGGAACCAGGGTGAGCGACACCAGCCGCAGCCACATGTCGTCGGCGGCGGTCTGGATCACACCGGCGACCACCGCCGCCGCCGCCATCAGCGGCCAGGTCACATGACCCGGCCGCCCGCTCAGCCGCGCCAGCAGCGAGGCCAGCAGCATGGACTGGACCACGCCCAGCACCAGCAGCGGCAGGTTCGCGAGGAACATCTGTCCCGGCAGCGCCCGCCCCTGGGCGATGACCGCGATCTCCACGAGGACGTAGCCGAACGTCCAGACCACCACGCTCAGACGCAGCGCGACGGTCTCGAAAAGCTGTCTCAACGCACCCAAGGCCCCCAATACCCCGCAGCGATGTTATGCGAGGCTTGGCCCGGGGCGAAGCCTTCCCCGGCGTCGGCCCTCCCCGCTCGGCTACTCGAACTAGGGAGAGCCGTGCGGCTCAGGCGTCGGCCAGTTCATAGGGCGAGGGCCGGTTCTCGGCCCGCCAGCGCTGCTCGGCCTCGGTGTCGGGAAGCGGCGGGCGAAGGCCCTGAATGGTCCAGAGGCTGAAGGGCGTCTCGTCCACATGCATCTCCCACCGCAGTCCGCGCTCGTCGATGTAGGGGGCGAGTTGTCTCCCGACCGCGGCGAGGAAGCGGGCTTTCATCGTCTCGCTGTCGAACTGCCGGGCGATGTGATCCACCCAGATGCGGACGAAGTCGTCGGCCGGCTCTCCGCCGATGAAGAATGAATGGCTCGGCACCGCCTGGAAGACCACGCCGACATAGAACCTCGGCAGGTTTTGATAGATGCCCGTGATCCGCTCAGCGATCTGCTGCTTGTCCTCGGGACTGAAGACGCCTTCAGGATGATAGATCTTCCAGAGCGGCATGGCCGTCTCCCTCTCTCGTGGGTGGAACTAGGCTCCCGCGGCCTGCGCGCCCCGCGGAGGGGCTCCCGGGCCGGTCGCGGCTCAGCCACGGCTGATCTCCTCCAGCGCCGCGGTCAGGTTGGCCGTCAGCAGCTCGTCCGCCAGCGGATGACCCTCGGGCGCGGCCCGCGACAGCATCAGGGCGCCCACCATGCGGGTGGTCAGGGCCACGGCCCGGGCGCGTCGGGCGGCAGGATCGCCGTCCAGACGGGCCGCGATCTCGTCAATCATGCCTTCCAGCCCGGCCGCGAACGCCTCCCGCACCGGCGGCGACTGGCGCCCCACATCTCCTGCGAGGGCGGCGGCCGGACAGGCTTTGCCCGGGTTGGCCCGGGCCGCAGGCGACAGATAGGCGCGAAGTAGGTCTGCCAGGTCCGCGGCCTTCCGCCGGCGCTCGGCCACGGCGGCCCAGGCGTCGGCCAGGGCCTGCGCCGCCAGATCCTCCTTGGACTTGAAGTGGTTGTAGAAGCCGCCGTGGGTCAGCCCGGCCTGCTGCATCACGTCGGCGATCGAGACCCCGTCGAACCCTCGCGCCCGGAACAGCTCGGAGGCCGCCGCCAGGGCCCGCAGCCGGTTTTCCTGCGCCTGCGCCTTGCTGATCCGCATGGTCTCGCTCCCGATCTCGACTTAATGATGATAGTTATCATTATTGGCGTCAAGGAGCGCGGCCTAGGTTCTGAACTCATAAAGCTTGCTGGCTGGGGCGACGCTTGATTCAAGGCTTCCGAAAGGAGCCTTGAAATGGCGCGCTACGATCTGAGCGAGACGGAGTGGCGGCTGATCGATCCGCTTTTGCCGAACAAGCCGCGCGGGGTGGCCCGGGTGGACGATCGGCGGGTGATCAACGGGATCTTCTATGTGTTGCGGACGGGCTCGCCGTGGCGCG
>NZ_JCANTT010000005.1:0-52579 GCF_059568645.1 Phenylobacterium composti DSM 19425 | reverse complement strand
GATCCTCAGCCAGACGCCAGCCTTCGCCCACCTGTTGTAGCGGTTGTAGACCGTGGTGTGCGGCCCGTACCGGCTCGGCAGGTCGCGCCACGGCGAGCCCGTCCGCAACACATAGAAGATCCCGTTGATCACCCGCCGATCGTCCACCCGGGCCACCCCGCGCGGCTTGTTCGGCAAAAGCGGATCGATCAGCCGCCACTCCGTCTCGCTCAGATCGTAGCGCGCCATTTCAAGGCTCCTTTCGGAAGCCTTGAATCAAGCGTCGCCCCAGCCAGCAAGCTTTATGAGTTCAGAACCTAGCGGGCGCTAGACGCCGAAATACTCCCGGTACCAGTCGACGAACCGGCCGACGCCTTCCTCGATGGAGGTGGAGGGCTGGTAGTCGAGGACCTTGCGGGTTTCCTCTGTATCCGCCTCCGTGCGGGCCACATCGCCGGCCTGCATGGGCATGAGATTGAGCTGCGCCTTGCGGCCCAGCTTCTCCTCCAGCACCTCTATGTAGCGCATCAGCTCGACCCGGCGGCTGGCGCCGAGGTTAAGGATGCGCCAGGGCGCGACGCCGCTGGTGGCTGGGTCGGGGGCCTGCGGATCCCAGTTCGGATTGGGTGCGGGCGGCCGGTCGAGGGCCGCCACGAGACCATCGACGATGTCGTCTACATAGGTGAAGTCACGCTGCATCCGGCCCTCGCCGTACACGTCGATCGGGCGGTCGTTGAGGATGGCGTCGGTGAATTTGAACAGCGCCATGTCGGGTCGTCCCCACGGGCCATAGACCGTGAAGAAGCGGAAGCCGGTGGAGGGGATGCCGAACAGGTGCGCGTAGGCGTGCGCCATCGCCTCATTGGCCAGCTTGGTGGCCGCATAGAGGGTGATCGGGTGGACGGCGTGGTCATGGACGTTGAACGGCAGCTTGCCGTTGGCGCCGTAGACCGAGCTGGTGGAGGCGTAGAGCAGGTGCGCCGGCTGCACGGCCCGGCAGCCTTCCAGCACGTTGAGGAAGCCCACGACGTTGGAATCCACATAGGCCTCAGGCTTTTCGAGGCTATAGCGAACGCCCGCCTGGGCGGCGAGGTTGACCACGGCCGTGGGGCGGGTCTCGGCGAACAGGGCGGCCATGCCGTCGCGGTCCGCGAGGTCGAGCTTGGCGTGGCGATAGCCTGAATGGCCTCCGAGGATGGCCAGGCGGGCGGCCTTCAGGCGCGGGTCGTAGTAGGCGTTCAGGCTGTCGACGCCCACCACCGCCTCGCCGCGTTCCAGCAGCCGCCGGCTCAGGTGGAAGCCGATGAAGCCGGCCGAGCCGGTCACCAGGATAGCCAAGGTCGAAAACTCCCGTCGCTCACGCGCTGGCCGCGCAAGCGCCCTGCCTAGCCCCGGCCGGCGGCGAAGTCGACGGTGGAGGGCCTCAGCCGGCGGCGGCGCGTTGCAGTGGCGCGGCGCTTGCCGCGGCCTCAACGCGCCCTGCGGCGAGCTCGGCGGCGCGGATCTGGACCAGCACCGGATGCAGGCCGGAGAGGAGGGCGACGACAACGCCCATGCGGCCTTCGCGCCAGCCCTGGCGGAGGACGTAGCTGCCCATTGTCGCTCCCAGGCCGGCCAGAAGCGCGCCCATGAAGCTGCCGGGCTGGCCGGCCTCGGCCAGGTCCTCGGCGAGGAGGCCGGTTTCGCGGTCCAGGCGCTGAAGCAGACGTCCCAGGTCCTGTCCTGCGATCCGGCGGACCGCCCCGGTCAACGCGCCGGCGCTCTCGCCGGCCAGCCTGGCGACGGCCCGGCGCCCAGGCGTCCAGGACTTCACCTCGCGTCGGCTGAGCCGAACCGCCCGATCCGCGCCGAGCGCGCCGGTCCAGCCGTGGCGGACGAGGGTGTCGCCCACATAGTTGTCGATGGGCAGTTCGAACCAGTCGCCCTGCGGGCGCATCTGCAGGACGGCGCGGATCTCCCAGGCGAGGGCGCGATCGATGTGCTCGTCCGGCTCGACCTCGAGAATCCAGTCGCCGGAACAGGCGGCGGCGCCGGCGGTTCGGGCCTGGCTCGGCAGCGGGAAGATGCCGTCGATCACCCGGGCGCCGGCCCGGCGGGCGGCCTCGCGGGCGCGTTCGGCGCCACGGTCGATGACCACTACCACCTCGTCGCAGAACGACAGGCTGCGCAGGCAGGCGGCCAGCTCGGCCTCGCCGTCATGCACGCATACCAGGGCCGATAGGCTGACCACTTCCCCCGCCTCCACGAACGTGAAGTCCCCTTCGTCGATATGACGCCGCCGTGGACGCGCGCCCCCCGCTGCGACGCGCTGAATTTTGTCTAGAAGTTGGCGGCGAGCCGGAGGCCGATCGTTCGCGGGCGCTGGGGGGTCACCTGGCGCAGGCTGCGGAAGGTGAAGGGATTGCCGTAGGCGAAGGTGTCGCTGTCGTCATCGAAGGGGTTGCTGATGAAGAGCGCCGCGCTCCAGGCGTCGGCGGCCAGCTCGGCGGACACCCGGGCGCGGACGTAGTGGCCCATGCGGCCGGCGACGGCCGTGTCGAACGAAATGCCCGAGCGCCCGACATAGCTCGCTTCGCCGCCCAGCCGCAGGACGAGGTCGCCTGGGAGGGGCCGCTGATAAACCGCCAGGACGCCGCCCGAGGTGCGGGGCACGCCGGGTAGCTCATCGACCACCGGGCCGGTGAAGCTGGGGTTCTTGTTGGTCAGGCGGGAGCGGGAGATGAGGGCGTTGGCCTGCAGCGAGAGCCCGAAGTCCCAGTCGTAGCCGACCTCGGCTTCAAGCCCCATGATGCCCCCGTCTCCGACGTTGGTGGTGTAGGACAGGCCGGTGGGGCGATACTGGTCCGTCTGGATATCTCGCCATTCGTCGTAATAGGCGGCCGAGCGGAGCGCCATCCGCCCCTCGAACAGCCGCAGCTTGGCGCCGATCTCATAGTTGCGCAGCCGGTCGGCCTGGAAGAAGGTGCGCTCGGCGCGTAGCCACTGGAGGCCTGCGGTGTTGAAGCCGCCGGGCCGGTAGCCCTCCGACATCAGCGCGTAGAACTGGCTGCCGTTCGCCATCCGTCGCTGGATCGAGATCTTGGGGGAGAAGCCCTCGAAGGATCGCGCATAGGTCACCGTCCGTGAGGCCGCCAGCAGCACCCCCGGGGCGATCCGGATGTCGGCGGAGGTGCGCACGCGGCTGTGGAACAGCCGCCCGCCCAGGCTGGCGGTCCAGCCGGGCGCAAATTCGTAGTCGCCTTCGCCGTAGAGGGCGATCTCCTCCAGCCGGTCCTTGCGATACTCGCTGTAGGCCAGGGCGCTGGCGCCGCTCGCCGAGATGAAGTCGGCCCGGGAGGGCGAGCGCTCCAGAGTCAGGGAGGCGAAGGCGCCGGCCAGCCAGTTGAACCGGCCGCCGGAGCTCGAGCGGACCAGCAGGTCCTCCACCAGCATGTTGACCCGGGTGTTCTCCACATAGACGCCGAGATCGCTGGCCGGCCGGGCGAACAGGCTGGGGCCCACGGCTGTGGCGTCGTACTCGCTGGTGAAGGTGTGGTGGACATAGGCGGTGGAGGAGGTCACCTCCATCGATCCGGCCCGGCCGACGACGGTCAGGGCGGCATGGGAGAAGTCGTTGTCGTGCCCTTCGCGGAATGGGGCGACCCGCTGGATCCCCATGGCTGCGATGACGTACTGGGCGTCCCGGGTGCGCAGGTGCTGGGTGGCGGCGCGCGCATGCAGCTCCCAGTCGTCGCCAAGATTCAGGCGCAGAGCGATGCGCCCGCCGTTGCGGACCGTGCGGTCGACGTCCTTGTCGCCCGTGCGTGTGTCGTCGAGATAGCCGCCCCTGTAGTCGTGGTAAGCGGCGACACGCAGGGCGGCGAGGCCCTGGGCAAGGGGCAGGTTGAGGTAACCCTCGATCTCGCGGCTGGGCTCGCCGTCCTCGGTGAGGGCCAGGGTCCCGCCCAGGCCGCCGCTCAGGCTCTCAGGATCGGGGCGGCGGGTGATGATCCGGTAGATGCCCGATAGCGCGCCCGAGCCGTAGAGCGCGCCCTGTGGTCCGCGGACCACCTCCACCCGCTCGATGTCCACCAGCCGCAGGTCCGGATCGGGGGCGTTGTAGTTGAGGGGCGCCTCGTCGAGGTAGGTGCTGACGGTGGACCGGGCGCGGCCGGTGAAGGCGCCGTCGGAAAGCCCCCGGATCAGCAGCTTGTCGCGGCCGGGGCCGAGATTGGTGGTCAGAACCCCGGCGACCTGGCCCACGGTCTGGCCGACGTCGGCGGCGCCGGTGAGGCTGATCTGCTCGCGCGAGATAGCGGAGACGCCGGCGGGCAGGAGGTCGAGGCTGGCCGGACGCTTGGCGGCGGTGACGACCAGTTCGGACACTAGCATCGGCTGGTTCGCGGGCTCACGGACCGTCACCGGGGCTGTCGGCGGCGGGCGGGGGGCGATGCGAACGGTGCGGGCGTCGATGATCCGGTACTGGCAAGGCGCATCGGCGAGAAGCCGGGTCAGGGCTTCGTCGAGGGTGTAGCGGCCGCGCAATCCCACCCAGCCGGCGCGGCCGCAGGCCGAGGTTCCGACAATCGAGATGTCGGCCTGGACGCCAAGGTCGATCAGGGCGTCGGCATAGGGCTTGGAGGGAATGGAGACGCGCAGGCGCGCGTCGGCGGCCTCAGCGGCGGTCGCGAACCACGCGATCATGCCGCCGGCCAGAATGGCCCGCAGAGGAACGCCCCGTGTGATCGCCCCAGAACCCCGGCTGCGGCCGGATCACTGAGGCGGCGCGCCCTCGCGCCGCAGGATCAGGCCCGCGTCGGAACGTACCGCGCTTATGGGAACCAGCAAGGCCAGACGGCGGATGACCGCTTCCTGGTCGTCCAGGACGAACACGCCCGAGATGGGCGTCGCGGCCAGGTCAGGGTCGGCGATGCGGATAGGCCTCGGGAACTGGCTGTTCAGGTCGGCGACGACCTCGCTGAGGGGCTGGTCCCGATAGACCAGCCGGCCGGCCCGCCAGCCGAGCACCTCCTGGGCGTCGACCTGAGCCAGGGTGGCTTCGGAGCCGCCTTGCCGATGGTCGAGACGCTGGTTGGGACGCAGTCGCCAGGCCCGGCCGGAGGCGCCCTCGGCCGGTCGGACCTCGACGGCGCCATGGGCCACCGTAACGGAGAGCGCGCCATCGCGGCGTCGCACGTCGAACCGGGTGCCCACCACGCACACGGTCCGGTCGCCGGCTTTCACCTGGAAGGGGCGGCGGGCGTCATGGGCGACATCAAAGATGGCCTCGCCCTCTTCCAGCACCACGTCGCGGCGGTCGCGGCGCAAGGTCACCGAAAGGCGGGTGGCGGCGTTCATCGTCAGGCTGGAGCCATCGGCCAGGGCGATGGTCCGATGTTCGCCGACCCGGGTGGCGTAGACCTGGGTCTCGGGGCCGCGCAGCTGTGGAAGCAGGACCAGGGCGCCTGCGGCCGCCGCGGCGACTGCGCCGGCCGCGTACCAGACCTGCCGACGGCTGGGCGGCCTGGCTCGGCGGTTCTCCAGGGCCTCGCGCACAGGACGGGCGGCGGCGGCGTATTCGGTCCAGACCGCGAGAGCCGCGTCATAGGCGCGGGCGTTGGCCGGGGACGCGGAAAGCCAGGCGTCAAAGGCCAGCGCGTCGGCCTCGGAGATGGCCTCGCCCTGCAGGCGCACGACCCAATCGGCGGCCGCCTCGCGTCGGGCTTCCTCCTCGGCTTGTCGCCGCCGGTCGCTCATCGTCCTTCCCACTGCCGCCCTGCCTGGCCGCCCCCTGCAAGGTTAGACGGCGCCCTCCCGGGCCGCCCCCCAGTCTGATCGCACAATCGCTGGTAGATCATGATCCCACCTTCGCCACGAGCGCCTTCAGGGCCGCGCTGATGTGCTTCTCGACAGACTTCACCGAGATGCCCATCGCCTGGGCCGTCTGCGCATGAGACAGGCCGTCCAACTTGTGCAGGCGGAAGGCCCGCTGCATCTGCGGGGGCAGGGCGCTCACCGCTTCGACCAGTTGGGCCAGGCGCTGGCGGGAGGCGACGGCTTCGTCGGCGGGCGGCAGGTCGGCGACGTCCTCGCCGCCGAGGCGGATATGCGTGCTCTCGCGCCAGGCGCTCTCCCGGGCCGCCGAGCGGGTCTCGGCGCGGGCGCGGTCAAGAATCAGGTTGAGGGCCGCGCGGTAGAGGACGGCGGCGGGGTTGTCGGCGGGCGTCGCCGGATCCCGTGTCGCAAGCTTGAGGTAGAGCTCCTGCGCCAGATCCTCGGCGGCCGCGGGCGAGCCCGTGCGGGCGGCGAAGAAGCGGACGAGATTCGGCCGGCGCTCCAGATAGGCTTCCAGGAGCGGGTCGCCTGCAGCCGAATTGCCCCGACCGGCCATGGTGGAGACATGCCCCATTTGGAGAAGGTCGCCAACCAAGCGTCGGCGCCCTCCGCAGGAAGGATCACTAACCCAGGGTGAGGCTGTGCAAGGGGATGTGAACCGCCACAGCGTGAGGGACCAGCGGGCGAGGTAGGCAGAAACGCAATCCGCCGCTAGGAGTTGCGCACACTTAGGGAGCGCCGGCCTAGGCCGGTCGCGATTTGGTAGGGCCAGGGAGACTTCGTCAATGAGCCAAGCCGCCATCCCCGGGCTCACGCCCGCGCCGACGAAACACGCCAAGCTCGTGGAATGGGTGGGAGAGATCGCCGCCCTGACCCAGCCTGACCGGGTGGTGTGGTGCGACGGGTCGGACGCCGAGTGGGATCGCCTGACCTCCGAGCTGGTGGCGTCCGGCACGCTGAAGCCGCTAAATCCGGCCAAGCGCCCGAACTCGTTCTACGCCGCTTCGGATCCGCGGGACGTGGCCCGGGTGGAAAGCCGCACGTTCATCTGCTCCGAGGATCCCGAGGAGGCCGGCCCGACCAACAACTGGCTTGAGCCGGCCAAGATGCGGGCCGAGCTGAAGGCGCTGTTCACCGGCGTGATGCGCGGGCGGACCATGTATGTGGTGCCGTTCTGCATGGGACCGCTGGGGTCCAAGATCAGCGCCATCGGCGTCGAGATCACCGATTCCGCCTATGTGGCGGTCTCGATGCGGATCATGACCCGCATGGGGCAGGCGGCGCTGGACCAGCTGGGCGAGGACGGCTTCTTCGTTCCAGCGGTGCACTCGGTGGGCATGCCCCTCGTGGACGGCGCCAAGGACGTGCCCTGGCCCTGCAACGAGACCAAGTACATCGTTCATTTCCCCGAGACGCGGGAGATCTGGTCGTACGGCTCGGGCTATGGCGGCAACGCCCTGCTGGGCAAGAAGTGCTTCGCCCTGCGGATCGCCTCGGTGATGGCCCGCGACGAGGGCTGGTTCGCCGAGCACATGCTGATTCTGAAGCTGACTTCGCCCGAGGGCCAGGTCCGCTACATCGCCGCCGCGTTCCCCAGCGCCTGCGGCAAGACTAACATGGCCATGCTGCAGCCGACCCTGCCGGGCTGGAAGGCCGAAACCATCGGGGACGACATCTGCTGGATGCGATTCGGCGAGGACGGCCGGCTGTACGCCGTCAATCCGGAGGCGGGCTTCTTCGGGGTGGCGCCCGGCACGGGCATCGAGACCAACAAGAACGCCATCGACACCCTGCATTCCAACTGCATCTTCACCAATGTGGCCCTGACCGACGACGGTGACGTCTGGTGGGAAGGCCTGACGCCCGAGCCGCCCGCGCACCTCACCGACTGGAAGGGCCGCTCCTGGACGCCCGACAGCGACGAGCCGGCGGCGCACCCCAACGCGCGCTTCACCGTGCCGGCCTCGCAATGCCCGGTGGCGGCGGCGGAATGGGAAGATCCCGCCGGCGTGCCGATCTCGGCCATCCTGTTCGGTGGCCGCCGGGCCTCCGCGGTGCCGCTCGTGACCGAAGCCCGTGACTGGCGCCACGGCGTGTTCATGGCCTCGAACGTGGCCTCCGAGGGCACCGCCGCGGCCGAGAACAAGATCGGCGAACTGCGCCGCGACCCGTTCGCCATGCTGCCGTTCTGCGGCTACAACATGGGCGACTATTTCGGCCACTGGCTGGCTATGGGCGAGAAGGCCGATCCGGCCAAGCTGCCCCGCATCTACTTCGTGAACTGGTTCCGCAAGGACGAGCGCGGCAAGTTCGTGTGGCCGGGTTTCGGCGACAACTCCCGTGTGCTGAAGTGGATCGTAGAGCGGCTGGAAGGGCGGGCCGAGGCCAAGGAGACGCCCATCGGCCGCGTGCCGACCAAGGAAAGCCTGGACCTCTCGGGCCTGTCGCTCACCGACGCCCAACTGGATCTGCTGCTCACGGTGGATCCGCAGATCTGGGCGCAGGAGGCCGCGCTGATTCCGGAGTTCTACAAGAAGTTCGGCGACCACCTGCCGAGGGGCCTGTGGGAGGAATACGAGGCCCTGGTCAAGCGGCTGGAGGCGGCCACGCCCCGGGTCGCGGCGGCTGAGTAGCCGCCGGACCTCGTCAGACGGATAGAGGCCGGGGCGCGTCCGCGGCCTTTTTCCTGGCTAGCGACCGTCCTGCGAGGGCTGTTCGGCGGCCGCCTGGTTGGCGAACTGGGCCTGCCAGGCGTCGAAATTGCCGGACTTGGCGAGGGGGCGGCTGGCGATCGGCGGACCGCCCTTGGCCTCCTGCGGGGCCCGTCGGCGGCGGCGCTCAGCGCGACCCGTATAGCTGACGATGCCTCCGACCAAAGCCATTGGCGCGGCGAGACCGATCAAACCTGCGGCGTAACCCATGGCGCGGCTCTAGCAGGCCTGGCGGCGGTGGGAAACGGGCCGCTTGCCGCAGCGGCAGGCGGTCTCAGCCGCCGGCGATGACGCGCAGGTTCGGGGCCGAGCCGGGCTTTTCGCCACGCACCTGGGCCACCAGTCGGAAGAGCGCCTCGCGGACGCCTTCCACATCGCCCTTGACGGCCAGGCTCTCGAGTTCGGCCAGGTGCCCGGGCGTCACCCGCAGGGCCGAGTTGGTGATCACCTCCAGCACCTTGGGGGCGCAGGGAATCGAGCTCTCCGTCTCGTCGAGCAGGGCCTCGGTGAGCTTCTCGCCGGGCCGCAGGCCGGTGATCTCGACGTCGATGTCGCGACCGGGCGTGCGGCCGGACAGGGCGATCATCTGCCGGGCGAGGTCCATGATCTTCACCGGCTCACCCATCTCCAGCAGGAACAGGCGCGCGTCCCGACGCTCGCCCTCGGCGGAGGTCGCTGTGGCGTGCAGGACCAGCTGGGCCGCCTCCGGAATGGTCATGAAGAACCGTTCCATGTCGGGATGTGTGATGGTCACCGGACCGCCGCGCTCGATCTGTGACTTGAAGATCGGCACCACCGAACCGGCCGAGCCCAGGACGTTGCCAAAACGCACGGCCGAGAACCGCGTACCTTTGCCGGTGGACTGCTGGGCTTGGATCACCGCCTCGGCCATGCGCTTGGTGGCGCCCATGACATTGGTCGGGTCGACGGCCTTGTCCGTGGAGATCAGCACCATCTGGCCGGCGCCACAGGCCTTGGCCGCCTCGGTGACGTTCCAGGTGCCGATGACGTTGGTGAGCACGCCTTCGCAGGGGTGATGCTCGACCATGGACACGTGCTTCAGCGCCGCGGCGTGGAAAACGAGGTCGGGCTTCTCTTCCTTGAATGCCGCGGTCAGGCGGGCGGCCTGGCGTACGTCACAGAGAACCGCGCGGCGCGGGATGTGCGGGAAGGTCTCGCGCATCTCCCGGTCGATCTCGAAGAGGGCGGTCTCGGCGATGTCGAGGAGCGTGAGATGGGCGCAGTCGAAGGCGGCGACCTGGCGGCAGAGCTCTGCGCCGATGGAGCCGCCGGCGCCGGTGATCAGCACGCGGCGGCCGCGGATCAGCTTGGCGATGGCGCCACGATCCAGCTCGATGGGATCGCGGGCCAGCAACTCCTCGATGTTGATGTCGCGCATCGGCAGCAGGGTGACGCTGTCGTGCTGCGGCAGCTCGACGATGGAGGGCAGGCGCAGGAGGCGGATGCCGTCGTTCTTGAGGCGGCCGAGCTGGTCGGCGGTGAGGCCCTTCAGGCGGCCCGGCTCCTCAAGGAACAGGATGGCCCGCGGGTAGCGGTTCCAGCGCCGCAGCTCGGCGAGGGCTTCGTCGAGGCGATCGAGGGTGTCGAGGATGCAGACGCCGCGGACCTGCTGGCCCACGTCGCGCTTCTCGGTGGTGACGATGCCCACCGGCGTATAGGTGCGGTCGTGGCTACGAGCCACATCGCGCAGGTAGGTGTCGGCCAGGGACGGCGGCCCGATGAGCAGCAGGGTCGGTGCCTGGGCCAGGCGGTCGGTGACCGTTTTGAGCGGCGAGAAGCTCTCCAGCGCCCGTTCGTGCAGGGCGCGGCGGCCGACGCGCACGCCCATGGAGAAGACCATCTGGAACAGCGGCGCCATGAACAGGGACGAGCGCGGCACGCCCTGGGCGCGATTCAGCACGAAAACGCCGAGCAGGAAAACTCCGACGGTAAGGAGCGCGATGCGCGCCAGCACCAGGGCGTCGGGAATGGAGACGTAGCGCCAGGGCGAAAGTTCGCGGCGGAACAGCACGGCGAAGGCGCCGGCGATGGCGCCGTAGAGCGCCGTAAATTGGATGAAGGCGGCGACAGGGACCTGGTCGAGGCCGAGGCCTGCCTGACTGCGGGCGATCAGAAAGGCCAGGGCGAAAGCCAAGGCGGCCAGGGCCGTGTCCGCGACGACGGTCTGGGCCCGGAAAGCCACACGCTCCATGCGTCGCACTCCGCTAACCTTCCGCTTCGCCAACTCTAGGGGTCGGAATGCGACCGACCAGGGAAACTGGGCGAAAGCGCGGCGCGGCGAAACGCACCGGACGCGACGCCCGATCAAGCGGGCGACCTTAAAAAGAGGCGCCTGCCATCGCAAATGAAAAGCCGCCCCGAGGGTTTCCCGGGGCGGCTCCAGCAGTCCGATAGTCGGCGCCTAGAAGGAGAACTTCAGGCCGGCCACGACCCGGCTGTCATAGATGTCGCCGTACTTGTGCTTGCTGGTGTCCCAGTAGCGCACGTCGATGCCGATGTTCTCGGTGAGTTCGAAGCCGACGCCCAGGTTCCAGGTGGTGTAGTCGCCGGCCTTATCGATCGTCTGGTGGCCGATGGCGCCCGAGACGCTGAACCGGCTGTCGGGGATCGGCACGCTGGCGTTGGCTTCCCAATACCAGGCCTCGCCGGTCTTGCCGCTGAACTCGGGCGAGTAGAACACCGCAGCGCCCAGGGTGGCGGGGCCAGCCGGAACCGAGGCGGCGATCTTGCCTTCCCAGTAGTCCAGGTTTGCGCCCGAGGGCTGGTCGGCGTAGCCGAAGTAGTTGATGCCGATGTCGAAGGAGACGGCCCCGACGGTCGGCGTGATGCCCGCGTAGAGGTCGAACTCGAAGTCGGTGGAATCGCCGAAGTCGACGTTGGAGGCCCAGACGCCCGCGTAGCCGATCGACCCGAAGGCGGCGTCGACGCCGCCGAACACCTGCGGATCCTCGTCCGTCTGGCTGACGCCGCGGAAGACGTAGTCGCTGGCCGCGCCGATGTTGAACGACAGCGAGACCGAGCCTTCGTCCTGGGCGTGAGCGCCGCCGGCCAGGGCCAGCGAGCCGACAGCGGCCAACAGCGACACTTTGAGCTTCTTCATTATCTATCCCCTTTTATGTCTCGATCCGACTGCGGTCCGACCGTGCGAAGGTCATGGTCGGACCGACGTTCGGTAGATCAACGCAGACGGACGGCTACAGCCCAGGTGCGGACGCACTGGGCTAACTTTGTGCGCCGAACTGATGCGGCGCCGAAAAATAAGGCAGATTCGCTTCAGGGCGGCCTATCGCGCCACGGTCGCCGCAAAGCCGAGGTGCATCCCTGCGTCGACCAGAAGGGTCTCGCCCGTGACGTGACGCGAGGCCGGGGAGGCCAGGAACACGGTCGAGGCGGCGATGTCCTCGGGCGTGGAGGCGGCGCGGAGCGGGGTGGTGGCCTCGGCGTTGGCGCGGAGCTTGGCGACGGCGGCGTCGGGCATGCCCTTGCCGAACCAGGGCGTGTCGATGAAGCCCGGGCAGACGGCGTTCACGCGAATCCTGGGCGCGAGGGCGCGGGCCAGGGACAACGTCATGGTGGTCAGCGCGCCCTTGGACGCCGCATAGGGGATCGACGAGCCGACCCCAGTGACGCCGGCGATGGAGGCGGTGTTGACCACCGCGCCGGGCCGCGGCCCGGCCTCCAGCAGCCGCCGGCAGGCGCGGACCATCTGATAGGCCCCAACGACGTTCACGGCGTAGAGCTCGAGGAAATCCTGGCCGGAGACGGCGTCGAGGTCGTGGTGGGCGGCGAAACGGGTGACGCCAGCGTTGTTGAAGAGGGCGTCGATCCGGCCGTAGGGCTCGGCCGCTGCGGCGATGGCGCGGCAGTCGTCGTCCGAGGCGACATCACCCTGGACAAGGACAGCCTCGGCGCCGTGCTCGCGCACCTGCCGGGCGGTCTCCTCGGCTTCGTCACGGCTGCGGGCGTAGTTGACGATCACCACCTGGGCGCCTTGGCGGGCCGTCTCGACCGCGACAGCGCGGCCCAGCCCGGTCGAGGCGCCGGTCACCACCACCACGAACCCTTCGAAATCGCCAGCCGCCATGTCCGTCTCCTCGTCCGCCCGCGGGCGTTGTTGTTCGGGGCCCTAGTAGCCGGTAAAGGCGCGCGCATGGAAGAGACCCATCTGAGCCAGCTTGGCCGCAACGTGCCGGGCTTCGACAGTCCCGAGGCGGCGGTGCTGGAGCGCGTGCCCAATCCCCACAGGGACGCGACCTACCTGGTGCGCTTCACGGCGCCCGAGTTCACCTCGCTCTGCCCGGTGACCGGCCAGCCGGATTTCGCTCACCTGGTCATCGACTATGTCCCGGCCGACTGGCTGGTGGAGTCGAAGTCCCTCAAGCTCTACCTCGGCTCGTTCCGCAATCACGGCGCCTTCCATGAGGACTGCACGGTGGCCATCGGTCGCCGGCTGGTCGAGGAACTCGCCCCGCAATGGCTACGTATCGGCGGGTACTGGTACCCCCGCGGCGGGATTCCCATCGACGTGTTCTGGCAAACCGGACCGGCGCCCGAAGGTCTGTGGTTGCCCGATCAGGGCGTGGCTACGTATCGGGGTCGTGGCTAAGCAACCTGACAGCGGTCGAACGCCATTCTACTTCGGCGCGGCACGGGAAATAAATTGCCCGCAAAGACCAGGTCTTGTTGTTCGGTGTAATCCGAAACGTCGAATTCAGATGTTTGGGGCGGCCCGCTTCACGGGGGCTACTCTCCCGGGGTGCGAAAAAAGCGCGCAGAGGCGGGCGAAAGCCCGTTCGGGCTTCCCAAAAGCCCGTTAGAGGCATATAGGTGAACTTGCCCAACTCTCCTCGGGCGTGTCACCTCAGGCCGGGCGGCGCGGCGCGCCGTCCGGCCGCTGTGTGTCTGGCCTCCGACATTGCGGAAGCCTTCAGCGACGAGGCGGGGTGATCAAGCCTTCCAGCGGCTCACCAAAGCGTTAACGTCGGGTCGTTCGCGTTCGAGCGGAGCCTCGCCCGGCGTGCCGATCATCATGAACGCGGCCACCCGCTCGCCGTCCGAGAGGCCCAGGAGCGCGAGCGCGGCGGGGTCATAGCTGTACCAGTCGGTGATCCAGTTGGCGCCATAGCCCATCGCCAGCACGGCGTTGAGCAGGTTGGCGGACACCGCCCCGGCGGAGAGGATCTGTTCCCACTCGGGGATCGCCGACGGAACGAGGCGGGAGACCACCACCACGGCGAGCGGCGGGGTGCGCAGCTTGCTGAGCTTGGCCACCTGGGTCGCGTCGCCCCGTTCGCGGGCGAGGTCCGCCAGGCGGTCGGCGAAGGCCGCCTTGTCCGCGCCGTCCAGCAGGATGAAGCGCCAGGGGGCGAGCTTGCCGTGATCGGGCGCGCGAGCGGCGATCCGCAGCAGGTCGGCGAGCTCGGCCTCCGAAGGGGCGGGCTCAGCGAGGGTGATGGCCGCCGTAGAGCGCCGGCGCGCCAGGAACTGGAGCACCCCGGGCGTGGGCCCGACGGGCAGGGCGGCCCCGAACGCAGGTTCGGGCGGAAGGTCGTGGCTCACGGGGGCAGGCTTCGCGTTTAAGGAAACGACAAGGGGCCTACCCTTTATGGGTGGCCGCGCGCGTTCCGCAAGGTGAAGCGACAGATGAACGGCACACCCGCCTGGCTGAAGACGCATGGCAGGCCCTGGACGCGCGGCTCGGGGCGGACCGTCTATGACAATCCATGGATCCGCGTCACCGAGTACGCCGCGACGGCGCCTACCGGGCGACCGGCCCAGTACGGCGTGGTCAGTTTCAAGAACCTGGCCATGGCTGTCCTGCCGCTGCATGACGACGGGACCGTGACGCTGGTCGGCCAAAGTCGGCTCCCGTGCGCCGACTACAGCTGGGAAATCCCCGAGGGCGGCGCGCCCATGGACGAGGATCCGCTGGCCGCCGCCAAGCGGGAGCTGGCCGAGGAAACCGGCCTGCAGGCGGCGGAGTGGCGCGAGGTGCTGCGGGCGCAGCTTTCGAATTCAGTCACCGACGAGAAGGCGATCGGCTATATCGCCACAGGCCTCTCGCCGGCGGCGGCCGCTCAAGAGGCCGACGAGACCGAGGCCCTGGCGATCGCGCGCGTCCCGTTCCGAGAGGCGCTGGAGGCGGCCCTGGCCGGTCACATGCCGGACATGCTCACGGTAGCGATGCTGCTGCGGGCTTACCATATGGCCCGCGAGGGGCTTTTGGCGCCCGCCATCGCGCGCGCCATGCTAGGCTAAGGGAGACGCCTGATGGGCCGGGAGGAACCGATGAGCCGTCTGGAGGTGGTGGACCCCGCGACGCCGCCGCCCGTGTGGGCCGCGCTACGCAACGAGGCCTATGCCGCCGCCAAGACCGAGTCGGCGCTGGCCAGCCTGCTGGCCGCGGTGATCCTGAATCACGAGAGCCTGGGCGATGCGCTGAGCTACCAGCTCGCCCGCAAGCTTGGCGACCAGGAGCTGCGGGCCATGAGCCTGCGGGACACCATCGAGGAAGCCTATGCGAGCGATCCCAGCATCGTGGAGATCGCCGAGGCCGACCTGAAGGCGGTGTTCGAGCGCGACCCGGCGTGCCGCGGCTATGTCCAGCCGTTCCTGTTCTTCAAGGGCTTCCTGGCGCTGCAGACGCACAGGGTGGCGCATTGGTTGTGGAAGGAGGGGCGCGAGACGCTCGCCTTCTATCTGCAGAGCCGCTCGAGCGAGCTGTTCCAGGTGGACATCAACCCGGCGACCCGCATCGGCAAGGCCGTGTTCATCGACCATGGCACCGGCATCGTCATCGGCGAGACCGCGGTGATCGGCGATGACGTCTCGATGCTGCAGGGCGTGACCCTGGGCGGCACCGGCGCCGAGCGGGGCGACCGCCACCCGAAGGTGGGCCGGGGCGTGCTGTTGGGGGCCGGCGCTAAGGTGCTGGGGAACATCACCATCGGCGACTACGCCAAGATCGCTTCGGGCTCGGTGGTGCTGAAGCCGGTCCCGCCCGGCTGCACCGCCGCCGGCGTGCCGGCGCGGCTCGTGAACTGCCCGACTTGCGACGAGCCGGCCCGAAAGATGGACCATACCCTCGCAGACGCTGTGTACGACTACGTGATCTGAGGTTCACGCGGGGCCTGCAAACCGGTAGGTTCGCGGCCGATTTGCCGTACCTCAAGGAGCAGGGCGTGGACGAGAAGACTATCCGCAAGATCGAAGGCCATCTGCGCGGGACCTTCGCCAATGCGCGGATCACCCTCGTGCCGAGGCCCAAGCAGAAGGATTCCTGCGAGGTCTATATCGGCGAGGAGTTCGTGGGCGTGGTCTTCCAGGACGAGGACGAGGACGGCTCGTTCATGTTCGAAATGGCCATCCTGGCCGAAGACCTGCCATAGGCGCGGATCCCGCCTAGCGGACCTGGGTGACCTTCAGGCTGCCGGCGGGCAGCGGCTCGATGGGCGGCTGCTCTTCCGGCGGACCCAGCCAGGCGGCCCAGTGCTCGCGGGGCAGGATCGCGACCTGACGGTCGTGGTAGGGCGCCATGTCGGGGCCGGGGGCGCAGGTCAGCAGGGTGAACCGATCATCGCGGACCAGGCCGGCCACGCCGAGCATGGCGCCGTCGGCGGCCTCGAACAGCCACTTGGACTTAGGCGCTTTCGCGCCTGTGAACTCATAGAAGCCGTCCACCGGCACCAGGCAGCGGCCGGTGGGAAAGCGGCGGCCCTCCGAGCGGAAATTGATCACCGGGCCGCCCTTTGGGTTCGGGAAGCCCCAACGCAACTCCTTTAACCGGGCTCCGCCGTCTTCGCCGACGATCACGGGGGCGGGGTCGGTCGGGCGGACCGACGGGCGCGGCTGGAGGTTGGGGCGACCACCTTTCCAGTCGAGCGGGATGTTCAGTCGGCCGAACTCGCGCAGCAGGTCGTCGAGGGAGCGCTGGGCGCTGAACTCGTTGCACATGGCCTCAAGAGGTGGCCCGGGCCAGCGCCGCTGGCAAGCGAGCTAGCGAAGAGCGCGCAACACCTCGCGGGCGGCCTGCGCGAGGGCCTGGCCATGCCGGCTGACGTCCTGGGACGGATCGCGGGCGAAGGCGGTGCGGATCGCCTCGGCTCGGCGCTCAACCTCCACCAGGGCGTCGAGGACGCGGCCGGCGGCGCTTCGGCGCCAGGCGTCGAGGGCGGCTTGACGCTGGACCGTGTCGCGTCTCAGGGCGGCAGGACTGCGCGGCCGGAACGGTTCAGGGCCGAGGCCCGACCAGGCTACGCCGCGAACCGCCGCCGCATCGCGCTCATAGGCGTCCGCGCGGAAGCGCTCGAGCCGTTCTTCTTCCGTCATCCCAAAACTGTATCAAAAATACAGGTCGGGGCAAATTTTCTCTGTATCTAAGCTGCGCCGCGAATGATGCGGCGGGCCTGGAAGGGTGGGATGATGGCGGTGATGTGCGCCGCCCAGCGCAGCCGCGCATCCCGCCGCATGGGGCCGGCAACGCTTTCGAGGTCATAAAGGCCGGGGCGCGAGCCGCGCAGGAGCCGCTTGACCAGGACCTCGTCGGTGTCGGTCTCGACAACCACCACATGGCCCAGCATGTCGGGCGTCGGCGGGGTGCGCTGATCCTCGAAATAGATAAGGGCGCCGTCGTCGGCGACGCCGTGCATGGAGTGGCCGACGACCTTGAGGGCGGCCGCCTTATCGGTGCCGCCGGGCGGGATCGGGGCGAGTTCGGCGGGATCCTGCCCCGTGGCGAAGAGGACGACGCCCTCGGGATTGGCGCCCACCCGGCCGATCACCTGCACGAAGCCGGGTTCGCCGGCGGCGGCCATGGGCCCGGCGGCGTCGTACAGCCACTCGGGACGGACCCCGAAGGCGGCGGCGTATTCCTTGGCCCGGCGATACGAGAAGGGCGCGTTGCCGTTTTCGTTCGAGGCGTAGGTGTTGCGGCTCCAGCCGAACGCATCGGCGGCAGCGGCGGCGGTCTCGAAGCC
Source organism: Phenylobacterium composti DSM 19425 (assembly GCF_059568645.1). NCBI lineage: Bacteria > Pseudomonadati > Pseudomonadota > Alphaproteobacteria > Caulobacterales > Caulobacteraceae > Phenylobacterium > Phenylobacterium composti. Next base: position 35,079 of record NZ_JCANTT010000005.1, on the reverse strand, counting down.
CCTGTCGATACGGGCTTGGCGCAGGCGGGCGGCGCGGCCGTCCATCATCGTTCCGATCATCGCTGTGATGTCACGTCGCTGTAGGTAACCTGCAGAAAGCCTTTGCGCAATGCGAGTGTATGTAATATACAGTATGCATGAGCGAGCAGCATCCACCTTGGGCCGCACTGGCCTATGCAAACCTGCGCCGGGGCGGCGCTCCCGCCTGGCGCGCCCAGAGTGAACTGGGCCTGTGCGACAATATCGGACGCAGGCAAGAGCGGATCTTCCGGGCCGGGGCCGGCCGCGGCGAGGCGCAGCCGAGATTCGCTGACCATGACGGCCATGTGGCGGCAGTAATGGCGGCGGGCGGTTTTCCCGCAATCGCGTCATGACACCGCCGCCCGACGCGGCGCGGGTCGTCGCCCGGGCCCTGAGCCGGCGCGCGCCGGCCGAGCGGGCGCAGTTCCTGCGTGAACTTCTGGCGCATACGGCGGCCGGACTGGTGATCATCGAAGGCGATCGGGCGGCGGGCGAGGCCGTCTATCGCCTGGCCGATGCGGTGGTGGCGCGCGGCGCCGGCCGCTGACGCAGCTTCAGGAGACGAGCATGGGGAACATCGACACCGCGCCGGCGGCGCGCGAGCGCTGCTGCGCCTGGAGCGCCAGACACAGGCGCGGGCCGAAGCGCGGGCGGTGATGGACGGTGTGGCCGAAACGGTGGCCCTGTCGCGCGCCCGCGGGGCGGCCTTCGAAACGCCTACCGGGCGCAAGACGCGCGCGCAGCCTGTGCGGCGCCTGAGCGGGCTGGAATGGCTGTTGCGGAAGGGGCGTGTGACGCCGGACGAGGCGGCGGCGGGCGAGCGCTATGGGGCGGCCTACCGGCGCGTGCGGCTCGATCCGGCCATTCCTTCGACCCTAGAGGCCGTAGCCCAGGCCAACTTCAGCGCCGCAGGGCCGTCCCTCAAGCAACTGGTGGCGCGGGCGCATGGGAGCGCGCAGGCCGCTGCGGCGCTCGAAGCCTATCGACGGCGGCTTCTGATGCAGCCGGACCTGGTGACCGCCTGCGATCAAATCTGCGGCGAGGAGAAAACCCCGCGGGAGGCGGCCGGCGGCGAGCGGGAGGGCCTGAAGCTGGAGGCGGTCCTGAAGGTCGCCCTGAACATACTCGCCACGGCCTAGCGCCGGCGCCGGGGGATCGCGGCCGCGCCGAGTTGAACAAGCCCCAAGTCTGATGCTGGCCACGCGGCGCGGGCCAGGCGGGCGGGCTTTCATTCATTGGAGTTGATGATGGCGACATCAGAAGGCGACGGCCAATCGCCGAAAAAGAAGTCCAGGGCCGCGTCGGTCGCTGCGGTGCGGCGAGCGGCCCGCACCAAGGCGCTCGATGCGCTCGAGGCGCTTGAGAAGATCATGAACAGCGAGGGCCAGACCGCCGTGAGGCTGGCCGCGGCGCGGGAGATCCTGGATCGGGGCTATGGCCGACCGCGGCCTGGCGAGGCCGAGGCGGAGCCGGGCCCACGCGGCATGACGGTGATCGTGCGCAGGTTCACCGACCCGCCCGAGCGGAGGGACGGCGAGGCGGAGGGGGCGGGGTGAGCCGCCGCAAGGGCAAGCTGCCCGAGCTGCCGTCGCGCTGGACGCCGCGCGAGTATCAGAAGCCCCTGATGCAGTATCTGGAATATGGGGGCCTTCGCGCCGATGTGGCGGCGCACCGCCGATGGGGGAAGGACGAGGTCGCCCTGCACTGGACGGCGACCCAGATCGTCCAGCGGGCCGGCGTCTACTGGCACTTGCTGCCCGAGGCCAGCCAGGGCCGCAAGGCGATCTGGGACGCGGTGAACCCACACACCGGGCGTCGGCGGATCGACGAGGCCTTCCCGCCGGAGATTCGCGAGCGCACCCGCGACAGCGAGATGGCGATCCATTTCCGCAACGGTGCGGTCTGGCAGGTGGCCGGATCCGACAACTACAACTCGCTGGTGGGCTCGCCGCCGGTGGGGGTGGTGTTCTCGGAATGGGCGCTGGCCAAGCCCGACGCCTGGGACTTCATCCGCCCGATCCTCGCCGAGAACGGGGGCTGGGCCCTGTTCCTCTGGACGCCCCGGGGGCGCAACCACGCGACCCGGGCCTTCGAGGCGCGGGAGCGCGACCCGGAGTGGTTCACCCAGCGGGCTCCCGCGACCACGACCGACGTCTTCACGCCTGAGCAGCTGGAGAAGGAGCGGGCGCAACTGGTGGCCGAACTGGGGTCTCGGGAGGAAGGGGAGGCGCGGTTCGCTTCCGAGTACCTGGTGGACTTCGACGCCGCTGCCCCCGGCGCCTACTACGCAGTGCTGCTGGGGGAAGCGGAGAAGGCGGGTCGCATCGGCCGCGTGCCGCACGATCCGGCGCTCAAGGTGGACACGGCCTGGGACCTCGGCATCGACGACTACACGGCGATCTGGTTCTTCCAGCAAGTCGGGCGCGAGGTGCGGGCGATCGACTATTTCGAGACCCAGGGCCAGGGGCTTGCTGCGGTTGTCCGCGAGGCCATAGCCGCCAGGCCATACGCCTATGGGACTCACCATCTCCCCCATGATGTGATGGTACGCGAGCTTGGGACCGGGCGATCTCGCCTCGAGACGCTCGCTTCCCTGGGGCTGACGGGCGTGTCGGCCGGCCCGGCGACGGACCCGGAGGAGCGGGTGAACGCCGCCCGGCTAATGATCCCGGTCACCTGGTTCGACGCGGAGCGCTGCGCCCTCGGCCTCGAACGGATGCGCGCCTATCGCAAGCGCTGGAACCGCGCCACGCGGAGCTATGCGGGGCCGCTGCATGATCAGGCCAGTCACGGGGCCGACGCCTTTGGCGAGTTCGCCCTGCACCGGCGCGGGGCGCCGGCGTCTCGGCAGACGCGGCGGGTGGGCGGTGGGCCGCTGTCGTGGATGGGGTGAAACGAACAACGCCCCGGCCGGGGGGAGCCGGGGCGTCTTCGTTCAGCGGGTGCGGCGCGGAGGGGCTCGTCGGGGGGAGGGCGCCGCACGATCCCCAAACCCGTCGCGCAGGGGAGAGGTTCCCCGGGGTGGGGCGCTCAGAACGGAACGGAAGCGGCGACGATCGCGACGGCCGCGAGGAGAGCCCCGAGACCCAGACCGCCAAGAACGCTGGCCAGATATTCGCTGAAGCCGAGGGGCCGCCACTGCATGGCCGCCACCGTGGCGAAGGCGGCGATTCTGCTCCACGCCGCCGCGGTTGCAGCCCCCGCGACCAAGGCGCGCACCCTGCCGGTCACGCCGACCTGATGAAACCTTGGCAGAGCCCCCGCATTAGCCCCACGGACAGATAGGAGACTGGTTACATGGATGGCGTTGGCATTATTGGCGCGATCATCATCGGCATATTGGCCGGCTGGATCGCTGAGAAGGTGATGCGCCGCAATCACGGCCTGCTCACCAACCTGATCGTGGGCGTCGTCGGCGCGTTCCTAGGCAGTTTCATCGCGACCGCTATCGGCTTCGATCCGGGCGAAGGGATCATCCCCAGCCTGCTGATCGCGACCCTGGGTGCGATCCTGCTGCTGTTCCTGCTGGGCCTGTTCCAGCGTCGGCGGGCCTAACGCCTTAGAAGCTGGACGACGCCAGGCCGGCGCGACGGGGAACCGTCCGCCGGCCTTGTGCTGCCTGGATGGTCGGGGTCGCCCTGCATCGCCGCAGGTGGGTCTGTGCTTTGGCGCGCACGCCGGGAACCTTGGCTGCGTGCGAGGACTTCAAGCGTAGGTGTGCGTTGAATGGCGACGGGACGATGCGTGTTGCGGCCTGGGGCGTGGCGCCAGCCGTCGGCGCGAGAGAACCCGGCTGAGAAGCGGACAGGAGAATATCCCGAGCAATGAGGCGCGCGCCCCTGCCTTGCCGGCTGATCGTCGGGCTGATCGTTGCCGCCCTCGGCGCGCCAATGGCCGCCCAGGCGCAGTCGCTCTGGCGGCCCGATCCGCCGCCCGGGGCGCGGTCGGCGACACGGCTGGACGTGGCGCGCGCCCTGGAGGCCCAGATCGAGGCCGGGCTGGAAACGGGCGCGGTCGATACCGAGGTGGCCGACTTCTATCGCGACCGCAACTTCCGGCCGCTGTGGGCGCCGGGGCGACTGCGGCTGGATGTCGACCGTCTGGCTGAAGCCCTTGGCGTTGAGATCGAGGCGGAGGTTCGGGACCCGTGGCGTCTGGCCGAGATCGAGCTTGCGCTGTCCCAGGCCTATGCCCGCGGCGCGGGGCAGGTCTCGGAGTTGGGCGATGAAGCTGACGGCGTCGCCCTGGCCTATGTGGATCCGGGCCTCAGGCAGCCGCAGGAGTCTGGCGGTCGGGCGCGGCTTGAAGCCGCCGCCGAGGCGCCGACCGTGGGCCATCTCCTGGCCGAGCAACGGCGGTCCGATCCGCGGGGCGGGCCGCGCAACCGATACCATGAGGATCTGGCTCGGGCGCTGGAGCAATACCGCGCCCAATGGGCAGGCCTGCCCGAGGTGCGGATCGCGCCGGGGCGTGACCTGACCCCGGGGACGAAAGGTGCGCGGGTCGATCAGCTCCGAGCGCGGCTCGGGCTTCCCGAGACGGGCGAACCCTACGACGGCCTGCTGGTCGAGGCGGTGAGCGCCTTCCAGCGGGCGCACGGCCTGGAGCCCACGGGCGCCGCGGACGCGGCCACGATCCGCGCCCTGAATGCAGGTCCGGCGCATTACGAGCGCCTGATCGAGATCAACCTGGAGCGCGCCAAGGCCCTGCCGGCCTCGTTCGGCGATCGATATCTGCTGGTGGACGCCGCCGCGGGGGAACTCTGGTTCCACGAGCACGGAGAGGTGGCCCTGAACATGAAGGTCGTCGTCGGCAAGCCGGATCAGCCGACGCCGATGATGGCCGGCATGGTCCGGCACCTGATCTTCAACCCGTACTGGAACGTGCCAGAGGACCTAGTGCGTACTTCGATCGCACCCAAGGTGCTGGCCCGAGGCCTGTCCTATGTGGAGGACGAGGGCCTGGAGGTGCTGGCCGACTACACTGACGATGCGCCCGTGCTGAATCCGGCGAAAGTGGACTGGAAGGCGGTAGCGGCGGGGACGCTGAGCGTGCGGGTTCGGCAGAAGCCGGGGCCCAAGAACATGATGGGCAAAGTCAAGCTGATGCTGCCCAACCCGCTCGGGATCTATCTGCACGACACCCCGCACAAGGGCGATTTCGCCCGCTCGCAGCGGCTGGCGAGTTCGGGCTGCGTGCGCCTCGAGGACGCCATGAGGCTGGCGAAGCTGCTGGTGGACGAGGACCGGGCGGAGGCGGCGCTCGCGGTGGGCGGGGAGGAACGCCAGATCGACCTGGAGGCGCCTGTCCCGGTCTACATCACCTATTTCACGGCCATGCCTACGGAGACCGGCCTGGTGTTCCGCCCGGACGTCTATGGTCGTGACGCGGCCTTCGCGGCTCGGCGGGCTCAGGCGGAGGCGGCGCCGGCCGCTGACTGAACCCCGCGCCGCGGGCGCATATGTTTCGCTTTTTGTTCTTGACGAGCGCGCGCGTTTTTGCGATAAGAATGCCACTGTTGATGAGTGCGCCCGGCGACGGGCGGTGCTCTGACGTTCAGGACGGAGCCGCCTAGGCCCGTCGCCCCCTCCCTTTCGTCTGTTTCCGTTCACCCGCCGGGTCCGGCCCTGCGCGGGCGCCTGCCTATGGGGCTCACCTTGTCTGACGATGACCTGATCCGCGAGGCCCGCGAGGCCTTCGACCTGGCGGCCGACGCCGAGGCGGAAAACCGGCGCGAAGCCCTGGATGACCTGCGCTTCGCGAGGCTGGGGGAACAGTGGCCCGAGAAGGTGCGGCGGGAGCGGGAACGGGAAGGGCGGCCGGTGCTGACCATCAACCGGCTCCCAACTTTCATCCGCCAGGTGGTGAACGATGCGCGGCTGAACAAGCCGGCGATCGTGGTGCATCCGTTGGATTCCGGCGCCGATCCCGAGACGGCGGAGGTGTTCAACGGCCTGATCCGGCATATCGAGCAGAGTTCGGACGCCGAGGTCGCCTACGATACGGCCCTGGATTTCGCGGTCACGAGCGGGGTCGGCTACTTCCGGATCAACACCCGCTATTCCACCGACGACGGCTTCGATCAGGACATAGTGGTGGAGCGGGTGGCGAACCCGTTCGCGATCTATGGAGACCCGGAGTCGACGGCGGCGGACAGCGCCGACTGGAATACGGCCTTCGTGGTGGACACCTTGCCGAGGGCCACGTTCGAGGCGCGCTGGAAGGGCGCGCAGGCGGTGGACTGGGAGGGCGAGACCTACGGCCAGCTGTCGGCCCCGTGGCTGGACGGCGATCGCGTGATGATCGCCGAGTACTGGCGGCGGGAACAGACGACCCGGACGATCCTGGCCCTTTCGGACGGCCAGGTGATCGATGAGGCGGCCTACGGTGCGCAAAAGGCGATGTTCGACGCCCTGGGGGTGAGCGTCGTCGGCCGGCCGCGGCAGGTGGCCAGCCACAAGGTCGTGCAGCGCATCATGACCGGCGCCGAGGTGCTGGAGACCATCGACTGGGCAGGCCGGTTCATTCCGATCGTGCCGGTCTATGGCGAGGAACTGATCGTGGACGGCCGCCGGCGGCTGCGCAGCCTGGTGCGTGACGCCAAGGACCCGCAGCGGATGTTCAACTACTGGCGCACCACCTCCACCGAGCTGGTGGCGCTGGCGCCCAAGGCGCCGTTCATCGGCCGAAAGGGAGCGTTCGAGACCGACAGCGCGAAGTGGGCGACCGCCAATGTCCAGAGCCACGCCTACATCGAATACGACGGCCCCGAGGCGCCTGTCCGTCAGCCGTTCGCGGGCGTTCCTGCAGGGGCGCTGCAGGAGGCGCTGAACGCCTCGGACGACATGAAGGCGATCATGGGCCTCTATGACGCGAGCCTGGGGGCCCGGTCCAATGAGACCAGCGGCCGGGCGATCATGGCCCGGCAGAGGGAAGGGGACGTCTCGACCTTCCACTACATCGACAATCTGGCCCGGGCGATCCGGCACGCCGGACGGATCATGCTGGACCTCATCCCCAAGGTGTACGCGACGCCGCGGGTGGTGCGTGTGCTGGGGCAGGATGGGGCGGCCAGGAGCGTCGGCGTCGCGCCGGGCGGCCAGGCGGGCGAGCAACTGCGGAAGATCGGCAGGATCTACGACCTGACCGCCGGCAAGTACGACCTGACCGTGCGATCGGGCCCAAGCTTCACCAGCCGCCGCGAGGAAGCCGCGACGCAGATGATCGAACTGATCCGCGCCTATCCGGCGGCGGCGCCGGTCATCGCGGACCTCCTGGCGCGGAACCTGGACTGGCCGGGCGCCGACGAGATCGCCAAACGCCTGGCGGCCCTGCTGCCGCCCCAGGTGAAGGGCGTCCCGCCGGAGATCGAGCAGGCAAGAGCCCAGATCGCCAAGCTGGCGCAGGCCCTGGCCGCGGCGCGGACCCAGATCGAGGCCCTGAAGCGCGACCGTGTGCATGAGGCCCGCAAACTGGAGATCGAAGCCTTCGAGGCCGAGACCAACCGCCTCAAGGCGATGCGAAGCTAGGCGGCGCATCGCCGACGCGAAGCGGTGGATTGCGGAATGGCGGAGAGGCTCCGCGATGCCCTCTGCGCCGGGCCCATCCTCCCCCTGACCAGGCGCTAATCCCAAGGACAACCATGAAAGACAGACACCCCATCGCGGCGGGCGAAGAGCTCGCGCGCGCCGACGCGCTCGCCCTCGCGGCAGAGGAGGCGGCCCTGGCCGAGGACGCGGGACCGGGCGAGGACGAAGCGCCCGAGGAGGAGGACCTGTTCGAACTCGAGCTGGACGGCCAAGTGTACGTCATGCCGGGCGCCCTGCGGGGGGCGGTCCTTCGGCAGGCGGACTACACACGGAAGACCCAGGAACTGGCCGAACAGCGCAGGGCGTTCGAGGTCGAGCGCCAGGCTCTCGCACAGCGCGCTGGCCGAGGCATGAGCGAGGAGCGCACCCGCCTGGCGGTGCTGGACCACTATCTGTCCGAGTTCGAGCAGGTGGACTGGCGCGCCTATGAAGCCGAGGATCCGGAGGCCGCCCAGCAGCTGTGGGCGCAATATGAGGATATTGCGCAGGCGCGAGAGCAGCTGGCCGAGGCCGTGGCCCATGCCGAGGCGCGGGCCGAACTGGAGCATGCCCGCGCCGCCGCCGAGCGCATGGCCGAAACCGGCCGGACCCTGGCGCGCGAGATCGACGGCTGGTCGCCTGAGACGGCCGCCAAGCTCGTGGAGTACGCCCAGGCCTTCGGCGTGACGCTGGAGGAATTGGCGGAGACCGCCGACCCGCGGCTGTGGAAGCTGCTGCACAAAGCCTGGCGCGCCGATCAGACCTCGCAGCAGGACGTGGTCTCGCAGGCCTATGCTGTCCGCCCCGCCGTACGCGTGGCGGGGGTCGCCACCGGCGGGGGCGTGCGGGACGAACTCGGCACCCGAGAATGGATGGCCCGCCGCAATCAGCAGGCCGCCAGGGCCCGCTGACGGGTCGCCACCTCCACGGCTCGCGCCGTCCCGAGCAAGCGCCACGCGCCACGGCCCGGGAGCAAGGTGATGAGGCCGTTCCCCAGCCGCCGCCGGCCGAGCCGGCGCCTTTCGAACACGCGCGCCGAGCGCCTCGGAAGGCTGAACGCGGCGCGACATCAACATCTACAAGGACGACGGATGCCCAATTCCATCCTGACCGCCACCGCGGTGACGCGGGAGGCGCTGCGCGTGCTGCACCAGAAGCTGAACTTCGTGGGCACGATCACGCGCGAATACGACGACAGCTTCGCCCAGCAGGGCGCCAAGGTGGGCGACACCCTGAAGGTGCGCCTGCCCAATCAGTACACGGTGCGGACCGGCGCGACCCTGGCCGCCCAGGACACCGTCGAAAGCGCCGTGGAGCTGAAGGTCCAGACCCAGAAGGGCGTGGACCTGAACTTCACCAGCATCGACCTGACCATGAGCCTGGACGACTTCTCGGAGCGGATCATCGAACCGGCCATGAGCGTGCTGGCGGCCAACATCGAGGCCGACGCCATGAGCATGTACAAGGATGTCTATAATCAGGTGACCAACACCGGGCAGCCAGCCAGCTTCGCCAAGGTGCTGCAGGCGCGGAAGATCCTGGTCGACAACCTCGCGCCGCTGAACGCCCGAACCTGCAATCTGAACACCCAGGACAACGTCGACCTGGTGGACGCGCTGAAGGGCCTGTTCAACGACAAGGGCGTGATCAGCCGGCAAAACCGCGAGGGCTTCATGGGGCGGACCGCCGGGTTCGACTTCATGGAGAACACCTTGTGGCCGGCGCATGTGCGCGGGGCGGGCAACGGTTATCTCGTGAACGGCGCCGGCCAGACCGGCTCGACCCTGGCGGTGAACACCGGGACCGGCGCCCTGAAGGCCGGCGACGTCTTCACCATCGCGAGCGTGAACCGGGTGCATCCGGAGACCAAGCAGTCGACCGGCGTGCTCCAGCAGTTCGTCGTCAGCGAGGACTATGCGGGCGGGGCCGGCACGATCCAGATCAGCCCGGCCATCGTGACCACGGGCGCCGGCCAGAACGTGACCGGCTCGCCCGCGGCCGGCGCAGCCATCACTTTCGCGGGGAACGCCGGCGCGGCCCACGGCATCTCCATGGCCTACCAGAAGGGCGCGTTCGCCTTCGCCACCGCCGACATGGTGATGCCCCGCGGCGTCGACTTCGCCAGCCGCGAGGTGTTCGACGGGATCTCGATGCGGATCGTGCGCCAGTACGACATCAATTCGGACAAGTTCCCGTGCCGTCTGGACGTGCTCTACGGCTTCAAGACCATCCGGCCGCAGCTCGCCTGCCGCCTGGCCAACAACTAGCGGTTTCCTCTCGCTGCTAGCCGCGGGCGGCCCTCGGCGAGGGCCGCCTGCACTTTCCCGGCCGTTCCTTCGGAAATTTCACATGGCGATCACCACCTACGCCGAGCTGCAGGCCGCGGCGGCGAACTGGCTTGCGCGCAGCGATCTGGCGGCGCGCATCCCGGAGTTCATCACCTTGGCCGAGGTGCGGCTGAACCGCGTGTTGCGGGCGCGTCTGGCCGAGGCGGAACAGGAGCTGGCGCTGCCGGCAGGGCTCAGGACGATCCCGCTTCCGGCCGCCTTCGCCGAGCCGCTGGCTCTGTGGCTGATCCGGTCCGCGGGGCGGCTGGCCCTGCCGTTCGTCGAGGCCGCGCTTCTGGGCGTCTCCTCCCTGCGCGGCGAGCCGTGCGCCTGGACCATCGATGGGGCGAACCTCGCCTTCGACCGTCCGGCGGACCAGCCTTACGCAGTCGGCCTGCGGATGCTGCGGAAGTTTGCGCTGTCGGAGGCCGAGCCGACCAACGCGCTGCTGGCAGGCCATCCGGACGTCTATCTCTTCGCGACCCTGTGCGAGGCCGCGCCGTTCCTGCGGGACGCCGAACTGGCCCACGCCTATGAGGCCAGGCTCGCCCGGGCCCTGGCGGAGGCGAATGAGAAGGAGGCTCGCAGTCGCGCGGCCCAGACCCTGGCGACCGAACTGCTGGGCCTGATGCGGGAGCGGGCATGATGCTGGCGCCGACCGGGCCGGGCCTGCCCGAAGGCGTGCGCGCCGTGCTGAAGAGCTTCCATGACGCCATCGCCGCGTTGCAGGCGCCGGGCGCGCCCACGCCGCTGTTCGCTGCCGACCAGGCGGGGCTGCCCCCCGCGGCGGCCCATCCGCGGACGCTCCTCCTCGTCACCGACCTCAACGTCCTCGCCCATTCGGACGGGGTTCACTGGATCCGCCAAGACACGGGAGCCGTGATCGCCTGATGCCTTCTTCCTGGTCGCCGTCGCTGCGCTTCGAGCTGCAGTTCACCGGCGAGAACATCAACCTGTGGGGCGAGAAGCTGAACGCCACGCTCGCCCACGCCGACTACGCCGTGGCCGGCTGGCTGACGAAGCCGCTGGCCGGCGATGCGGCGCTTACCACCGCCAACGCCGGCGACGACGAGGCCCGCGCGGCGATGATCAAGTTCACCGGCGAGGCGGGGCCGTTCACCGTGACGCTGCCGCCGGTGAGCAAGAGTTATCTGGTCTGGAACGCCTGCGGGGGGCTGGTCACCCTGAGCACCGGCGCAGGCGCGTCGGTGGCCGTGGACCCCGGCGACATGGTGTGGATCGCCACCGACGGGGTCGACGTGAAGACGCCCGGCTATGGCGGGGCCTCGATCAAGCAATGGGTCGAGGCCGTCGCCTGGACTTACAACGCCGGCAACCTGCCGGCCCAGGCCGGTAATGCGGGCCGGTTCGTCAAGACGGACGGCGAGACCGCCCGCTGGGCCTCGATCGCGAGCACAGATCTTGCCGACTACGCGCAGCGGATTCTGGGCGTCCAGGTCGCGCTCGCCGTCGCCCTCTAGGAGAACAGCAATGCCCACGACACCGAACAGCATCGTTACGCCGCAAGCGCCGAAGTCTGCCTATGTCGTCTACGGCACGGCGCAGGCGACCTATCCGCCGACCGCCAGCCCGACGAACACGGCGCTGCTGCTGGAGGCCGGGAGCAACGGCGGACGGCTCACGCGCCTCTACGCCATGCCCCAGGAGAGCACCGGGACGACCGGCGTGGTGCAGGTGTTCCGCTCGAACGACGGTGGGGAGACCAAATACTGGGCCGACGCCGCGGCGGTGACCAACGACACGGTGTCGGCCACCGACGCGCCCATCAGGGTCGACTTCGGCTACTCGGACGACAATCCGATGATCCTGGCGCCCGGCGAGCAGCTCTACGTCGCGCCGTCCATCGGCAAGAGCTTCGTCTTCGTCGCCGAGTGGGCGGACTACTGATGCGTCAGCCGCTTCGAGGGTTTGTCGCCCAGGGGATGGATGGGCGGAAGCGGGGCGGGCGTCCGCCGCGGTACTTGGGAATCTTCCAGAAGACCGAAGGCGGCCCCGGCACCCAGGTCTCGCCCCCGGTGCCGTCCTGGTGCGAGGTGTTTCTGATCGGCGCGGGGGGCGGGGCAGGTTCGGGGTCAAATCGCCCGGGAGGTGGCGGCGGCGGGGCTGCGCGAAAGCGGTTCTTTTGCCCACCGAGTGCTTCCCTGTTTTACGCAGTAGGTGCGCCCAGCGGGGGCTCTGACGGCGGCGACAGCTTTGTTCAGACGCCTTCGGAAGGGCGCGTTGTTGCCCAGGGCGGAAAGAGCGGGCCAAATGGCGGTGCTGGTGGCTATGGCACGGGCGGTGATGCTCATCGCCGCGGTGGCTCTGGTGGCGCAGCGGGGGTGAATGGATCGAAGGGCGAAGGCGGCGGCGCCGGCGGGGCAGCTGGCAACGGCAACGGCGGTGGAGGCGGTGCAGCCGGCTTCAGCGAGTACGGCGCGACAGTCGAAGCCGGTAATGGCGGTGGTGCATCACAAACACCAGGGCCTGGCGGCGGGAGTGTAGCGACTAATGGTGTTGGCGGGATTGGCCGGATAACCTTTGTTTTTACTGCCGCCTAGCCTTGAGGGCGCGGGCCATCTCTTCGGCAAGCTCCGCCGCCGACCGCCCATCTCCCACGCCGTCGAATATCCGCCGCCGGAAGGCGTTCGATAGTTCGTCCACGGGGGTCGGAGTCCTGATCTGCGAGGTCTTGTCGCTGAACGCGGCGATGCTGCTGACAAAGGGGAAAGCCAGGCAGGCCCGTAGCCGGCCGGCGTGGATGAGCGCTCGCATGGTGATGTCGTAAGGAGCATTCATCGGCGTTGTCGCGAAGGCTGCAAGCACGTGTTCCTTCGAAGTACCATTGACGACGTAGGCCGCGGCAGATGCGAACTGCATCGCCGAGAGATCGAGAAAGCCGATGGCGCCTCCCGCCGCCTGTCGCCGCGCTTCCAAGGCCGGCCAAAGGCGAATGTCCCCAATGGCGGCGTCGAGCAGCAGCAGATCCCAGTTTCCGGCGGCCTGCAGCGGCGCGGTGAACGCGGCAGGCGACAGGATCACGTCGTCCTCGAGCACGAGGAGATGCGAGCGGCCGTCGTGCAGTTCGCGGATCGCCTTGAGGTGACTGAGGAAGCACGCCTTTTCGGTCGCCGATGCACCACCGGGGGCGGAGGCGGCTTCCGAAGCGTCGATGGCCGGCGTCCGGGTGAGCGTGACCCCCGGCGGGGCTAGCTCCGCGAAGTGGGCCTCCATATACCCCCTGCGCTCGGTGGCGCGATCAAGATTGATGTAGCCGCAGATCATGCCGCCAGCCGGTCCAGCGCGCCGCTCCAGTCGCCAAGGCTGGGCTGGCGGATGATCGTTACAGAGCCTGACGCAGGGATCACCTGGGCGCCGAGCGGCGCGAAGAGGCGGGCCAGGGGCGGCGAACAGACCAGGGCCACGGAGATTCCACGGGCGACCAGTTGGGACGCCCAGCGGGCGAACATGATCTGGTCGCCCAAGCCCTGTTCCCACCACACCAGCAGCGAGCTGATCTCTTCACCGCGCCATTCAGGGTAGCTGGGGTGCGGCTCCTTCGTCCGTCGCCCGGGCAGGTCACGCCTGGCCTCGTAGAGGCCCCAGCCCTCCACCCAATCGCCCTGCCGCAGCCTGAGAACCGCCAAGGCGTATCGGGTGGCGCCGTTGGCCGGATCGCGGCGCAGAACTTCGCGGCGCACAGCCTCGACCTCTTCGTAGCGACCCTCGCGTTCAAGGGCACCGGCGCGGCGGCCGAGCTCCGCAATCGAAATCATGGATTCCCACTAGCAGCAGGTCGTCGGATGCGCATCCCTCTCGAACCGCCGCCGGGGTTACACGGCGACGACACCACGTTCGCCTCTGCGGGGCGCTGGGCCGACGGGTCCAATGTGCGGTTCCGGCTGGGCCTTCCGCAGACGATCGGCGGCTGGGAAAGCCTGACCCAGCAGAAGCTCTCCGGGGTCTGCCGCGGGATCTTCCCCTGGACCGACAACACGGGGACGCTGAACATCGCCTTCGGCACCCATGCCAGTCTGCAACTGTGGCGGGGCGGAGAGCTGTTCGACATCACGCCGGAGGCCGGCTTCACGGCCGGGGCGATCGATGGCGCGGGCTCGGCCGGCTATGGGACCGGCGGGTTCGGGATGGGCGGCTACGGCCTGGCGTCGGCGATGGACTATTTCCCGCTGACCTGGTCGTTCGGCGCCTGGGGGCAGCATCTCCTGGCCTCGCCGCGGGACCAGACGATCTTCGCCTGGACGAACGACGCCGGGGCGAGGGCGGAGCCGTTGGCCGATGCGCCCGCCAATGTCACCTACATGCTTGTGGCGCCGCTGAACGGCGGCTACCAGGTGTTTGCGCTGGGCTGCAACGAGGAGGTCTCCGGGACCTTCAACCCGCTCTGCATCCGGCATTCCTCCATCCGCAACAACACCCAGTGGAGCACGAGCGCGTCCGGCTCCACGGCGCGGGAATACATCCTGACCGGCGGCGGACGAATCGTGGCGGGCCGGATGTGCGGGCCGTACATGCTGGTGTGGACCGGCGATGCCTTGTTCCTGGGGACTTTCGTAGGCGCACTGAATCAGCCCTGGCGGTTCGATCGCATCGGCCGGAACTGCGGCCTGATCGGGCCGAACGCGGCGGTGGTGGTGGGGCAGCAGGCGTTCTGGGTGAGCCCCGATCGGCAGTTTTACCGCTATGCCCTGGGCGGACAGCCGGAACCGATTCCCTGTCCGATCCGGCGTGATTTCGCCGAGGAGCTGGCGGCGAGCCAGGGCGACAAGGTGGTCGCCTCCTCGAACTCCGAGTTCTCGGAGGTGCGGTTCGACTACCCCGACCGGCGCGACGGTTACGAGAACAGCCGCTACCTCGCCATTGCCCTCAGCGGGCCGGACGCCGGCGCGTGGCACAAGGGCATCATGGCCAGGACCGCTTTCGTGGACGCCGGGCCATCGGCCTATCCCATCGGCGTCACCTACGACGGCGAGGTCTATTTCCACGAGAAGGGCCGCTCGGCCGACGGCGGCAAGTTCTCCTGGTTCATCGAGAGCGCGGACAGCCAGCTCGATCCCGACCGCACCCTGCTGGTTCGCGAAATCTGGCCCGACTTCAAGGACCAGGCCGGGCCGGTGACGCTGACCCTCTCCGCGCGGTTCAGCCCGCAGCAGGCCTCGCAGGTCGTCGTCTCGCGGACGATGGCGCCGGGCGAAGCGAAGACGGACCTCCTGATGAGCGGCCGGCTCTTCCGGGTGCGGTTCTCCGGAGAGAGCGCCCCGACGGGCAGCCGCATCGGGCGGCCGATGTTCGATGTGACGTTTGCGGGCGGCCGTTAAGGCGCTAGAACAAAAGGAGAATTTCTTTGGGCTTTGGCTTTGAAAGCAAGACCTCCTCGACCAAGGAGACCAAGGACCGGAGCTTGACGTCGACCCGGACGCCGATCGTCCCGGACTGGATCTCCAATGCCGTTCAGCGCGCGACAGGCCAGATCGACGGCCTGATGTCGCTGGACCCGACGTCATTGGTCGCGCCCGTCCATGGGCTGCAGGGGCAGGCGGCGAACACCGCCCAGAACCTGGGCGGGCAGCTCTGGAACTATGAAGGCGCGCTCGATGTGACCCGGGGCGTGGCCAGCTCCAACTGGCTCGACAACTACATGCAGGCGCCGGCCACGCCGAGGGTGCGCGGGGAAAGCCTGCTCGACAACCTGCCGGCCTATATGAGCCCGTACACCCAGGACGTGGTGGACGCCGCGCTCGCCGACTTCGACTACGGCGCGGGCCGGACCCGGGCGCAGCAGGACCTTGAGCTTGCGGCTTCCGGCGCCTTCGGGGGTTCGGGCGCCGCCCTGACCAGGTCGATGACGGAAGACGCCTTGGCGCGCGCGCGGGCGACCACGAGCGCCAACCTGCGAGATCAGGCCTTCACCCGCGGCGCGGCGCTTTCAAGCGACGACGCCAACCGTCGCCAGCAGGCCGCCCTGGCCAACGCCCAGATGGCGCAGCAGGACTGGAACCAGCGTGTTGGCCAGTACCTAGCGGGCCAGGATCAAAGGCTGCGGGCGGCTGACCAGCTGGCCAGTCTCGTGGGCGCTTACGAGGGCGACCAGCGTGCGAACATCGCGACCCAAGGCGAACTCGGATCGGCCCTGCGCGAGGTCGAGCAACAGTATCGCCAGGCCCCCATCTCCCATGCCCAGCAGATCGTCGCGATGCTCGGCGGGCTGCCCTACAGCATGTTCGCCGGCGAACAGCTCAATGAGTCCGAACGCAGCAAGACCAAGACGTCGGGCGTCGAGGTCAATCGAAAGACCTCGTTTCCATGAGCACCCAATCCGAACGTTTGGCGGCCGTTGAGCAGCGGTTGACCGATCATGAGGCGCGTTGCGAGGAGCGGCTCGCCGAGATCAAGGCCGCGGCGGCCTCGACCCTTCGCGCGGTGGAGGGGCTGAAAGCCCGCTCCTGGGGCCTTGTGATTGCGTTGCTCGCCTGGGCCCTGGCCCAGGTGTGGAGCGACAACGCCTCGCGCCTGGACCGCCTGGAGGCGGCCGCGCCGTCCTCCTACCAGAAGGTGCGCCATGCCGCCGCCGATTGAGGTCCGCTGGCTCTGGCGGCGGATCTACACCTACGTCACGACGCTGCTGAACAGCGCCGGGGTGATCGCCATCGTCTGTCGCCTGGATGACCCCAGCGCGCTGAAGTGGCTGGGCCTCGCTCTGATCGCAGCCAATGTGATCATGGCCACCCTGTATCTGGCAGGGGCGACCGTCACTGACTGGGCCAAGCTAGCCGCGGCCGCGCGGCGCGGCGACTAGCCCGCAAGGACTTCCTGATGACGACGAAATTGACGGCGCATTTTGCGCTGGAAGAACTCGTGGGCACTCAGCATCGCGAGATCGATAACACGCCCCCTTCTGAGGTGGTGGCCACGCTGCGGACAACTGCGGCCCGGATGGAGGAGGTCCGGCGGCTGCTGGGCGACAGAGTGATCACCGTCACAAGCGGCTATCGCTCTCCGGCGCTGAACCGAGCCGTCGGTGGTGCGCGCACCTCGGCCCACCTCACCGGCCACGCGGTGGATTTCAACTGCCATGGGTATGGCGGTCCCCGCGCGGTCTGCGCCGCCATCGCCCGCTCGGAGATCCCCTTCGATCAGCTGATCGAGGAGGGAACGTGGGTGCATATCTCGTTCGAGCCGCGCATGCGTCGGCAAGTCCTGACCAAGCGGCCGGGTGGCGGCTATGAGCTGGGGCTGCGCCCGTGACGCCGCGGAGCGCCGCGGCCTTGGCGGGAGGCGGCCTGCTGCTCGCCGCCGCCCTGGGGCTCTACTGGAAGGGCCGGATCGAGGGTGCGGCCGGCGAACGGCCGAAGGTGGACGCCGCGATGGCCCAGGCGGCCATCGCCGGCCTTGAGGCCCAGGGCGAACGCGAGAGCGCCCAGCGGTCGGAGGTGGTGCTCCGGCTGCGCGAAGCCGCGGCTGAGACCGCAATCCGCCTCAACAGAGACGCCATGACTTCCGAGGACGCCCATGCCCCGCTCCCCGCTGATCGTACCCTTCGCCTGCACGCTCATGACGACGAGCTGTGCCGCCTCGCGCCCGAGCTTGCCGGTTGCGCCCCAGCTTCAGATGCCGCCCGAGGCGACCATGCCCTGCGCCCTGCATCGTCTGCCGAAGGCGCCGAGCCAGGCTGATCTCGAGATCGGCTATGCGACGCGGGGGGCGCAGATCGTGGCCTGCGACGCCGCCCGGCGACTGGCCGTGGAAACGCACGAAGCAGAGCATGCCCTTGAGGCCGAAGCGGTTCGCCGCAAGCGGCCCTAGGTAAGAATGCGCCCCGCACACTGGCCACTGCGATTCGGCGCCTGAAACGCGGCGCTAGGCCAAGCCGCGGGCAGTTCGGCGATGTGGGGAGAGGAGTGGCGGTCCCCTAAGCTCTTGAAAGCTTAGGGGACCGTGGTGCCGCCGGGCAGGATTGAACTGCCGACCTCAGCCTTACCAAGGATGCGCTCTACCACTGAGCTACGGCGGCGAAGGCGGGCGCTATAGCGGGCCAGAGGCGGCTCGTGAAGCCCCAATCTCACGCTCACATGCTTGACGATGTGGATGACGCATCGCACCCCTCGATCATGGACCCCAAGGATCGAGGCAAGCCGCCCGCGGAATCGCGCGAAGCCAAGCTCGCAGCCGCGCTGAGGGCGAATCTGCGACGCCGCAAGGCTGGCGGGGCGGCCAAGCCGGCTCCGAAGCCGCCGGCGTCCGACTGACGACCATTGCGCGGTTCGGCGCGCACGTTAGATATCGCGACGAAGGGCGACCGCGGCTGCACGCGGGCTCCGCGCGTGAAGGATTAGGTTTGGACCGTATCGCCATCACCGGCGGCGCGCGGCTGGAAGGGGAAATCCCGATCAGCGGCGCCAAGAACTCAGCCATCAAGCTGATGGCCGCGAGCCTGCTCACGGATGAGCCGCTGCGGCTCACCAACATGCCGCGGCTGGCCGACACCCGGTTCCTGGGCAAGCTGCTGCAGCGACTCGGGACCGAGGTCGTCGAATCGGAAGGCCCGGACGGCGCCGAGACGCTGCTGACGACCCGCGAGATCGTCAGCGGCTTCGCGCCGTATGATCTGGTCCGGCAGATGCGGGCCTCGTTCAATGTGCTGGGGCCGTTGCTGGCCCGTTCCGGCCAGGCGAAGGTCTCGCTTCCTGGCGGCTGCACCATCGGCGCCAGGCCGGTGGATCTGCACCTGCAAGCGCTGGAAGCCCTGGGCGCACGGATCGACCTGCACGAGGGCTATGTCTATGCCCAGGCCCCTAGGGGCCTGAAGGGCGCCGAGGTCGAATTCCCGATCGTCTCGGTCGGCGCCACGGAGCACACCCTGCTCGCGGCCGTGCTAGCGGAGGGCGAGACGGTGGTGCGCAACGCCGCCTGCGAGCCCGAGATCGACGATCTCGCCGAGTGCCTGAACAAGATGGGCGCGAAGATCAGCGGCGCCGGCACGCCCGAGATCCGCATCCAGGGCGTCGGCCGCCTTTCGGGCGCGACGCACGCCGTCTTGCCCGACCGCATCGAGACCGGCACCTATGCCCTGGCCGTGGCCATGGCGGGCGGCCAAGTGCGCCTCACCCGCACCCGCAGCGATTTCATCCAGGCGCTCATCGACAAGATGGTGGAGGCCGGGGTCGAGGTGACGCCGCACGCGGACGGCCTGACTGTCCGGCGCGGACCGGGGCGGCTGCGGGCCGTCGAGGTCGAGACCGATCCCTATCCCGGATTCGCCACCGATCTGCAGGCGCAGTTCATGGCGCTGATGACCCTCGCTGACGGGGAGAGCGTCATCCGCGAGACGATCTTCGAGAACCGCTTCATGCACGCCCCGGAGTTGCGTCGCTTAGGCGCCGACATCTCGGTGCAGGGCGGCGAGGCTCGCGTGCGGGGCGTAGCGTCCCTGGAAGGCGCCCCCGTGATGGCCACCGACCTGCGGGCCTCGGTCAGCCTCGTGATCGCCGGCCTGGCGGCCCACGGCGAGACCATTGTGGACCGTGTCTATCACCTCGACCGCGGTTTCGAGCGCCTGGAAGAGAAGCTGGGCGCCTGCGGGGCTCAGGTGCGCCGGCTCAAGGGCGAGCGCGGCGAGCCGGAAGAGGACTAGGCGATGGCCGATCCTGCGCCGCTTCGACTGCTGGCGGAAGACGCCGACGATCTCGCCGTCATTTCGGCGGCGCTGCAGGACGCTGTGGGGAAGGTCGGCGACATCGCCTACGAACCCAAGGCCCGGCGACTCACCCTGGCCCTGAACCGCTATCGCTGGGAGGCGGGCGTTCGCCAGCGGGTGCGTTCGGCCTTGCAACTCGGCGGTGTGCTGAAGGTCCAGACGCGCAAGGTGCGGCGCGAGCGGCCTGATGCGGTGGTCGAACTGCTCGCCGTGACCTTCGAGCCTGGGGAGGCCCCGGGCGGGATCATCACGTTGAGCCTCGCCGGCGGCGGCGATGTGCGAGCCGAGGTCGAATGCATCGACGCCGTCCTGGCCGACGTCTCCGACCCCTGGCCGACGCCCCGGACGCCCGCCCACGAGGCCTGAAGCCATGGCGCCGCGGGGCGCGCGCCGCTAAAGAGGCGCGCCATGCGCCGTTTCGTCTTCTCCGATCCCGATTTCCAGGCGGCCTTCGCCGACTTCGTCGCCGAGCGTCGCGACACGCCGGACGAGGTCGACGCGATCGTGCGCGACGTCCTTGCCGCTGTGCGAAGCGAGGGCCTGCCGGCGCTGCTGCGTTTCGCCCGCGACTTCGACCGGGTGGAGCTGACCGAGGAGACGATCCGCGTCAGCGCCGAGGAGATCGCCGAGGGCGCGGCCGCCTGTCCGGCCGAGGTGCGCGACGCCATCGCCTTCGCCGCGGCGCGGATCCGGGCCTATCACGAGCGCCAGCGTCCGGCCGACCAGCGGTTCGTAGACGCGGCGGGGGTGGAGCTCGGCTGGCGGTGGACGCCTCTCGATGCTGTTGGAATCTACGTGCCCGGCGGGCGGGCGGCCTATCCCTCGACCGTCCTGATGAACGCCGTGCCGGCGGCGGCGGCCGGGGTCGGCCGCATCGCCATGGTGACGCCGCCTGGGCGGCTGCAGCCGGCGGTCCTCGCCGCCGCCCAGGCCGCGGGCGTCACCGAGATCTGGCGCGTGGGCGGCGCACAGGCGGTGGCCGCCCTGGCCTATGGCGCCGGGCCGATCCGTCCGGTGGACAAGATCGTCGGGCCGGGCAACGCCTTCGTGACCGCCGCCAAGCGCCGGGTCTATGGGGTGGTGGGCATCGACGCCCTGGCCGGGCCGTCGGAGATCGTCGTCGTCGCCGACGGCGCCAATGATCCGCAGTGGATCGCCGCGGACCTCCTGTCCCAGGCCGAGCACGATCCGGCCGCCCAATCCATCCTCATCACTGACGACGAAGCCTTCGCCCAGGCGGTGGTCGACGCTGTCGAAGCGCAGCTGGCGACCTTGGCCACGGGGAAGGACGCCCGAGCGTCCTGGCGTGACCACGGTGCGGTGGTCATCGCCCCGCTCGACGAGGCGCCGGCGCTGGTGGACCTCATCGCCCCCGAGCATGTGGAGTTCGCAACGGAAGCGCCGGAGCGCCTGGCCGACCGCGTGCGCCACGCCGGCGCCATCTTCCTCGGTCGGCATGCGCCCGAGGCGGTAGGCGACTATGTCGCGGGCTCGAACCACGTCCTTCCCACCAGCCGCGCCGCCCGATTCTCGTCCGGCCTGTCGCTCTATGACTTCCTAAAGCGCACTTCGATCGTGAAGTGCGACGCCGAATCGTTCGCTGCGCTCGCGCCGGCGACGATCGCACTGGCGGAGGCCGAGGGGCTGCCGGCGCACGCCCGGTCTGCCGCTATCCGCCTGGGACAGGACCGCGCCTGAGGGCGTTTGGAAAGCTGAACAATAGCTGTCTGAACAGCTCCGGGCTCGTTCAGGCAGCGCTTCGTACCTTCGCGCCATCGGATCAATGCGAAGGACGGAGATGACCATGCGCAATTCGGTGAAGACCTCGATCAGCGGCGGCGTGGTCGCGGCCGTTCTGGCGGGCGCGCTGGCCATGGGAGCGACGAGCGCCAATGCGGGCGTCACCGGCTGTTCGGCGCCGGGCGGCAAGCAGGAGGTCGGGGCCGTGATCGGCGCCCTGGCAGGGGGGCTGATCGGCAACAAGGTCGGCGGCCGTGAGCGTGGACTGGAGACGGTGGTCGGCGCCGGCGTCGGCGCCGCGGCGGGCTCGGCCATCGGCTGCGAGATGCAGAAGGATCGCGCCGAGCGGCAGGGCGTCTACACCCGGAACGGCTATCGCCTGTCCGCGCAGATCGCTCCGGCCAGCTATAACCGGCTCGACCGTACCTACGTCGCCACCACGGGCGTGAACCTGCGGGCCGGGCCGACCACCAACTCGGCCAAGGTGGGGCGCCTGCAACCCGGCCAGCGCTTCGAGGCCTTGGCCAAGGTGCGGGGCTCGGACTGGATCCTGGTTGGCCAGAACGGCGTGGGCGTCGGTTACGTCCGTGACGATTTCGTCCGGCCTGACGGGCGTCGCTACGCCGGCCGCTGACATCGTGATCTCCCTGACGCCCGGCGCGAAACCGCGCCGGGCGCTTTTCTTTATGCGTCGTCTGTGCAGGTGCGGGATGACGCGGCCCCCCAGATTGCAATAAAGCTCCGCACGATCCTCCGCCCATGGACCCATGGCCGACGACGCGCGCAACAAGCACCGCCTTCAGAGCGTGGAGATCGACGAAGAGTCGCTCGCGGCGGTTTCGCGCGACCAGGAACAGGAGCGGCAGATCGCCATCTTCGATCTGCTCGAGGAGAACTATTTCGCGCCCGAGGGCGCCGAGACAGGCCCCTACGACCTGCGCATGGGCCTCATGGAGAATCGGCTGGTCCTGGACGTGCGCGGTCCCGCCTACGAGCGTCGCCACATCCTCTCGCTGTCGCCGTTCCGCGGTCTGATCCGCGACTACTTCATGATCTGCGAGAGCTACTATCAGGCGATCCGCAACTCCACGCCGCAGCAGATCGAGGCGTTGGACATGGGGCGGCGCGGCCTGCACAACGAGGCGTCCGAACTGCTCCAGACGCGGTTATCGGGCAAGATCGAGACCGACCTCGACACCGCCCGCCGGCTCTTCACGCTCATCTGTGCGCTGCACTGGCGAGGATGATCGGCGCGTGAGCGAGGGTCCTACCGGCCGGCTCCCGGACGCCGTGCTGTTCGCCTGCAATCTCAACCGGGTCCGCTCGCCCATGGCCGAGGCGCTGCTGAAGCGTCTGGTCGGCGACCGGGTGTTCGTCGACAGCTGCGGCCTGCGCGCCGCCGCGGCCGATGAAGACGAAGGCCAGCCAGGCGCCGATCCCTTGGCGGTGGAGGTGATGGGGGAACTGGGCTGTGATCTCAGCGCCCATCGGCCCAAGACCTTCGACGAGCTTGAGGACGATTCTTTCGACCTCATCATTTCCCTGACGCCTGAGGCACAGCACAGGGCGGTTGAGATGACCCGGGGCCGGGCGTCCGAGATCGAGTACTGGCCCATTTTCGATCCGACGCTGTCGGAAGGCTCTCGGGAGGCCCGCCTAGAGGCCTATCGGCACGTTCGCGACGTCCTGGCGGCTCGAATCGCCGAGCGATTCGGCCGCTGAGCGCGCGGCCCATCGACCTGCAGCGGGGTCCTGCGTTATATTCCGCCGGAGAATCCGGCTCGCGGCCTTCAGGCGCGAGCCGTCGTTTTATCTCGATCAGGAGCCTGCATGGCCAAAGAAGAACTGTTGGAGTTCCCCGGCACCGTCAGCGAGGTGCTGCCCAACGCGACGTTCCGCGTGAAGCTTGAGAACGACCACGAAATCATCGCCCATACCGCCGGCAAGATGCGCAAGAACCGCATCCGGGTCTCCGCTGGGGACAAGGTTCTCGTGGAGATGACGCCCTACGACCTCACCAAGGGCCGCATCACCTTCCGCGTCCGCTGACGACGTTCAGGGACGACGCCTTGCCGCCTGCGCCGCAGCGCCTCGTCCTGGCTTCCGCAAGCCCTAGGCGGCTTGATCTCCTGCGCCAGATCGGCCTGGAGCCCGACGCCATAGACGCCGCCGAGCTGGACGAAACTCCTCAACCCGACGAAACGCCCCGGCGACTGGCCCAGCGTCTCGCCATCGCCAAGGCCGGCCATGTGGCCGCCCGCCACGCGGACGCGTGGGTGCTTGCGGCCGATACGGTGGTGGCCGTGGGGCGCCGCGTGCTGCCGAAGGCCGAGAACGAAACCGAGGTGCGGGCCTGCCTGGCGCTGCTCTCCGGGCGCGCCCACCGTGTCCTGACGGGCGTGGCCGTGGCCGCCCCAAACGGGCGGGTCGTCTCGCGGTTGGTGGAGAGCCAGGTCCATTTCAAGCGCCTGTCCGACCCCGAGACCGAGGCCTACCTTCGTTCGCAGGAGGGGCTGGGCAAGGCTGGCGGGTATGCGATTCAGGGCCGGGCAGGGGGCTTTGTGATCAGTCTGCAGGGCTCCTATTCCGGCGTGGTCGGCCTGCCGCTTTATGAGACACGGTGCCTGCTGACCGGCCAGGGCTTCCAGCTGCCATGAGCACGCGACAAATCTTCCTTGATCGCGGCCCCGGCGAGATCCGCGGGGTTGTGACGCTGGACGGCCGGCCCGAACGCCTGATCGTCCGGCGGGACGACGACGAGCCGCGCCTGATGCTGGGCGCCCGCCTGGCGGCGCGGGTCGAGAGCGTCGAGCCGGCCCTGGCCACCGCCTTTCTCGACCTGGGGGGAGGCGCCGAGGCGATCCTGCCCTTCAAGCCCGACAACCGTCCGACGCGCGGCGCCATGGTCGAGGTGGAGGTGCGCGCGGAGCCACGTCGCGGCAAGCTGGCCGTGGCCCGACTGCTCGGCGAGGCGGACGGGACGCCGCGGCTCCTGCAGCCGGCTCCCGATGTGTCAGAGATTCTCCGCGCGTGCGCGCGAGAGGCCGAGCTGGTGGAGGGACGGGAAGCCCGCCACATGGCCGACGAGGCGGAGGCCGACGCGCTGGAGGTGCTGCATCCGCTGCCTGGTGGCGGCGTGCTCGCGGTCGAACCCACGCGCGCCCTGACCGCTGTCGATGTGGACCTCGGCGAGCGCAAGGGCGCCGACGCCAAGCGAGTCACCCGCCAGGCGAATCTGGCGGCGATCCGGGAGTCGGCCCGCCTTCTGCGCCTGAAGGGCCTCGGCGGGATCGTGGTTCTCGACCTCGTGGGCCGCGGGCATGACGGCAACGCCCTGATGGCCGCCGCCCGGGCCGCCTTCGGACCGGACAATCCGGGCGTGGCGATCGGCCCCGTCGGCCGGTTCGGCACCATGGAGATTTCGCTGCCGCGTCGTGTCAGACCGATCCTGGAGATTCTCTGTCGGGATGACGGCGCCCTGTCGGACCGCACCCTGGCTCAAAGGCTCGTCCGCCGGCTGCAGTCGGAAGGGGAAGTGCAGCCGGGCGCCCGTCTTGTAGGCGCTTGCGCGCCCGGCGTGGCCGCAGCCGCCGCTCCGCTACTGGCCGACCTGCAGGCTCGCATGGGCGCCCGTTTTGAGCTGCGCGCCGATCCGGCGCGCCCGCGGGCCCGTATCGACGTGGGGGCGGCATGAAGAAGGCGCTTGGCTGTCCGATCTGCGGAAAGCCCACGGAACAGGCCTATCGCCCGTTCTGTTCGCGCCGGTGCGCCGATGTGGATCTGCAGCGCTGGTTCGCGGGCGTCTATGCCGTTCCCGCCGCCGACGACGAGGGCGGCCCCCGGCCCGAAGACGACGAGAGCTAAGCCGCGAAAAAAGTCTGCTCAGGCTCGCTGGACTTCCAGGATCGGCTCTTCTATAGACGCGGCTCCCGCGACGACGGGCCTAAGCCTGGGTAGCTCAGTTGGTAGAGCAGCGGATTGAAAATCCGCGTGTCGGTGGTTCGAATCCGCCCCCAGGCACCATCCTTCCCCACCATCCCTCACATACTGACTTCGCCCTCATTCCGAGACCGAGGTTCCGCCATTTGCTGCGCTGCAGCATGGAACTCGACGCCTTGAAATGGTGAAAGCGGAGGCGGTCTCGGGGCGCCTAGTGTGCAGCGCACAATCATAGCGCCCGGGACAAAAAATTCGGGCTCTGGCGCAAGCTTCTGCCCCTTGACGCTTCGATAAGGGGTTGTCAAAGGACCCGAGCCGCACGTCTAACAAAGCGGTAAGACTTCGGGTTCCCCTCGGGGGGTTCGAGGTTGCCCGCCTTCGCGACGCCAATTCCCACGTTAGTTGGGATACGCGTTTTCGGGTCGGGCGCAGCGACAGCGGCTCTGGGGCTTCAACCGGCTATTAGCTGGTGGGGGAACCGGGGATGTTCAACTAGGGTGGAGACGCTCTCGCGCGACGACCCTCCGGCCAATCGTGCTAGACCAACCAGGAACTGGCGACAGATGCTCGACAACAAACTGAAGACTCCTTTCATCGCTCTCGTCGGCGCCGTTGCGCTGATGGCGAGCGCGCCGGCGTTCGCCCAGGAAGCTCCGGCTCCTGCCGCCGAAGCCGCTGCTGCGGATGCCCCGGCCGCGACCCCCGCGCCCGAGGGCGCTGCTGACGAAGCGGCCGATCCGCCGACCATGAAGCACGCCGGCAAGCTGAACGTCGGCACGATGTTCATGGACGCCGACCCGGTCGTTAAGGTCATCATGATCGGCCTGGCTCTGGCCTCGGTGTTCAGCTGGACCGTGCTGCTCACCAAGAGCCTCGAGTTCCGCGCCCTGAACCGCACCACCGACAACTTCCTCGAAAACTTCCGCGCGGCGAAGTCGATCAGCGACATCAACCGCGTCGCGAGCTCGGAAGAGTTCGACGGCAACCCGCTGGCCGACATGGCCGCCGCCGCCTCGCAAGAAGTGGAACTGTCGCGTCAAGCTGGCCTGCAGATCGCCGGCGAACATCGCGACTCGACCATCCATCGCGCTCAAGCCGCGGTCGGCGCCGTCCAGGCTTCGCTGGCCCGCCGCCTGTCGGGTGGCATGCAGTTCCTGGCCTCGGTCGGTTCGAACGGCCCGTTCATCGGTCTGTTCGGCACCGTGTACGGGATCATGAACTCGTTCATCGGCATCGCGAACACCAACACGACCAACCTGGCCGTCGTGGCGCCCGGTATCGCCGAAGCGCTGCTCGCCACCGGCCTGGGCCTGTTCGCCGCTATCCCGTCGGTTATCTTCTACAACTACTTCCAGACGCGGATTTCGGCCTACGGCGCTCGCACCGAAGGTTTCGTCGCTGAACTGATGAACGCTATCTCGCGTCAGCTCGACAAGGGAGCCTAAGGTAGATGGCCGCCAAACTCTCGAGTTCCGGGGGGGCGGACCGCTATCAGGAAGATCAGAACGCTGAGATCAACGTCACCCCCTTCGTGGACGTGATGCTGGTTCTTCTGATCATCTTCATGGTGGCCGCGCCCATGGCGGCCGTGACGGTCAAGGTGGCTCTGCCGCCGGCCGTCGCCCCGCCGGGGACGAACCCGCCGAAACCTGTCTATATCTCGATCCAGTCGGATGGCGGGATCTTCATCCAGGACTTCCGGACGGACCTGTCCGCCCTGGGGGATGATCTCCGCGCCCAGCTGGGCGGTTCGCGGAATCCTACGAAGGAGCGGATTTTCATCCGGGCCGACAAGGACGTGATGTACGGCGACTTCATGGGCGTTATGAACATGCTGCAGGACAATGGGTTCTACAGCGTGGCCCTGGTCGGCGAAGATCAGTAGGTGGTGACCCATGGCTGAGACATCACCCAACGAAGCCGTCCACGTTCGGCACAACCCGTTCGACGATCCGAAGCCCAAGCGCAGCAAGGGCGTGACGATCGCGATCGCGTTGTCCATCGCGGTGCACGCGGCTCTCGGCGCCTACCTCTGGAAGACGCGCTTTGAGCCGAAGTACAAGGAGTACTCGGACGACGTGACGGACGTGGCGATCATCAAGCCCGTTCCGCCGCCGCCTCCGCCGCCTCCGCCGCCGCCGCCGCCGAACACGCCGCCGCCGCCGCCGCCGAAGCTGCAGCCCAGGCCGCCGGTCGCTGTCCCGGATGTTCCGTCGATCCCGCCGCTGCCGGTTCCGCCGGTCGAGCGTCGGATCGAAACCCCGGAACCGCCGCGGGCTCCGCCGCCTGAGCCGCCGCGTCCGTCGGTGATCACCAACCCCGACTGGCAACGTCGCCCGTCGGCCGAGGACCTGGCCCGGTACTATCCGGATCGGGCCCAGCGGATGGAGGTCTCCGGCTCGGCGACCATCAGCTGCACCGTTACTGCACGGGGTACGCTGGACGGTTGTACGGTCGTGTCGGAAACTCCGGCCGACATGGGCTTCGGCGACGCCGCTCTGCGTATGAGCCGCCTCTTCCGGATGCGGCCCCAAACGCGGGACGGTCAGCCGGTTGACGGGGGTACGGTGCGGATTCCGATCCGCTTCACCCTGCCCAAGTAAGGCTGAGGCCAGACAGACAAGAGCCCCGGTCGCGCAAGCGGCCGGGGCTTTTTCTTTGCCTCCTCGCCGGGGCTGAGCCTTCCGCGGGGCGGTGCACCACTTCCTCGCCAGGGGACCGCCAGATCGCCGGCGGCTGCATGTCGCAGTCGTCGCCCTGTAGCGCGGTCGAGCGCGTGGCGCCCTCGAGGCGTCCAGGGCGTGTCGTGTGCGGCGGAGGAGCGTGAGGGATGCCGCGCTTGGCTGCCTGCTGCGGGGCGGGCCCGGCGCGCGGAGGGCCGTCGTGCGGGTGCGGAGAGCCTTCCTGGGCGCAGCGGCGACTGAACCCCCGAGGCGGCGCTCACAAGCCCCGATCGCAGGGTAAGCAGGGGCCGGCCCGGGTTTCGCTAGGGGCTGGTCGGCCAAGCGTAGGGCGCGGATAGTCCCGCGCCGCCGCCATATCCACCCAAAGCAAAAGACCTCCGCCGCAGAGGCGGCGGAGGTCTTCAATGGCGACGTCCGAAGACGGTGCGCGGGATCAGGCTGGGCCGATCACTCGGGATAGAGGTTGTCGAACCGGCCGACCTTGCAGCTGTAGCCTTCCGGCGGCGGCGTGAGCTTGAAGCTGCGTGGATCGGATCCCTTCGGGTGCGACGCCAGGGTGGTCAGCGCCCACTCGTTGAAGGCCTGGGTGTTCACCTGCGGCCACATGTGGCCGTGGTCGGCCGTGCAGGCGACGTGCACCACGTTCGGCTTGGAGCTGAAGTAGTTGGAGCCGGCCTGGGTGCTGGGGCGATAGTCCGCGCAGAGCACCTGGCCGCAGTGCCAGATATCCTTCTCGCCGCCCCAGACGGTAATGACGATCATCGGGGACAGCTCGTCCTTGAGCGGGAAGGGACCCACCCGGCCCTGGTGGATCTTGGCCGGCGCCGCGCGCACGGCCTCCCGGGCGGCCTCGAAGCTGAGCGCGGAGCCGTCGTCCTTGGTCACGTACCACTCGCCGGAGATCGGCAGGCCGCCGGCCCAGAACTCGGACCGGAAGGTGAGGGCGCGGTTGGCCATGGTGCCGCCCGAGGAGATGCCGCCGATGTAGAACCGGCTGGGATCCAGCGGGAAGCGCGTGCCCACGCACTTTATGGCCGCCTCGAAGAAGGTGGCGTCAGGGCCTTCGTCGTTCTTCCAGCGGTCGCCGGCGGGGGTGGGGGCGCGCCCCTCTCGCCAGGGCATCCAGTTCCAGCCGTCCTTGCCGGGTCCGTTGCAGGCGGGTCCGCTGGCCATCGGGTCCTGGCCGGAGCATTCGCGAACCGGGCCGATCACCGTGAAGCCCTTGTCGGCCATCAGAGCGTTGGCGCCGCTCCGCGGGACGTTGAGGTTGGCGTAGGTGGACTCCACCGTGCCGGTCAGCGGCACCCAGACCGGGGCAGGGCCGCTGACGCCCTTGGCCGGATGGACGTAGAAGGCCCGCTTCTCGCCCCGGTGAGGGAAGTCGACGTTGAGGCCCTCGCGCACCTCGTACCCGTTGGGGCACTCCCAGGTCACGGCCTGAGCCTTGCCCGTCTGGGCCTCGGCCGGCGCGCCGGCGCCGACCGCCAGGAGGGCGGCGAACGCCCCGGCGCTAAGCAGCTTGAACTTGGACGTCATGGACAGCCCCCTCACTTTCCGTCGGTCGAGAAGGCCAGCAGGACATTGCCCTCGGCCCCGGTGAGATCCCGCCCCGCGCTTTCGCCGGAGCGGCCGGCATAGCCGGTGTGCACAAAGACCATGCCTCCGGCGATGGTCGCGCCGCCGCCGTCCATGACGCCGCCATAGGCCTGGCGCCCGCCGAGGACGTCGATGGGATTGGAGCCGGTGTCGAACGACCAGATGACCTTGCCGGTGGCCGCGTCATAGGCTCGGAAGATGCCGTCATAGGCGCCGACGAAGACCACGCCGGGCATGGCGCTGACCGCCTGGGAGACGGCGCCGTGGCACCAGCGGTTCTTCCAGCGGCAGGTGGGGTTGGCCGGCGAGGGCGCGCTCCACAGGAGCTTGCCGTCGGTGATCCGCAGCGCATAGACGCCCGGCTTGCCTTCAGGCCCGGCGATCACGTCCGAGATGCCCACGTAGACGCGCTTCCCATCCGTGGCGAGGCCGAACTCCACGCCGCCCAGGGCGCTGCCCGGCCCGATCCGCTGGCTCCACACCACCCGGCCTTCGTTGGCGGGATCGAGGGCGTAGACGTGGCCGGACTTCTGCCCCACCACCAGCAGTTGCCGCCCATCGGGCAGGTCCTGCAGGATCGGAGAGTTGCCGATGGAGAAGTCGGGGCCCAGGCGTTCGGGGCAGTTGGCGGCCGGCTGCGTGCGTCCGTTCCCCAGCCAGCAACCGTTGATGTAGTTGTCGTCGGCCAGCAGCTGGTTGCGCCAGCGGACCTTGCCGGTCTCAATGTCCATGGCGATCACCGCGTCCGACCCGTCGTGCGGAGCGTCGGTGTAGGAGTTCGAGGTGCCCACGTAGACGAGGCCGCGGGCGGCGTCGATGGTGGGGGCGGACCAGATGGCGCCGCCCGCCGGGCCCCACATGGGACGGCCCAGGCGATTGACGCCGAAGATCTTGGGCTCCACGTCGGTGGTGTAGGTCTTCCAGAGCACCTTGCCGGTGGCCACGTCGAGGGCCACAAGCGAGCCCCGGAACTTGCAGCACTCCCAGCCGTCGTACTCGGCGAACGCCTCCACCCCTGACGAGATGGGCACGAACAGCTTGCCGTCATACACGGTCGGCGCGCCGGTCATCTGCAGGCCGTGCGAGTCGTCGATCTTGGTCTTCCACAGCAGCTCGCCGGTGGCGGCGTCCAGGGCGACGGCGGACTTGGTCCAGTCGGAGAAGAACAGGGCGTGCCGACCGTCGTTCATGGGGATCACGGTCACGCTTGAGCGGGTGGCCGCCTCGGCCACGTGCCGCCAGCGCACGCAGCCGGTGCGGGTGTCGAGCGCATAGACCGCGCCGGACATGCTGGTGGTGAACAGCCAGTCCCCAACGATGGTCGCCTGGCCGTTCTTGGATCCGGGATAGTTGAACGCCCACTTGAGCTTCAGCCGCGGCACGTCGGAGGCCTTGAGGCCCGGATCAGGCTGGTATCGCGCATTGCGCGGGGTGGGGCTCCAACCGTTCCACGCCGGGGCCTTGAGGTCGATGGGCGGGGCGGGCGTCTCGCACTTCGGCGCATCAAGCGGCAGATGGGCCGCGGACGGCCCCCAGATGGCGTGGGGATCGATGTCGCCGGAGGGCGGCGGCAGCTTGGCGCCGGTGATGAAAGCGGCGATGGCCGTCTTTTCGGCCGCCGACAGGCCCTCGGCCATGGGCGCCATGGCGCCGTTGTTCAGCGCCCCGACGATGAAGGGCGGCGGGTTCTTGGCCAGCACCTCGCGAGTCGGCGTGCGTTCCTGGGCGTTGTCGTGACAGCCCGCGCAGCGGGCCTTGTAGAGCGCCTCGCCATCGGGCGCGGCCGCCATTTCGTCGGAAGCCCGCACGCTGGGCGCATTGCCGAGCGTCAGGGCGAGCCCGAGGGCCATCAGGGGGAGGACCGCGCCGGCGGCGCGGAGCTTCGGACGCCAGGCCATGCTGGACTCTCTCACTCTTGCAAAAGCGCGCCGGCGGCCAGGCCGCCGGCGCCGCAGGATCAGAACCGGTAGCGGAGCTGGATGTTGTAGAACCGGCCGCCGCCAAGGTTGTGGGTGATCGCGTAGTCCACATTGGCGCCGCCCACCGAGATCGAGGTGTCATAGATCTCGTCGGTGAGGTTGGTGACGCCGAGCACCAAGTCGTAACGGTTGTTGGCCGCCCGCCAGGTGAGGTTGGAGTTCACCAGGGCATATCCCTTCACCTTGAACAGCGGATTGTCGAAAACGCTCTGGTTGTACGAGGTCTGGTAGGCGGCCGAGGCGCCCAGGATCAGGGAGCCCGGCGTGAACTCCCAAGTATAGGTCCCCGACAGGCTGAACTTGTGCTTGGGCGAACGCGGCATCGGGTTGCCCGACAGGTCCTGCGGCGTGTTCAGCGGCAGCGAGCGGTCCGTGTTGTCCACCGCGCAGCAGAACTTCTTGATCTCGCCGTGCAGGTAGCTGTAGCCGCCCTGCAGCCAGAGGGCCGAGGTCGGCCGCCAGTCGGCTTCCAGCTCAAGGCCGTAGATCTCCGAGCGGTCGATGTTGGTGAACTGCGAGAAGGTGCCGCCGGTCAGGGCGTTGAACGCCGTGATCGGCGCCTGGAAGTCCCGGTAGTCGTAGAAGAAGAGCGCGCCCGTCAGCCGCAGGTCCGGGGTCAGGTTGCGCTTGGCGCCCAACTCGTAGCTGTAGAGCTTTTCCGGATCGGTCACATTGTTGGCGGTGGCGTCGCCGAGGGTGAAGCCGCCTGCTTTGTAGCCCTGGGCGAAGGTCGCATAGACCAGGGTGTCCGGATTGGGCTCGTATTCAGCGGTCAGCCGCGCGGTGTAGCCCTTGTTCCGAAGCTTCAGCAGCTTGCCCGCATATTCCGGGGCGTCCCAGATGTCGTCGGCCACGGTCAGGGGAGTGGAGTCGAAGGCCGCGCCGTACAGCGGGTTCCAGTAGACGTACCGGAACTGCGTCGTCGCCCGCTTGGAGTCGATCGTGTAGCGCAGGCCGCCCGTCAGCCGCCAAGCGTCGTCGATGTGCCAGGTCGCCTCGCCGAACGCGGCCACTGACTGCTGACGCAGGATGTTGTGCTGCTGGTAATAGGCGCGGTCAGGGTTGGAGAGCGCCGCCGGGTACGGGGCACCCGAGAACACCGGCGTCGCCAGTTCCGGGACGTCCGGCATGGCTTCCCAGTAGCGCTCGTTGTAGTCGCTCTTGAAGAAGTAGGCACCGACCGTCCACTCCAGGGCTTCCTGCTCGTCGCCGGTGA
This sequence comes from Phenylobacterium composti DSM 19425, assembly GCF_059568645.1. Lineage (NCBI taxonomy): Bacteria > Pseudomonadati > Pseudomonadota > Alphaproteobacteria > Caulobacterales > Caulobacteraceae > Phenylobacterium > Phenylobacterium composti. The sequence goes on along the minus strand of NZ_JCANTT010000005.1, from coordinate 2,297 downwards.
GCCGGAGTTCGTGCGTGAAGTACTGGTTCCGGTTCAAGTAGTTGGCGGTCATGTTCGTGCTGACCACCGTGCCGTCGGGCAGGCCGGTGCCGGTCACCTGACCGGGCCCGTTCCCCGCGACGTAGAAGCTCCGGGACGTGTTATCGAGGTCGCTGTAGCCCTTGGCCTTATACTGGGCGATGCCGCCCACGTAGTAGAGCGTGGCCGGGCCGAGGTCCCAGTCGGCGTTGAGGATATGCACCTGGTTGCCGGTCAGGCGATCGGCGCCGCGCTGGTCGATGTTGATGTGCCGCGGACGGTCCGACGGGGAGTCGATCTCGTACTGATAGGTCGGGTTCGGCACGAGCGCGCCCATGAACCCGCTGGTGTTGTAGCGGCCCGGCGCCGTCTCGCCCGGGGTGTTCAGATAGCTGAAGGTCGTGGACCGCAGCAGGAAGTGCAGGTCGTCGGTCACGTCGCCTTCGAGTTGGAACTCGGCGTAGAAGTTGTCGACGTCATAGCCGGCCTTGTACGGCGCAATGTTCTTCGACGCGGACTTGGGCTGGTTGATCGACTGGACGCCCAGGCGGACGCGGTAGTCGTCGTTGATCGGCCCCGCCACGGTCATGCCGACGGTGGTCCAGTTGTAGCGGCCGTAGCCGACCAGGGCCTCGCCCATGAAGGTCTTGGTGGGGCGGCGGCTCAGCAGGTTGGCGGCGCCGCCGATGGAGTCGCGCCCCCAGGCCGTCCCCTGCGGCCCGCGCAGGAACTGGACATTGCCGCCGAACAGGGTGCTTTCGCCGACGGTGTTGTAGTCGACGTTGTAGAAGCCGTTCACGTAATAGGCGATGGCGTTCTCGGCTCCGAGCGCCGTGGTGGCGTTCTGGCGGCCGATACCCCGCATGTTGACGCCGGTGTCCGACAGATAGACCCCGGGGGTAAGGTTGATCATGTCGCGGACGGAGTTGGCGCCGATCAGGTTGCGCTCTTCCGCATTGAAGGTGGTGACCGCCACCGGAGCCGCTTCAAGCTCGATCTCGTGGCGTTGGGCGGTCACGACCAGTTCTTCGATCACGAAGCTGTCCTGGGAGCGCTCCTGGGCCATCACCCAGTGCGGAGCCAAGGCTCCGGCCATGGCGCTGGTCGCAAACAGAACGTGCTGGAGCTTCATGTTTCCCCCTGTGCGGCCGCATCGAACGTGCCGCGGCTGACGGTGTATGGCCGTTATGAATCTGGCCGGTTCGTCAGTATGCGTACCATGGACACAAAAAACGCCGCAATCCCCTAGGAAATGGCTTATACAAGGGCCTACCGACATAACAGTTTGTGGGCGCGTGATATGGAGGCGTCGAAGGGAGTCTCGTGCCTGACGCATCAGAGCGGCTCACGGGGACGGCTCTGACGTGTGGGGCTCGGGGCGGGCCCGGTTCCGAAGCGAGTCGAGTTTGAATTGGCTCGTTTTGACGGATCGGCACTTTCCATCTAACGAGAAAAGCGACGTATTCGCTCTATATTTGACGATGAGGTAGGTTATGTCGGCGGCCGACATCCTTGATCGCGACTTCGGGACCATCGCCGATGTGATCCGGGCGCAGGCGGCGGAAGTGGGGGAGAAGTCTGCGCTGATCGACGCGCAGCGGACGATCTCCTACGCCGAGCTCGACCGTCTGATGGACCGCATCGCCGCGGCGCTGCAGCGGGACGGCGTGGGCAAGGCCGAGGTGGCGGCGATCTGCGCCACGACCTCGGCGACCTATGGGGCGACCTTCCTGGGCATCCTGCGGGCAGGGGCCGTCGTGGCCCCGCTGGCGCCCTCGTCGACGCCGGAGAGCCTGGTGCTGCAGCTGAAGGACTGCGGGGCCAAGGTGTTCTTCCTGGACAAGGGAGTGGCCGAGGCCCTGGCCGGGGTCATGGACGAGGTGAGCGCCCTGCGCGTGGCCCTCGACGGCTCCGACGCCGGCTTGCCCCTGGAGGCCTGGCTGGCGCCCGAGGACGCCCAGCCGGTGCTGCATGAGATCGACCCGGACCAGGGCTTCAACATCATCTATTCGTCGGGCACCACCGGCACGCCCAAGGGCATCGTCCAGCCGCACCGGATGCGCTGGGGCCAGATCCGCCGGGGCGTCTATCCGTCGGACGCGGTGACCCTGATCTCCACGCCGCTCTATTCGAACACCACCCTGGTCTCGTTCCTGCCCACGGTCTCCAACGGCGGGACGGCGGTGCTGCTGGGCAAGTTCGACGTGGAGCAGTTCCTGCAGCTGTCGGAGAAGCATCGGGTGACCCACGCCATGCTGGTGCCGGTGCAGTACCGGCGG
>NZ_JCANTT010000004.1:0-82991 GCF_059568645.1 Phenylobacterium composti DSM 19425 | reverse complement strand
TCGCTCAGATCGTAGCGCGCCATTTCAAGGCTCCTTTCGGAAGCCTTGAATCAAGCGTCGCCCCAGCCAGCAAGCTTTATGAGTTCAGAACCTAGTCGCGGAAGTACGGCTCGACCGGGCCGTTCAGCTTGATGGTCAGGGGATTGCCGCGGCGATCGCGGGCGTTGCCGGCGGTCACGCGGATCCAACCTTCGCTGACGCAGTATTCGTCGACGTTGGTCTTCTCCTGGCCCTTGAAGCGCACCCCCACGTTCCGGGCGAGCACCTCGGCGTCGTAGTAGGGGCTGTTCGGGTCCACCGACAGGCGGTCGGGCGGGGTATCGGTCTTGTCGCTCATGGCGCGCGAGGTCGCACAGAGCGCGCCAAGGTTCAAGGCGGGGCCGCGCCCCGCCGCGTCAGGCGTCGAGGCCGATGTCCAGGACCTTCACCGAGTGGGTGAGGGCGCCGACGCTGATGATGTCGACGCCGGTTTCGGCGATGGCGCGGACGGTCTCCAGGGTGACGCCCCCAGAGGCCTCCAGGGTGACGGCGCCGGCGACGATGCGGACCGCCTCGGCCATGTCGGCCAAGCTGAAGTTGTCGAGCATAATCACGTCGGGCCGCTCGGCCAGGGCCTCGTGCAGCTGATCGAGGCTGTCGACCTCCACCTCGACCTTCATCAGATGACCGGCGAAGGCCTTGGCCCGGCGCACGGCCTCGCCCACCGACCCGCAGGCGGCGACGTGGTTGTCCTTGATGAGGATGGCGTCGTCGAGACCGAAGCGGTGGTTGACCCCGCCGCCGCAGCGGACGGCGTACTTCTCGAGGCTCCGCAGGCCCGGGGTGGTCTTGCGGGTGTCGGTGATGCGGGCGTGAGTTCCGGCGACGGCGGCGACGTAGTCGCGGGTGAGGGTGGCGACGCCGCAGAGGCGGCCCAGGAGGTTCAGGGCGGTGCGCTCGGCCGACAGGATGGCGCGGGCATTGCCGCGCACCTCGGCGAGGACCGCGCCCGCCGCCACCACCTCGCCGTCGTGGGCGTGGGGCGTGAAGACGGCGGCCGGATCGAGTTCGGCGATGGCCAGGCGGGCGCAGGCCAAGCCCGCCACCACTCCGCCCCGGCGGGCTCCGAAGGTGCAGGATAGCTGAGCGTCGGCCGGCACGCAGGCCTGGGCGGTGACGTCGCCGGCGCGGCCCAGGTCCTCAGCCAGGGCCTGACGGACGATGGGCTGGATCAGCAGGTCGGGGAGCGGTTCGATCATTCGGCGGCGTACCTGAGGGCCCGGCGGTCGAGGTCCGCCAGGGTGACGAAAGTGCGGGCGGGCGGCAGGGCGTCGGGGAAGTCGGTCCGGAAGTGGCCGCCGCGGCTCTCCCGGCGCTCCAGAGCGCAGCCGGCCACCAGGCGCGCGGCCACGAGGGACGCGGCGCGGCCGTGGGCGGCTTCCAGGGCGGCGATCTCGGCGAGGAGGGCGGCCAGGCCCTCGGCGTCGCGGACGACGCCGGCATGGCGGCTCATGGCCTCGCGCAGCCGCTGCAGCGCCTCAAGCGGCAGGGGCGGGGCGGAGACCGCTTCGAAGGCGCCCTCGGCCCCCGGTTCGGCGGCGGCGGCGCGGCCAGCGCGGGCGCCGAAGACGGCGGCCTCCAGTAGCGAGTTGGAAGCGAGGCGATTGGCGCCGTGGACGCCGGTGGCGGCGCATTCGCCGGCGGCGAACAGGCCGGGCAGGGAGGTGCGCCCGTCGGCGTCAGTGGCGACCCCGCCCATGTGGTAGTGGCACGCCGGGGCCACCGGGATCGGCTGGCGGCGCGGATCGACGCCGCCCGAGATGCAGGCCGCGAAGACGGTGGGAAATTCGTCCGGGAAGTGCTCGCCCACCGCCTCGCGGGCGTCGAGGAAGGCGCCCCGGCCCGCGGCGCGCTCGGCGTGGATGGCCCGGGCGACCACGTCCCGGGGGGCGAGTTCGCCGGCGGGGTGATAGCTGGGCATGAACCGCTCGCCGGCGCCATTCACCAGCAGGGCGCCCTCGCCGCGCAGGGCCTCGGTGGCGAGGGGGGCGGGATCGCGGGCGATGTCGATCGCCGTGGGATGGAACTGGACGAACTCGGGGTCAGCGATGACGACTCCGGCCAGGGCGGCGAGGCCCAGGCCCTCGCCCTTCAGCTCCGCGGGCGTGGTGGTGACGGCGTAGAGGCCGCCGATCCCGCCGGTGGCCAGAACTACGGCGCGGGCGAGGATCTCGGTGGGGCGGCCGTCGAGTTCGGCGAGCACGCCGCGGATGCGGCCGTCGGGCGCCTGGAGCAGGCCCGTGAGCTTCGCGCCGGTGCGGACCTGGATGTGGGGGGCGGCCAGGGCGGCGACGGTGACCGCCTGCATGATGGCGCGGCCCGCCTGATCGCCTTTCACCCGGGCGACCCGGGGCTTGCCGTGGGCGGCCTCGAGGCTTTGGGCGAAGGCGCCGTCGGCGGTGCGGTCGAAGGGTGCGCCGAGGTCGGCCAGGGCGCGGACGGCGGCGGGCCCCTCCTCAGCCAGCAGCCGGGCCATGGCCTCGTCCACAAGGCCCGCGCCCGCGGCCACGGTGTCGGCGGCGTGCAGGGCGGGGGAGTCGTCCGGCGAGAGGGCGGCGGCCATGCCGCCCTGGGCCCAGGCCGAGGAGCAGCCGAAGTTCAGCGGCGCCTCGGTGAGCAGCAGGACGCGGGCAGGCGCGGCGGCGAGCGCGGCGGTGAGACCGGCCAGGCCCGCGCCCACCACGACCACGCCGTCGTGGCGGAGGCGCTCGGCCATCCTACTTCGCTTCCTTCGGGAGCTTCGGAGGACGGGGCGGAGAGGCCCGGCCCTGGCGGAACGGGGCCATCAGATCAGCTCCACGTCGACATGGTGGCGGGCCTTGACCAGATCGTAGCGGGCCGGACGGGCCGGGGGCGGTAGGTCGACCATGCGCTGGACGGCCAGACGGGCGCGCTCGGCCACCGCGGGGTCGACGGTCACCTCGTAGCGGTCATTGACCAGAGCCTCGTAGATGTTCTCGAGGCTGATCATCTTCATGTGCGGGCAGAGGTTGCAGGGCCGCACGAACTCGGTGTCCACCGCATCGGCCGCGACATTGTCGGCCATGGAGCACTCGGTGATCAGCACCACCCGCCGGGGCTTCTTCTGCAGCACATAGTCGTTCATGGCCGCGGTGGAGCCGGCGAAGTCGGAGACCTCCAGCACCTCGGCCGGGCATTCCGGGTGGGCCAGGACCTCCGCGCCCGGATAGGCCGCCTTGATCTCCAGGATGTCGGCCGCGGTGAAGCGCTCATGCACCTCGCAGCGGCCTTTCCAGGCGATGATGCCGATGTCGGTCTGGCGGGCGACGTTGCGGGCTAGGAATTCGTCGGGGATCAGGATCACCCGGTCGACGCCCCACTGACGTGCGGCTTCCTCGACCACCTGCACGGCGTTGGCGGAGGTGCAGCAGATGTCGGTTTCGGCCTTCACGTCGGCGGTCGTGTTCACATAGGTGACCACCGGCAGGCCGGGATAGCGCTGCTTGATCAGGCGCACGTCGGCCCCGGTGATGGAGCTGGCCAGGGAGCAGCCGGCGCGCAGGTCCGGGATCAGGACGCGCTTTTCAGGGCTGAGGATCTTGGACGTCTCGGCCATGAAGTGGACGCCGGCCTGGACGATCACCTTGGCGTCCGAGCGGGCGGCTTCCTTGGCGAGGCCCAGGCTGTCGCCCACGTAGTCGCCGACCCCGTGGAAGATCTCGGGGGTCATGTAGTTGTGGGCGAGGATGACCGCGTCCTTCTCGCGCTTGAGCCGGTTGATCTCGGCGATCAGCGGAGCATGGCGGCGCCATTCCATGGGGGTGACGTGCCGCTTGACCTTCTCCCATGCGGGGCGGGTCAGGGCCTCGACCTCGGGGGTGAAGTCGAACTGGAATCCGTCGGCGGCCATCCGATCCTCCTTATGCTCAAAATGAGCATTACTGAGGCCTTCAAAAACGCGCCGGCGGACCCAGGCGCGGACTGCGGAGACTTTTGCTCAATCCGAGCAAAACTGTCATTCCAGATATAGCGCCGTGACGCGCGGGCGCAAGGACGATTCGCTAAATGCCCGTCAGGTTGTCTCAGGCGCCCGGGCGGGCCCCGGCGTCTTGGGCAGGACATCGGCGATGGCCTCGGCCAGCTGCTCGGCGCCGTAGGGTTTGCGCAGCAGGGGCCAGGGGGCGCCGTCGGCGGCGCCGGCGGCTTCGCCCGTGTAGCCCGAAGAGAGGATCACCGGCAGGCCGGGCCGCAGGCGCACGGCCTCATGGGCGAGGTCCACCCCGTTCATGTCCCCCGGCATGATGAGATCGGTGAGCAGCAGGTCGGCCGGCGCACCGGCCTTCAGCGCCGCCAGGGCCGAGGCGGCGTCGGGGGCGCGGGTGACCCGGTGGCCGAGGTCCGAGAGCAGGGTCTCCACCAGTTCGGCCACCTGGGCGTCGTCCTCAGCGAGGAGGACGCGCAGAGAAGGGGCCTCGGCCGCATGCGGCCGTTGGTCCTCGGCGTGACCGGCGGCGGACGCCTCGATGAGGGGCAGGAAGATGCGCACGGTGGTTCCCTTGCCTGCGGCGCTCTCGATGGCCGCGGCCCCGCCGCTCTGGCGGGCGAAGCCATAGACCTGGGAGAGGCCAAGGCCGGTGCCCTTGCCGGGGGCCTTGGTGGTGAAGAAGGGTTCGAAGACCCGGCCGGCGGTGACTTCGTCCATGCCGCAGCCGGTGTCGTGCACGGCGACGCAGAGATACTCGCCCGGCGCCAGGTCCTCGAGCTGGCCGGCGGCGAGGCGAAGGGCGCGGCTTTCGACCCGGATCGTGCCGCCGGCGGGGGTGGCGTCCCGAGCGTTGACCACGAGGTTCATCACCGCCGCCTCGAACTGGCCGGGGTCCACATAGACCACCGCCTCGGGGGCGCCCGGGGCGACCGTCAGGGTGACGGCCTCGCCCACCGCCCGGCGCAGCAGGGGCTCGGCCTCGTCGAGGAGCTCATCGGCGCAGACCGCCTCGGGCTTGAGGGCCTGGCGACGGGAGAAGGCCAGGAGCTGCTGGGTCAGGCGCTCGCCCCGCCGGGCCGCCCCCAGGGCCGCCTCGATCATGCGGTCGCGGCGGACGGGATCGTCCGGATGGCGCTGCATCATGTCGAGGGCGCCGATGATGACGGTGAGCAGGTTGTTGAAGTCGTGGGCGACGCCGCCGGTGAGCTGGCCCACGGCCTCCAGCTTCTGGGCCCGGCGCAGGGCCGCTTCGGCCTGGTCGCGCTCGTCCAGCGCCGCCTCGATGCGTTCGGCCAGGAGATCGTTGATGCGCTTGAGGTCGGCCTCGGCCCGGCGGGCGTCGTTGATGTCGAAACCGACGCCGATGAAGCCGTCGAACACCCCGTCGGGGGTGTAGCGCGGCTGGGACACCGAGCGGATCCAGCGGTACTCCCCGTCACCCACGCGGTAGCGGGCCTCCAGGGTGAACAGCCGCCGGGAGGTCTCGCCCTCGGCCTGCTGTTCCAGGACGCGGGGCAGGTCGTCGGGGTGGAGCATGCTGCGCCAGTCGAAGGCCAGGGCCTCCTCGTAGGAGAGGCCGAGCCACTCCACATAGGTGCGGTTGACGAACTCGCGGCTGCCGTCGGCGCGGCTGATCCACATGAGGATCGGGGCGCTGTCGGCCAGGAGCCGGAAGCGGGCTTCGGAATCGGCCGAGGCGCGGCGGGCGCGCTCCTGGGCGATGCCAGCTTCTTCCAGGCGCAGGAGGGCCTCGCGCAGGGCGCCGGAGAAGACGAGGGTGATGGCGCCGGACAGGGCGAACATCGCCACCACCGAGATGTGGGTGGCGCCGGAGGGCTGGACGATGGGGAACAGGCCGCTGCCGATCAGCAGCGAAAGCAGGAAGGCGCCCCAGCCGAAGCGAGGGCCGGCGTAAACGCAGATCAGGATCAGGGCCGGCAGGGTGGTGGAGCCGAGCCCGCCGGCGTGCTGGAACCCCAGGAGCAGGCCGCGCAGGACCATGCCCGCGCCCAGCGCCGCCACGCAGATGGCGAGCGACATCCAGACCGGCGGCGAGCGCCGAGGGACCAGGCGTAGCGGCCACTCCGAAAGGTGCATGCCAGACCCCGAGTGGAAGCGGCCCCGGGGCGGGCCGCCCAAGACAATGTGGGCGGAGGGAAAGCTTCGCAACCCTAACGGGTTCCCGGCGGGGCCTGACGAAAGCTTAATGCCGCAGGGACCACTTTTTCGCCCGGCCGGGGTCCAAAGAACGCCGGTCGAGGCCTATATGCCACCGCTCGATGCGAGGGGATGCCCTGATCACGCGACGCCGCATACGGAACGGAGCGGGCGCCCTGGCCATGATGGGCCTCGGCGCGGCCGTGGCCGCCTGCGCGCCCAATCCGATCCCGGACGGGCGGGCCTCGGCGCAACTGACCGCGCATCTGACCTCCGGCGATCTCTCGGAGGCGACCCTGGCACGGATCGCCGCCCGCATGGATCCGGCCATGCGCGCCCTGGCCCTCAGGCATGATCCCGGCCTGCGCCGGCCCGACCTGTGGAACCGGCCCGAGGGCTGGGCCAGCCTGGACATTGACGAGGTCCCCGACCTGGGCCTGACGGCGCAGGGGCAGACAGCGGCCGAGTTGAACGCCCTGCGCCCGATCTCCGACCTGCCGATCCGGCCGATGCCGCCCTTCGTGCTGAAGGCGAGCGGCGAGGACCGCCGGCGAGCCCTGCAGTGCCTGACCGAGGCGGTCTATTACGAGGCGGCCCGGGAGCCGGGCCTGGGCCAGGAGGCCGTGGCCCAGGTGGTGCTGAACCGGGTGCGCCATCCGGCCTATCCGAAGTCGGTGTGCGGCGTGGTCTATCAGGGCTCCGCCCGGGCCACCGGCTGCCAGTTCACCTTTACCTGCGACGGGTCGCTGCGCTGGGCGCCAGAGCCGGCGCTGTGGCGGCAGGCCCAGCGGGTGGCCGAGCGGGCGCTGAACGGTCATGTGGCCAAGCATGTGGGCTCGGCGACCCACTACCACGCCGACTATGTGGTCCCGTACTGGGCGCCGACCCTGGTGAAGATGACCAAGGTCGGGGCGCACATCTTCTACCGCTGGACCGGCCCCTGGGGCGAACCGGCGGCTTTCACCGACCGCTACGCCGGCCGCGAGGCCTATCTGTCGCCGGCGGTGCTGGGCGGGGTGGACCCGCGCACCCAGGGCGGCCTGCTGTCGCCGGAAAAACAGGGCGTGCCCGCCGAGCGCAAGGTGACCCTGGCCGTGGCCGGAGAGGTGCGCACCTACACCGTGGCCGATCCCACCGCCTCGGGCGGCGAGCGGACGCGGGTGCTGGGGACGATCATGCCCGCCCGGCGCACGGCCACGGCCGAGGAGATCCGGCAGATCAACGAGAAGCTGGAGGCTTTCGATCGCGCCCTAGAAGCTCCGGCGGCGCCGGCTCAGACCACCGAAAAGGCGTCGGGGTAGGCGACGTTCAGAGGCTCGTCGAAGGCGCCGGGCTCCAGGGCCAGGGCCATGAAGGCCGGACTGCCCGCATAGACGCTCTTCACCCGCTGGGCCGCCTCGGCCGAGAAGCCGAAGCGGGGGTAGTACTCGGGATGGCCCAGGACCAGCACGCCGCTGGCGCCGAACTCGCGGGCGCTTTCAAGGCCGGCGCGGACCAGGGCCGAGCCGAACCCTCGGCGCTGAACGCCGGGCCGCACGGCCAGGGGCGCGAGAGCGGCGAACATCTCGTAGCGGTCGGCCCAGAGGCGGCTGAACAGGATGTGGCCCACCAGGCGGCCGTCGTCGTCGACCGCGACCAGCTCGAACAGGGCGTCGCCGTCGGCGCGCAAGCGTTCGACCAGGCGGGCCTCGGCGTCGCCGTCGAAGGCCTGGATCACCATCTCGGCGATGGCGGCATGGTCGGTGGGACGGGCGTAGCGGATCACGCGGCCGAGTTTAACCTGTGGTCCGGCGCTCGTCCTACCAGGCGCCGATCTTCTGCGCCTCGGCGTGGCCGATGGGATGGTGCGCCTTCTTGTGGTCCTCTTCGGCGAGGAAGCGGACGGCCTCGAGGGCGGCCATGCAGCCCATGCCAGCGGCGGTGACCGCCTGGCGATAGACGTCGTCGGTGACGTCGCCGGCGGCGTAGACGCCCTTGATGGCGGTGGAGGCGGTGCCGGGCTTCACCTTCAGATAGCCCGAGGCGTCCATCTCCAGCTGGCCCTTGAACAGCTCGGAGGCGGGCGCGTGACCGATGGCGATGAACACGCCGTCGGCCGGAATCTCGCGGGTCTCGCCGGTCTTGACGTTCTTGAGGCGTACGCCTGTGACGCCCATGGGATCAGTCTCGCCGACCACCTCGTCGATGGCGCTGTCCCAGATGACCTCGATCTTCTCGTGGTTGAACAGGCGCTCCTGCAGGATGCGCTCGGCACGCAGCTCGTCGCGGCGATGGACCAGGGTGACCTTGGCGGCGAAGTTGGTGAGGAACAGGGCCTCCTCCACGGCGGTGTTGCCGCCGCCGACCACCACCACGTTCTTGCCGCGGTAGAAGAAGCCGTCGCAGGTGGCGCAGGCCGAGACGCCGAAGCCCTGGAACTTCTGCTCGGACTCCAGGCCCAGCCACTTGGCCTGGGCTCCGGTGGCGATAATCAGGGTCTCGGCCAGCCAGACCTGTCCGCTGTCGGTCTCCAGCCGGAACGGCCGCTGGGACAGGTCCGCCTTCACGACGATGTCGTTGACGATCTCGGTGCCCACATGCTCGGCCTGGGCCTGCATCTGCTCCATCAGCCAGGGGCCCTGGATGACGTCCTTGAAGCCCGGATAGTTCTCGACGTCGGTGGTGATGGTGAGCTGGCCGCCGGGCTGGATGCCCTGGATCAGGACGGGCTTCAGCAGCGCCCGGGCGGCGTAGACGGCGGCGGTGTAGCCGGCGGGGCCGGAGCCGATGATGAGGCAGCGGACGGAACGGGGATCGGACATGGGCCCTATGTAAGTGGGATTCTGGAGCGTTGCACGGGGCAAGCATGAAGCTGGGGATCGGCATAGGGGCGGGGTTGGCCATCGGCGTGGTCATCGGAGCGGCCATGGACAACATCGCCAGCGGGATCGGGGTCGGTCTGGCCCTGGGGATCGCCCTCAGCCTGGCCCTCGGCGGCGACAAGGGGCGGAAGGGTTAACGGGCCTTTCAGGCGCGTCGGGCGTAGGATGGGGCATGTCGAGTCATCCGCAGGCCGGCCCGGAGGTCGAGATCGGCGGCCGCAAGGTGGGCGCCGGCCATGAGCCGTTCGTCATCTGCGAGCTGTCGGGCAACCACAATGGCAGTCTGGAGCGGGCGCTCCAGATGATCGACGCGGCGGCGGCCACGGGCTGCGACGCCATCAAGATTCAGACCTACACCGCCGACACCATCACCATGGATGTGGACGCCCCGGCCTTCCGCATCCGGGGCGGGCTGTGGGACGGGCGCAGCCTCTACGACCTCTACCAGGAGGCCCAGACGCCCTACGAATGGCACCCGGCCCTGTTCGAGCGGGCGCGGGCGCGAGGGGTGATGCTGTTCTCCAGCCCCTTCGACGAGGCCGCGGTGGATCTGCTGGCCGGCCTGAACGCCCCGGCCTTCAAGATCGCCTCGTTCGAGGCGGTGGACCTGCCGCTGATCCGCTACGCCGCGGGCAAGGGTCGGCCGCTGATCATCTCCACCGGCATGGCGAACCTTGCGGAGATCGAGGCGGCGCGGGATGCGGCGCTGTCGGCGGGGGCGCCGGGCGTGGTGCTGCTGCACTGCGTGTCGAGCTATCCGGCCCCGCTGGAGGACGCCAACCTGCGCACCGTGCCGGACATGGCGAGCCGGTTCGGCTGTCCGGTGGGCCTGTCGGACCACACGCTGGGGACGGCGGCGGCGGTGGCGGCGGTGGCCCTGGGAGCGAGCGTCGTCGAGAAACACTTCACCCTGGCCCGGGCCGACGGCGGGCCCGATGCGGCCTTCAGCCTGGAGCCGGCGGAGTTCACGGCCCTGGTCCGCGACTGCAAGGCGGCCTGGCGAGCGCTGGGCCGGGCCCAGTACGACCTCGTGGGCTCGGAGCGGGGGAACGTGCAGTTCCGCCGCTCGCTCTATGTGGCGGCGGATGTGAAGGCGGGCGAGCCGCTGACCCGGGCCAATGTGCGCTCCATCCGGCCCGGGGACGGCCTGCCGCCCGCCGCACTGGACGCGGTGCTGGGGCGGCCGGCGGCGCGGGACCTGCGCCGCGGCGAGCCCTTGGCGTGGGACATGATCGGGGACATGCTGACGACATGACGGTCAGGCTTCGCGAGATGGAGCGTGCGGACAGCGCCCGGCTGCTGGGCTGGCGCAACTCGCCCGATGTCGCGGCCTACATGTACACCGACCACAAGATCAGCCAGGCCGAGCATGACCGCTGGCTGGCCGCGGCCCTCACGGCCGAGGACCGCCGCTACTGGATCATCGAGCTGGACGGCGAGCCGGTGGGCCTGGCCAATCTCGCCAAGATCGACCCGATCATCCGCCGCTGCGACTGGGCCTACTACCTGGCTGAGCCGTCGACCCGCGGCCGGGGCGTGGGGGCCCAGGTGGAGTACATCGTCCTGCGCCACGTCTTCGAGACCCTGGGCTTCCACAAGCTGTGGTGCGAGGTGCTGCTGGAGAACGAGGCGGTCTGGAAGCTGCACGAGAGTTTCGGCTTCAAGCGCGAGGCCTGCTACCGCGAGCATGTCTGCAAGGGCGGCCGGTTCCAGGACGTGGTGGGCCTGGGGATGCTGCGGGCCGACTGGGAGGCCGCGCGCCCGGCCATCGAGGCGCGCCTGCGCGAGAAGGACGTGGACCCGGCGGAACTGCCGGACGCGCCGTAAGGATCAGAGCCTCGGATCGCCGCCGTAGGTGGCAAGGTCCGGGCGGGAGGCGACGAAGGCGCGGATGTCGTCGGAGGTGAAGGCCGGATTGGCCGGATAGAGCGCCTCATAGACGGCGGTGACGAACTCCAGGTCGTCAGGCCGGTCCACCGTCCAGCGCACATGGCCCCATTCCTGCGGCGGCGGCAGGCGGACGAGGCGGTAGAGGTCCGGCTGGTTCCAGATTCCCCAGGTGACGTGCTCGCGCTCCTCACGGGTCTCGGCCAGTTCGGCGGCGCGGCGGAGGGTAGCGGCGGTCATGGCCTCCACGTCCTGGCCCTTGGGATAGCCGGCCTCCTGGGTGCGGCAGTGGGCGTAGTCGGCCCCGGTCCCGTGCAGCAGGTCGATGGTGGCGTCGATCACCCCGGGGTCGATCAGCGGGCAGTCGGCGGTGAGCCGCACCACGGTGTCGGCGGGCCAGCGGTCGAGGGCGCCGACATACCGGGCGAGGACGTTGTGGAGGGGGCCGCGGAACACCTCGATCCCTTCGTCCGCAAGGAGGGCCGCTAGCGGGTCGTCGGACGGATCGACGCTGGTGGCGACCACCAGCTGGTCGAGGCGGCGGGCCCGCCGGATGCGCTCGATCTGGCGCAGGATCATCGGCCGCCCCACGAGGGGCTTGAGCACCTTTCCCGGCAGGCGGGTGGAGCTGAGGCGGGCCTGGAGGATGGCGAGTGTCAGGATGGCTCTCCGTCGCAGGCCGGAAGGTGCGCCCGCGAGGGTAAGCCGAGGTTAACACGACTCGTAAGACGTGTAGGGCGAGCGATCGGAGCCCCCACATGAACGCGATGGCCAGGACCTCGGCGGCGAGCCTGTCGGAGCAGGTGGTCTCGGACTTCATCCGCGACGGCGCGCACCGGTTCGACCAGCCCGTGGACGTGGATGCGGCCGCCGACCTGCTGGCGGCGATCCGGGCGACCCGGTCGTTCGACGGCGAGCTGTTCCTCAGCGAGGCCGAGTTCGACGCCAATCCACAGTACACCGGGGTCAATCCGCGGCCCGGCCGCAACCTGCTGGAGCGGTTCGAGGACCGGCTCGGCTTCGTGGAGCGGGCGCCGCACATCGTCGAGGCTATGACCGCCCTGCTGGGCGAGGGCTACGAGATCCTGAACAAGAAGGTGGTCTGCGGCGTGCCGGCCCGCAGCGTGCCCGACTGGCTGCGGGCGCGCATCCACGGCAATCCGGTGAACAACCTCGGGGCCTATGTGAAGCCCGAGTATCGGGATGTGACCTACTTCTACGGGATCGACTTCCACCAGGACCTGATCGACTACAAGGACCGGGAGGCCGACTTCCTGACCCTGTATGTCTATCTGCATCCGGTGACCAAGGCCGACGCGCCGCTCTACCTGCTGGAGGGCAGCCACCGCCTGGGCGGCTCGGTGTTCCCCCACGACCTCACCCGCACGGGCGAGGACACCTGGCTCTACCGCAACGGCCCGTACGGCGAGGCGAGCGTCCGCCAGAAGATCCTGACCGGCGATGCGGGCTTTGCGGCCATCTGGCATGCCTGCACCCTGCACGGCACCCAGCCGGACGCCGCTGACCACGAGCGCATCTCCCTGCGCTACCTGATCGCCAGGGGCCAGGCGAAGACCTCGGGCATGGATGCGGTGAACGCGACCCTGACCGGTCCCTTGAGCCTGTCGGACACTCGCAAGGACCTTGACGAAGCGGGCGCGGCGGTGATCCGCCAGAACATCGTCCTGAAGGCCTAGCCCACGCCCTCGTCCCAGTAGCGGTTGGACTTCACCAGGGCGGCGTAGTCGTCGCGGGTGACGCCCACCAGGACCTTGTCCCAGAAGCGCCCCTGCCGGTAGTGCCAGCGCCGGCGGCGGCCCTCTTCCTTCCAGCCGCACTTGCCGACGTAGAGGGCGAAGGAGGCGGCGTTGTACTCGATGATGTCGCCGTCGAGCCGCTCAAGGCCGAGCTCGTTGAAGGCGTAGCGCATCACCGCCATGACCGTGTCGAAGCCGTAGCCCCGGCCGCGGGCCGCCTCGGGCCCAAGCAGCATGCCATGGAAGGCGTTGCGGTTCTTCCAGTCGATGTCCACGAGGTTGGCGGCGCCGATCAGCCGCCCCTCGTCGCGGGTCTCGATCACCCAGCGGTGGTTCCGCTGGTCGGCCTTGAGGCCGGCGAACCAGGCGCGGGTGGAATCCAGGCTGGAGGGGAAGCGCCAGCCGCCGAGGTTGGCCCACAGCACCTCGTCATTCGCCCAGGCGTGCAGGGTCGGCAGGTCGCCTTCCTCCACCGCCCGCAGGCGGACCTTGCGTCCGGGGATGCTCATCGCGGGGCCTCCGCCACAACATAGATCGAAGCGCAGGACGCGGCGTCCTCGCGCCCGAGCTCGAAACACCCCTCCAGGAAGGCCTCGCTCATCAGTGGGCCGCCGATCAGGGCGTCGAGCTGGAAGTTGGCCAGCGGCTTGAAGAAGATTCCGCCCGTGTGGACGATCGGCAGGCCGGCGGCGCGCACGTCGCGGCAGAGGGTGTCGAGGCGATAGACCCGGCGGTGGCCCGCGGCCACGTCGGCCTCGCTAAGCGCCTCCAGGTGAGAGAGCAGTCCCATCTTCACGGCGATGCGCCGGGACGGGGCCTCGGCGTTAGGCACGGTGACGAACAGGCGGCCAGTGGGCGTGAGCAGGCGGCCGAGGCGCTGCAGGGCCTCGACGGCGTCGGCGACGTGCTCCAGCACGTGCGAGAAGAAGATGGTCTCGAAGCGCCGCTCGGTCTCGAAGTTCTCGATGAAGGCCTCGATGAAGACGGCACGATCACCCAGGCGCGCCCGGGCATGGTCAAGGAAGCTGCGCACCGGCTCGACCACGGTGACGTCGTCGAAGCGGTCGAGCAGCAGGCTGGTCTGGTCGCCGTGGGCGCAGCCGATCTGCAGGCAGGGCCCGTCCCGGAAGAAGGGCTCGAAGGTGCGCATCATGTAGTGGCGCATGCGGCTGTCGAAGGCGCCGGCGCCTTCGCCATAGGAGGCGGTGGCCGCCTCCAGGCGGCGACGTTCGGCGGCGAGGTCGCCGCTGTCCGCAGGGCTCATCTCTGGTCAGCCTTGAAGGTCCAGCGCTCGGGCGGCTGGTAATATTCGTCGAGGGTTTCCGGGGCGCGGGCGTGATAGCCCAGGAGCTGGCGGCCCAGGGGCGTCAGGCGCTGCTCGCACGCGGGCGGCAGGAAGCGCGGCCAGTCCATGTGCGGCTTCATGAAGGGTCGGCCGAAGCAGAGGGTTAGGGCGCGTCGCTCAGCCTGGCTGTTGTTCGGCGCGGCTGAGTGGACCACCAGGCTGTCGAACAGGAGGATGTCGCCGGCCTTGCCGAGGGCGGGTTCGGCCAGGGCCTGGAACAGGTCGTGGGGCGGCATGGCCTCTACATGCTGCGACCCCGAGAGCATCAGGGTGGCCCCGTTCTCGACCGTGAAGTCGTCCAGCATCACCAGCATGTTGAGCGACAGGGCGTAGCCCGGGCTCCAGGCGCGAACGTCCCGATGCGGCTTGAGCGTATAGGACCGGCCGCCCGGCAGGTGCATGGCGGCCCCGAAGTTCAGCAGGATGAACTTCCCGCCAAAGTGACGCTCGATGACGTCGGCCAGGGGCAGGTGATTGATGAAGTCGTCGAGACTGGTCCCTTCGCCCAGGACATGGTGGGCCGCGCCCTCCATGCCGTCGGCGACGCCGTTCCGGACCTGCAGGGCGCGGCGCTTCTGATAGACGCGCCCGGCGTCCGCGTGGAGGGCCGCCACCTGGCCCGGCGTCAGCACGCCGGGGAACCGCGCCCAGCCGCGGGTGGCGAGCAGATAGGCGACCGTCTCGTCGCTGAGCGGCGCGTCGGCGAAGGTCTCGTGGCGCATGGGTCAGTCCGCCAGCCGGATGAAGAGCGCCGTGCCGGTCACGAAGCTCAGGTCGATGCGATGGGCGTTCCGGGCCAGCCAGTCGTCGCCCACGCGGCGCGGGCCGTCGCCGAAGGCCCAGACGTAGTCGTCGAACACGATCCAGCCGCCGGGCGCCACGTGCGGGGTCCAGGCCTCGGAATCGGCCAGGACGTTCTCGTAGGCATGGTTGCCGTCGATGTGCAGGACCGAGATGCGCCCCCCATAGCCGGTCCGACCGAAGACCTCGGTCTCGACGGCGAGGCCGGGGCCGTAGGCCTTGGCGGCCTCGGCGGCGGGCTTGCGGATGTAGTTGAGGCGCCCGCCGGCCAGCGGCGAGAGGTTGATCTGGAAGATTCGCAGGGCCTCGTCGACATCCATGCGCGCGCTGGCGGCGTCCAGCACCTCGACGCCCTGGGGCAGGTTCTCGGCCCGCCAGGGATCGACGCAGAGGACCGGCCCCAGGCCATGGCGCTGGGCCAGGAGCACGAGGAGAGCGGCCGATCGGCCCCACCAGGAGCCGATCTCGACAATGTCGCCCGCCGGGGCACGGCGCATGACCTCGAACAGGGCGTCGATCTTGTCGCCGTCGGTCATGCCCGGGATCGCGTCGACGATGCGAAGGATTCCGGCCCGTTCCACCGCGGACGGGGCCGGGCGGGCGGCCGGGCCGAAGACGCCTTCCGGATAGCCCCGGCCGGCGCGGGCGAGGAGGTCGCGGTAGGCCTGCTCGGCCTTCATCATGGGATTGGCGGTGATCAGGCGCACGCCGGGGGCGATGTCGCCCAGCCGCTCGGCGAGGACGCCGCTGACCACTTCGTGCGGCGAATGGACCGCCCGGACGCCGTGCCGGCCGATGGCGTCGGCCAGGGCCGGGGCGAAGCCCGCCTCATGGATATAGGGCAGGGTCTCCCAGGCGTCATAGGCGCCGGCGGCGGGATCGAAGCTGAGGGATGAAGCCCCCACCACCACGGCGCCCCGGGCGGCGGCCTCGGCGCGGAACCGGAGGGAATCGGGAAGGCCCGCGGGGAAGACCAGCACCGTCTCCGCCGGCTGTAGCCAGGCGGGAGCCGCTACGGCGGCGGACGTTGCGGATGACGGCATGGGGGTACGGTCGGTCAACGTGGTTAACGTGTCGTTTAGCGGCGCGCCTGAGGGTCCGCGGGGACCACCTACGGAGTCCGCCATGCCGCTCGCCCCCGCCCGCGAGGCCTCGAGTCCCGCCGAGCTGATGGAGCAGGGCCGGGCGGCTCTGGCCGCGGGCGAGCCCCTGGAGGCGGCCAACTGCTTCGCCATTGCAGGCCAGACCGCGACCGCCGATTCAGAGTGCCGGTACTGGTTGGCCAGCGCGCTCTTCGCGGCGGGCGAGACCGAGGCGGCTCGGCATTACCTGGGCGAGGCGGTGACGCTGCACAGCGTGCAGGTCGTCCGGAACCTGGGCGCCGATGCCCAGCGAATGGCGAAAGACCGGGCCTATGCCGCCGCCATCGCCTGGCAGCTGTACGCCGCCCAGCACATGGGGCCGGCCAGCCTGGCGTTCGGCCACGCCCTCGACTTCGACCACCTCGATGCGCAGCTTTTCCTGACCTACGGCCTGTCGCTGCAGCATCAGGGGCGGCCGGAGGAGGCCGCGCAGGTGTTCCTGGGCGCGGTGGAGGCCTTCCGTAACCCGGCTGTGCACGAGTTCCTGCTGTTCGCCCTGTTCTTCGTGGGGGATGGGGTGCGCCGCTACGCCGAGGAGGCCCGGCGCTGGACCGCGGCCTATATGTCGGGCTTGGCGCGGCGCGACTCCTGGGACAACGACCGCAACCCCGACCGGCGGCTGCGGATCGGCTATGTGGGGCCGAGCTTCACGCGCTCGCAGCTGCGCCAGTTCGTCATGCCGGTGCTGGAAAACCACGACCCGGCGGCTGTGGAGGTGTTCATCTACTGCGCCGACCCGTCGGCGGAGGAGGCCCTGCCGGCCCATGCGACGGTGCTGGGGGTGAAGGGGCTGGACGACGCCGCCCTGGCCGAGCGCATCCGCGGCGACCGGATCGACATCCTCGTGGACCTGTGGGGCCATACGGCCGGCAGCCGCCTGGGGGTGTTCGCCCGCAAGCCCGCCCCGGTGCAGGTGGCGTGGGTGAACTTCGTGCAGACCACTGGCCTGGACGCCATGGACTATGTCCTGCACTGCGACTCCATGGACACGCCGGGCACGGATGCCCTGTTCACCGAGACCATCTGGAGGACAGGGCTGATCATGGCCCCCTTCCGGCCGGCGGCGGACCGGCCGCCGCCCGCGCCGACCCCGGCCTTGTCCAAGGGGCGCATCACCTTCGGCTCGTTCAACAATCCGGTGAAGCTGAGCGACGCCACCGTGGCGGGCTGGGCGCGGATCCTGAACGGCCGTCCGGGCTCGACCCTGCTCCTCAAGTACGGCCCCTATGCCGACCCGGTGCTGCAGCGCGCGGTGCGGGCCAGGTTCGCGGCGCACGGGGTGGCGGCCGAGCGGCTCGAGTTCCAGGGCCACTCCCAGGGAGCGGACTATCTACGGGCGTTCCAGGACATCGACCTGGCCCTGGATCCGTCGCCGTGTCCGGGGGGTACGACCACCTGCGACGCCCTGGCCAACGGCGTGCCGGTGCTGACCCTGAAGGGCGACGACTTCTACGCCCGGATCGGCCTGAACGCGGTGCTGGCCTGCGGCCTGCCGGAGCTGATCGCCGAGAGCTGGGACGACTACGTGGCCAAGGCCCTGGCGCTCACCGAGGACGTGGCGGCGCTGGACGCCCTGCGGGCGCGGGTGCGGCCGGGCTTCGAGGCTTCGGCCTTCCGGGACGAGGCGGGGTTCACCCGGCGCCTGGAGGCCGACTTCCGGCGAATGTTCGAGATCTGGCTGGAGAGATGAGCCGCTGGGGGATCGGCAGCGTCCTGCCCTGGCCCGTCCCCGAGCTGGCGCCCGACGATCCGGGGAGCCTCTGGGCGGTCTGGACGGCGGGCCATGCCGAGACGGCGGCCTTCCGCACCGCCCGAGGGGCGCTGGCGGCGCTCATCGCCCATCGCCGGGTGCGGCGCATCTGGCTGCCGGCCTATGGCTGCGCGGCCCTGGTGGAGGGCGCGGCGGGCTGCGACATCGCCTGGTACGGCGTGGACGAGCATCTGGCCCCCGACGTGACCGGGCTGGCGGGCGCCGTGCAGGCGGGGGACGCGGTGCTGGCCATCGACTATTTCGGCGCCCCGCCGCCAAGGGCCTTTCGCGACCTCGCGGCGGGACGGCCCGACGTGCTGTGGATCGAGGATCGGGCCCAGGCCCTGGACACCGGGGCGGCCGACTGGGGCCAGGTGATGCTTTACAGTCCCCGCAAGCTGACAGGCGTGGGCGAGGGCGGGCTGCTGGTGGGCGCAGGGCCGCTGCCGGGCCCGGAGGCCACAGACGCCCCGGCGACGGCGGAGGCCCAGCGCGCCCGGGCGGAAGATCCCGACGGCTTTCGGCCCGAGGCCTGGTTTCCGGTGTTCCAGCAGCAGGAGGCGGCGTTCGATAGCCGGCCTCTGGCCATGGGCGAGGACGCGCGAGGGCTTCTGGCTCGTCTCGCCCACGCGCCTCGGGCGGCCCGGCGGCGGGCGAACTGGACGGTCCTGGCCGAGGGGCTGGGCGATCTGGCGCTATGGCCGGGGCGGGCGGCGGAGTTCGCTCCGCTGGCCTTCCCCGTGCGGCTCGCGAACCGGGACGCAGTGGCGGCCAGCCTGGCCGAGCGGCGGATCTGGTGCGCCCGGCATTGGGCCAGCCTGCCGAGTGACCCGGCCGAACACCCTGTGGCGCATCGGCTGGCGGGGGAGCTGCTGTCGCTGCCCTGCGACGAGCGCTACGACGCTCGGGACATGGCCGAGGTGGCCGAGGCGGTGCTGGCGCTGGCCCGATAGGCGGGGAAGAACCCGTCGCCCGGCGGGCCGCCCAGGGCCGCATAGCGCGCGGGATCGAGCACTGCTCCGCAGACATGGGCCTGGGTCTCGGCGTTGGCGAAGCCGCGTTTGAAGGCGCTGAGGCCGTCGTCCCGGTCGGCGTGGCCCGCGCCGCCGCCCAGGTTCACGATCCCCGCCCCGGCGAAGTGCTGGATGGCGGCGTCATAGAGCGCGAAGCTCGCGCCATTGGCGTAGCCCAGGGCGTTGGCGGCCGTGAGGTGATTGTAGACCACCCCGTCGGCGGCGAACCACAGGGTCATGCCCGCCAGGGTCTCGCCCACGAAGGCCGCGAAGGCCGTCACCTCGGGGCGGGCGGCCAGCATGCGGAAATAGACCTCGCCGAAGGCCGCTACGCCGGAGACGGCGCGCCGCTCCACCAGGCCGCGGTAGAGCGCGCTCCAGCCGTCCAGATGGTCGGCGAGGCGCACCGGCTCGATGCGGCAGCGGCGATGGCCGCGGCGGATGCGGTCGCGGTGGTGCTTGCTCGGGTCGAAGGGGCCGACGGCGGGGTCGATGAGGAGGTGGGTCTTGAAGGGGCGGCAGACCTCGAAGCTGCGCGCCATCAGACCTGCCGGATGCCGCAGCGGATCGGGCACCAGCACCACCGAGACGAGGCCCTGCGCGCGCAGCCGCTGGAGCCCGCCGTCGAGGTCGGCGCCCCGGGCGAGTACGGCGAGGGGATAGACGCCCGCGGCGTCGGCGAGGCCGTCCGCGATGGGCCGGCGCACCACATGGGCGCCCCATTCGGGTACGGCGAGGGCCGAGACGCCCGCCAGCCCCTCGGCATAGGCGCGGCTGGCGTAGAGGTGGGTCAAGCGGCCAGGGCCTCCGAGAGAGCGCCGGCGATGCGGGCGATCTCCAGGCGGCTGAGGTCGATGGAGAAGGGCAGGCCGATCACCCGCCGGCCCAGGCGGTCGGTGACGCTGAGGTCCTCGCGCCGGCAGGCGGCGAACGCCGGGCTCGTGTGGCAGCCCGCGCCCCACCAGCGGCGGGTGTCGATCCCATGGGCGGCGAGTCGCATCTCGACGGCCTGGGCGGCGCCCTCTGGCACCGCGACGCTGCAGACGCTGGTGATCCAGTCGACGCCCCAGCCCGGCTGGAAGGCGACCCTGGGCTGATCTACGAGGGCGATGCGCAGCATCTGGGCGGCCCGCAGGAATCGCAGGCGATCGCCCGCCCAGCCGTCGAGGGCGGCGAGGCCCACGGCGGCGGTGTATTCCGAGAGCTTGGCGTTGGTGGCCGGCAGCTGGGACTCGCGGCTGCCGCGGAACCCGAAGCTGGAGAGCATGCGCACCCGCTCGGCCAGGTCATCGTCTTCGGTGGCGAGGTAGCCGCCTTCGCCCACGCCGAGCACCTTGGTGGCGTGCAGGCTGACCACCACCGGAAGGCGGGCGTCGTCCACGGTGTCGAACCCGGCGGCGGCGTCGATCAGCACCGGAACGCCGGTGGCGTCACGCAGGCCGCGCCAGGCGGCGAGGTCCAGGGGGCGGCCGAAGGGCGAGACGGGAATCACCGCCGCCACCGGGCGGTCGGCCCGGGTCAGGACGTCCACGGCCGTGGCGGGATCGAGGGTCCAGGTTTCCTCGTCCACGTCGGCGAACCAGGGCGTCAGGCCCGCCTGCACGACCGCATGGGCCGTGGCGACGAAGGTCCAGGCGGGCAGGATGACATAGGCGCCCCGCGGAGCATCCAGGGCGCGCAGCACCAGCTCGAGGCCCTGGGTGGCGTTGGCGACGGTGACGACCCGGGTGGGGCGGGGAAAGCGGGCGGCCAGGCGGCCTTCCAGCTCGGTGAGCAGGGGGCCGAAGTTGGAGTACCAACGGCTCTCGTCGATGCGCTGCAGATAGGGGATGACGGCCCAGGCCGGGGGGAGCTTGGGGCGCGCCACCGCGATCCCCGCCTGTGCGGGCTGGTGACGCAAAGCGTGTGCCTGCGGCAAGCCGGCCTCTCCCCGATAGTGCCCGACCCGCAGACGACCAGAACAGGGTTAACGGCGGCTTAGCCCTGGGCCTTGCGGGCGGCGATCAGCCTGAGGAAGGTCTCGGCGGTGCGGCCGGCGCCCAGGCCGTCGCAGATCTGAGAGCTGGCGGCGGCGAGGCGGCGGCGCAGGTCCGCGTCGCGCAGCAGGCGCATGATCGCCCGGTCGAGGGCGTCGTCGAAGTCGGGCTGGGCGATGTCGAGGACGATGGCCGCGCCACGCTCGGCCAGGGCCCGGGCCGCGGGCCGCTGATTCTCGGCCAGGACCACCATCACCGACGGGAGGCCCAGGGTGCAGCGCTCCCAGGTGGAGGAGCCGGCCGCGCCCACGGCGATGTCCGCCTCGGCGGTGAGGCGGGCCATGTGCGGGGTGTCCACATGCAGCATCAGCCGGTTGTCCCGGCGGGCGATCTTGGCGAGACCCGGGATGCTGGGGGCGGCAGCGCCGAGAACGATGTCGAGGCCGGCGTCCCCGATCCGGGGACGCAGCCGCTCGACCACCCGGGCGGTGACGCCCCCCACGTCGGTCATGCCCATGGCCACCAGCAGGCGCTGCACGGGCTCGCCGCGCCAGGCCAGGGCCGGCTCGCGCAGGGCGGCGAACTCGGGCCGCACGGGGGCGTAGGCCGGGCCCAGCAGTAGCCGGGCGCCCTCGGGGATCAGCCGGTCGTAGTCGGCGGCGGCGCGCTCGGGGCCGGAGTCAAGGACGATGTCGGCGCCCAGCGGCCGGTCGGCGAGGTCGTCGATGACCAGCACCGGGCGGCCCTGGGCCATGGCCCGGTGGTCGCGCTCGCCGAGCTGGTAGTGGTCGAAGACGATGGCGTCGAACTGCTCGCGGCCCACCGCCTGGGCGAGGTCTCGGGGCTCGGCCGAGTCGGCGGACAGGCGGGCGACGTTGGGCGCGAAGGTCTCCAGCACGTCGTCGGCTGCAGGCGGGCCGAGGAAGGCGAAGCTGGCGCCCTGGGCCTCCAGCGCCTTGGCCAGGGTGAGCGAGCGCATGACGTGTCCGCCGCCCACCTTGGGGCCGGCGTCGACCACGAACAGGATGCGGGGGCCGCTCGGGAGGCTGCCGGGTGGAAGACTCATGGGCGCGGAGCAAAGGCCATCGCGCCAGGAATTGCAAAGGCCGCGGGCGCAAAAGGCGTTCTGAGCGCCGCCCGGGAGGGGCCGGCGGTCAGCGGCGGGCGTCGTAGCGGGCCAGGACCTCGGCCGCGGCGCGGTCGGTCTCGGCGAGGGGCGGATAGCTCCAGGCCTCGATGCGGCCGGCGAAGGGGCGGGCGATGCCGCGGGCCCGCAGGTCGGCGTGGAAGCGGGCGAGCTTCTCGCTGCGGCCGGTCATGGGCAGGACATGGACGGGCTTGCCGGTGGCGGCGGCGTCGGTGGCGAGGTTGGTGGAATCCTCGGTGACCAGGACGGCGTCGGCCGCGGCCAGGAAGGCGAAGTAGGGGTTGGGCGGCTGCTCGTCCCAGATCACGCCGGGCAGGTCTCTCAGTCGGGCGGTCATGGCCTCGCGGGCGGCGGGCGGCGTGCGACGGGTGAACGAGAGCAGTAGCGAGCCGCCGCTGGCGCGGACGGCGTCGGCGATGGACCCGGCCAGGGCGGCGGCCCGGGCGGGGGGCAGGTCATGGGCCTTGGACTTGCCGCCGATGATCGCCGCCGCCCGCGGGCGGGGCAGGGCCGCAAGGTGCGGGAACAGGGCGAGTCCGTGCGCCAGCTTGGCCGGAGTCAGGCGGTTGGGCGCGCCGAGGATGGGGAAGACGTTGGGGCCGGAAAGCCGGTCGTGCTCGGGCGGGACGATGAGGTCGAAGCGGTCCGGCGGGGCCCGAGGGGCCTGGGTCTGCACCACGAAGGTCCGCCCCTTCAGGCGGGTGGACAGGGGCAGGGTCGCCCGGCCCGTGGCGATCCAGATGTCGGGAAGAGGCCGAGGCAGCGGCTGGGCCAGGGCCGCGAGCGGGATCAGCCGCCAGGGCAGGCGGCCTAGCCCCCATTTCCAGGCGATCCGCTGCACCGAGACCTCGGCCGGCCGCAGGCGGGCGACCGCCTCGGCCAGACCGAGGGCCTGGGCCTCGATGCCGGCGCGGCCGTCGGAGACGGCCCAGATGGTCAGAGGCGGCGCGTTGGACGCCATGCGGAGTGGGTCAGACCCACTCCACCTTGAGGATTTCGTAGGCCTTCACGCCGCCGGGGGTGTTCACCTCCACGACGTCGCCGGTCTCCTTGCCGATGATCGCGCGGGCGATCGGGGAGGTGATGGAGACGCGGCCGGCCTTCACGTCGGCCTCGTGTTCGCCAACGATCTGGTAGCGGGCCTCTTCCTCGGTGTCTTCGTCGATGAGCGACACGGTCGCCCCGAACTTCACCTGGTTGCCCGACAGTTTCGAGACGTCGATCACCTGAGCGCGGGCCATCTTGTCCTCGATCTCGGCGATCTGGCCTTCGATCCAGCCTTGGCGCTCCTTGGCGGCGTGATACTCGGCGTTCTCGGAAAGATCGCCGTGCGAACGCGCCTCCGCGATCGCGGCGATCACGGCGGGCCGCTCGATCGTCTTCAAACGCTTCAGCTCTTCGTCGAGGGCCTTGTAGCCCTCGGCGGTCATCGGGACTTTTTCCATAGAGGTGATGACTCGGATTCGCCCTAGTGTTTCTGATCCTTCAGCCGGCCGCGGGCGCTGGCGTCCGGGGGCGTAGAGGTTAGGATTGTGCGCCGCAAAATTCAAGACCGGCGCCTGAGCATCGTTATCCGGGCCGCCCGCCGCCCGGGGCCGGCAGGTCCCGGCCAAGGTTGGCGCCGGCGATGCCGAGACGCGCGAAAGGAGACGCCCGATGGCCGCCAAGCGCGGGATCACCCTCTACCACTCCCCCGCCAGCCGGGCCTTCACGGCCTACTGGATGCTGGAGGAGCTGGGCCTGCCTTTCACTGTGCGAAAGATCGACATCCGCAAGGGCGAGCAGAAGTCGCCAGAGTACCTGAAGCTCAATCCGGCGGGGAAGGTGCCGACCCTGGTGGACGGCGATGTCGTGGTCAGCGAGAACCCCGCCATCGCGATCTACCTGGCCGACCGCTACAGCTACGGGAAGCTGGCCCCCAAGATCGAGGAGGCGGACCGAGGCCCCTATCTGAAGTGGATGGTCTATGCGACGGCGGTGGTGGACCCCGTGGCCTTCCTCCACCGCCAGAAGATCGACGTGTCGGGCTTTGCGGCCAGCTTTGGGGCCTTTGACGACATGGTGGAGGTGCTCTCGTCCGTGCTGATGGAGCGCAAGTACCTGCTGGGCGAGCGGTTCTCGGCGGCCGACGTGGTGGTGGGGGCGACCGTGTCGTTCCTGCTGCAGCGGCGGGTCCTGCCCGAGCATGCGGCCCTGGTGGACTACAACGCCCGGCTCCAGGCCCGGGAGGCCTACCACCGCGCCGCCGACGCCACCTGGCCGTCGAACCTCTTCCAGTCGGTCTAGGCGCTCTCGGAGACGATCGCGCCCTCAAGCTCGTCGGGACCGGGCGGCTCGAAGACGCCCTCCACGAACTCGAACATGTCGGACTTGATCTCCAGGGCGAAGTTCTCGCCGCGGATGACGTTGCGCTCGGCCACCCGCGCCCGGCGCACCTCCACCGGGGCGGTCACATAGTGGAACTGCAGCGGCACGCCCACGCCCTCGGCGATCTCGCGGACCCGGTCGCGGTCGGCCCGGCGCATCAGCCCCAGGTCGAGAATCACCGGCCGACCGGCGGCGAGGACCTCGGCCGCCGTGGACCAGATCTGGGACTCGCAGCGCTGCACCCGGTCCACCAGCCACTCATACTCGATGGGCTCGGGCATGTCGGGGGCGAAGAGGCGCGCCATCCACTCGTCGAGGATGAAGGCGACGGCGCCTTCCCGGCGGGCGAAGGCGTTGGCGTAGGTGGTCTTGCCGGCGCCCGAGGGGCCGAAGATTGCGTGGATGGCAGCGGACATGGGGCGCGCTCTAGCGCGCCGTCAGCCCGCCGTCGATGACCAGTTCGGCGCCGGTGACATAACGGCTCTCGTCCGAGGCCAGCCAGAGCACCCCTTCGGCGATGTCGGAGGGGAAGCCCTTCACGCCCATCGGCACCATCATAGCGGTCATGGCGTCGAGGTCCGGCGGCTCGTTCACCCCCGGCTGGCCGCCCACCACGGTGGTCCAGATCGGCGTCTCGATGACCCCCGGGTGGACCGAATTGACCCGCACTCCGTCCTTGAGGGCGGCGCACTCCAGGGCCACCGCCTTGGTGAACAGGCGCACCCCGCCCTTGGTGGCGCAGTAGCCCGCGAGGTTCGGCGCGCCGGCGAGGCCCGCCACCGAGGAGATGTTGATGATCGAGCCGCCGCCCCCGGCCCGCATCAGGGGCAGGGCGTGCTTCACGCCCAGGAACACGCCGTCTAGGTTGATCGCCGTCTGCCGGCGCCAGTCGGCCAGGGTCATGTCGGTGACGGGGCAGCCGAGACCGATGCCGGCGTTGTTCACCAGCACGTCCAGGCGGCCGAAACGCGCCTTGGCCTCGCCGATGACACCGATCCAGGCGTCCTCGTCGGTGACGTCGTGATGGAGATAAGCGGCCTCGCCGCCGAGGCTGCGGACGACCTCCTCGCCGAGATGGTCCTGGATGTCGGTGACTAGGACGCGCGCGCCCTCCCTGGCCAAGCGCTCGGCGCAGCCCCGACCAATGCCGCTGGCCCCGCCGGTGACCAGGGCGACCTTGCCCTCAACGCGTCGCGTCATGACGTCCTCCCGTGTTTTGCCCAAGGGCTAACACGGGTTCCGCAGCGTCCGTAAGGCCAGGGCGAAGGGACGCAGGGAGTCTAGCGTAAAATCCCAGACCCCGCCGAGCGCAGCTCGCAGGGGAGGGCGGGCCGTAATGAATGCTGCACCGCTTCGGCCCCGCAGGCGAGGCCGAAGCAGCCGTCAGCGTATCAGCGCAGGTAGCTGGGCGTTCCGCCGGCCCCGCTCATGATCCCGTAGATGAGGCCGATGGCGAGCAACACGACGACCACGACCATCGCAGTGCTCAGCAGCCCTTCGAAACGCTCCGCCAGGTGCTTGGGCTTGTGGGGGCGGACTTGGCCGTGATGCGGCTCAGTATGCATGACGCTTCCTCGCAATCTGTTATGGAGCTCCACACTCCACGCCAGGTTGCGGCAGGCGCCGCAGGTATCGCCCCGAAAGGACCAAGCACGGGTCGCCGGGGCGAGCCCTCAACGCCTGTCGACCAGGCGATGAGGAAACTCTGCGCCCCGCGCCGGAAAGGGTCAATTAATGGGCGAACACGGGTTTGTGAACGCCCCGCCCTTCAGACGACGCCTCAGGCGTAGCTCTGCAGGGGGCGCACCTCAAGGGGCGCCTCGGCGGTGGCGGCGATCGCTCGGGCGGCCGCGAGCGCGCCGGCCGCGGTGGTGAAGTACGGGATCTTGCCCATCAGCGCCGTGCGGCGGATCTCAAAGCTGTCGAGCAGCGACTGCTTGCCCTCGGTGGTGTTGAAAACCAGCTGCACCTCGCCGTTCTTCATGGCGTCGACGATGTGCGGACGGCCTTCCAGCACCTTTTTCACCAGCTCCACCTTCACGCCGTTCTCGCTGAGATAGGCGGCGGTGCCCGAGGTGGCGAGGATGCGGAAGCCCTGGGCCTGGATGATGCGCGCGGCCTCCAGGATCCACGGCTTGTCGGAATCCTTCACCGAGATGAAGACGCAGCCCGACTTCGGCAGGACGGCGCCGCCGCCCAGCTGGCTCTTGGCGAAGGCCCGCGCGAAGGCGGGGCCTGCCCCGTCCTCGCCCTCGCGGATCCAGTCGAGGCCCATGACCTCGCCGGTGGAGCGCATTTCGGGGCCGAGGACCGTGTCCACGCCGGCGAAGCGGGCGAACGGGAACACCGCTTCCTTGACCGCGATGTGGTCGTATTCCCCCACATTGAGGTCGAAATCGGAGAGGGCCTTGCCGGCCATCACCTTGGCGGCGATGGCGGCCAGCGGCCGGCCGATGGTCTTGGCGACGAAGGGCACCGTGCGGCTGGCGCGCGGGTTGACCTCAAGGACGTAGATGCGCGGCTCGGGGCCGTGCGGCTCCTCGATGGCGAACTGCACGTTCATCAGGCCGCGCACGTTCAGCGCCCGGGCCATGGCCTCGGTCTGGCGCTTAAGCTCGGCGATGGTCTCGGGCTTCAGCGAGTAGGGCGGCAGCGAGCAGGCGGAGTCGCCCGAGTGCACGCCGGCTTCCTCGATGTGCTCCATGACGCCCGCCACGAACACCTGGCCGGTGTCGTCGCAGATGGCGTCCACGTCCACCTCGGTGGCGCGGGACAGATACTGGTCGATGAGCACCGGGCTGTCGCCCGACACCTGCACGGCGGTGGAGATGTAGCGTTCGAGCTGTTCGTCGTCGCGGACGATCTCCATGGCCCGGCCGCCCAGGACGTAGGACGGACGGATCACCACCGGATAGCCGACCTTGTGGGCCGCGGCGAAGGCCTCATCGCGGCTGCGGGCCAGGGCGTTCACCGGCTGGGCGATCTTCAGGCGGTGCAGCAGCTGCTGGAACCGCTCGCGGTCCTCGGCCAGGTCGATGGCGTCGGGGGAGGTGCCGAGGATCGGGACGCCCGCGTCCTCCAGCGCCTTGGCCAGCTTCAGCGGGGTCTGGCCGCCGAATTGGACGATGACGCCGATGAGTTCGCCCCGGGCGCGCTCGGTCTCGATCAGCTCGAGCACGTCTTCGGCCGTCAGCGGCTCGAAGTAGAGGCGGTCCGACGTGTCGTAGTCGGTGGAGACCGTCTCCGGGTTGCAGTTGACCATGATCGACTCGACGCCGATCTCCTCGAGGGCGAAGGCCGCGTGGCAGCAGCAGTAGTCGAACTCGATCCCCTGGCCGATCCGGTTCGGGCCGCCGCCGAGGATGATGGCCTTCTTGCGGTCCGAGGGCTCGCTTTCGCAGTCGGGGAGCTGGCCGAGGACGCCGGTCTCGTAGGTCGAGTACATGTATGGCGTCTCGGCGCGGAACTCGCCGGCGCAGGTGTCGATGCGCTTGAAGACCGGCCGCACGCCGAGGGCGCGGCGCTGCTCGCGCACTTCCTTCTCGGTGAGATGGCAGAGCTTGGCCAGGCGCGCATCCGAGAAGCCCATGGCCTTCAGGCGGCGGAAGCTGGCCGCGTCGGTGGGCAGGCCCTCGGCGGCGATCCGGCCCTCCTCCTTCACGATGGTCTCGATCTGGCGGAGGAACCACGGCTCGTAGCTGCAGGCCGCCTGGATCTCGTCGCAGGTAAGGCCGGCGCGGAAGGCCTGGGCGATGACGCGCAGGCGGTCCGGGGTGGGCGTGCCCAGGGCGCGGAGGATGGCTGCATGCCCCGTCTCGGGATCGCCGGCGCCTTCAATGGCGACCTCATCGAGGCCGGTGAGGCCGGTCTCCAGGCCGCGCAGGGCCTTTTGCAGGCTCTCGGCGAAGGTGCGGCCGATGGCCATGACCTCGCCCACCGATTTCATCTGGGTGGTCAGGTAGGGCTCGGAACCCGGGAACTTCTCGAAGGCGAAGCGCGGAATCTTGGTGACGACGTAGTCGATGGACGGCTCGAACGAGGCGGGCGTGGCGCCCGTGATGTCGTTCATCAGCTCGTCGAGGGTGTAGCCCACCGCCAGGCGGGCGGCGACCTTGGCGATCGGGAAGCCGGTGGCCTTGGAGGCCAGGGCCGATGAGCGCGACACCCGCGGGTTCATCTCGATGACGACCATGCGGCCGTCCTTCGGATTGATGGCGAACTGGACGTTGGAGCCGCCGGTCTCCACGCCGATCTCGCGCAGCACGGCGATCGAGGCCGCCCGCATGCGCTGATATTCCTTGTCGGTGAGGGTGAGCGCCGGGGCGACGGTGATGGAATCGCCCGTGTGGACGCCCATGGGGTCCACGTTCTCGATCGAGCAGATGATGATGCAGTTGTCCGCCCGGTCGCGGACCACCTCCATCTCGTATTCCTTCCAGCCGAGGACGCTTTCCTCGATGAGGACCTCGGTGGTCGGCGAGAGGTCGAGGCCGCGCTCGACGATCTCCTTGAACTCCTCGACGTTGTAGGCGATGCCGCCGCCGGTGCCGGCGAGGGTGAAGGACGGGCGGATGATCGCCGGCAGGCCGACCTGCTCCAGGCCAACCATCGCCTCTTCCATGGTGTGGGCCACGTGGGAGCGCGGGCTCTCCAGGCCAATGGCGTCCATGGCGTCGCGGAATTTCTGACGGTCCTCGGCCTTGTCGATGACGTCGGCGCGGGCGCCGATCATCTCGACGCCGTACTTGGCCAGCACGCCGTTACGCTCCAGGGCGAGGGCGGTGTTTAGGGCCGTCTGGCCGCCCATGGTGGGCAGCAGGGCGTCGGGCCGCTCCTTCTCGATGATCTTTTCGACCATCTCCGGGGTGATCGGCTCGATATAGGTGGCGTCGGCGATCTCCGGATCGGTCATGATCGTCGCCGGGTTCGAGTTCACCAGGATGATCCGGTAACCCTCGGCGCGCAGGGCCTTGCACGCCTGGACCCCCGAGTAGTCGAACTCACAGGCCTGACCGATGACGATCGGGCCGGCGCCGATGATCAGGATCGAGGAGATATCGGTGCGTTTGGGCATCTCTTCTCGCGCGCAAGGGCGGCCGCGCGATTTGGCGCGCCCGACACCGTGTGTGAACTGCAGGTTAAGCGGGCGATTTAGAGGGCAAGGCGAACGGACGCAAGCGCAGCGGCGTCGCGGCCAGGAAGATGAACGGGATTATCGCCGGGTTCCCAGAAATTTATCTTTTGAATCACGCAACTAACTCGCCGCTCAGGCTCTCTCTTTTCCAAAGCGCACTGTTACGTGCGAGACCGGAACGGAGGCCACATGACCCTGCTCGAGAGAATCCCCACCCTCAGCGACGACGAGGTCGTGAACCTTCTGGCCAACGCCCGGCGGCTGAGCGAACAGGGCGATGCCAAGCAGCAGGCGGCTGCGGCCGAGCTTCTTCCCTCGTTGGAGAGCGAGGCCGAGCAGCGCCGTCAGGCCCGCCTGGAACGGGCCAAGGCCAAGCGGGCGGCCTCACGCAAGCCGCGCAAGGTCGCCGCCTAGAACTGACTGAAGAGTTTGCCGGGAGGGCCGGGGCGCTAGCGCCTCGGCCCTTTGCATGGGCTGCGTTGCCGCAAGCCTCGCCGTGGGCCATCGTGGCGGGATGCGAAACGTCGTTCTTGCCGCCGTGGCCGTGCTGCTCGCCGGGCCGACCCTCGCCCAGCCGGCGCCGGTGACGCGCCCTCTGGCGACCCTGGACGCCACCCTGACGGGACAGCCGATCACGGTTCCGGGCGGCCCCCTGCGGGTGACGGTGTCGGAAACGACCCTGGCCCCGGGCGGACGGCTCGCCGCCCACAAGCATCCCTATCCGCGGGTCGTGCAGGTGCTATCCGGCCGCCTGCGGGTGACCAACCTCGACACCGGCGCGGTGTACGAGCCCCGGCCCGGCGAGTGGCTGGTGGACGCGGTGGACCAGTGGCACGAGGCCGTGGTCCTGGGTGACGAGCCGGTGCGGCTGATGACCATCGACCAGGCGCCGCGGGGGGCGGCGGTGACCATCCCCCGGTAAGCACTCCGGGACACGCCCGGTTTCGGCGGACCTCAGCTGTCGAGGAAGCTGCGCAGCTTCCGCGAGCGCGACGGGTGCTTCAGCTTGCGAAGCGCCTTGGCCTCGATCTGACGGATCCGTTCGCGAGTCACCGAGAACTGCTGGCCGACCTCTTCCAGGGTGTGGTCGGTGTTCATGCCGATGCCGAAGCGCATCCGCAGGACGCGCTCCTCGCGGGGCGTCAGCGAGGCGAGCACGCGGGTGGTGGTCTCGCGCAGGTTCGACTGGATGGCCGCGTCGATAGGCAGGACGGCGTTCTTGTCCTCGATGAAGTCGCCGAGGTGCGAATCCTCCTCGTCGCCGATGGGCGTTTCGAGCGAGATCGGCTCCTTGGCGATCTTCAGGACCTTGCGCACCTTTTCCAGCGGCATGGCCAGCTTCTCGGCCAGTTCCTCCGGGGTCGGCTCGCGGCCGATCTCGTGCAGCATCTGGCGGCTGGTGCGGACGATCTTGTTGATCGTCTCGATCATGTGCACCGGAATGCGGATGGTCCGGGCCTGGTCGGCGATCGAGCGGGTGATCGCCTGCCGGATCCACCAGGTGGCGTAGGTGGAGAACTTGTAGCCGCGGCGGTACTCGAACTTGTCCACCGCCTTCATCAGGCCGATGTTCCCCTCCTGGATGAGGTCCAGGAACTGCAGGCCGCGGTTCGTGTACTTCTTGGCGATGGAGATCACGAGGCGCAGGTTGGCCTCGACCATCTCCTTCTTGGCCTGACGGGCCTCGCGCTCGCCTTTCTGCACCGTCTGGACGATGCGGCGGTAGTCGTCGATCGGCACGCCGGTTTCCTGGGCCAGGGCCGCGATCTCGTTGCGGATCTCGGCGATCTGGGCGGCGTCGTTCTCGGCGAACTTGGTCCAGCGGACGCCCAGCTTCTTGACCTGTTCGGTCCAGTCGGGGGCCATCTCCTGGCCGAGGTAGGCCTTCAGGAACTCCTGGCGGCTGATGCCGTAGCTGTCGGCCAGGCGCAGCAGGCGGCCTTCCAGCACCATCAGGCGCTTGTTGATCGCATAGAGCTGCTCGACCAGAGCCTCGATGCGGTTGTTGTTCAGCTTCAGGGTCTTGAGCTGGCGGACGATGGCGCCGCTGGCGGCCTGATAGGCCTTGCGGTCCTCTTCCGACAGGTCTTCGCCGCGCAGGCGGGCGGCGACCAGCTTTTCCTGCAGGTGACGGAAGTTCTCGAACTCGGCGGCGATCACGTCGAGGGTCGCCATGACCCCCTCGCGCAGCTCGGCCTCCATGGCGCTGATGGTCGGGCCGGCGCCATCGTCAAAGTCGTCGTCGCTCTCGCCTTCGCCTTCGGCGCCCGCCTCGGCCTCTTCGGCCGGGGCCGCGTCGGCGGCCGGGTTCTGGCCGCCGTAGGTCTGTTCGAGGTCGATCACCTCGCGCAGCAGGATGCGGCCGCCCTCCAGCTCTTCGCGCCACACCATGATGGCCTCGAAGGTGAGGGCGCTTTCGCACAGGCCGCGGATCATGGTGTCGCGGCCGGCCTCGATGCGCTTGGCGATGGCGATTTCGCCCTCACGCGACAGCAGCTCCACCGAGCCCATCTCGCGCAGGTACATCCGCACCGGGTCGTCGGTGCGGTCGTAGGCCGGCTCCTTGGTCGTCTCGACGACGGCGCTTTCCTCGCGGACCGCGACCTCGTTGGTCTCGGCGTCCTCTTCGGACTCGACGACGTTGACGCCCATTTCATTGAGCATGGCCAAGGTGTCTTCGATGGCCTCGGAGGTGACCTCTTCCGAGGGCATCACCTTGTTCAGCTCGTCCATGGTGACGTAGCCGCGGGCCTTGGCCTGCTTGATGAATTTCTTGACTGCGGCGTCCGTCAGATCGAGCAGCGGGCCGTCGCCTTGAGTGGTTTCGGGCGTTTCGGCTTCGGCTGTGTTCGAGCTCATCGAGGTCTCCGACGTGGTTCCCGACCCTTACGGGCAGCGGGCCCCAGATAATGGGCGACGGTAAAATCCATAGGGGCCGCGACGTTACGACCCGGTATCCGCCAAATTCGTTCCGTTCTGATCGTGCGTGCTCAGGGTCTCGCCCGCTCGACATGGCCCGGCCACGTCCAAGCGACCGCGAAGGTCGCCCCCCGCAGCGCAAGCCCTGGGATCACCACGCATCGAGGGAGGCACCGGCTTCATCATGTGGGCGCGCCCGAAGGTCGCAGCGGCCCGGTGGATGCCTGTCGACAGCGCGCTAAATCCGCACGCCGCCACATGGCGTGCCGAGTCTTTCGAGTCAAGATGCCCCCACGCCGAGAAGGGGAATGTTTTCGCCCCGCCACCCGGCGGCCCTCACGGGACGGAACGGCCGGCGCAAGGGACGTCAGTGCGGCAGGACCGGCTTGTCGTGTGACTGGCCCGCCCAGTCTGAATTGATCAGCCGGCGGAGCTGGTCGCGCTCGGCCTTGAGGTTGATCAGGGCCTGGGCGGCGCTGGGGTCGCGGGCCATGTCGCCCACCGCCGACTCCACGGCCCGCTCCAGGGCTTCCAGGTTCATCAGCAGGTCGAAGGCCTGGCGCCAGAGGGCCCGGACCCGGTCGCGGGCGGCCCCGGCGTCGAGGAACGGCGCGGCGACCCCGGCCCGGCGGGCGTCCTGCTCCAGCTTGGCCAGGGTCTCCTCGGCCACGCCGCGGTCGCGCAGGCGGCGGACCACGGCGTCGAATTCGGCGTCCTCGGCCTCGTAGCGCAGGCTGACCAGCGCCTGGGCGATGGCGTCCAGCTTCTCGTCGCCGAAGCCGCGGGCGCCCACGAGCTCGATGGAGTCGTCGATCAGGCTGGGGTCCCGGAGCGCGGCCACGGCCAGGGCGGCGGCCAGGGGGCGGGGCGAGCCCTTGAGGGCCTGGGCGGCGCGCTTGACCTCGTCGGTGGCGCCGGCGACGGCCGGGCGGCGGTCCCAGCGCCGGCGCGCCAGTTCGCGGCCCGCCGCCCCCACGGTGTAGACCGGCTGGCGGGTGGGCCACAGCTGCTCGAAGCGGCCGAGCAGGTCCTCCTTGTAGGCCTGGGAGAGGTCCGGATCGCCGATGGTGGCGGCGAGCTTGCGCAGGCGCACCTTGAGCGAGGCCCGGCGCTCGGGGGTGTCGAGGGGCTCCAGGTCGCGCTCGCGGATGAACAGCGCCTCGACGAAGGGCGTGGTCTTCTCGATTTGGGCCTTGAGGGCGGCCGGGCCCTGTTCGCGCAGGACGTCGTCGGGGTCCTTGCCGCCCTCGACGATGGCGAAGCGGAAGCTGCGGCCCGGTTTCAGGAGGGGCAGCGCCCGATCGATGGCCCGGCCCGCGGCCTGGCGGCCGGCCCGGTCGCCGTCGAAACAAAGGGTGGGCTCGGGATGGTGGCGCCACAGCACCTCCATCTGCTCCTCGGTGAGGGCCGTGCCCATGGGCGCCACCGCGGGCACGCCCGCCCGCAGGCAGGCGATGACGTCCATATAGCCTTCCACCACCACCAGCGGCGGGTGTTCGTCAGCTCGGGCGGCAGCCAGGATCTTCCGGGCCTCGGACAGGCCGTAGAGGTTGTTCCCCTTGTGGAAGACCGCGGTCTCGGGACCGTTGAGGTACTTGGCCCGGGCCTCGGGATCCATGGCCCGGCCGCCGAAGGAGACCACCCGGCCCCGGGCGTCGAGGATCGGGAAGATGATGCGGTCGCGGAACCGGTCGTAGGGCGCGCCGCCGTCCTCGGGGGCCACCAGCAGACCCGCGTCCACCAGCTCGGCGGGCCGGGCGCCCTTGGCCACCAGATAGTCCTTCAGGACCGTGCGCCCGGGCGGAGAGAACCCCAGGCGGAAGCGGCTCCATTCGCTCTCAGGCAGGCCGCGCCGTTCGAGATAGGCCCTGGCTTCGCGGCCGGGCGGGCGGCGCAGTTCGGCCTCGAACCACTGGGCGGCCATCTCCAGCCAGTCGGCCAGGCCCTGGCGCCTCTTCTCCTGCTCGGCGCCGCGCGGATCGGCGGCGGGGAGGGCCAGGCCCGCCTCGGCCGCCAGTTTCTCCACGGCCTCGGCGAAGGACAGCCGCTCGGTCTCCTGGACGAAGGTGATGATGTCGCCGGTCTTGCCGGACGAGAAATCGAAGAACTGGCCCTTCTCGTCGTTCACATAGAACGAGGGGGTCTTTTCCTTGTTGAAGGGCGACAGGCCCACGTACTCGCGGCCCTGCTTGCGCAGCTTGACGGTCTTACCGATCACGTCCGACGGACGGAGGCGCCCCTTAAGCTCGTCGATGAAGCGTTCGTCGAACCGCCCGACCATGGATTACCGCTAGCACTTCGCCGCGCGACAGCCTGTGGATGAGTCGCGCCGGCCTGTGGATGATATCGCGGAAACGGTGCGACAGGTGCGGTCGTCAGCGCACGTGCGCCAGCTTGTCCGGGTTGCGCGTGACGTAGATGGCGGCGATGCGGCCGTCGTCGCCAGGCTCGAAGGCGATGGTCTGGGGGCCGTCCGGCAGGCGCAGGAGCAAGCCCGGGCAGCCATTGACCCGGACGGGCTCGAGGTCGGTCCCGGTGGGGAAGGCCCCGCGCCAGCGCAGGCCGCGCAGGAGGCCGATCACATCGTCCCGGCCCACCAGCACCCGCAGGGCCGCCTTCCGCTTGCCACCGCCGTCGCACACCATGATGGCGTCCTCGGTGAGCAGGGCCGCGAGGCGGGAGTCGTCGCCTTGGGCCGCGGCGGCGGCGAAGGCCTCGGCCAGCTCCCGGGCGCGCCGTTCGTCCACCGAGAAGCGCGGGCGGGCGTCCTGGACGTGAGCCCGGGCGCGGCTGGCGAGCTGGCGGACGGCGGTTTCGGAGCGATCCAGGGCCTGGGCCACCCGGGCGTAGTCCTGTTCAAATACGTCGTGCAGCAGGAAGACGGCGCGTTCCAGGGGCGAGAGCCGCTCCAGGGCCAGGAGGAACGCCACCGACACTTCTTCCGCCCGCTCCACGGGATCGTCGGTGAGCGGCTCGATCAGGGGCTCGGGCAGCCAGGGGCCGCGATAGGCCTCGCGCTCGGCCTTGGCCCGGCGCAGGCGATCGATGCACAGACGGGTGGTGGCGCGCACCAGCCAGGCGGCGGGATCGTCTACCTTCTGGGCGGCCCGGGTCCACCGCAGCCAGGCGTCCTGAACGGCGTCCTCGGCCTCGGACACCTGGCCCAGCATGCGATAGGCGAGGCGGATGAGGCGGGGGCGGTGGGCCTCGAAGGTTGCGGTGAGCGCCGGATCCATGGCCGCCATCCTAGGCCGCGAGCCGCTGCGGGGCGACGGCCTCCCCGTCGACGGTGACCTGGGAGCAGGCCTTGCCGTAGCCCAGGGCGTATTTGAGCGTCGGGTACATGCGCGCGGCGGTTATGGCGAGGGAGAGCGCCACCAGGCCCCGGTCGCCCCAGCGGCGGACGATCTCGTCGCGCAGCGGGTCGCAGGCCTCCATGTCGCGGGCGAGGCTGGCGCGGGCGAAGCGCCAGGCGAGAGCGGCGGTCTCGCCCATGCCCTGCTCGTCGCCGGCCAGGATGGACCGCAGCACCCCGGGGTCGACTCCGTGCTCCAGGGCGATGTCACAGGAGATCTGGGTGCAGGGGCCGCAGTCCTCGGCCATGGTTCCCACGAGCCCGGCGGCGACCATCGCCTCGGCAGGGGCGGCGCTAGCGTCGGCGGCGCGCGTACCGGCGGTGAACTTCAGCAGGCTGGCGGGGCTCGCCCGCAGGACATGACGCATGTAGCTGGCGTCGTAGCCGTAGCGCGCCTCGAAGCCGTCGATCCAGCGCGAGAGGTAGGCGCGGAGCATGAGCGTGGTCTCCTCAGTCATGGGATGGGGCCGGTTTGCGGAAGATGGCGAGCGCCAGGGGCGCCGCGGCGAACAGATGGACCCCGACCAGGTCGCGGCGGACGTCCGCCCAGGGCGTGGGGCTGCAGGCGGCGTCATAGACGTGGATGGCGGCGTGGAAGGTCAGGAACGCCGCGCCCGCCGCCAGGGCCGGCCAGCCCTCGCGGCGGCGCCAGGCGAACCAGGCCAGCCCCAGGGCGGCGACCAGATAGGCGGCGCCGACGTCACGAACGAAGTGGGCGTTGTAGGGGCCGGTGGCGGGGACGCCCGGTACGGCGTCGTACCAGGCCAGGCTCGCGAACAGCATGGCGAGGCCATTGGCCGCCAGGACCAGGCCCAGGGCCGCCGCCAGCCATCCATCCCAATTGCGAAGCATCCCGCCCCTCCGTCGTTCGTCCACAAGGACGGACGAGCCGGCGCGGCTGTGACATCGAGCCGTGGAAAATCGTGCGGGTCGCGCCGCGGAGCTCAGCGGCTGGGCGGCGCGGCGTTGGGGGTGCCCCGGTCAGGTGAGGCTGCGGACCCAGGCGGGAAGCTCGGAGATGCTGGCCAGTTCGGCAAAGCGCGGATGGCCCTGCGGGGCGTCGGCCATCTCATGCTCCCAGATCAGCGGATAGGGGACGTAGGCCGCATAGGCCCCCGCCTCCAGGGCCGGCAGGATGTCGGAGCGCATGGAGTTGCCGCACATGGCCGCCTGGGCGGCGCCCGTGCCGTGGCGGGCGAAGACCCGTTCGTAGGTGGAGGCGTCCTTCTCAGACACGATCTCCACGGCGGCGAACAGATCGCCGAGGCCGGAGGCGGCGAGCTTCTGCTCCTGGTGCAGCAGGTCGCCCTTGGTGATGAGCACCAGGCGGTAGGCCTCGGACAGCTCGGCCAGGGCCTTCTCGACGCCGGGCAGGGGCTCCACCGGTTCGGTGAGCATCTCGCGCCCGGCGGCCAGGATGTCGGCGATCAGACGGCCGGGGGCGTTGTTGCCGGTGAGCTCCATGGCGGTCTCGATCATCGAGAGCGTGAAGCCCTTCACGCCATAGCCGTAGAGCCGAAGGTTGCGCTTCTCCACCTCGCGCAGCTTGGCCTCGAGCACGGGGGCCTCGGCATGGTCGGCCATCAGCTCCAGGAACCTGGCCTGGGTCAGCCGGAAGATGCCTTCGTTGTGCCAGAGCGTGTCGTCGGCATCGAGGCCGACCGTGGTGATGCGCATGGCGCGGTCTTTATGAGGCGGGCCTCGGCTGCGCAATCGCCGGGCGCCGGCTGTGCGCGGGCAGGGCGCCCGGCCCCGATCGCAGCGGAGAGCAAGGCTCGGAGAGCGGCGTTCGAGATCTCGGGCCATGCTGAGCCCGGTCGATTCGGAGAATAGGTATGGCGGGCGGCCTGCGCGCATGGTTGGCGAAGCGCTTTGGCGCCCAGGCCCAGGCCCAGGCCCTGGCCGAAGCGCAGGCCGAGGCGCGGCTGGCCGAGGCGCGTCTGCGCGAGGCCATCGACGTGCTGCCCGAAGGCGTGGTCTTCCTCGACGCCGAGGGACGCTACATCCTCTGGAACCGGCGCTACGCCGAAATCTACCACCGCTCGGCCGACCTGTTCCGGCCGGGGGCCCGGCTGATCGACACCCTGCGCGAGGGCGTGCGGCGGGGCGACTATCCCGACGCGGTGGGGCGGGAGGAGGCCTGGCTGGCCGAGCGGATGGCCAAGCTGAAGGCCGCCACCGGCGAGCGCCACGAGCAGCAGGTGGCGGACGGCCGCTGGCTGATGATCGAGGAGCGGCGGACCTCGGACGGCGGGGTGATCGGCCTGCGGGTCGACATCACCGAGATGAAGCGCCAGGCCGCCGCCCTGGAGGCGGCCCTGGCCCACGCCGAGGCGGCCCACCGGGCGAAGACCGAGTTCCTGGCCGACATGAGCCATGAGTTGCGCACGCCGCTGAACGGGGTGCTGGGCCTGCTTCAGGCGCTGGACGCCACCACGCTTGATCCGCGCCAGCGGGCCCTGGTCTCGGAGATCCGCGACTCCGCGCGGCAGCTCGACCGGCTGGTGGCCGGGCTCCTGGACTATGGCGACGCCGACTTTGCCCCGGACGGCGACGGGCCGGCCCACCTGCCCGAGGGCGACCGGCCGCTGAGGGTGCTGGCCGCCGACGACAATCCCACCAACCGCAAGGTGCTGGGGCTGATGCTGCAGGCGGCGGGGGCCGAGGTGGTGACCGTGCAGAACGGTTTCGAGGCGGTGCAGGCCTGGCGGAGCGGCGGCTTCGACCTGATGCTGATGGACCTGCGGATGCCGGTGGCGGACGGCCTGGAGGCGATCCGTGTCATCCGGGCCGAGGAACAGGCCCGGGGCCTGGCCCGCACGCCGGCGGTGGTGCTGTCGGCCAACACCTCGCCCGAGGACCGGGCGGCGAGCGCGGCGGCGGGGGCGGACGGCCATGTGGCCAAGCCGCTGCGGGTGGAAGCGCTGCTCGGCGCCATTGAGGCGGCCCTGACGGCGTCGGTGAACTAGCCGGGGTCAGGCTGCCTGGGATCAGGCGAGGGCGGGGCCGTGGGGCTTCACCACCCGCTCGGCGGAGGCCGGGTAGCGGGCGAGGGCGGCCGGGGGGCGAATCGGTCGGCGCACCAGCTCGCCCCCGCAGTTGGGGCACAGGCCGCCGAAGCGGGTCTCGGCGCAGTCGGCGCAGAAGGTGCATTCGAAGCTGCAGATGCGCGCATCGGGACTGTCCGGCGCAAGGTCGCGGTCGCAGCACTCGCAATTGGGTCGAAGGGCCAGCATGGCCGAAGCATGCCTCGGGCCGCCTTCGGCCGAAAGGCCAGGCTTCCCTCGTTTCCGACCGCTATTCCCCAAAGCCCTCGCCGGGCTCCAGCGGACTCATGCGGATCAGGCGGCTGTCGGCCACCGCCGCCGTCCGGTGCTGGACGAGTTCGCGGTACTCGGGGTCGCGCACCATGGCGATGAAGGCCTCGGCGTTGGGATATTCGGCGATGAACGCCAGGTCCCAGGCCTCGGAGGCCGGGCCGGTGACGGTGACCTGCGGCTTGCCCACCCAGACCTGACGTCCGCCCAGGCGCTTGAAGATATGCGAGGTGGTGCGGCCGTAGGCGCGATAGGCCTCGAGGCCGCTCAGGCCCTGGCCGTGATTAGGGTGCCCCTCGGGATATTCCGCCACCGGCCGCAGCTTGATGAGATTGAGCATGTGAATGGGCTGGTCGCGGGGCAGGCTTTTAAAAACCTCCCAGGCCTCGCGTTCCGGATCGATGTGCGCCATAGCGTCCCCGCCTGATTGACCGCGTGGAAGTGAGTCACTACCTACGCGGCCGTTTGCCCACAAGGAGTCCCAACACCATGAGCCGTGACCTGCTGCCTGGCGTCACCGGAGTGCTGGTGTTGGCCGACGGAACAGTCCTGCAAGGCGTCGGCGTCGGCGCCGTAGGCGAAGCCGTGGGCGAGGTGTGCTTCAACACCGCCATGACCGGCTATCAGGAGATCCTGACCGACCCGTCGTACATGGCCCAGATCGTGGCCTTCACCTTCCCGCATGTGGGCAATGTCGGGACGAACGTGCAGGACATTGAGCAGATGTCGGGCTCGGCCGAGACCGCGGCCCGTGGCGCGATCTTCCGCGACGTTCCGACCCGTCCGGCCAACTGGCGGGCGGACAGCGACCTCGAGACCTGGATGAGCCGCCGCGGCGTGGTGGGCCTGGCGGGCGTCGACACCCGCGCCCTGACCCGCCGCATCCGCGAGCAGGGCATGCCGCACGCGGTGATCGCCCACAATCCCGAGGGCAAGTTCGACCTGGAGGCCCTGGCCGCCAAGGCGCGCGAGTGGAGCGGCCTGGTGGGCCTCGACCTCGCCAAGGAAGCCACCACCCTGCAGCCGTTCGTCTATGACGAGGGTCTGTGGAGCTGGGAGGACGGCTACGCCAAGCCCCTGGACAATCCGAAGTACGAGGTTGTGGTCGTCGACTACGGCGTGAAGCGGAACATCCTGCGGGCCCTGACCTCGGTGGGCGCCCGGGCGACGGTGGTGCCGGCCAACACTCCCGCCGAAGAGATACTGAAGCGCAATCCGGACGGCGTGCTGCTGTCGAACGGCCCGGGCGACCCGGCCGCCACCGGCCAGTACGCGGTGCCGGAAATCCGTAAGCTGGTGGAAAGCGGCAAGCCGGTGTTCGGCATCTGCCTCGGCCACCAGATGCTGGCCCTGGCCCTCGGCGCCAAGACCGTGAAGATGGACCAGGGGCACCACGGGGCCAACCACCCGGTGAAGGACCTCACCACCGGCAAGGTGGAGATCGTGTCCATGAACCACGGCTTCACCGTGGACCGGGACAGCCTGCCTGGGCCCGTGGTGGAGACCCACGTCAGCCTGTTCGACGGCACCAACGCCGGCATCGCGCTGAAGGACAAGCCGGTGTTCTCGGTGCAACACCACCCCGAAGCCTCGCCGGGCCCGACGGACAGCCTCTATCTGTTCCAGCGCTTCGCCGAGAACATGGACCGGGCCAAGGCCTGAGGACGTCGGAAGGCCGGGGCGCCCGCGACCGCCTGTCGCTGGCGTTCCGGAATGGCCACGCCTAGAACCGTCTCCCAGACGTCGGGGAGACTCCATGCGTTCCATCAGGTTCATGGCCGCCGCTGTGGCGGCGCTTTCGGTCGCGTCGGCCGCCACGGCGCAGACGGCGGGGGCCTCGTCCGCCGACCGCATCCGGGCCCACATGTCGTTCCTGGCCAGCGATCTGCTGGAGGGGCGTGAGGCGGGCACCCGGGGTTATGACATCGCCGCCCAGTACGCCGCCTCGCAGTTCGCCCAGCTGGGCCTGACGCCGGCCGGCGATGCGGGGACCTACTTCCAGAAGACGCCGATGACCTCGTTCCGGCCCGCGGACGAGGGGCGGATGGTGCTGCGTGACGCCAAGGGCCGCGAGACCGCCCTGGCCTTCGGTCAGGACTATATGGTCGCGAGCAATCCCCTGAAGGCCGAGCTCGCCGTCTCGGCGCCGCTGGTCTTCGCCGGCTACGGCGTGGTGGCGCCCGAGCGTGGACGCGACGACTACAGGGGCCTGGATGTAAAGGGGAAGATCGTCGTCGTCCTGGACGGGGCGCCCCGGGCGTTCCAGTCCGAGGAGCGGGCCTATTACCGCAACAACCGCACCAAGCGGCTCGAGGCCGAGAAGCGCGGGGCGGTGGGGCTGATCACCATCTATACCCCCGCCACCGAGAAGATGCGGCCCTTCGCCCAGTCGGCGAAGCACTGGCGCAACTGGAACATGACCTGGCGCGGGCCGGACGGCGCGCCGTTCGTGGTGGCCCCCAACACCCCGAGCCTGGGCACCCTCAGCGTGGAGGGCGCGCACAAGCTGTTCGCCGGCGCCAAGGTCCCGCTGGAGCGCATCTACGCCGCGGCGGCGACCGCGGAGGGCGTGACGCCGCGCTTCGACCTGCCGGCCAGCCTTTCGGCGCAGGTGCGGACCGAGCTGGTGGAGAGCGAGAGCCGCAACGTCGCCGCCCTGCTGGAGGGCGCGGACCCGACCCTGAAGGCCGAGACGGTGGTGCTGTCGGCCCACCTGGACCACGAGGGCGTGCGCGAGGACGCCAAGCCCGGCGAGGACCGCATCTACAACGGCGCCCTGGACAACGCCGGCGGGGTGGCCACGACCCTGGAGGTCGCCCGCGCCTTCGTCGAAAGCGGCCAGCGGCCCAAGCGCTCGGTGCTGTTCCTGCTGGTCACGGCCGAGGAGAAGGGGCTGGTCGGGGCGGAATACTTCGCCCGCAATCCCGGCGGCGTGACGGCGGTGGCCAACGTCAACCTCGACATGCCGATCCTGACCTACGACTTCACCGACGTGGTGGCGTTCGGGGCGGACCGGTCGACCATCGGCCCGGCGGTGCGCCGGGCGGCGGCCCGGGTGGGCGTGGCGCTCTCGGGCGACCCGCTGCCGGACGAGGGCCTGTTCACCCGCTCGGACCACTACCGCTTCGTGGAGGTGGGGGTGCCGTCGGTGTTCCTGATGACCGGCTTCCAGAACGGCGGCGAGGAGAAGTTCACCGGCTTCCTGAAGGGCTGCTACCACAAGGTCTGCGACGACCTCAGCCAGCCCATCGACTACGCGGCCGGCGCCAAGTTCGCGAAGATCAACTACGAGATCGCCCGCGAGCTAACCGACGGGGCCGAGCGCCCGGCCTGGAACAAGGGCGACTTCTTCGGCGGCAAGTTCGCCCGTTGACCGATGACGGGACCCCGGCGCTCGCGGGCGCCGGGGCCTTGGCCGCGCCTCAGCGCCAGCCGTAGTTGAAGCTGACCGACACCCGCGGGGTCTTGGCGCGGTTGGCCGGCACCTCGTGGCGCAGCCAGCTTTCCCACATGTAGATCGTGCCCGGGCTGGGCTGGAGATAGACGAAGGGCTGGGCCTCCTCGGGAGCGTCCGCGCGCCGGGGCGGGGCGGCCATCATCATCGCCAGGCGCGGGTCCTCGATCTTCAGGGCGCTCGCCCCCGGCGGGGTCTCCACATAGTAGGTGCCCGAGATCACGCTGTGCGGGTGGATGTGGCTCGTGTGGGCCGCCCCCGGCTTGAGGACATTGACCCACAGGCTGTCCAGCTTCAGCCGCCCGCGGCCGAGGTCGAAGTGCAGGGCCTCG
Source organism: Phenylobacterium composti DSM 19425 (assembly GCF_059568645.1). NCBI lineage: Bacteria > Pseudomonadati > Pseudomonadota > Alphaproteobacteria > Caulobacterales > Caulobacteraceae > Phenylobacterium > Phenylobacterium composti. The sequence goes on along the minus strand of NZ_JCANTT010000004.1, from coordinate 40,292 downwards.
GCGAAGGCTCGGGCATGGCGGTCGAGTTTGAGTTTCAGGTCCGCGAACACGCTCACCCGCTGGGGCAGGTCGTCCAGGGACGCGTAGGAGGTGTAGCCGCCATAGCCGTGCTCACGGCACCAGGCGCGACCGGCTACGTCCTCTTCCTGCAACATCCGGCAGGCGTCGAAAATCTCGGCATTGAAATTTTCGAAGCTTCGGTCTGTTGTAAGGCTTGCTTCGTAGATCGGGGTTACAAAAAGAGGTCGGATGGCCATGCCGTCCGCTACTCGCCGACGCCGGTCCTGTCAAAGCGCCCGCAGCCGCTGGCGCAGAGACTGAACGTTGATTAGGTTGGATGAAGAAAAGCCCCGCCGGCGGACCGGACGGGGTCAGGGGGAAACGAGCGCATGATCAGAGCAGCAGCAGCGGCTGTCGCGGTCCTGGCCCTGGCGACGGGCGCGGCGCCCGCAGTGGCCCAGCCCAAGGCCAAGGCGGCGGCGACCTACAAGGCCCCGCGCCTGCCGGGCACCAAGTTCCCCGACCTCAATGGCGTCTGGCAGGTGATGAACTCGGCCGGCTGGGACATCGAGCCCCACGCCGCGCGGCCGGCCCTGCAGATGCGGCCGGGGCCGGTGCAGCCGCTGCCGGCCCAGGAAGTCCTGGCCCTGGGCGCTGTGGGCGCCGTGCCGGGCGGCCGAGGCGTGGTGGAAGGCGGGGAGATTCCCTACACGCCCGAGGCCAAGGCCATCCGCGACGAGAACCGGGCGAACTACCTGGAACGCGACCCCGAGGTGAAGTGCTACCTGCCGGGCGTGCCGCGGGCGAACTACATGCACCTGCCGTTCCAGATCTTCCAGTCCGACAAGTCCATGCTGATCGCCTACGAATATGCGGGCGCGGTGCGGAACGTGATGTTCGACGATCCGGGCCCACCGCCGGTGGACAGCTGGATGGGCCAGTCCGTGGCCCGCTGGGACGGCGACACCCTGGAGATCACGGTCACCGGCCAGAACGACCGCACCTGGTTCGACCGGGCCGGCAACCACCACTCGGCCAACATGACGGTGGTGGAGCGCTACACGCCCACCGGTCCGAACACCATGCGCTACGAGGCGACCATCACCGACCCGGACACCTTCACCCGTCCGTGGAAGATGAGCATGAACCTCTACCGGCGCATCGGCGAGGACGCCCATCTGAACCAGTTCAAGTGCGTCGAGTTCGTGGAAGAGCTCATGTACGGCCACCTGCGGAAAGAACCGCTGAAGTGACCGGGCGGCGGCCCGCCCGGGCCGCCATCCGCAACGAGACGACGACAGGACATTGAACCGACATCCGGCGTTGGAGGCGCAAGATGGATAAGAAGCACTGGATCATTGGCGCGGTGGCCGGGACCGTCCTCGGCGGCGCGCTCGCCGGCGGGGCGGCCGTGGCCCACCACGCCTTCGCGGCGGAATTCGACGGCAAGGCCCCGGTCCTGCTGCGCGGCAAGGTCACCCGCGTGGAGTGGATCAACCCGCACGCCTGGGTGCACATGAACAACACCAACCCCGAATACGCCCAGGGCGCGTGGATGGTGGAGGGCGGCACGCCGAACACCCTGCTGCGGGCCGGCATCGACCGGAACTCGCTGAAGCCCGGCACCGAGATCGTGGTCCGCGGCTACCAGTCGAAGGACAAGCTCTGCAAGCCGGCCTGCAAGGCCAACGGCCGAGACGTGACCTTCGCGGACGGCCGCAAGATCTTCATGGGCTCGTCGGGCACCGGCGCGCCGAAGGACGGTTCGGACCCGACCGAACGGTAGGGCGCCGCGACCGGCGGATATGGAAAGGGGAGCCGCGAGGCTCCCCTTTTTCGTGCCTAGTGGCCGGCGGCCTTGTCGGCCTCTTCCAGCGGGTCGATGACGAACTTGTCGTGGCAGGCGACGCAGACCTCGTAGAGCCGTCCGCCCGTGTCGAAGACCGCCTGCTTGTCCTTGGCCTCGGCGGCCGCCTTGGCCTCCAGGGCCCGCTCGGTGAGCAGCTTGGCGTACTTGTTCCACTCGTCGGCCGGCTCGCGGGCCCGGCCAGGCAGCATCAGGAGGTTGCCGGCCTCGGCGACCATGGCCGCGCCGTCCTCGACCACTTTCCAGCCCTCCTCGGTGGTGGGCGACAGGTCGCGCTCGCCCTCCTCGGTGATTTCGTAGCCCGAGCCGCGCCAGAAGGCGAAGGCGGCCGGATCGATCACATGGACCATCAGCTCCTGCATATCGAGGCCGGTGTATTGCGGCTCCTCGGCCTTGGGCTGGCAGGCGGCGAGAAGCAGGGCCGCGGCGCTGAAGGCCAGGCCGGACGTGAGGCGATGCAAAGGCGTATCCCCCGGAGAACTGGCGCGCGGTCCTCAAACGCCGCGCGTGCGCGGCATTCTGCGCCAGGGCGCCGGCGCTGAGAAGGCCTCAGCGTACCTGAATTTCGAGAAGCGAGCGCCACATCTCGTCGGCGAACTGCACGACCTTGAGATTGGCGGAATAGTGATGCCTGGCCTGGATCAGCTCGACCATGCCCTCGGCGAGGTCCGAGTCGCCCCTGCTCGGCGCCTGGGCGATCTTGGTGGCCGCCGCCTCGAAGCGGCGCTCGGCGGCGGAAAGGCCGCCACGGGCGATGGAGAGCGCGTCCATGCCCCTTTCATAGCCCGACGGCGTTAAGGTGTCGCTGAAGGACATGGTGAACGCCCGCCGGGCGCTCGCCGGAGTCGAAGATCCAAGGAGACGACGATGCGCGCACCCCTCCTGACCGTCCTGGCCTTGATGGCGGCGTCGGCCTCGGCGTACGCCCAGCCCCTGAGCGAGCGCCCGCCGACCTGGACCATCCAGTGCATCGACGTAAGCGGGGCGGCGATCCCGGCCAGCTGCAAGGTCCCTGCGAGCCGGGTGGACCAGAGCGAATACCTCTGCACGTGCCCCGCGGGCGGCATGCGCACGCGCGTGCCTATCTGCGGACCGGGCGAGAGCCCGCCGCCCGAGAACCTGGCCCTGAACCGCGTGCGCCGCGAGGCCGCGCGGGACGGGACGCTGGAGGGCGACAAGGTCGGCGACCGGCCGATCTGCGTCGCCCCGCGCCAGCCCTAGACGCCTATTTGCGCAGGGCCCCGTAGACCATCTTCTGGAACACCGGCAGGGCGATGCGGCCCGTGGGGCGCTGGCCCTGCATGGCGGTGACCGCCTCGGGCCCGAGGGGCATGGAGTCCTGGATCAGGTAGATCAGGATCATGTCCTCGGTGGGGTCGGCCTGCCACCAGGTGCCGAAGGCGCCTGGCCAGCCGAAGGCCCCGACGCCGCCGGCGCCCATCCACTCGTGCTTCTCGGCGTCGAGGATCATCGAGACGCCGAGGCCGAAACCCTGGCTGAGCCAGAAGGGCATGCCGAGGAAGCCGTGGCTGCGCTGTTCCTCGGTAAGGCGGTTGGTGCGCATGAGTTCGATGGTTTCGGGCTTGAGCAGCCGCACGCCGTCGAGCTCGCCGCCAGCCAGCATCATGCGGGCGAATTTCAGATAGTCGTCGGCGGTGGAGATCAGGCCGCCGCCGCCGGCCTCGAAGGGCAGGCGGGCCGGCGGTTCGGGCCAGGAGACATCCTTCAGCGGACCGCCTTCGGGCGGCGCCTGGTAGAGATGGGCCATGCGCTCGCGCTGCACCGCCGGGTCGACCCAGAAGTCGGTGTCCGCCATGCCCAGGGGATCGAAGATCCGGGCCTTCAGCACCTCGCCCAGGCGCTTGCCCTCGATCCGCGCCACCAGGAAGCCCAGCACCTCCGTGGCGTGGCTGTAGTGGAAGCGCTCGCCGGGAGCGTAGCTGAGCGGCAGGGTTCCCAGCTTCGCCAGCCATTCGTCGGGGGTGATCCCGTGGCCGAGCGGCGGGCCCAACACATCCTCGTGCGCCTGGGCGATGGGGCCCTGGGACGTGAAGGCGTAGGCCAGGCCCGAGCGATGGGTCAGCAGGTCCTCGACGGTGATGTCGCGCGGGGCGGGATAGGTCTGGTCGATGGGGCCCGTCGCGTCCTTGAGGACCTGCATGTCGGACAGCTCGGGGATCCAGCGGGTGATCGGATCGTCGAGCTTCAGCTTGCCTTCCTCCACCAGCATCAGGGCGGCGACGGAGGTGACCGGCTTGGACATGGAGGCGATGCGGAACAGCGTGTCCCGCTGCATGGGGGCCTTGGCCGCGAGGTCTCGATAGCCGAGGGCGTTGACCTGGACCACCTCGCCCTTGCGCCAGACGAGGGTGACCATGCCGGCGAGGGCGCCCTGGTCGATCATGCCCTGCATGGCCGTCGGGATCTGCGCCAGGGCCTCGGCATCGAAGCCTTGAGCCTGGCCCTGCGAAACCTGAGCGCCGTCCATCCCCATTCTCCTTATCATTGTTCAGGTGGGCCATAGCGCCCGCTGTCGTGGCGCTCGTCAAGGCCGCGGCGAGGGCGTGGCGGGAGGCGGCGGGCGTGCTGCATTGCACCGAAGACCAGGGGCGAGGCCCGCGCCCGCAGCTCGGGTGGTCGACGCAATCGCTTACGGAGTAAGGCTTCGCAGGCTCTGGCTTCCCTTGCGACATCCACGCTGCATTGCCGCATTGAACAGGGGCCTTCGCGTGCGTATATGCGCCCAGCTTCCGTGCGGACCCGTGTTCGCGGGTTTTAGGCCATGTGCGTGGGCCTCCCGCGGCGACTGCGTTCCACGAGGACGATCCACGAGGACGACTGCGCATGCTGCTCACCCTGATGAAGTCCAAGCTGCACCGGGCCACGGTGACCCAGGCCGACCTGGACTACGAAGGCTCGATCGCCATCGACCGCGACCTGCTGGACGCCTCGGGCATCCTGCCGCACGAGCAGGTGGATGTGCTGAACATCACCAACGGCGCCCGCTTCACCACCTACGCCATCGAGGCCCCGCGGGGGTCGAAGGTGATCGGCGTAAACGGCGCGGCCGCCCGCCTCGTCCAGAAAGGCGACAAGGTGATCGTGGTGACCTATGGCATGCTGCCGGCCGAAGAGGCCCGGAACTATGCGCCCACGGTCGTGCTCCTGGATGATGGCAACGAGATCAAGAAGGCCGCCTAGCGTCCTCGCCGCCGCCGGCCTCGCGGCCGGCGCCCTGCTGCTGACCGGCTGTGCGCCCGACGCCCCGCCCGGGGTGGACAAGGCCGTCCTCGACGAGGCGGTCTCCCGCGCCGTGGGCGATCCCAACACCTGCGTGCTGATCGCCGCCAGGGGCGGGCGGACGCTGTACCGCTACAACACCGCCACCACCTGCGCGAAGCGCTACCCCGCCTGCGATGGCGGCGAGGAAATCGCCGTGGCCGACCTGCTGGCGGACGTGGCCAGGGACGGACAGCCCCGCTACCGGAGCTGCCCGACCACAGCCGACCGCTCGCGCGGCGTCGGCTGGGCGGCCGGGCCGGTGGCCGGCAAGGACCTCGTCTATGCCGCGGTGATGGAGGGCGACCGCGCCTTCCCGGGCCGGATGATGGCCGACCGCCTGGAAGGCGCCTTCCGGCGGGCCGGGGTGTCGGCCCCCTAGCGGGTCAGCTCGTAGAGCCCGCTGATGTCCACCCGGACCTTCAGCTCGCCGCCGGAGATCGAGGTCCCGGCGTCCATCTCCCGCTTGGCGGCGTAGGCCACCATGGGCATGGGCGGCGGAGCCGCGTAGCCGCCGCTTTCGCTGAGGTTGACCAGGCGGCTCACCCGGTGGCCGCTGGCCCGGGCGTAGAGCTCGGCCTTGGCGGCCAGGGCCTTCACGGCCTCTTCGCGGGCCGCGTTCTCCGCCGCCGTCGGATCCTTCAGGCCGAAGCTGATTCCCTGGACCTGGTTGGCGCCGGCGTTGACCGAGGCGTCCACCGCAGGGCCCAGCCGCTTGAGGTCGTTCACCGTGATGGTGACGTTGTTGGAGGCCTGGTAGCCCACCAGCTGGGGCGGCTGGTTCTCCTGATACCGGTACTGCGGGCTGAGGTTCAGGTTCGAGGTCTGGATGTCGCGTTCGGCGATGCCCGCCTTGCGCAGGCTGGCCATGACCGCGTTCATCCGCACGGCGTTGGCCTGCATGGCCTCGGCGGCGGTCTTGCCCTCGGTCATCACGCCGAGGGTGATCGTAGCCATGTCGGGGGCGACCCGGGTCTCGCCATAGGCGGACAGGTTCAGGGTGGTGGCGCGGAACATGCTGTCGGCGGCCGGGGCCGTCTGGGCCAGGGCCGCCGGGGCCGTGGCCGCGGTCGCCAGGGCCAACGCCAGGGCCGACGCGCGCATCAGGGTTTTCATCGGGGTCTCCATCGAAACTGGGCCAGAAACTCCCAGGCCCGATGTGAACACAAGCTTTAAGGGGCGTGCAGCCCGTGGTAACCGGCCAACCGCTGCTGGGGCCTGTAGCTCAATGGTTAGAGCCGGCCGCTCATAACGGTCTGGTTGCAGGTTCGAGTCCTGCCGGGCCCACCAGCGTTCCTTCAAGGCCTTGACCTTGCTGGGAGTTAAGCAAAATCAGCCTCTTACGACCGTGGACTGTGACACAGAGCTGTGACACAAAGGGGTCGTGAAAGCTGTGCCTGGGTACTCGCATCTTGCGCGGCGCGGGGCGGTCTACTGGATGCGCCGCCGGGTCCCTACGGACCTCCTGCCGCATCTTCCGTTCCGCGAATGGAAGGTTTCCCTCGGGACCAAGAGCCTGGAGGAGGCCAAGCGCCGTCTGCATCTGCGGCTGATTGAAACTGACCGCGAGATCGCAGCGGCTCGCGCTAAGGCGGCCCGTGAGGCTTCCCCGCCGCTCAGTCAGGAGGAAGCGCAGCGCATCGCCCAAAGCGAGCTTGCGGCGTGGCTGGCGGATGATGAGGCGGCGCGCCTGGAGGAGGGCGCTGCCGCGCACGAGAACGCCGAGGCGTGGCTTGAAGCCACCTGCGGCGAGGACCGTCAGGCGCTCGCCGAGGGCAACTGGCGGCTGGCCGCGAGGAACGCCGAGGCGGCCCTTGAGCGCGTTGGCCGGTGGTTCCCCGCCGACGCCCCGTCCATGCGCCTCCTCGCGACCGAGCTGCTCAAGGCACGGGTCCGGTTCGCTGACCTGATCGAGGAGCGCCAGCGCGGGGCGGTGGTCGAGCTTCCCGCTCCTGCGCCGCTGTCGCCAGTTGCGAGCCAGCGGCCCCTCCCCAGCGGCATGAGCCTGAGCGAGCTGATCCGTGAGTACCGGGCGGTTCGCGAGGCGGAGCACGGCGAGGAGAGCACGCGCCGGAAGTACTCCCACATCTTCAAGGCGCTGGAGGAGGTCCTTGGGGCCGACAAGCCCATTGCAGAGATCACGCGCGCCGACTGCCGGGCGGTGGTGGCGCTCCTGCGCGAGGTGCCCTCCAGCGCGCCGAAGAAGTACCCCGGCCTTAGCCTCAAGGAGGCGGTCGAAGCGGGCCGCCGTGATGGCGCGCCGGTGCTCGCGCCCAATACCGTCGCCTCCTACCTCCAGAACCTCTCGGCCATCTTCAACTGGGCCGTTCGGGAAGACCTTCTCCCGAAGAACCCCGCCCAAGGCATGGCCGGAAAGGGTCGCGCCAACGTCAAGCGGCGCGGGTTCACGACAGAGGAGCTGCGGACCATCTTCGCCGCGCTTGCGCCGTTGCGAGAGAAGACCCCATCGCGGTTCTGGGTGCCGGCCCTGGCGCTTTTCAGTGGCGCACGGCTCAACGAGCTGTGCCAACTTGCCGCGTCAGACATCGGGGAGGCGGACGGCATTCCCTTCATGGATTTTTCCGAGTTCGACGCGGAGACGGGGGAGCGCCTCCCGGACCGCTCACTCAAGACCAAGGCCAGCGACAGGCGGGTCCCTCTGCATGATGACTTGATCGCTGCCGGGTTCCTGGAGTTCGTCCAGGCCGTGCGTAAGCGCGGCGGCGGTCGCCTGTTCCCGGAGCTGCGGCTTGGGCCAGACGGGCGCTACTCGCACGAGTTCTCCAAGTGGTTCGGCCGGTTCATGGACCGCATCGACCTTAAGGCCCGCGCGCTGGTCTTCCACAGCTTCCGCCATGGGTTCACTGACGCTTGTCGCGAGGCGAGTGTCGCGGACGAGACGGCCGACGCGCTCGGCGGGTGGGTAACGCCTGGAGTCCGATCCCGGTACGGAAAGCGTGATCGCCTTACCGTGCTCGCGCGTGAGAGCGCCAAGGTCCACTTCCCGGGCTTCCGACTGGCGGACTTCACCACGGCCACGCAAAGAGCGGCCTAAGCCCCACACCGAACACCCGCCTCCGCAGCAGGGATGCCCGCGCGGAGCGGCGGCGGGGAGGAGAGCGCGCGGGCGTCCAACAGCACAGCATGAGGTGAGACATGAAGATCGAGTTCGCGCTGGACCGTGCGGGCCTCTGGTGGAGCGGCCTGGGCTTGTCGCTGCATGTGGCGAAGGACGCCCGCGCCGTTGGTGAGCCCGCCGTGTGGTGGACCCGCCAAGCGCCGGGGAGCCGTTCGTTCCGCGTCGGCGGGCTGGAGGGGTCCATCTCCCGTCTCGCCCGCGCCTGACGCCAGGGGGCCTCCTCCACGCCAGCTCTATACCGGTCCTGGGGGAGGCCCTTCGCTTGTCTGCGATCAGGCGGCTTTAGCCTTGCCCTTCGCGCGCCCGCCACTCGTGACGCGGAGGTTTCGGCGGCGGAGGTCCAGGTGGTCGCCGTTGCAGTAGCGCACGATCTCGCGCCGCCCCGCCCCAGTGATGACGCGGGCGACCACGACGAGGTTTTCCCGGCCCTGGGCGCGGACATAGGCGAAGCCGTTACCGCTGTCATTGAGCGTCCACTGCGGGGTGAGCCCGGCGCAGAGGAGGTCTTCCCAGTCGGAGAGATCGACCGTGGCCACGCGGCCGTTGGCGAGCGGCACGAGCACAATCGGGAGCCCATCGTTGTCGGTGGTGAACGTGGGTTGGCGCTTCGGTTGCTTGGTCATGATGCTAACTTCCAGACATGCAGAACCGGCGGCCGGTGAGGGTCGCTGAGCTTCGGTGAGAGTGATGGGGGGAGAGCCCGATTGGGGCTCAGAGGGGACGCCAGGAGGTCACGGGCATGGCCTCGGGCGGTGGGAGCTGGGGGATCGGCCTTATGCCTCCCCCTATTGGTAGGGTAGTGGGGTAGGTCAGTAGGTGGAGAGCTTGGCTGGGATCGGTAGGCCAATGACCTCCTTAGCCATTCCCTCCATGAGAGCGACCACCGCAGGTCCCACTGACCGAGGGACCATGAGGGCGTCATGCACGGGGAGCACCGTAAGCCCCATCTCGTGGGCCTTGGTCAGCACCCGCCGCATGATCTCGCTCTCCAGGAACATGAGCCGGTAGCCGATGCCGGTGCAGAGGACCCCAGCCAGGGCCGGGTAGTGGGCGGCGACGGCCTTGCGGACCCGAGCTGGCGTGAACTCCCCAGGGATACCCTCGAAGACCTCCCCGGTGTCGGGATCAGACCACATACACTCGGCGAAGTCGTCGGGCCAGCGGGTCCGGGTCTTGCCTTGGTCGAAGTAGAACATGTTCAGAGCGGACTTGATCTGCTTGCGACCGAGGCCCTCCAGGCCGGGGATGCGGTAGAGGTCGGCCACGGCTGGCGGCTCCACGCCCAGCAGCGCGAAGGCGATGTGGGTGAAGGCGGCGGAGTAGTCCACCTCGGCCACTGGCTCCCCACCTATGCGGATGTGCTTGCGGTCCCCCTTCCTGAGCCCCTGCCAGAAGCCGCCGAAGAACCGCCCGCCCAGGTCGAACCGCTCCTCCCCATCGGCCAGCACCGTGAAGTGTCGGCGGAGCTGGCGGTCGGCGGTGTCCACGTCGGCGGCGTTGCCGACGAAGCGGAGGTCTGCCTTGGCGAGGTGATCGTTGAAGGCGGCCACCTCTGCGCGGAGCCGGGCGGTCTCCAGGGTCTCCCGATAGTCCACCAGCCGCTTCTCCCGGCGTCCGCCCCTGCGGGTGGAGAGCCGCAGGACCACCAGCTCACGGTCTAGCCTACGGCCGAAGTCCTGCGGCTGGACGCCGTAGGCCCTCACCATGTCGGCGAAGATCGGCGACGGCGCGATGGTCGTGGCCTCCCCAACTCGGGAGCCCTTCACCACCACCGCCAAGCGCAGCGCGCTCAGGTGCTCCAGGAGGCGCGGCAAGGCTTCGCTCTGGGTCGGCCGCCGGTAGCGCGGCGGGAGGCTTTGCTTGTGGCTCATTGGCAGGACAAGGCGGCCCGTGGGCGGTGGAGAAACGACCGCCAGAGCCAGGGCGCAGACCACCGCCTCCACCATTTCCTCCCATCGGACCTGATCGGCATGGCGGCGGGCGCGGGTGCGGAGACTGTGGCTCTGCTCGTGGTTGGCGAGGGCGCGGCGGACAAACTCCAGGAGAGTCAGGGAAGCCTCACCACGGGCGATGCGCCACGGATCGAGGAACGACTCACGGTGAGGTTCAATGGGCTCCAGGGGGCTTCCCTGGGCCTTGGCGAGGGTCTTCAGCGCGTGCGCCACGTAGGGCGCGCTCGCACAGTCCCCCGCCACGTCTAAGGCGGTGGTGGTCATGATGTCGGTCTTTCGGTTGAAGAGGTGGGGCCGCTCCGGGGCGGCGGGCTCAATCGCTACAAGGAGGAAAGGGATAGAGTGGAGAGCACCCCGCGATAGACGTGTGCTTGGTGATCTATCTTCTAGGATGCCACCTAATCGAGCCTGTCTGGCCTACACGGCCCTTAGAGACAGGAGCGACACCCCACGCCGCCCGCGTGCGGCGGGCATCTCTGGGCGGAAGGTGGGGTGCGCTCCCTTAGATGCCACCTAATTGCCGCCCCCATGAAGCCAGCCAATTCGCGCGGCTGGGCGGCCCTCATCCACCATGTGGCAACTAAAATTCTTCGCCCCCATCAGGCGGCTCCACCCGCCTCCTTGAGCACCCGATAAACGCTCGCCCGTCCGATCCCGAGCCGACGCGCAATCTCTGCGGGGCCGATGCCCTCCGCCTTGAGCTTGGCGACCTCCGCCGCGTCGATACTCGCGGGCCGCCCCTTATAGACACCTGCCGCCTTAGCCTTGGCGATCCCATCCGCCTGACGCTCTTTGCGGATGTCCGCCTCGAACTCCGCGAAGCTCGCCAGGATGTTCAGCATCAGCCGCCCCTCAGAGCTGGTGGTGTCCATGCCGCCCTGCTGGAGAGCGCGGAACCCCACGCCCTTCGCGCTGAGGCGGTCCACGATCTGGCGGAGGTCGGTGATCGAACGAGCTAGGCGGTCGAGGCGGGTGACGATCAGCACGTCCCCTTCGCGGACCCACTCCAGGGCGGACGCCAGCTCCTCCCGGCCATCGGTGGTCCTGCCGCTCCGCTTCTCCGCGAAGACCTTCTCGCAGCCCGCGCCGCGCAGCAGCTCCTCCTGGACCTCCAGGCTCTGCCCCGCCGAACTCACTCGCGCATACCCGACCAGCGCCATCTCAAACGTCTCCTTTGGGTCTAAGACCCTGGAGAGCTACCGTCTCGGAATCCCCAAGTCAACCCGTATGAGACGCTGAGGGCTGGACCGCGAGACGCCTTGTCTGGGTTTACCCAAGCGATACGAGGGTGGTGGGGCTTAGAGCGCCGGTTAGGAGCGGAGGGCAGGAACGGATGCTCAGTTTCCAGACAAATAGCCCGCCTGTTCAGCCTGAGGTTGCTTACTCAAGTCTGTTTACCCTACTGTTCCGGCTGGCCTCAGCTGGAACGCGTAAGCGGCCAACGATCCTCCACCTGAAGATGCTTTAATGCGGGAGCTGATGATCAGGACCAGTTCGATCCTAATCGCCGTTAGTCTATTGGCTGCGTCCTGCCGTGCCCCCACGGTCGAAAATGCGGCGGCGACTACGCCCTCCGAGCATCCCGAAGTGGCGGCTGCCTCGGATGAGGTTCATACGAGCGAAGCTACGGCGTCAGTGCAAGACGCCGCTGTCTCCGCGAACTCACCAGGAACAGCGGTCCCGATGCTGCCGCTCAAGCGCGGGTATTACGTCGCTGACGGTACGCCCTGCGACAAGGCTTCCAACGCAACGACGGTTCTCTTGCGTCGTGACGGGATCGGCGGCTCCCGTGACTTCTGCGAATTCAAAAGTATCGAGGTGGCCGGTCCCAACACCTACCGGGTGACGGAAGCATGTGAAGCTCTGCAGGATGACGCGCCCCCCGAGGTCGACGTCGCCACCTATACCCTCATGGGTGACACCCGTTTTACCTCGAAGAGCGCACACGGCTGGACACTCAGCGCCCGGCTCTGCCCTCAGGGGAGCATGCCGCCCGAATGGCGCGAGAACGATATCAGTGACGCCATCCGCTAGGTCACGCGGCCCGGACCACCATTTCAACATCAAGGAGGGGGCGAAATGGCTCTTACGAGTCTCACTGGCCCAGTCAGCGGCATCCGACATTCGACAGAAACACGCGGCACCGTGGGGCGCAATGGCGGCTCGGTGAAGACGGGACAAGTCATCGCTTTCCGCGTCGGGGAACGATCCGCGCAAATCAAGCTGGCGGACGTGCCCGACATCCGAGACGGCGATCAGGTGACCCTCGCGGGCAGCGAGAAGAACGGAGTCTTCAGGGCGCTGGCTCTGCGCAATGACCAGACCCGCGCAGTCTACAGCATTCCGACGACAGTCGGCTATCTGATGGGCGGTCTGCTCTGCATCGTCGGTGTCATGCTGCTAGTCTTCATCGTCGGGATCCTCTTCCTCGCAGCCGGGGCGTGGACCCTCTACGAAGCCTCCAACTATACGCGAGCCGCAAACATGTTGAAGGGCTAACGCGTTCCGCGCCGGGGCCTCCCCTCTCCCCCGCTGCCTACTATTGGCAGGGGGTGCCGGGGGGGGAACCGCGCAATCCTGATCGGTCATGCCGCCTCGGAAATGTGCGCCAAATTATGCCCGGTCCCCAGCGCCTCGTCAGGGGGACACAGGAAACGGCTCACACGGTGGCCGTCGCGGGTGGTCACGGTGATCTCAGCCCATCCGCCATTGTGCGCGAGAGCCTGTGCGATCCGCCATGCGGTGTCCTCCGCGCGTCCGCCTGACCGGAACATCAGTGGCCCCTTGAGGGCATCCGTCTGGACCATCCAACCCCCCTGGGCGGGGCTCATGGTGACCGAGTGCAGCACTCCCCTTTCTCCTCCGTGGCTTGGTTGCCAGCTTGGCCGCAAGCGTCGGATTTGGGCAGCGGTCGGGGAGGCTGCAAGGATGGCCTCGGCGGTGCGCTCCGTAGGCCGGACCTGTGGCGCTTAGGCCAGCTGCTGAGCGCGCGCCACAATCTCGGCGAGCTGCCGGTCCACGGCGGGGTTCTCCTGATCCTTGAACTCGATGAACGCGGTGATCGCCTGGACCACCTCGGAGGTAGGGAAGCCACGGTCCCGGAGCGTCTGCGCTGTAAGACGCTGCTCCGAGGCGCTGAGCGTGTTGATGAACGCCCGCGCCTGTTCCCACGCCGCGATTGCCTTGATCTGGCGGAACTCGTCATCGGCCGCGTCTCGCACGGCGTTGACCGCCTCGATGGACGTTGCCTGGAACATGTTGGCCGCCTTCAACACCCGGCCCGTGCTGCCGAGCGCGTGAAGCACGAACCGCCCAACCACCAGCGCGCCGATGACGGCCAGCAGAAGCACCATGCCTTCCACGTCAGAACTCCCCTTCCGGTACTCGGGACAGTGTTATGACGCGACGCAAATGGGTCGTAAATGCCGTGGTCGTGAAAGCCGCATCGCCAGAGCTTACCGCCGATGGCGCGCGTGTCGGGGAAGACGGACAAGGACCAGCGGCTCAAGCTCCTTGGGCAGTCGATCCGCGCCCGTCGCGAAGAGCTGTCGATCAGCCAGGAGGCGCTCGCCGATGCCGCACAGATGGACCGGGCGCACATGGGCAAGGTGGAGCGCGGAGAGCGCAACGTCACGCTGCTCAACCTGCTCAAAATCGCGGCCGCCCTGCGGTGTCGCGCGTCGGAGATCATGGCGGCGGCCGGACTCTAGGCTCATCCCTAGCTCGCAATCTCAGGACTTCCCCGCCACCCGCTTGCGCTCGCCCGCGTCCCGACCAACTCTGGAGCCTGGGGATGGTGGTCAATGCCGAGCAACGGCGAACGGGCGCTGACGCAGTTCTGGGGCGACCTCGACGCCAGCAGCATCGCGGCGGGGATCAACTTGGCTCGGCGGAACGCGCGCCGACTGGCCGACGACGCAAAGGCCCTCCTGAACGCTGGAAGCGTCCCCTCGGCTGCGGCACTGGCCATCCTGTCCCTGGAGGAGAGCGGCAAGCCGATGGTCCTCCGTCGCCTCGCTCTTGCGGCGACCCCGGCGGCGCTCAAAGAAGCCTGGAAGGACTTCCGGCGACACACCGTGAAGAACCGCCATTGGGTCCTGCCCGCCATCGCGCAGGGCGGCGGTCGGTCTCTGGAGGACATGCGCCCCGCCGTGGAAGGCGGCGAGCACGCTCATCTCCTCGACGGGCTCAAGCAGATCGCCCTCTATGCCGACTGCCTGGGAACCGGCGGGAACTGGTCAGACCCGGAGGTTGTCGTCGACCGTGGCCTTGCCGAGCACATGGTTACGCTCGCCGACATGTTGGCCAAGGCGGAGGTGGTGACTGCCCGCGAGGTCGAGCTGTGGATCGAGCACGTTCGGCCCCACAACGGTGGCCCATACATGGGCCGCGCCGTGGTCGCTTATCAGACCGCACTCCATGCGGAGGGACTGTCCACTACACGACCGGAGGAGCTAGTGGCGTTCATGGGCGAGCTTCTCGGAGAGGAACCCGAACACTGAGACCCAGGGGGTAGAGGGGGGAAACCGCGCTTCCCCATTCGTCATGTCGCCTCGCAGATGCGCAATAAAAACATCCGGGGGGTGCGCAACCCGGCTGCGCGCCTGACTCGCCGGATCAGGACTATTGAACTGGCGTCCGCGGTTCGGAAGTGGTCAGTTTCGCCCACATCTCGACCGCCTCAGGAGACGCTTCGACTGCAATCAGCCGAGCCCGGATCATGCCCACGGCGAGGGTCGCGGCGTTGGGCTTGGGCTCGACCGCCCAGAAGAGTGCTTGATCGACGAAGTGCCGCCACCCGTAGAACAGCGTGAGGCCGATACCGAAGTCGTCAGCCCAGCGTTGGAGCGCAGCATCGTCGAGTTGTGGTTGCCGATCGGATGCCATGAGCACTGCCGCTTCGCGCACTCCTAGCTCGGCGCATCGCGTGGCGAAAATTTGCACGTCCGACTCAGAGACTGGCTTGTCACGCACCTCGACGGCTTTGGTCCACTGGTCGGCGCCTTCTTCCAGACGCACACACACGTCGCCTGGATAATGACGGCTTGGGTCGTTGATCCGGCCGCTCTCGACGCACGCCGGGCCGTAGACCACATCGAACATTCCTGCGGCGACAGCTTGGGCGCGCCGGCCCCCCTCGGAGTTGTCAGCGACCAAGGCGCTGATGGCGTCCGCCAACTGAGCGGGAGAGCCGATCTTGTCGTCACCGTGATCCGCATAGCTGACCCGATACTGGCGGCGCACGACGACAAAGGCGTGGAGAGCTTCTCTGGCCTCATTGACGCTGGCCTCCTGGAGTTCCTTCACCAGCGAGACCATGAAGTCGAAGGCGCGACGGCCGCCCGCGTGGACGGGCGTGTCGTCCCCTAGAGTGGTCATCCTGAAATAGGGTTGGTTGTTCAGCGGCTCGCGCCCAGTGACCCCCAGGTTGATCCCCAGTTCAGCGGCGAGCGGCACCAGGACCCCGTGACACAGGGATCGGGCGGAGTAGGCGTTCGGGTTGTTAGGGACGAGCTTGGGCTTGATCGCGAAGAGGTCTGCGTGCGCCTCGACGGCCCGCGCTAGGATCGCAGTCCCGAGAAACGCGATGTGGGTCTTTGAGGTACCGTCCTCGCAGAGTGCTGAGAGTTCGGTGATCTTAGCCGCCCACTCGGCAGAAACCTTGCCTTCATCAGCGCTGGCTGCCTCTCGAAGTAGCTCGCGCGCTTGGGCCGCATTGATCTTCATTCGCGCCGCAGCTCCAAGAGATCGCCGGGCGCGCAGTCGAGAGCCGCGCAGAGGCGTGCGATGGTGCTGAGACGTGGATTGTATTCTGGGCGAGCTGCCAGCGATTGGAGGGTCGCCTCAGAGAGGCCCGTGGCCTCTGCGAGTGCAGCATAGGTCAACCTAGTGCCAGTGCGCGCGCGGTGCGCCTCAATGGCCTCCCGGAGCTTGATCCGTATGTGCGCTTCCTGTATTGACAATACAGTTTCTTGTTGCTCGTTTCTACGAGTGCAACTCTTAGCATTGATTCGGCTTCGCCCGATCTGAACGGCGGTTTCATGTTCAAGACGATCAGCCTTTTCTCGGGCATCGGCGGCCTCGACTTCGGTTTTGAGGAAGCGGGGTTTGAGACCCGAGTGGCGTTGGAGCTTGACCGCCACTGCTGTCGAACGATGCGCCTCAACCGCAACTGGTCGGTGCTCGAAGGTGACATCAACTCAGTCTCGTCTGACGTCATTCTGGAGAGTGCAGGACTGCGCCGAGGCGAGTCCGACATGCTAATTGGCGGCCCGCCCTGCCAGCCTTTTTCGAAGTCAGGCTACTGGGCGCGGGGTGATGCGCTCCGGCTCGACGATCCCCGCGCCGACACCCTCACGGGCTATCTGCGAGTTCTCCGCGACACCCAGCCTCGGGCGTTCCTCCTCGAGAACGTCTACGGCCTCGCCTACCAGGGCAAGGACGAGGGGCTCCGTTACATCCTCGACGGCATTGCGCAGATCAACCGGGAGACCGGCTCCAACTACGACGTGTCCTGGAAGATGCTGAATACGGCGGATTTCGGGGTTCCCCAGGCGCGTGAGCGCGTGTTCATGGTTGGGTCGCGGGATGGCCGGAAGTTCCAGTTTCCTGAGCCCACTCATGTGCGCGCTGGGGCCGTGGACCCCGATCTTTTCAAGGGGGCTGAGCCGTACCGCACGGCGTGGGATGCTATCGGTGATCTCCCGGAGCCGCACCCCGACGAACCCGGCCTGAAGGTCGGCGGCAAGTGGGGAGATCTCTTGCCCTGCATCCCTGAAGGCGAAAACTATCTCTGGCACACGGCGCGCGGTGGGGGGGAGCCGCTCTTCGGGTGGCGGACGCGCTATTGGAGTTTCCTCCTCAAGCTCTCCAAGCGCCTTCCCTCCTGGACGGTTCAGGCTCAGCCCGGCTCCGCCATCGGCCCGTTCCATTGGAAGAACCGCCGCCTGACCTTCCAGGAGCTTTGCCGCATCCAGACGTTCCCCGACGGGCTGGTGGTCGATACCGGCCGGACCGAGATGCAGCGGATGCTCGGCAATGCCGTGCCATCGCTGATCGCCGAAGTACTTGCACGGGAAATCCGGCGGCAGTTTTTTGACGCGCCGCTCAACCGTCCGCTAGCCCTGCTGCCCCCGCGCCGGGAACCGGTTCCTCCCCCGGAACCTGTGGCAAAGCTTCCCGCCAAGTACCACGACATGATCGGCGAGCACGCGGAGCATCCAGGCACAGGCAAGGGCCGTCAGGCGGTAAAGCGCGCGACGAAGGTTCCACTCGCCGCCGAGTAAGCGCGGACCGTCGCTTAGGCGTCGATGATGTCCGCGCTGATGCGCTCCACGATGATGTCTCCATTCGTGCGGCGGGCCGTATAGTATTGGCCACTCAGCCGGTCCGCATTGCCATTGCGGCTGTGCTCAAGACGCGCGACCCCATCGTGCGGAGCTGACCGGTGGGAGACTGCCGCCTTAGGTTGGTTAACGTACGAGTACCAAAGGCCAAAACGCCCGGATTCTCCGTTCGCCTCTGGGAACACTCGCTGTGACCACGAGTCGGACTCATTGGTGCGTTGCTGGACGTGGATCGCAAAGAGCGATTGGCGCACCCAAATGGTCGACTCGATTGGTCCGGGGGTGACCCCGTCAGCGTCCTTCCAGGTCGTCTGCAGAGTTCCCTTCCAAGTGCCGTTGAGGTCAGGGAAGAGGATTCGGGAGAGGGCGGGGAAGCGCCGCCATAGGGGCCGCCAGCACCAATTCAGCGCCGCCACGATCACGGTTCCCAACAGGAACACGACAAGCGACACGAACTTCAGCGGCGAGACCGTTGTTCCGGTGGTCATCTCCGCGGCGCTCTCTAGCGCCCAGACCAACGCGGTGGTCGCGCCAACGACGAGGAGTAGCTGCGTTCGGCGAGGAAGCAGGAGCCACATCAGATGGCTTCCATCCGGTTGATGGCGGCGTCAACGAACCCCTGGGCCTCTGCCAAGGTCCACGCCTGCCCGTCGCGAAAGAGGTACTTGATCTCGTTGATCTCGGTCGCTTTTTGAGCCCACGCTGCGTCCTGGAGAAGCTCCTGGGCGCGGTAGAGTATACGCAGAAGCCGCCCGAAGCGGTCGTCCTCTTCAACGAGGAAGTAGCCGTCCTCGACGGCATAGACGAGGCACTCAACGAAGAACGAAGGGAGCCGCTTGGGAATGGCCCCGATCTCGGCCAGCTCGTAGTTGAGCCGCTTGAGCATCCGAACATTCTTCTTGAAGCGATGCGCGGTGCGGCCGCGCTTGGCCTTCCCATTCGCGTGGTGCTGGTCCGGGAAGTTCATTGTCCAAGTGCCATCCCGCCCGAGGATCGCCACCCCCTCGGTCGGGAAGGGCGACCCGCCGCCATTGTTGACAACGTGCAGCGTGAAAGCGGGAACAACATCGCAGTCCGCTCGGCTACCATCCAGGCCATCCACGCGGATTGCTTTGTTGCCAGACGCGTCGACGCGGTTCCGTCCGAAGACCGCGACAAGGTCGCGCTCCAGCTCCGCCCGCATCCTAGCCATGACATCGGTAAGGCTCTTACCTGTTACGCTGTAGCCGAGCGCTTTATCGGCTTGGGCTTCATCCACCCCCACGTGATAGATGACCTTCAAGCTAGGATGCTGAACCCGGACATCCATGTCCGCTTCAAGGCGCACGTTAGTGTTGTTGAAGTAGCTACCCTGGGCGCACACGCTTACGCCCTCGCCGATCAACCACTCATTGTCGGCGACTATGTCTCTTACCATGCGGGCCGCTCGCTCGATCTTGGCTTCTTCATGATCGCTCGCGGGCCGCTCCCAGTGCGTGAGCCGCTCGTTCCAGGAAGCCCGGCTGCGAGACTTCGCTAATGCTTCCTCTATGACTCGTCGCAGATCGCTCATGCGCGCTGGATAGCACAGTTCCGCGAGTCGCCGATCACGCGCGGAGGCGGAGTTATCCCCAGCTTTCGAGGGGGATGAGCAGCTTCAAGCTGAGGCCCATTTTTCAGGCATACTGAGGCCCATCGCGTTCACCGAGACAGGCCTAAGTGTCTGAATCGTATGGGGTCCACAACCATCCGAAAAGGATGGTGGAGCCGAGGGGAGTCGAATGTTCGGCGGACGGCTGCGCCAACTCCGTCTGCCGCCGTCAACGAGAATAACATAGGTGGTGGAAGCCCCGTGACGCGTCCTGCGCTGCCGAAGGGCTCCAAATCTTCTTCTCCTGCCATTCCGGTCGCGCCTTGAGAGCGGGATTGTCTGTCCTGTCCGGGTTGCGCGGTACACCAAAGGTGTGACACAAGGTCGAACGCAGTCCGCGCAAGCAACTGATTTTGCTAAGCTCTGGGAGCGCTCATGGCCCTCCTGCCGGGCCCACCAGCGTTACTGGTTTGCGCGGCGCTGAGCCGGCGCGGCCTCGCCTTTTCCTCAAACGTTAGGCCTTCGGTGCGTCCGACGCCGGGGCGGCTTCCCGCAGGGCGAAGGCGGGCAGGCGGGAGAGGTCCTTGGAGGCCTCGGCCCATTCGCGGCGCATGGCGATGATCTTCTCCGGCGTCGCCGTCTCGACCATGCGGGTGAAGGTGTCCATCGCCAGGGCGGCGAGGTCGGGCATGCGCCCGGCGTAGGGCCGGCCGTGGCCCGCGAAGATGGTGGTGCCCTCCACGAAGGCGGACATGAATAGGGCCAGGGTGTCGGCGTCGGTCTCGCTCAGGCCCGGGTTGATCCGCCGGATGAGCCGGGCGGCCGGCGCCCGCGCCTCCCGGTAGAATTCCTCGAGCTTGGCGGCGACCTCGGCGTCGTGGTTGGCCAGCGACCAGAGTTCGGGGAAGAGGTGGGTCGTCTGGAATGACTGGATGTCCCGGAGCGCATTGAACAGCGCCGCCTGCAGGCGGATCCGGTCGTCGAGCACCAGGCCCCGGTACACCTGCCGGGCCCGCTCCCGGTAGCCGTCCAGCACGGCGTCGAGAAGCGCGGTGACCAGGTCGCCCTTGGTAGGGAAGTGATAGGTGATGTTGCCGACCCGCAGCCCGCACTCGCTGGCCACGCGGCGCAGGGTGAGTGCGGCGTAGCCCTCGGTCATGAGGATCTGCAGGGTCGCGTTGAGAATCTGCTCGATCGTGTTTTCGGCGCGGGCGTAGCCCCCCTTCCGCGGGGCGATCTTCAACGGGACGATCTCGGGCAACGGAACTCCTTCGGCGCGCGGCGCTCACGGCGTCTTGCGCCTTCTTAAGCCTCATCGGGGTGGGCGAACGCCAGTCGGAAAGTCGACGGCAAATGGCTGCTTGTCAAAAATAGGTCATATGTCCTAAATCTGCGATCGGCGGTCGTCCAGTGGATGCGGTCGCGGTCAGGGTCCGCAGCACGGGCGGGGTCTGAGGATGTGTCCGTGCGTGGAGTTTCGAGCATGCGCTGCTCTTCGGTCGCGCCCGCCTCGGCAGAGGTCATGGCGTGACGGCTTTCCGTTGGCTGCCGGCGACGCTGGCGATCGCGCTTCTTGCCCCCGCCGCCGCCAAGGCCGGCGACGGCTCGAAGATCTACGGCGCGCAATGCGGCGCCTGCCACCAGGCCGGCGGCGCCGGGGTTCCCGGCCAGTTTCCGAAGCTTTCCGGTCGCCTGGCCAAGCTCGCGGCCACCCCGGAGGGCCGCAAGTATTCCGCCAGCGTCGTGATGTACGGCCTGAACGGGAAGATCATCGTCGAGGGCAAGCCGTACATCGGCGTGATGCCGGGTTTCTCGAACCTGTCGAACGCCGACCTGGCGGACCTGATGACCTACGTCACCCGCCAGGGCGCGACCAAGCCGCCGGCCCCGTTCACGGCCGCGGAGATCGCGAGCTACCGGCGCAAGCCGCCGCCCCCGGCGAAGGAGCTTCGCGAACTGCGCGCGAGCCTGGAAGCCCAGGGCCTGCTGTAGCGCGCCAGGGCCCGGCCGGATCGCGGAGTTCGGTGATTTTCGCTCACCAGCCCTGCGTCAGTCGACACCGGACCGGGCGAAAGGCCGCGCTGTAGACCCCCAAACGCATCATCAGCGACCCCGCCACACAGCAGAGACGGGGCGCGAGGAAACGGAGACTTCAGATGAATCCCAAGATGGGCTCGCGCTATCGGCGTGTGCTGCTTGCCGGCGTGTCTGCTTCCTGCGCGATCGGCGTCAGCCAGGCCGCCGCGCAGGAAGGGGCCGCGGTCGACGAGATCGTGGTGACGGCGACCCGTATCGCCACCCCCCTGGCGAAGGTGCCTGTGAGCGTCAGCGCCTATACCCAGGAAAAGATGGACATCAAGGCGATCCGGGACATCAAGGACCTCGCCCTCCAGACCCCGGGCCTGGACGTTTCGCCGGGCACGGGCACCGCGGGCGGCGCCCGGGTCTCGATCCGCGGCGTCGATTCCACCGCCGGCGCGGCCACCACGGCCACCTACATCGACGATACGCCGATCCAGTCGCGGAACTCGGCGCTGAACTACTCCTTCAACACCTTCCCGCAGATCTTCGACCTTGAGCGCGTCGAGGTCCTGCGCGGCCCGCAGGGCACCCTGTTCGGCGCCTCGGCCCAGGGCGGCGCGGTGCGCTTCATCACGCCCACGCCCAGCCTCACCGACTACAGCGGCTATGCCCGGGCCATGTACAGCGTCACCGATCATGGCGGCGCCAACTACGAGCTGGGCGCTGCGGTGGGCGGCCCCATCGTCACGGACAAGCTCGGCTTCCGGCTGAGCGCCAGCCACAAGCACTTCAGCGGCTACATCCAGCGCCAGAGCTGGCAGCTGGCCTCGAACCGCGACAGCGACACCAACTCCGACACCAGCGACATCCTGCGCGGCGCCCTGGTGTTCAAGCCCAAGGATTCGGTGACCCTGACGCCGTCGTTCTACTACCAGAACCGCAAGGTCGATGACTCGTCCTACTTCTGGGCCAACCTGTCGGACGTGGACAACCACCGCTTCATCAGCGGCGCCGCCACCCATGCCCCGGAAAGCGACCACTTCTTCCTGCCCTCGCTGAAGGCGGAGGTCGATTTCGGCGCGGTGCAGTTCACCTCGGTGACCGCCGCCTATCGGCGCAAGGTGCGCAACGAGCGCGACCTGACCAACAACAACGACCGGGTCGAGTACGGCGCCGCCTACCTTTATCCGCGCCTGCCGGGCACGGCTGAAATCTTCAGCACCATGCACGGCGACACCGAGCAGAAGGACTTCACCCAGGAGTTCCGTCTGGCCAGCACCGATCCGGAAGCGCGGGTCCGCTGGCAGGTCGGCGCCTACTATTCGCGCGGCAAGCTGCGGGCCAATCCGATGCTGGAGACCCGCCACTTCAACGCCCTGTACGAGTACGTGCACGGCCGCACCGTCGTTGAGGGCAAGGGCAGCGACAACATCGACGGCATCTACAACTACATCGGCGACGAGCGGACCAAGGAAACCTCCAAGGCCGTGTTCGCCAATGTGGACATCACCGTCATCGATCGCCTGACCCTGACCCTGGGGGCGCGGTATTCGGACAACAAGCTCGACTTCGACGTGCTTGAGCGCGGCCCCGACTACGGCGTGACCGGTCAGGCGCGAGCCAACGGCTCGGTGGGCGGCAAGCCGTTCACCCCGAAGATCGCACTGTCGTTCCAGGCCGACGACCGCAACATGTTCTACGCTTCGTACGCCCGGGGTTACCGGACCGGCGGCGTGAACAAGGCGGTTCCGCGGTCCTGCGCCGCCGACCTGGCCAACCTGGGCATCGACGCCCCCGAGACCTACGACGCGGACATCACCGACAGCTTCGAAGTCGGCTCCAAGAACCGCTTCCTGGGCAACCGGGTGCAGGTCGAGGCGAGCGCCTTCTACACCAAGTGGAAGGACATCCAGCAGCAGATCCGGCTGCCCTGCAGCTACAGCATCGTCGGCAACACGGGCCAGGCGGTCAGCAAGGGCTTCGACCTGTCGACCACCATCAAGCTGCTCGACAACTTCGAGGTGGCGGCGGCCGTCGGCTACACCGACGCCTACTACACCAACACCCTGCTGGTGGGCCGCTCGCCGCTGGTGTTCGAAGGCCAGACCCTGGGCGCTGCGCCGTGGACGGCCAACGTGTCGGCCCAGTACGACTTCCAGGTCGCCGGCCAGTACGACGCCTATGTTCGCGCCCAGTACAGCTACAAGGGCAAGAACGACGGCCCGTATCCCTACCAGAACCCGATCTCGTCCCAGTACGACCCCACCCGCTATCCGGGCCAGCTGACCAGCCAGCTCGACCTGCGGGCCGGGATCAGCGTGCGTGACGTCGACGTGGCGCTCTTCGCGGAGAACGTCCTCGACAACGCGCCGCTGCTGGACTTCACCCCGGCCTATATCGGCGCGCCGCTGCAGTACGCGCGGACCATCCGGCCCCGCACGGTCGGGATCATGGCCACGTCCCGGTTCTGATGGCGTCTCCGGCGCCGCGGCGCGGCGCCGGAACCCTTCAACCGGCAAGCAGGAGGCCTGCGTCACGCAGGCCTCCGTCCGGCCTCCGGCTGGCCTGTTACAGGCCGGCCCACCTGGCTTCGAACGGCCACGAGCCGAAACCTTTCAACAAGAACGACGACTTCCGGGAGCGAGGATCCTCATGGCGCAGGACGGCGCCACCAGCGGCACGGACAGGTTGCGCACGATGAGCGGGCAGGTGCTGCCCCCGTTCGTGGCGCTGCGCGCCTTCGAGGCGGTGGGATACCTTGGCGGCGTCCGACGGGCGGCCCAGGAACTCGGCGTCGACCACGCCGCCGTCAGCCGGCAGGTGCGGGCCCTGGAGGCCTGGGCGGGCGTGCGCCTTCTCGATCGCCAGCGTCGCGGGATGCTGACGGCCGAGGGCAAGAAGTATCACGCGCGGGTGTCCGCCGCGCTCAACGAGATCCGAAGCGCGAGCGTCGACCTCACGCGCCGGGGCGACGACAGCCGCCTGACCATCTGGTGTGTGCCGGGCCTGGCCTCCCGCTGGCTGGGCGGCCGGTTGGCCGAGTTCGCCTCCGCCCACCCCGAACTGACCATCGAGATTCGGCCGACCGATCATCCGCCGGACCTGACGCGCCACGAGGCTGACGCCGACATCCGCTTCGTGGGCGACCTCTCCGCCCCGCCCGAGCCGGACATCCGCCAGGTGACCATCGCCGTAGTCCCGCTGATCCCGGTGGCCAGCCCCGAACTTGCAGCCAAGCTTCCGTCGCCGCTTTCGCCGGCGGGCCTTCTCCATGCGCCCCTGCTCCATGAGGACGAGGATTCCGAATGGCGGCGCTGGTTCCTGGCCCATGGCGTGGAGCCGCCGGCGCGGCTCTCGGGCCCCCGTCTCTGGCACGCCCACCTGACCCTCGATGCGGCCCGGCGCGGTCAGGGCGTGGTGCTCACCAACCGGTTCCTGCTCGCCGACGAGGCCGCCCGTGGCGAACTCGTCCGCCTGCCGCTCGCCGCGGAAGCCTCGGACCTGGCGACGGGGGCCTATGTGCTGCGGATGCGGCGGGACCGGGCGCGGCTCGGCAGCATCCTCAAGTTCCGGAACTGGCTCGAACGCGAGGCCCAGAGGGATGAGCCGTCCCGTGCCCGCTAGAGCCCCCATCAGCCGCTGGACGAGGCCGCTCAGCGCCCGCGCCTCGGGCGCGCCGCGCAGGCCGTCCAGCTCGTTGCAGACCCCCTTGGCACCATTTGAAGTAGGAGAAGGCGCCATGTTCCACCGCCACAGGGCCCGCCTGCACAGCCTCGCTGCAGGCGTCGCGCTGGCCGTTCTCGCCTGCGCCGCCCCGACCGCGAAGGCGCAGGATCCGTCGCTCCCCATCCTTGAGGAAGAAGAGACCGACGTTGCGGTGCTGTCGCCGCCAGGCCCCCGCCGGCTGGTGGTCTTCGACGCCTATGTGACCGGCGGCACGGTCACCGAAGGCGAGGAACTGAAGACCCTCGGCATGATCCCGGGCGCCCGCATCTCAAGCTTCCGGGCCGCGCCGGACTTCAAGACCTTCTACATGGCCGAGACGATCTACAGTCGGGGCAACCGCGGCACGCGCCAGGACCTGATCGCCGTCTATGACGGCCTGACCCTGGAGCTGAAGCGCGAGATTCCGCTGCCGGGCCGGTTGCTGGCGGTGACCAAGTCCACGGCGTTCGACATCAACGCCAGCGGGACGCGCGCCTACGTCTACAACATGCAGCCGGCCTCGTCGGTGATTGTCACCGACCTGGTGAAGGGGCGGGTCCAGAAGGTCATCGACATTCCGGGCTGCGCCATGGTGCTGCCCTTCGGCGACAGCGGCTTCGCCAGCCCCTGCGGCGACGGCTCCCTGCTGAGCGTGGCGGTGGACGCGGCCGGCAACGGCAAGCTCTCGCGCACCGAGCCCTTCTTTGATCCCAACCTCGACCCGATTGTGGACGAGAACGTGGTCGACCGGGCCACCGGCAAGGCCTTCCTGATCAGCTATACCGGCCTCATCTACCCCGCCCAGCTCGGGCCGAGCAGCCAGGTGGAGACGCCTTTCAGCATCCAGGAGGCCGCCGGGCTTCCGCGCGCGAAGCCGGACGTCAGCGAACTGGCCTGGCGTCCCGGCGGCTCGCGGTTCGCCGCCTATCACGCCCAGAGCGGCCGGCTCTTCGTGCTGATGCACCCGGGCGTTCACTGGACGCACAAGGATCCGGGCCAGGAAGTCTGGGTGGTCGACACCGCCGCCAAGAAAGTGGTGAAGCGGTTCAAGCTGAGCGCGCCGGCCTCCAGCGTCGCCGTCAGCCCGGACGCCACGCCGCTGATCCATGTGTCGGGCATGGCGGGCACGCGCACCCTCGACGCCGAGACCGGCCGCGAGATCGCCCGGGCCCCGCACATGCGCGGCCAAGTCCACACGCCGGGCTCCTGAGATGGTCGCCCTCCTCGAGGTGACGATCAACGCGCTCACGGCGCTGGTGTTCGCCACGGCCGCCGTTGGCAAGCTGCGTCACGCGGAGACCTTCGAAGGCGTCGTCGCGAACTTCCGAATCCTGCCGGAGCCGCTGGTCCGGCCGTTCGCCCGGGCGCTGCCGTGGGCCGAGCTGGCGGTGGCGGTCCTGGTCTGGGCGCCCGGCGTCGTCGGCGCCGCGGCCCAGGCCGCCGGGGCGGCGCTGATGGTGGTGTTCGCCATCGCCATGGCGATCAATGTGGGTCGCGGGCGCCGGATCATCGACTGCGGCTGCTTCAAGACCGAAGGCCGCCAGCCGCTGGGCTGGCCGATGGTGCTCCGCAACCTGGTCTTCGCCGGCGCCCTGGCGCTGGCGGCCGGCCTCGACGGCGGGCGCCTCGACGCCCTGGTCTGGAGCAACGGCCTGGCGGCTGGCGTCGCCCTGTTCCTCCTCTACCTCGCGGCCGGGGAGCTTGCGGCCCTCCGGAGCCGCGTCCAATCCAAAACGGAAGGCCTGCGGACATGACCCTCCTCCTGATCTCACAAGGCCTGCTCTGGCTGGTCGTGCTGGCCCTGGCGGCCGTGGTGTTCGCGCTGATCCGTCAGGTCGGCGTGCTGCACGAGCGGGTGGCCCCGGTGGGCGCCCTCTCCATCTCCGGCGGCCCCGGCGTGGGCGATCCGGCGCCGCGCATCCAGATGCAGAACCTGCTGGGCGAGACCCTCACCGTGGGCGGCGCCCCGGCGAGCGGGCGCAGCCAGCTCCTGCTGTTCGTCGCGCCCACCTGCCCGGTGTGCAAGACCCTGATCCCGATCGCCCAGGACATGGCCCGGGACGAGAAGATCGACCTCCTCTTCGTCGGGGACGGCGACCGGGCCGAGCAGCGCGAACTGGCCGACCGGTTCCGCATCGATCCGGCCCGGTACGTCAACGGCTCCGAGCTGGGCATGACCCTGCGGGTCTCCAAGCTGCCCTACGCGGTGCTGATGGACGGGGCCGGCGTCATCGCCGGCAAGGGCCTCGTCAACAACCGAGAACACCTGGAGAGCCTCGTGGTCGCCCGCGACACCGGCTTCGGCTCGATCCAGACCTACCTCCGCGCCACGTCGAGCGCCCGGGGCGACGCCCCGAAGGCGGCGGACGCGCACGCATCCTGAGAGAAGGAACAGTCATGGGCCAGAATACCTGGGACCGGATGGCCGAGAGCCTGAGCCGCGGCGTCGCGCGCCGGACCTCGCGCCGCAGCATGTTCACCCGCCTGGGCGCGGCGATCGTCGCCGCTCCGTTCATCCCGCTGCTGCCGGTGGCGCGGGCCGAGGCCGAGGAGCCGAAGAGCCCCTTCGAGCTCGACGCCCAGGCCACGGATCCCACCAAGTGCAACTACTGGCGCCACTGCGCCATCGACGGCGTGCTGTGCAGCTGCTGCGGCGGCGGGCCTCACACCTGCCCGCCGGGCAGCTCGCCCTCGCCGACGGCCTGGGTGGGCACCTGCCTCAATCCGCAGGACGGCCGATCCTACCTGATTTCCTACCGCGACTGCTGCGGCAAAGGCTCGTGCAACGCCCCGGCGGACTGCCACTGCAAGTCCATGGACCGGGAGCTGCCGGTCTACCGGCCGCAGGGCAACAACGACATCGTCTGGTGCTTCGGCGCCACGACCATGAACTATCACTGCTCCACCGCGACCCTGGTCGCGCTGGCGGGGTGATGGCGGCGGTGCGGTCGCTCAGCATGGTGGTCGCGGCTGCGGCTGCGCTGTTGGCGCCCGCCCAGCCGAAGGCGGAGGTCCCGCAGGCGACCCGGGCGCAGACCAACTATCTGATCGGCTGCGCCGGGTGCCACGGCATCCAGGGTATCGCCGAGTCCAAGGTGGTGCCCCAGCTGCGCGACAAGGTGGGGCACTTCCTCTGTTCGGAGGCGGGACGCGCTTACGTCGTCCAGCTGCCCAACACCGCCTTCGCCGATGTGACCGACGCCGAGCTGGCGGACATGATGAACTTCGTGATGTTCGGCCTGGGCGGCGAGAGCAGCCGGGGCGGGCGGCCCTACACCGCGGAGGAGGTAGGGCGGCTGCGCAGGCAGCCCCTCGTCCGGGACCAGCTGCTGGCGACGCGGGCGTCGGTCATCGCCGGCCTGCCGGAGCGCTGCCGGGCGGTGGCGGACGCCTACAATCCGGACATGCCCGGCGTGGGGGCCAAGGTCGGCCCTGTGGCGATGCAGGACCGCTGACATGCCCCGTCGAATTCTGCTGGGCCTCGCCGTGGCGCTCGTCGGACATGCGGCGATGGCGGCCCCGGCGGATCCCTTCACTGGCGTCTGGGAGCTGGATTCCACCGCACGGCCGGCAGGCGTCGTCAGTCAGAAACTGACCATCTCCGTCGCGGGGGATGAGGAGACCTACCGCTCCGAACTGCTGACGACAAAGGGGCGGCGGCAGGTCACCGACTATGTCGCCCGATACGACGGCCGGGAGTATCCGAGCACCACCCGGCTCGCCGGCGGCGGCGAGGCGGAGGAGACGCGCGATGGCGGGGTGATCCTCCATCGGACCGACGATCTGACCCGGGAGCGCTTCTGGAAACAGGATGGCCGGGTGTTCCGCGTTCTTCGGCGCACCGTCGTGGCGGGCGGGTGCGAAATGACCTCCCAGCTCATCGACGTGGCGGCGGACGGGACGCAGAAGCGCGGCGCCGTGCTCCGCTTCCATCGCCGCGCTCCTGAATGTCCTGGTGTCTGACAGGCACCGACCTCGGCCTAGTTATCGCCTCCAGCGGAGGCCAGGCGAAGGCTAGGAAGGGGCGTTCCTCCCCGAACGTGCGCGGGCATAGAGCGCACCGCGCACTGACGCTGCACTCTCGCGGACGCCTGGCCTTTCTGCCGGCGTCCGCGACTCTTTTCTGCAGGCGCGGATCAGGTCTACAGGCAGACGCCGGGCATCCGCCGCCCGTCTTGAACAGGCCACGGGACCCGCAGCGAGGCTGACGATGACCTTTTCGCTCCATGTGAACGGCGAAAGCCACACCATCGACGCGCCGGGAGACATGCCCCTCCTGTGGGTGCTCCGCGACCTTCTGGGGCTCACCGGGACAAAGTTCGGATGCGGCGCCGGCCAGTGCGGCGCCTGCACGGTGCTGGCGGACGGCGCGCCGATCCGGGCCTGTCTGACGCCCGTGGAAACGGTCGGCTCGGCCAAGGTCACCACCATCGAGGCCATCGGTTCGACCCCGGAAGGCCGGCGCGTCCAGGACGCCTGGCTCGACGTGGATGTCGTGCAGTGCGGCTACTGCCAGAGCGGCCAGATCGTGGCAGCCACGGCCCTGCTGCAGAGCAATCCCAAGCCCTCGGACGAGGACATCGACCAGGCGATGGCGGGCAACATCTGTCGTTGCGGGACCTATCCGCGCATCCGCCAGGCGATCCACAAGGCGGCGGGGGCGCGCTGACATGGGCCAGTTGAAGATCGACCGGCGCGGCTTCATCGCCAGCGCCCTGGCCGGCGGCGCGGGCCTGCTGGTGGGCGTGTCCATTCCCTCGGCCAGGGCGAGCGAGCCCTCCTCGACGTTCGCGCCGAACGCGTTTCTGCGTATCACCACCGACGGGCAGGTGACCCTGGCGCTGCCGAAGACCGAGATGGGGCAGGGGGTGTTCACCGCCCTGACCATGATTGTCGCCGAGGAACTTGAGGCCGATCCCGCGACGATCGTGGTGGAGATCCCCAAGGGCGCGAACGGCCGGTTCGGCAAGGTCCGCCAAAGCACGGGGGCTCGACCTCGATCCGGGAATGCTGGCTTCCGATGCGGACCGCGGGCGCGGCCGCGCGCAGCCTCCTGATCGAGGCCGCGGCCCAGACCTGGGGCGTTTCCAAGGAGAGCTGCATTGCCCGCCTGGGGCGCGTGGAGCATCCGGCGAGCGGCCGCGCCCTGGCCTACGGGGACCTCGCGGCGGCCGCCAGCCGCCTCCCGGCGCCCGAGGCGCCTGAACTCAAGACGCCTTCGGAGTTCCGCCTGATCGGCCGGACGGTGCGCCGCCTGGATGCGCCGGGGAAGGTGGACGGCTCGGCCGTGTACGGGATCGACGTGAAGCTGCGGGGGCTGAAGGTCGCCATGATCGCCATCTGCCCAGTGGTCGGCGGAACCCTGGCCGGCGCGGACGAGGCCGCGGCCCTGGCGACGCCGGGCGTGCGTCACGTGGTGCGCCTGCGCGACGCCCTGGCCGTGGTGGCGGATCACACCTGGGCGGCCCGCAAGGGGCTGGAGGCCGCCGCGCCCAGGTGGGACGAGGGGCCGAACGCGGGACTATCCCAAGCGAAGATCATCGCCGATCTCGAGGCTGCTGCGGCCCGCAGCGGCGCCGAAGCCGCCCGACGCGGGGACATCGAACGAGCCATGGCCAGCGCGCAGCGCCACATCGAGGCCGTCTATCATCAGCCGTTCCTGGCCCATGCGCCCATGGAGCCGATGAATTGCACGGTGCATGTCCGCCCCGACGGCTGCGACCTCTGGCTGGGCACCCAGGTGCCCGAGAAGGCGCGCGATGTGGCCGCCCGCGCCGCCGGGCTGCCGGTGGACAAGGTGACGGTGCACAACTTCCTCATGGGGGGCGGGTTCGGCCGCCGGCTCGAGACCGACATGGTCGAGCGGGCGGTGGAGATCGGCAAGGCCGCGCCCTATCCGGTGAAGGTGATCTGGAGCCGGGAGGAGGACATCCAGCACGACCTGTTCCGGCCCTACTACGTGGACCGAATCTCCGCCGGTCTGGACGACGCCGGCTTCCCTGTCGCCTGGACGCACCGGATCGCGGGCTCGTCCATCATCGCCAGGCTCTACCCGCAGGTGTTCAAGGGCGTGGATTCCGACGCTGTCGAGGGGGCGGTGAAGACGGCCTACCGCCTTCCCAATACCTTGGTGGAATTCGTCCAGCAGGAAAGCCCTGTGACGACCAGCTGGTGGCGCGGGGTGGGACCGCTGCGCAGCACCTTCGTGGTCGAGAGTTTCGTCGACGAGCTGGCGCACGCCGCCGGCATGGACCCGCTTGAATATCGTCTGCGGCTCACGGACGACGCGCGCGCCCAGGCCGTCCTGCGGGCGGCTGCAGCCAGGGCGGGCTGGTCTGCGCCCGTCGGCAAGGGCGTGGGCCGGGGCGTCGCGCTGCTCTCCGCCTGGGACACCTACATGGCGCAGGTGGTCGAGGTGGAGGTCGGCGAGGATCTGAGCCCTGTGGTCCGCAAGGTCACAGCCGTGGTCGACTGTGGCCAGGTCATCAATCCCGACGGCGTCCGCGCCCAGGTGGAGGGCGGGATCATCTTCGGCCTGAGCGCAGCCCTCTGGGGCGAGATCACCGTGGCCGCGGGCCGGGTCGAGCAGTCGAACTTCCACGATTACCGGGCGATGCGGATCAACGAGGCGCCGAAGATCGACGTCCATATCCTAGAGAGCCAGGCTAAGCTCGGCGGGATGGGGGAGCCGCCCACCGCGACGGTTTTCCCGGCCCTGGCCAACGCGGTGTGCGCAGCCACGGGCGTGCGCGTACGGACCCTGCCGGTGGAACGGGCGCTGCAGGCGAAGCGCGCCTAGTCGGCGGCCTCGCGGACCGTCTCCATCGCCACGAAGGTCGAGGTGCTGGCCACGTAGGGCAGGGCGGAGATGTGCTCGGCGAGGACCAGCCGATAGCGGCGGATGTCCGACGTGCGCACCTTCAGCAGGTAGTCGAAGCCGCCGGCGATCATGTGGCATTCCTCCACCTCGGGAATGCGGCGCACGGCGGCGTTGAACTCGGCGAGGGCCGTCTCGCGGGTGTCCGACAGTTTGACTTCGGTGAAGGCCACGTGGTCCAGGCCGACCTTGGCCGGGTCGATCACTGCGCGAAAGCCGACGATGACCCCCTGATCGACCAGGCGGCGCACCCGTTGCTGGCACGGCGTCTTGGAGAGGCCCACCTTTCGGGCGAGGTCGGCGAAGGTGATGCGGCCGTCTCGTCGCAGTACGGCGAGCAGCTTGCGATCCATGTCGTCCACGTGGACTTCAGAAGGGCGGAATTTCATTCCGACAGCCTAGAAACGGCGTCAACAAAAGTCGACCAGCCTGTCGTCACCGGGCAAAACAGGCGGATGGGTGTCTGCGGCGCGCCTATATCTGCGTTATGCGCCAGACGCCCGATTTCTCCGCCTTCGCCCCGGCCGTTCGCCAGCCGACGCCGCTGCGCCGGGCGATCACCGCCGCCTACCGCCGCCCCGAGCCGGAGTGCGTGGCCCCCCTGCTGGAGGCCGCCACCCTGGACGCCGAGACCAAGGCGAGGGTGGCCGATCTCGCCGAAAGGCTGATCCGCACCCTGCGGGCCAAGCGCTCCGGCGGCGGCGTGGAGGGCCTGGTCCAGGAATTCTCCCTATCCAGCCAGGAGGGCGTGGCCCTGATGTGCCTGGCCGAGGCCCTGCTGCGGATTCCTGACGATGAGACCCGGGATGCCCTCATCCGGGAGAAGCTCGCCACCGGGGACTGGAAGTCGCACCTGGGCGGCGGGCGCTCGACCTTCGTGAACGCCGCGGCCTGGGCGCTGCTGGTGAGCGGCAAGCTGCTGGACAGCGTCGACGACCGGGGGCTTTCGTCAGCCCTGACGCGGCTGGTGGCCCGGGCCGGGCAGGCGGTGATCCGCCGGGCCATGGATGTGGCCATGCGGATGATGGGCGAGCAGTTCGTCACCGGCGAGACGATCCACGAGGCCCTCGAGCGCGCGGGCGCGATGGAGGCCAGGGGCTTCACCTACAGCTACGACATGCTCGGCGAGGCGGCGACCACCGCCGAGGATGCCCGGCGCTATCTGGCCGACTATGAGGCGGCGATCCACGCCATCGGCAAGGCGGCCAAGGGGCGCGGCGTCTACGCGGGGCCGGGAATCTCGATCAAGCTCTCGGCCCTGCATCCGCGGTATTGCCGGGCCCAGGCGGACCGGGTGATGGGCGAACTTCTGCCTCGGGTGCAGGGCCTGGCGGCGCTGGCCAAGTCGTACGACATCGGCCTCAACATCGACGCAGAGGAAGCCGACCGGCTGGAGCTGTCGCTGGACCTGCTGGAGTCTCTGGCCCTGGACCCGGCGCTGGCCGGCTGGAACGGCCTGGGCTTCGTGGTCCAGGCCTACGGCAAGCGCTGCCCGTTCGTGATCGACTGGATCATCGACCTCGCCCGCCGGTCGGGCCGCCGGATCATGGTGCGGCTGGTGAAGGGCGCCTACTGGGACGCCGAGATCAAGCGCGCCCAGGTGGACGGCCTGGCCGACTTTCCCGTTTACACCCGCAAGGTCCACACCGACGTGGCCTACATCGCCTGCGCCCGGAAGCTGCTGGCCGCCCCGGATGCGGTCTTCGCGCAGTTCGCCACCCACAACGCCCAGACCCTGGCCACGATCTACCACCTCGCCGGGCCGGAGTTCTCGCTGGGCCGGTACGAGTTCCAGTGTCTCCACGGCATGGGCGAGCCGCTGTACGAAGAGGTGGTGGGGCCCGGGAAACTCGCCCGACCGTGCCGCATCTATGCACCGGTGGGCACGCACGAGACCCTCCTGGCCTATCTCGTTCGCCGCCTGCTGGAGAACGGCGCCAACGCCTCGTTCGTGAACCGCATCGCCGATCCGGCGACGCCGGTGGAGGCGCTGACCCGTGATCCGGCCGATGAGGCGCGGGCGAGCGCCGGGCCGGGAACGCCCCTCGGCGCGCCGCATCCGGCCATCGCCCTGCCCGGGGATCTCTATCCGGACCGGCGCAACTCCGCGGGCCTCGACCTCAGCGACGAGGGCGTGCTGGCTTCCCTGAGCTTGGCCCTGCGCGAGAGCGCCCAGCGCAGCTGGAGCGCCGGCGAGGGGAACGCGGGGAGGCCGGTGGTCAATCCCGCCGACCATGAGGACGTGGTGGGCGTGGTCCATGAAGCGTCCGCCGAGGAGGCGCGTGCCGCGGTGGCCGGCGTGGCGGCGAGCGCCTGGCCCGGGACGCCGGCGCGAGAGCGGGCGGCGGTGCTGGAGCGCGCCGCCGATCTCCTGCAGGCGCGGATGGCGCCTCTGCTCGGGCTGCTGATCCGCGAGGCGGGCAAGTCCGCACCCAACGGCGTGGCCGAGGTGCGGGAGGCGGTGGATTTCCTTCGGTACTACGCCGTCCAGGCGCGCGAAACGCTCGGGGCCGAACAGCGACCGCTGGGGCCGTTGGTCTGCATCAGCCCCTGGAACTTCCCTTTGGCGATCTTCACGGGCCAGGTCGCCGCCGCCCTGGCCGCGGGCAATCCGGTGGTGGCCAAGCCCGCCGTGCAAACGCCGCTGGTGGCCGCCGAGGCCGTGCGGGTCCTGCACCAGGCGGGCGTGCCGCGCGATGCGCTGCGGCTGGTCTGCGGCGACGGGGCGGTGGGCGCGGCGCTGGTGGCGGCGGAGGCGACTGCGGGCGTGATGTTCACCGGCTCCACCGAGGTGGCGCGGCTGATCCAGAAGCAGCTAGCGGAGCGCGTCTCCCCGGGAGGCCGGCCGATCCCGCTGATCGCCGAGACCGGCGGCCAGAACGCCATGATCGTCGACTCGTCGGCTCTGGCCGAACAGGTGGTGGCCGATGTGATCGCCTCCGCCTTCGATAGCGCAGGCCAGCGCTGTTCGGCGGTGCGCATCCTGTGCCTCCAGCGCGAGATCGCCGAGCGGACGCTCGCCATGCTCAAGGGGGCGCTGAAGGAGCTTCGCGTGGGCTCCACGGACCGCTTGGCGAACGACATCGGCCCCGTGATCGACGCGGCCGCCAAGGCTCGGCTCGAGGCGCACGTCCAGGCGATGCGGGAAAACGGCCGCGCCATGGAGCGGCTGGCCTTGCCCGAGGCCACGGGGCGCGGGACGTTCGTGGCGCCCACCATCATCGAGATCGAGAGCATCCGGGACCTTGGCCGCGAGGTGTTCGGGCCGGTGCTGCACGTCGTCCGGTACGACCGCGAGGCCCTCGGAGAACTGATCGCCGACATCAACGCCACCGGCTATGGCCTGACGTTCGGCCTGCACAGCCGGCTCGACGAGACCGTCGACGAGGTCACCCGCCGGGTGGACGCGGGCAATCTCTACGTCAACCGCAACACCATCGGGGCGGTGGTGGGCGTGCAGCCGTTTGGTGGGCGGGGCCTTTCCGGGACAGGTCCCAAGGCTGGCGGGCCGCTCTATCTGCGGCGCCTGGTGGCCAATCCACCCCGGGCATTCCTGGGGGCGCCGGCGCCGGCTTTCGGCAGTCCCCTGGCCGAGTTCGCGGACTGGCTTGCCGCCCAGGGGCAGGACGCGGCGGTCGAGATCGCGCGCAGCTATGGCGCGGCGTCGCCCCTGGGCCGGTCCATGGAGCTTCCCGGGCCGGTGGGCGAGCGCAACCTCTACGAGCTGCGCCCGCGCGGGACCATCTTGCTGCTGCCACAGACGCAGCGTGGCCTTTTCCAGCAGATCGCGGCGGTCCTGGCCGCCGGATGCACCGCGGCGATCGAGGGCATGGCGCGGCCGGAGGGGCTGCCCCAGCGCGTGGCCGAGCGGCTGGCGGAAAGCGCCGACGGGCCGCTGGCGGGCGTGCTGGTGGAGGGCGACGCCCAGGCGGTCCTGCGGGCCGCGCGGGCGATGGCTGAGCGCCCCGGGCCGATTGTGCCGGTCCACGCCGCGACGCCCGAGGAATGCGCCGTCGACGCCCCTGCCTACACCGTGGACTGGCTGCTTGAGGAGGTCTCCATCTCGATCAACACCACGGCCGCCGGCGGCAATGCCAGCCTGATGGCCTTGACCTAGCCGCGGTGGTGCGGGCGGTCCCTTGGGTCAGCGTCGCACGAACCGGGCGATGGCGTCGGGGACTGTCGCCGGGAGCGGCAGGCCCGGATCGGCGTAGGTGGCCGCATTTGCCCCACGGTCGGCCGGGGCGGCCTTGAGGACGTGGTTGATCCCCTCCAACCGCACGAGTTCGACGCCCTCACGGGCGGCGGCCAGCCGTTCGGCGTCGGCCGTGGATACCTGAAGATCGTTGGCGCCCTGCATCACCAGCACTGGCCCTGGGTAGCTGCGGACCAGATCGGCGGGGTCATAGGCGAAGGCGTCGATCAGGAAGCCCTGCACCTCGGGCCGGAAGAGCAACAGGAGCGGCGGCGGCAGGCTTGAAGCCTCCACCCGGCGCCCGGCCTCGAGCGCCTCAATGGCGGCCATGGCGGCCGGCAACAGCGGCCCATTGGCCGGATTGGCCTCGAGCTGTCCGCGCAGCACGTCCGAGAGGCGGCGGCCGGCGCCGGCGACGAGGATCAGGCCGCACAGGCCCTCGGGCTCGCGCGCCGCGGCCAGGGCCACCAGCGCCCCCTCGCTGTGCCCGAGCAGCCAGATGCAGCGCGCGCCGGTGAGGCGCCGCGCCTCCGCCGCCCAGCCCCGGGCGTC
This sequence comes from Phenylobacterium composti DSM 19425, assembly GCF_059568645.1. Taxonomy (NCBI): domain Bacteria; kingdom Pseudomonadati; phylum Pseudomonadota; class Alphaproteobacteria; order Caulobacterales; family Caulobacteraceae; genus Phenylobacterium; species Phenylobacterium composti. Next base: position 3,788 of record NZ_JCANTT010000004.1, on the reverse strand, counting down.
CGAGGCGTAGTCGGCGATGGTCACCTGATTGGCGTCCGCCACCGCAGAGCCGCTGGCGAACATGCCGCGCTTGTCGATCCGCACCGACGCGATCCCGCGCTCAGCCAGGGCCTCGGCCAGCAGCCGGTAGGTGGACGCCTTCACGCCCAGCGGATTGTTCCCATCCCGGTCCGTCGGCCCCGATCCCGGCAGGATCAGGACGACCGGCGCCTCCGCCGGTTCGGCCGGCGTGAGCATTGTGCCCTTCAGAGGCCCCTGAGGGCCATCGATGCTGATGAAGCGCTCCTTCGCCTCGGCCGCCAGGCCCAGGCCGGGGAGAAGGAGCAACGCAAGGGCGGCCGAGGCCAAGGCAAGACGCGATCGCATGCCGTCGCTGTCTCATACCCGCCAAGCCGCCAGCAAGCCTGCGTCGGCCGAACGCCAGCGTCCTGCGATCAGGCGGCGAGGTCGCGGGGATTGATCGCCGCCTGCCAGGCCCGCCAGTCGAGGGGCCGGGCTGTGAGTCGGCTGGCCCCCGGCTGAAGGGCGCGCAGGATTGCCCGCCGGGAGACGTGGGGGGTCACCTCGTGCAGGAGGTCCAGCACATAGGTCCGGGGCACGCGGTCGCGCGGCAGCAGGGCGTAGGCCGTGCAGTTCGGCAGGCCCGCCACCGGCATCTTGGCGAGATCAGCGTCGGCGTCATCGTCGATGGTCATCTCGGCCAGCAGTCCCACGCCGAAGCCTGAGCGGACGAAGGTCTTGATGACCTCGGCGTCGTGGGCGGCATAGGCGAAGTTGGCGGGGGTGTTGGCCCGGGCGAAGGCGTCGGCCACCCGCGCGTGCGAGCCGAGGGCCGACTCGTAGCCGATGAGCGGGTGGGCGGCGAGGTCATGCAGAGTCAGCCGACGGCCGAGGGCGGCCAGGGGATGATCCACGGGCGCCACCGCCACCCGGTCCCAGTTGTAGAGCGGCACCACCAGGTCCTGGGTCTGCGGCCATTCCACCGAGCTGGCGATGAGGATGTCGGCGTCCTGCTTGGCCGCCTCGGCGCCGCTGGCGTTGGCGAACAGGTTGATGCGGACGCTCACCTCCGGATAGCCGACCTTCAGGGCCTTCAGCGCCCGGGGCAGGACGAACCGGGCCTGGGTCTGGGTGGTGGCGATGACCAGTTCGCCGCGTGGATCGCGGCGGTGGTTCTCGGCCAGGGTGCGGATGTTGTCCGCCTCGGCCAGGATGCGGCGGGCCCGTTCCACCACCTGGGCGCCGGCGGCGGTGAGGTGATCGAGGGCCTTGCCCCGGCGCACGAAGATCTGGAAGCCGAGCTCCTCCTCCAGCGCCTTGAGCTGCTTGGAGAGGCCCGGCTGGGTGGCGTTCACCCGCTCGGCGGCCAGGGTGATGTTGAGGTTGGCGTCGATGATCGCCGCCAGGTACCGGAGCTGGGCGAGCGTCATGACCGACCCGCCGTCCAGGCGAAAACGAATGTACGGATACGCATCAGTCACCCCCGATATGAAGCCCTATCGGTTTTGTGGGTTTTTGACGCGAGCGAGATTTTCTAGCGGGGCTGTTAGCCGGCGCGCCCGGCGAGGGGCGGTGGAGAGCGCCTGCAACAAGACCAACCTGGACGCCGAGCACATCAGCCCGGAGGCCGGCGTCATCGGGCCTGACGCCAACCGTGGATTCGGCTGCAAACGCGCCGTTGCCCGAGACGCCGCCGGGGCGGAGGCCTACGAGCGTTAGCCCTTGGGACCTGGAGAGCGAGGGGCGGACCGGTTGGTCCGCCCTTTTGCTTTCCGCGTGCGGTCAGGCGGCGGCCGCGAGGCCGGCCTGGGCGTCGAACTCGGCCCGCCAGGCGGCCACCTGCGGCGGCACCTTGTGGTCCCAGGGATGGAAGCCCGGGCGGTACCAGGACAGGTAGGCGCCCACGCCCCGGCGCAGGATTCCCGGCTTGATCCAGAGGTAGCGGGCGGCGGCCCGACGCGCCGCCTTGGGCGAGAAGCCGTCGGCCGCCAGCAGCTTCGTGGCCCGTTCGATGGTGGACTGCACGAAGCTGTGGGTGATGATCGCCATGCCGATGCAGCGGCGCAGGTAGCGCTTCAAGGGCGACCAGCCACGGGTCGCCTCCATGTAGACGTCGTAGGCGACGGCCTTGTGCTCCATCTCCTCCATGGCGTGCCAGCGCCACATCCGCTCGATGGCGGGATCGACGTTCACGAACTGGTCGTCGGACTTGATCCGCAGTTCGGCCATCATGGCGGTGAAGTGTTCAAGGCCGATGGTGGCCACCAGCATCCGCATGGGGCCGCCCGCCCGGGTGCGGCCGATCTTGCTGCGGATCTCGGCGAGAATCTCGTCGACTGGATAGTGCTCGGGGTCGATGAGGTCGTTCAGCCCCACATGCTCGCGCGAGTGGATGGCCTCCTGGGCGATGAAGTTGCGGACGTCCTCCTGCAGCTTCGGCGAGAGCTGCGAGCGGTAAGCCTTCACGGCGTCGATGAACATCCGCTCCCCGTCCGGGAAGGTGAGGGACATGGCGTTCATCACGGCCGTGGCCACTGGATCGCCGTTCATCCAGTAGCGGCTGTGGCCGTCGGCCACCCCGAAGCGGATGTCCCGCGGCTTGACCTCGATATCGGCGGGCCTGACGCTGGCGCTCATGGCGATCTTCCTCCTAGGAAACGCGACCCATAGCGTGAGCTAATCTACAAAAATGTCAACTAACCCGGTTCGGTCGCGGCGGTCCCAGGCGGCGTCGCGGGATCACATCCTGTCGGCGGCGCAGCGGCTCCTGGAGGAGAAGGGCGTCGATCGCCTGAAGCTGACCGAGGTGGCTGCGGCCGCCGGGGTCAGCCATCCGACGGTGCTGCATCACTTCGGCTCGATCGCCGAACTGCACATGGCCCTGATGGAGCGGATGATCCGGGCGCTGGTGGACCGCATCACCGAGGCGCTGGCCGACGCCATGCCGGAGAGCGGCCTGCACGCCCTCTTCGACGCTTTCGGTACGCCCAGCGTCGCGCGGCTGGCCGCCTGGATTGAGATCACCGGCGAGGCGCCGCGGCTGATGCCGGTGGTTCGCGACGCCGTCCGCGACGTGGTCATCAAGCGGATGGAGCCGGCCGGCTGGGATCCGCGCCACGCCGAGGAACTGGTGGTGCTGGCCGCCACACTGGCCCTGGGCGTCGGCCTGTTCGGGCGCTCGTTCGTCCAGCATCTGGGCCATGCGCCGGATATGGCCCGCAGCCTGGCCCTGGACCTCCTGATGCAGGCCATCATCGCGCGCCGGCCATCCGCCGCAGGCTAGGGCGGCTTCTCCGCAGCCCTTGGGCGTCCGGGTGAAGCAGCCGCCCGTTGCAAACAGAATGTGGCGCAAAAAGCAATATTGGCGATAAACGCAGAATCGCTTAAGGGAGCGGAGTGCGGGTCTGCGACTTCGCGATGCGGTCAAACCATGTTTTGCCTCAGGGGGTGACCACCGCATCGCGACCGGCGGCGTGGCCTTGGCGCAAGCCTGTGGCGGCGTGTTTCCTGCTACTCCACCGACTTCGCTGATGCCGCCTGTCGCGCGCAGACCCGCCTCCAGGCGGCGAGGCGGTCGTGCGCAGTTGGCGCGAGCAATACCGTTCCCCGCCCGCTGGCGGCGCACAGCCCACCTCTAAGCCGGTCGCTCGTGGCTGCGCCGGATTCACCAACCTCGCTTTCGACGTTCCAGCGCTAGGTCGTGGACTCATAAGCTCTGAGCCACAGGCGGGTTGAGGCGAGCAGGACGGCGGCGAGGAAGTTCCTGGCGAGCTTGTCGAAGCGCGTTG
>NZ_JCANTT010000003.1:0-117048 GCF_059568645.1 Phenylobacterium composti DSM 19425 | reverse complement strand
TACGGTCCCCGGGGCGCGGGCGTGGCCGAGCGTGACGGCCTGATGGCCGAGATCGACATCATCGAGGGGACGCTGGGCAAGGCGTTCGGGGTGATGGGCGGCTATATCGCGGCCGATGCGGTGATCGTGGACGCGATCCGCAGCTATGCCGACGGCTTCATCTTCACGACCTCGCTGCCGCCGGCGCTGGCGGCGGGGGCGGCGGCCTCGATCCGCTGGCTGAAGGAGCACAACGAGGTGCGCGAGGCCCACCAGGAGCGGGCCGCGACCCTGAAGGCCAAGATGCGGGCGGCGGGCCTGCCGGTGATGCCGTCGGTGAGCCACATCGTGCCGGTGCTGGTGGGCGACCCGGTGCACTGCAAGATGGTCAGCGACATCCTGCTGGAGAAGCACGGGGTGTACGTGCAGCCGATCAACTTCCCCACCGTGCCGCGGGGCACCGAGCGGCTGCGCTTCACGCCGAGCCCGTTCCACACCGACGACATGATGGACCGCCTGGTCGAAGCGCTCGAAGAGCTCTGGACCTACTGCAACATCAAGCGCGTCGGCGGCGTCGCCGCCTAGGGCGGGGATCTGTTTCAGGCGCGAGCTGGCGGCGAGGACCGGGTTTCCCCGCCGTTTGTCGCGGAAGCGGCGCCATTGGCAGCAATTCCCCTGACAAATTCCGTCGTTCAGCGACCATTCCCTGACGCAAAATCAAGGGAGTGGGCGAGGTGCCGGTACGACCGCCATCGCTCCGGGCGATCGCGGCGTTCGAGGCGGCCGCCCGGCATCAAAGTTTCTCCAAGGCCGCCGAAGAGCTGAACCTCACGCGCAGCGCCATCAGCCACGCGATCCGCGGCCTCGAGGAACGCCTGGGGGTCGCGTTATTCGTGCGCGCCGGCCCTTCGGTGCAGCTGACTGACCCTGGGCGGACCTTCGCCGGGCGGCTGCGTCTCAGCCTCGAGATGATCTCCCAGGCCTTCGACATCTCCAGCCGGACCGACCGTTCGGTTCTGCGCGTGGGGGCGTCCGCCGACCTGATGCGCCAGGTGGTGGCCTGCGGCCTCGCCGGCCTGCGGGCGAGCCGTCCTGACGTTGATGTGGAGCTGCGCGCGCAGGCCGGCGTCGCCGACCTCCTGGGCGGAACGCTGGACGTGATGGTGGTGCAGGCCGCCGCCGCGCCCGCCGGCCTCAGCGCGCGGCTGCTTGCCCGCGAGACGCTGATCCCTGTGGCCGCCCCGGGCTTCTTCGCCCGCCTGCCGGCAAACCCTCGTGAGGTGGCCGCCGCGCCGCTGATCCATTGCCACGCCCGGCCCTGGCGCCTGTGGCTGGACGCGGCCGGGCTGGATGGCGTCTTGTCCGACGAGGGACTGAAGGTGGACGACGTGGCGGTGGCGGTGGAGCTGGCCAGGGCTGGCGCCGGGGTCTGCTTGGCTCCCTGGCTCACCGCGCGCGACGACATTCGCAGCCGCCGCCTCCTGCGTGTCAGCGAGGTCGAGGCCTGCCTGCCCGAGGGCTGCTGGGCCCTGTGGAGCCCGGCGTCCGCCAAGGGCGAGCTCATCGACGCCCTGGCCGAGCGCCTGTGCGAGGCCCTGGCCGCCCCGCCGACGGTGGAGCTGCAGCCGCGGGCGGCCTGAAGCCCCCATTCTCTGAACGGTGCGACGGCGGCGGCTCGGCGAGCCGCCGCCGTTTTCGTGCGCCGAACTGGCGCGCTGGCCGGGGCAAAAGAAAGCGGGCGGCGACCGAGGTCGCCGCCCGCCGTGTTCCCTGAGGACGTCAGGCCTTAGAAGTCGGCCCGCACCCCGAAGAACAGGTAGCGACCCAGCGAGTCATAGGTCTGCGGGAAGGTGTTCCCCGAGCACGGACCCGAAGGGCAGTTGTTGATGGCCGTGCCCCCCGAGCCCACCATCGGCGGGTCGTTGTCGAACACGTTGTTGACGCCGAAGCGGATGCTGACGTTGTCACACACCGCCCAGTTCGCGGCGATGTCGAAGTAGCTTTGGGCCGCGAGCTTGGCGTCGGGGCCCTGGGCGTGGGTCGGGCCCGAACCCGGGATCTTTGCGTCCACCTTCACCGAGTCGATGTAGCGCCAAGTGCCGGACAGCTCGAGGTCCCAAGGCGCACGCCAGGTGGCGCGCAGCTTGTGACGCCACTTCGGCAGCGGGGCCGAGGCCGTCGTCGCCGAGCCGGTGCAGATCGAGCCGTAGAGGCCGGCGCAGTCGAACGGGTCGTCGCCCGGCAGCGAGGTGACGAGATAGTCCTTCAGGTAGCTGCCCTGGAAGTTGAAGGACATGCCGCCGAAGCTGTCGAGCGCGCGGGTCGCGGCGAAGTCGCCGAAGTCGAAGCGGTAGTTCGCCTCGATGTCCACGCCCTCAACCTCGAGCTTGCCGGTGTTGAAGGTGGTGTCGACGATGTAGCCGTTGCTGCCCAGCCACAGCGAGCCGGTGCCCGGCGCGCGGTTGATCAGGCCGCAGAGGAAGGCGTCGGCCGTGTCGGCGCAGCGCTGCAGGATAGTGTCCTGGCCGATCTGGCCGATGCGGTCTTCCACCTGGATGTTGAACCAGTCGACCGACATGTTGAAGCCGGGCAGGAACCGTGGCGTCAGCACCAGGCCGAACGACACCGTGTCGGAGGTTTCCGGCACGAGGTCCGGGTTGCCGCCCACGAGGCCGTTGTACTGGCCGGCCAGGTTCGGCGCGATGTTGCCGTACTGAGCCGCCGTCACGCCGGTGCGCATGCACTGTTCCAGGGTGAACGTCGGATCGTCGCCCTCGCAGGGGTCGGTCAGGCCGTTGAGCTGGACGTTCGCGGTGGCGAACAGCTCGACCACGTTCGGCGCCCGCACCGCGCGGTTGTAGCTGGCGCGGAAGCGGAAGTCGTCGGTCGGCGACCAGTCGCCCGCCAGCTTGTAGGTGTCGGTGCTGTAGCCTTGCGAGTAGTCGGACCAGCGGTAGCCGACCTCGGCCGACAGGTTGCGGAAGCCGGGCTGATCCTGGATCAGCGGGATCCGCGCCTCGCCGAACAGCTCGTACACGTCGTACGAGCCGGCCGCCGGCAAGGTCGCCCCGCCCTGACCGCCGAGGTCGCCGGTCTGGAAGGCCATGTCGGTGTTCAGGTCGAGCCGCTCGCGGCGGTATTCGGCGCCGATGGCCACGCCGACGCCGTCGTTCGCCCAGGGCGTCTTGACGCCATACTGGGTGAGGTCGCCGGTCAGGTTGGCGCTGACCATGCTCTGCACATACTCGCCGTTCTGGAAGCCCGGCGTCTGGACATAGTTCAGGGCTTCGGCGCTGGGGCCGGCGAGGCCGAAGATGTCATACGGACGGCAGGCTGCGTCGAAGTTCGTGCCGGCGAGCGACGGCACCGCCGAGCGGCAGGCCGGCAGGCCGGTGTTCGGATCGATCACCACGTCGAGCGCCCGCGTGATGCGGGTGTTCGAGAACTCGTTGTAGTAGGCCTGCTGGTACACGACCACGCCGTACTGGCCGTAGACGTCGTAGTTCCAGCCGTCCCCCAGCTGGCCGCGCATGCCGATCACGCCACGGTAGTCAGTGTGGCGCAGGTCCGCCTGACGGCCGCCGCCCTCGATGTTGCGGCGCAGGATCACCAGGTTCGCCTGCTGGCCCGGGGTCGTCGGGTCGGCGTCGGTGTTCAGGCCGAGGGTGAGCGGATTGGTGACGTCGTCCGGCAGCTGGTCGATCGTCGGGGCGCAGATCTGCTCGGCCATGGCGGCCGTCAGGTACGGATTGCCCTCGCAGTTGATGTTGATGGCCAAGCCGAAGATGCCCGACGGCGCGATCTGGGCGACCGTGCGGTCGTCCATGAACATGAAGTCGGCATAGACCTCGGCGCGGTCGTTGAACTTGTAGTTGGCGAAGGCGCCGAGGGTGTAGCGCTCGTCTGGACGCTGGAAGTAGTTCGTCGGGGCGAAGTTGTAGGCGTCGCGATTGCCGTTGTAGGCGCGGAACGCCCGGCCCGCCGGAGCGTCGGGGTCGAGGGTCAGGGCGGCGCCGTTGCCGCCGGCCGTGATGAACTGGGCCGGGGCCGTGGTGCCCGAGCCGCCGCAGGCGAAGTTGTTGTACGACAGTGTCGGGCTGGTGGAGAAGTTGGCGTTACAGGCCGCGTAGTCCCGCTCGGACTGCAGCACCTTCTTCACGTTCCGATAGCCGGCGTAGGCGGTGACGTTGCCCTTGCCGTCCGGCGAGTTCATGCCGATGGCGATGTTCAGGTCGGTCGTGCCGCCGTCCCAGACGTCCTTCTCGGGCAGGGCGAAGTCTTCGGGCCGCAGAGCGCCGGCCTGACGGCGGCGCGTGACTTCCTGCATGAAGTCGTTGCTGTTGGTGTGCTGATAGCCCGAGTACTGGGCGTCGATGCGCACGCCTTCGAAGTTGCGCTGCATCTTGAAGTTCACGACACCGGCCACGGCGTCGGCGCCGTACACGGCCGAAGCGCCGCCGGTCACCACCTCGACCCGCTCGATCAGCGAGGCCGGGATGAAGTTGAGGTCGGGGGCCAGGTTGGCGGCGTTGGCCGAGGGCGTGCCGGGCTGCAGCCGGCGGCCGTCGATCAGCACCAGGGTCCGGCTCGGGCCGAGGCCCCGCAGGTCGACCGAAGCCGTGCCGAGCGCGCCATTGGCGTAGGTCGAGCCCTGGGCGGCGAACACCTGCGGCAGCTGGTTCACCAGGTCTTCGGTGCGGGTGACGCCGCGGGTGGCCACGTCCTGGGCCCCCAGGACGGTCACCGGGCTGGCGCTGGTCAGGTTCGGCTGCGGGATCCGCGAACCGGTGACCACCACCTCGGAGACCTCGCCGGCCTCCTGGGCGTTCGCCGTGGCAACGAGGCCGAGCATGGCCGCGCCGCAGATCATCGAAGACGCCAGCAGGCGTTCTCGCATCGTCTTGATTTTCAAGGTCTACTCCTCCAGCGGCCGCGCGGTGCGCGGGCCGAGCCCCAAAATGAAATCGGGCGCCAGCCGGGGCCGCGCGCCGATGGGGGCGGACGCTAGTGAGCGCCGTTCACCGGCTTGAGTGAATTTGTCGAACCGGCAAGTTGAGGGTGACTCTACATTAGAAGGGGGGTAGAGCCGGTCTCAAATTAAGATATTGAATAATAACGAAAAATCGATGTCTTGAGTTGGTGGTCTGCCAGCTTGGCCTGCGCGGGCGAGGTCTAGGTCAAGTTACGTTGCCCGAGAGTTGTTGCATAAAAAAGACAGGTGCTTGGAGTTTGGGCAGGATGGCCCGGGTTGTCCTGATGTTGAGGGCTTCTCATCCGGTGTGTGACGAGATTTCGTCACATGGAATTCCTGGGGCCGTTTAGTTTGCGCCGAAGCTGAAACCCAGGAGCCCGCGATGGCCGCCTTGCTCGCCGAACGTCCTCAGGCCCGCGCTGACAGGCCCGCGTGGCCGCAGCCCGCGCGGAAGGTGGCGTTTCGTCCTCCGGGCGGCCCGGCGGCGGCTGAAGCCCGCGAGCCGGCCGGTCCGTCCCTCGTCTACTGGGCCGACCCGGACGCTGCGGCCGTGGAGGGACATATCCAGATGCTGCGGCGGTCGGGCTTCGAGGTGCGCCGCTTCGACACCCTGGCCGAACTGGAGACCGCCTGGGCGCTGGCCGAGCCCAGCCTGGTAGTCCTCGAGACCGTGATGCCGGGAGAGGATCCGCTGGCGCTGTGCGGGCGCTTGGCCGAGGAGACCGGCGCAGCGGTGATGCTGTTCAGCGCAGCCGCCGACACCCTGGATCGTGTGGCCGGCCTCGAATCGGGGGCCGACGAATATCTCCACAAGTCCGCCCACGCCCTGGAGCTGCTGGCCCGTGTCCGGGCCTTGCTGCGTCGCGCCCGACGGGGCGAGCGGCCCGCTGCACCCGACGGCTGGACCCTCGACATGCTCACCAGCCTGCTGACCGGGCCTTCCGGCCGGTGCGTGCGGCTCAGCCCCAGCGAAGCGGAGCTTCTGAAGATCTTCAGCCAGCGCCCCAACGAGGTGCTGTACCGCTCCGAGCTGATGACCCTGCTCCACGGCGAGGCGGCCGAGGGGCTGACGGCCCGGCTCGTGGACACCCGCGTCGCCCGCCTGCGCAAGGCGTTGGACGCGTGCGACGCCGGCGGCGAGTTGATCCGCACGCTGCGTGGCGGCGGCTATCTCTTTCACGCAGTCGTCAGCTGACGGGCGCCGCCGCCGGTCCCTGCCGGGCTTGACCGGCCCCGCGCTTCCAGCCTAGCGCGGAGGCGGGGGGGAAATTTGGCGAATGGCGCGAGCGGACGGACGATCTGGCGTCGCCCGTGGACGGCGGCCGAAGGGGCAGGGGCCTGACCTGCGCGAGGCGATCCTCGACGCGGCCGAGGCCTTGTTTTCGCGTCACGGCTTCTATGGCGTTACGGTGCGGCAGGTGGCGGCGGAGGCCGGCGTCGACACTGCCCTGATCCACTACTACTTCGGCGCCAAGCGCGAGTTGTTCGACAGCGTCTTCGCGCGCCGCGCCGAGATCCTGAACACCGCCCGCCTGGAAGCCCTCAGCGCCTACAAGGCCGCCCATCCCGGCCGCATGGAAGTGGAAGGGATCATCGAGGCGTTCATCGGCCCGCTCATCGAGCTGTCGCTGACCAACGACGAGGGCTGGAAGAACTATTTCCGACTGGTGGCCCTGGTGAACAACACGCCGGCCTGGGGCGGCGAGACCATGCACCGGTTCTTCGATCCCGTAGTCCACGCCCTGATCGACACGCTCAAGGAGGCCATGCCTGACGCCGAGGTGCGCGACCTCTACTGGTGCTACCAATTCCTCACCGGGGCGATGATGCTGACCCTCTCGGAGACGGGGCGCATCGACCAGCTGTCGGACGGCCTGTGCCGCTCCACCGACCTGGAGGCGGTGCGCTCGCGTCTCTACGCCTACTGCGCCGCCGGCCTGACTGGCGTCGTCGCCCGCGGGCGCTGAGCCCCGGCGCCAGCGCCACTGTGGCACAAATTCACCAGCCGATTAAAAACCGGGGCGACGAGCCGGGCGGATGCTGGAGATTTCGCGCCGGATCGCCCAACACTCCCGATCAATTCGCCTGTCGGTGAAATTTCAGGCGTCGGCCGTCCCAGCGGGGGGCGGAAACGGCGCTGTCGGGAGGATGCTATGAAAGCCTTCGTGAAGGCGGCCCTTTTCGCGGGCGCCGCTTGGTCCGCCATTCCAGCCGTTGCTCAAGCCCAGACCGCCGCCGCCGATGGAACCGGGGTCGTCGAGGAACTGGTCGTCACCGCCCGCCGGCGCGAGGAATCGCTGAAGGACGTGCCTGTGGCCGTGAGCGCCATCTCGGGCGAGCGCCTGGCCGCCACCGGCGCCGCGGACCTCACCACCCTCCAGCAGTCCACGCCGAACACCACCGTGCAGGTCGCCCGGGGCTCCAACTCGACCTTGATTTCGTTCATCCGGGGCGTGGGCCAGCAGGACCCGCTGTGGGGCTTCGAGCCCGGGGTCGGCCTCTATGTGGACGACGTCTATATCGCCCGGCCCCAGGCCGCCGTGCTCGACATCTTCGACATCGAGCGGGTGGAGGTGCTGCGCGGGCCGCAAGGCACGCTCTATGGCCGCAACACCATCGGCGGCGCCATCAAATATGTGACCGCCAAGATCGAGGGCGAGCCCGAGCTCAAGCTCAAGGGGCAGGTGGGATCGTATCAGCAGCGCGACATCGTCGCTTCGGCCAAGGCCCGCCTCACCGACACCCTCGGCCTGGGCCTCACCTGGGCCAGCTTCAATCGCGACGGCTACGGCAAGAACCTCGTCACGGGCGCCGAGCACTACGACAAGGACGTGACCGCGGCCCGCGCCACGCTCGAGTTCACCCCCACCGACAGCCTGTTCTTCCGCCTGGCCGGCGATATCGTCACCGACCGCTCGAACCCGCGGCACGGCCACCGGGAGCTGCCTGTCCTGGACGTACTGGGCCTGCCGGTGGCGGGCGGCGAGGTGCTGGGCGACGTCTATGACACCCGCGCCGGCTCGGGCGACCACAACGTGGTGGAGGCCCGGGGCGTCTCGTTCCTGGGCGAATGGAACATCAGCGACACCCTGACCCTGAAGTCGATCAGCGCCTATCGCGCCGGTGAGACCGAGGGGACCATCGACTTCGACGCCGAGCTGGCGCCGTACCTGGACATTCCGGCCCGCTACAACGACCACCAGTTCACCCAGGAGGTGCAGCTGCTGTTCTCGGGCGAGCGGCTGCAGGGGGTGTTCGGCGCCTTCTACCTGAACGCCACCGCCGCCGGCGCCTTCGACACTGTGCTGGGCAACGCCAACCTGACCACCGCCACGGCGGGCTATGTGGACACCGAGAGCTGGTCGGTCTTCGCCGACGTGAGCTACGACGTCACCGACCGGCTGTCGCTGTCGCTGGGCGGCCGCTACACTCGCGACGAGAAGACCGGGCAGGTCTATCGGCAGAATTTCACCGGCCTGAAGAGCCCGCTGTTCGGCAATACCCTGGCCGAGCCTGGCCTGCTGCGTTCGGACTTCACGAGCTCGGACACCTACGAGAAGTTCACCCCGCGGGTCAGCGCCAGCTACGAGTTCAGCCCCGACCTGACGGGCTATGTCTCGTACAGCCAGGGTTTCAAGTCGGGCGGCTTTGACATGCGCGCCGACGAGATCCTGACCCCCGACTCCGCCGACGGCTACCAGCCGGAGAAGGTGCAGTCCTATGAGGGCGGCCTGAAGGGGTACTTCTTCGACCGCCGGCTGACCCTGAATTCGGCGGTCTTCTACGCCGAGTACAAGGACCAGCAGGTCACCATCCAGACGCCTGTGGGCGCGTCCATCGCCAGCCAGGTGCTCAACGTGGGCGAGTCGCACATGTACGGCGCCGAACTGGAAGGCTCTGCCATGCTGGCGCGGGGCCTGAGCGCCAACTTCTCGGTCGGCTACATCAAGGCCAAGTTCGACGAATACCGCGCCCTGAACCCGGTGACCGGCCTGATCGAGGACTTCGCCGACAGCCGCGTGTTCCAGAACACCCCGAAGTGGAACGGGTCGGTGAACCTCACCTACACCCACGACCTGGGCGAGCGCGGCAAGATCGCCTTCATTCCGGCCGCCTCGTACCGCTCCTCGTTCAGCATGTTCGAGACGCCGTCGCTGCTCGACCAGGACGGCTACTGGCTGGTGGACGCGAGCCTGGTCTGGACCTCGGCGGACGACAGGTACCGGGTCGGCCTGCATGGCAAGAACCTCACCGACGAGGAGTACCGCATCGGCGGCTATAACTTCCCCGGCGGCCTCTTCGGCAATTCGGTGACGGCCTACTACGGGCCGCCGCGAACCGTGACCCTCTCCCTCGAGGCGAAGTTCTAGTATCAGCGGACGCCCGGCTCCCAGGAGCCGGGCGTTTCTCCTTGCCGGAGCTCCAATGGCCCAAGACGCCCGCGCGATCAGTGGCGGTTACCGGACCGTCGTGCTGTCGGTCCTGATCCTCGCCTACACCTTCAACTTCCTCGACCGGCAGATCCTCGGGATCCTCGCCGGCCCCATCAAGGCGGAGCTGGGCCTCACCGACAGCCAGCTCGGTCTCATGGGCGGCCTGGCCTTCGCCCTGTTCTACACGGGCCTGGGCATTCCCATCGCCTGGCTGGCCGACCGCTGGAGCCGCACCTGGATCATGACCGGAGCGCTTGCGGTCTGGAGCGGCTTCACCGCCCTCTGCGGCCTGGCCGGCGGCTTCTGGCAGCTGTTCCTCTGCCGCATGGGCGTCGGGGTCGGCGAGGCAGGGGGCGTGGCGCCGGCCTATTCGCTGATCAGCGACTATTTCCCCAAGGCGCAGCGGGCGAGGGCGCTGGCGGCCTATTCCTTCGGCATCCCCATCGGTTCGGCCCTGGGCATCCTGTTCGGCGGCCTGATCGCCCATGCCATCGACTGGCGGGCGGCGTTCATCACTGTCGGCCTGGCGGGGGTGGCGCTCGCGCCCCTGTTCCGGCTGATCGTCCGCGAGCCGCCGCGCGAGGTCGCATCGCCCGCGGCCGCGGAGGCGGGGCCCGGAGCGGGCGGCGTGGCGGCGCTGCTCGCCAAGCCGACCTTCTGGCTGATCTCCCTGGGCGCGGCGGCCTCGTCGGTCTGTGGCTATGGCGTGACCTTCTGGCTGCCGTCCTTCTTCGAGCGCAGCCTGGGCATGGGCCTGGTGGACCGCTCCTTGTTCCTGGGTGCGATGAATCTCGTGGGGGGCGTCGCTGGGGTGTGGCTGGGCGGCTGGCTGGGGGACAAGCTGGGGCGCGCCCGTCCGGCGTTCTACCTGCTGACGCCGGCAGTGGCGTATCTGGTGGCCCTGCCGTGCTTCCTGCTGGCCACCCAGTCCCAGTCGCTGTGGGTCGCCTTCCTGCTGTTCCTGGTCCCCACCGGACTCAACCTGGTGTGGTTGGGGCCGGTGATTACTGCGGTGCAGCATCTGGTGACGCCGTCACACCGATCCACCGCCTCGGCCTGTTTCCTGTTCGTGAACAACCTCATCGGCCTGGGGCTGGGCACCTGGTTCTTCGGGGCGGTGTCAGACGCACTGTCACCTCATTTCGGTGCGGAATCGCTACGTTATGCGATTTATTGCGGCCTCGGCTTCTATGTGGTCGCCGCCGGCCTGTTCGCCCTGGCCGCCCGCCGCCTCGTCGCGGACTGGGTGGAGTAACAGGATATTTCTCAGCGACATGAATTTGTGACTTGCGTGCAGTGCAGCAAAGTTGCATGAAGGCCTCGCCCTTTTGGGCGTTTCCTCCCTATGACTCGGCCGCGTCCTCGGACGCGGCCTTTTTTTGACCCTGTCGATCAGACGTCGAACAGGGCGAATTCGATCCCGACATCGCGGTTCAGAACGGGCCTCGCCACGTTGTAGACCGGCACCCCGCGGGAGGTGCGGCCCTCGTAGGCGCCCCGGTGGGCATGGCCGTGGAAGGCGATCTTCACACCCTCGAACCGGTCGATCGTCTCACCCATCCGCGCCGAGCCGAGGAACGGGTAGATCTCCGGCGGCTCGCCCTGCAGCGTGTCAGGGACGGGCGAATAGTGGGTGACCACCACGATCCTCTCGTTGCGCAGCATGCGCAGGCCGGTCTCCAGCTTCAGGTTCTCTTCGACCGCCGCCTGGACGAACTGCTTGATCTCGGGCTCGCCGAAGGCGGAGAGCATGTGGCGGCCGAAACCGCCGATGAACCCCTTGCACCCTGCAAAGCCCACGCCCTCGATCTCGAAGGCCTCGCCATCGAGCAGCTTCAAGCCGGCCTCGTGGAGGATGCGGGCCACTTCCTGGGGCTGGCCGCATTCATAGTCGTGGTTGCCGAGGACGCCGACCACGGGGATCGCGCAGGCCTGCAGGTCTTCGGCCAGGATCTCGGCCTCGGGCGTCTTGCCGAAGTTGGTCAGGTCGCCGCACAGCGCCAGCACGTCGGCTTCCTGGCTGATGCGGGCGAAAAGCTCGCGATAGGGCCTCCGGTGGGTCTCGCCCACATGCAGGTCGCCGATGGCGGCGACTCGCAGGCCCCCGGCCGACGGCGCAGGCCGGGGCCCCTCAGGCGATAGGCTCATGCCGTTCCTCCAGGCCCTTGCCCACCACGTCGGCGAAACCCCACTCGGTGATGTCCATCACATAGTCCCGCGGGCTGAACAGCCGGCCGCGGCACACCTTCACCCGCGCCGCAGGCAGGCCGACCTGGGCCTTCAGGCGGGCGGACAGCTCGTCCATGACCCAGCGCGGGATCAGGTCGCGCTCGGTGGGATAGATGAAGCGGAAGTTCAGGAGGTGAGTGAGCAGCACCTCCCAGTAGGGCTCCATGTAGGTCATCAGCCGCGGCCAGGCGATGCGGTCGTGGGCGCGCAGGATGACGTGGGCCACGTCCGCCCCGTCGTACCGGTAGCGGTCCTGGATGAACATCTTGGAGATGAGGAGCTCGGTGGGCGGCGTGATCCGCGCCTCGGCCCCGTAGGCGTTGATGGTGTCGCAGTCGTCAAACCAAGCGTCGGTCACCGGGGCGGTGCCGTTCGACATGGCGAAGATGACGTCAAAGAAGCGGTTGTCCTGCCAGACCTTGGCGATCCAGCGCTCGTCCTCCACGTCGGTGCGGTAGCCGCGTTCCTGAAAGTAGGCGAGGATCTTCGGGTAGTCGCCGGCCTTGCAGAAGACGTCCAGGTCCTTCGTCGGCCGCGATATGCCGGTGTAGGCGGTCACCGCGTAGGTGCCCGACAGCAGGAACGGAATCTGGGATTCGTTCAGTAGCCTGAGGCTCTCAGCGTAGAACGCCTCGGCGTCCGGCGGCGGGTCAAAGGCGGCGGCGTCATACGGTTGCGACATGCGCTTGAAGGGGGCTCGGTTCCTGCGGAGGGCTGACGGACGCCCCAGGGCGAAACGGCGCCCAGAGGGTCAAGTTCCGGCGCCGCGGGGCGCGGCGGCAGGATTGCTAGTCCTCGCCGCGGGCAAGGCGCTTGAGGGCGGCGGAGAGCTTGCGGGCGTAGGCTCGTTCAACCTCCGATTCCCGGAAGCCGGATGAGAGGATCTCCGCCATGTCCGCCAGGTCGTCCGCGCCGCCCTCGGCGGCGAAGGCCCGAGCCAGGATGCGCGCCTCGCCGAGCAGTTCGGCCTTCTCCTCGGCGGAGCAGGCGTCGAGGAGCGCGTCGTCGAAGTCTATGACTTCACAGGGCTTCCGACGATCAGCGCGGCTTCGGGGAGCGGTCATGGCCGGGGAAAGCCCCGGGGCGTGGGGACGGTTCCCTGCCGTGGCCGGCTATGGACGATCGCGGTGGACGGTGGGGCCAACGAACCGAACGGCGGCTCGGCGGTTATCCCCTGCGGCGGGCAGGGGGTGCGTCCCAAGGAGCCCGCGAGAGGGAAGCCGCCATGAGACAGCTCGCCAATTTCGCCATCACGGTCCGCGAGGAGGATTTCGTGCTGCATCTTCAGGACGCCGCGGGCGAGACCGTCGAGTTCTCGGCCACCCCCGACCAGCTCGACGCGGTGATCGACGCCCTGGACGAACTGCTCTCGGAAGATGACGCGTTTGATGACGAGGAGGACGAGGAGCCTCCGGTCACGCCCAACTGACGGCAGTAGAGTCCTGCTCCCGGCTCGCCCTTGCGCAAGCGGGCGGGCCGGTAGAACCTGCGGCATTGGGGGACAAGCGCATGGATCGCGGATCGAAGCCCGCCGTGCTGGTGACGGGCGGGGCCGGCTACATCGGCGCGCACACGGCCAAGGCGCTGAGCGAGCGCGGCCTCTTTCCGGTGGTGTTCGACAACCTGAGTTCCGGTTTCCGGGAGGCCGCGCGCTGGGGTGCGCTCGTCGAGGGCGACATCCGGGACGGACGGGCGGTCAGTGCGGCGCTTAGGGACTATGGCGCCAAGGCCGTGATCCACTTCGCCGGCCTCATCGAGGTGAGCCGCTCGGTGGCCCGGCCGGACCTGTTCTGGGAGATCAACGTCGGCGGGACCGTCAGCCTGCTGACCGCCATGCGTGACCAGGGCGTGGAGCGGATCGTCTTCTCGTCGAGCGCGGCGGTCTATGGCCAGGGCGGCCGAGGGGCCCTGGAGACGATCCCGGAGGATGCCGCCAAGGCGCCGGCCAGCCCCTATGGCGACACCAAGCTCGCCTGCGAGTGGATGATCGCGGCCCAGTGCAAGGCCTACGGCCTCACCGGCGTCGCGCTTCGCTATTTCAACGCCGCCGGCGCCGACCCGTCAGGCCAGATCGGCGAGGCGCATGAGCCCGAAACCCACCTGATCCCACTGGCCATCGCCGCGGCCCTGGGCGAGGGGCCGGCTCTGACGGTGTTCGGCGATGATTTCGACACCCCCGACGGCACCTGCCTGCGCGACTACATCCACGTAAACGACCTGGCGGCGGCCCACGTGGCGGCCCTGCAAGTCGATCTGCCGGCGGGCGCCTTCGAGGCGGTGAACATCGGGACCGGAAAAGGCCATTCGGTGCGAGAGGTGGTGGACGCCGTCGGCCGGGCGGTGGGGCGTCCGACGCCGCACAGCATCGGCGCGCGCCGCCCCGGCGACCCGCCCAGTCTCGTGGCCGACGCCCGCCGCGCCCGGACCCTGCTCGGATGGGAGCCCGCCTGCTCCGACCTCGACCGCATCGTGGCCGACGCCCTGCGCTGGGAGGCCCGGCCCGCCTATGGCGCAGGGCGCCGGTCAAGCGGGCGTTCACTGGGCGTCCAGGGCTGAACGGCGCCGCTGGCGCGCTCAGCGAGTGAGGGCGGGTGAGCTTTGACCCTTGGTTGCTTGCCAATGCTGCCGCTATCGACAAATCTCGCTCAACAGGGGGCGCAATGAGTCACGATCCCGAGCACGCTAGGCGGCTCGCGCAGAATCTCGTCGAGCTGCTTGCGCCATACGAGGAGGAGCTGATGGCGCTTGAGCGCGTCAGCCCGTCCGTGGGGGCGCTGCGACGCGCGGTCGGCATCGTGATCGCCGAGGCGTGTTACTGCATCTCGGACCAGGTCACGCCACAGGAAGACTGGGCCCCTCCGGCAGATGACGAAGCGAGCCGGGCGCGCTAGCGCACCGTCAGACTCAAGGAGGTTCCGGAAGGTTATGGCCAGCAAACCCGATGCGGTTGCCGATCCCGTCGACATTGCCGTGGGCGCGCGTATCCGGCTGCTTCGGAAGCTGAAGGGCCTTTCCCAGCAGTCGCTTGCCGAGGCGGCGGGCGTGACCTTCCAGCAAATCCAGAAGTACGAACGCGGCGCCAACCGCGTCAGCGCCTCCATGCTCGCCCGCATCGCCAAGACGCTGAACGTGCCGGTGTCGGAGATGTTCGGCGAGGCCTCGCCGACCTCCAGCGCCGTGGACGAGGTGGCCGCCCTGCTGTCCGAGCCGGGCGCCCTCGACCTGCTCAAGGCCTATGCTGATCTGCCGCGGGGGGTGTCCCGCTCGGCGCTGGTGGAATTCGTCCGCAGCCTTCGCAGCAATCAACCGGGCTGAGCCCGCTCCGGAGCTCCAACCATGTCGGTCATCCGTTCCGCCCTGCTCGCCGCCGGGGGCGCGCTGGCCCTCACCTTCGCCACGCCGGCCGCTTCGGCCCCGCCGACCGCGGCGGAGAAGGTGATCATCGCCACGGTCGACGCCGAGCAGGAGCGCCATGTGAAGCTGCTGGAAGACCTGGTTCGGGTGAACTCCGGCACCATGAACCTCAAGGGCGTGGAGCAGGTCGGCCGGATGATGGCGGCCGAGCTGGAGGCCCTGGGCTTTCAGGTGAAGTGGGTTCCCATGGGCCATGTGGGCCGGGCGGGGCACATCGTGGCGACCCACAAGGGCGACGGCCGGGGCAAGCGTCTGCTGCTCATCGGCCATCTGGACACCGTCTTCGAGCCCGATAATCCGTTCCAGGCCTGGACCCGCAAGGGCGACATCGCCGAAGGCCCCGGCGTCGGCGACGACAAGGGCGGCATGGTGGTGATCGTGGCGGCGCTGCGGGCCATGCAGGCCGCCGGGACCCTGAAGGGCGCCGACATCACCGTGGTCCTGACCGGCGATGAGGAGAAGCCCGGCGCGCCGATCGAGGCGGCCCGCGCCGATCTGATCGCCGCGGGCCGGGCCAGCGACGTGGCCCTGGAGTTCGAAGGCCTCTCGCGGATCGACGGCAAGGACATCGGGACCATCGCCCGCCGCTCGGCCGCCTCCTGGACCCTGAAGACCCGGGCGCCTTCGGGCCATTCGTCAGGGGTGTGCATGCCCGCCGTGGGCTGCGGGGCGATCTATGAGCTGACCCGCATCCTCGACGCCTTCCGTCGCGAGCTGCCGGAGAAGAACCTGACCTACAATGTGGGCATCGTGGTGGGCGGGGCCCAGGCTGGCCTGAACGAGGGGCTGACCAACGGCCAGGCGGCGGGCAAGTCGAACATCATCGCCGGCGAGGCCATGGCCCTTGGCGACATCCGCACCCTCACGCCGGAGCAGGACGCGCGGGTGAGGGCCAAGATGCAGGCCATCGTCGCCCAGCATCTCGACAAGGCCCAGGCCGAGCTGACGTTCCTGGACGGCGCCTATCCGCCTATGGCGCCGACGCCCGGCAACCAGGCGCTCCTGGACAAGCTGAACACCGTGAACGCCACCCTGGGCCTGCCGGCCATGCCCGCGGGCGATCCGGCCAGCCGCGGCGCGGCGGACAGCTCCTTCACCGCCTTCATCGACAGCCTGGCTGGCCTCGGTCCGGCGGGCCAGGGCTCGCACGCTGCTGGCGAGAGCGTCGATCTCGCCAGCATCCCGCTTCAGGCCAAGCGCGCGGCCCTGCTGATGACCCGCCTCAGCCGCGAGCCGCGGGGGAAGTAGCCGCTCAGGCCTCGACGCCCAGCGCCGCCAGGGCGCGAGCCTTGATCGCCTTGTAATCGACCTTGCCGTTGGGGGCGCGGCCGATGCTGTCCACCAGCACCAGTTCGCGCGGCGCCTTGTAGGCGGCGAGCTGGGCGCGGACGTGATCGGACAGCTCCGTCAGCCCCACGTCGGCGCCGCCTTCCGGCTCCACCACGGCGCAGATCCGTTCGCCGAAGCGGGCGTCGGGCACCCCGACGACCACCGCGTCGCGCACGGCCGGATGGGTCTTGAGAGCTTCCTCCACCTCCTCCGGAAACACCTTCTCGCCGCCGGTGTTGATGCACACCGAGCCCCGGCCCAGCAGCTTCAGCGAACCGTCGGCGGCCACCTCCGCCCAGTCGCCGGGCACGGACCAGCGCACGCCCTCCATCACCCGGAAGGTCTTCGCGGTCTTTTCCGGGTCCTTGTAGTAGCCCTGCGGCAGGAAGCCCGACACGGCCACCAGGCCGCGTTCGCCCGATCCCGGCTGCACGCGCCGGCCGTCCTCGGTGAAGACGGCGGCGTTGGGGCCCACGGTGAAGGCGGCGGTGGGCGCCTCCACGCCCGACATGGAGGCCGAAGCGCCCAAACCCACGGCCTCGGACGAGCCGAAGCTGTCGGCGATCATCGCTTGCGGCATGTGGCGCAGGAGGCCGCGCTTGTTCTCCTGGCTCCACATGGAGCCGGAGGAACTGATGGAGCGCACCGACGAGAGGTCCCAGCGGCCGGGATCGGCGTCCAGCGCCTCCAGCATGGGCGTCGAGAAGGCCAGACCGACGATCACGACATTGGTGGCCCGCAGGCGCTCGACCTCGTTCCAGAGCTCGATGGCGTCGAACTTGCGCGAGGGCAGGGCGCAGACTGTCCCGCCGATGTTGAGGGAGATGAAGGCCGAGAACTGGCCGGTGCCATGCATCAGCGGCGCGGCGGCGATGGTGGTCGGCCGCAGATGCTCCGGCCCCTGGATGCGTTCGATCAGCTCGGCGACCGACGTGGCCGGCGGGATGCCGAGGAGGGCGTTGCCGCCGGCGCCCAGCACATTGAAGAGGTCGTCCTGCCGCCACATGACACCCTTGGGCATGCCGGTGGTCCCGCCGGTGTAGAGCAGCAGCAGGTCGTCGGGCGACAGACCCCAGGGACCGCGAACGGGCCGGCTCGCGGGCGGCCGCGCAACGATGGTCTCGTAGTCTTCGGCCCAGTCCGGGGCTGCATGGCCGGGCTCGGCCACGGCGATCCAGGCCTTCACCTTGCTCAGCCGGCCGCGGATCGGCTCCAGGGTCTCGGCGAAATGGGCATGGAAGACAACAGCTTCGGCGTCGGCATTGTCAAAGAGATAGAAGAGTTCTTCCGGCCCATACCGGTAGTTGGTGTTCACCGGGGCCATGCCGCCCTTGAAGGCGGCGAAATAGGTCTCGAGGTATTCCGGGCAGTTGAAGACATAGGCGGCGACCTTGGCCTGGTGGCCGAGGCCGCGGCGCAGCAGGTGGGCGGCCAGCGCGTCCGCCCGGGCGTCGAAGTCGCGCCAGGAGACGGTCCGGTCGGCCTGTATCAGCGCCGGACGGTCGGGTTGGGCCTGCGCGATGGCTTCCCAGATCGGCGCCAGGGTCCACTCGGACATCCGCTTCCCTCCCGTACTGTCTTTGTCTTTTGGAGGAAGTTGGGGGCATCCCCCTGGGTCAAGTCAATGCGCAGGCCTGTGCGCGCCGAGGGGAAGGTGATTCAGCTCGGCCGCCGCGCCGCCTTCGCGGAGGGGCGGCTGACCGACGCCCAGGGGCGGCTTTATGCGACCGCGACCTCGACCTTGCTGGTGTTTGATCGCTAGGGCGACCTCCCGGGCGAAGTGCGGGGCAAGATGCAGGAATTCTGCGGGGCAGCGCAGACTTTCGAGATAATCCTAGCGAGTTGATGGGAATATGGTGTGCTCGCCGGAAGCGAGGAGCGCGCCATGCCGGAAGCCCGGATCGAGATCGAGGCCGAGGACGGCTGCATCGACGCCCTGGCGGCCTGGCCGGACGGCGAGGCACGCCGGCCCCCGGTGATCGTACTCGCCGCCCGCACGGGTCTGGCCCAGGCCGAGCGGATCGCCCGCCGCCTGTCGGCGCGGGGGTATTTCACCCTGGTCCCGGACTGGGCTGCGCGCCCGGCGGACGAACGCCGGGCCGACGTGGAATCCTGGCTGGACTGGCTCGCCGACGAGCGGCGGGTGGAGGACGCCCGGGTGGGAATCGCCGGTTGGGGCGCGGGCGCCGATCTGGCGCTGAAGGCTGCGGCCTGGCGGTCTGAGCGGATCGCGGCGGCGGCGGCCTTCCACGGCCGTGGCTTCGGCTCCGAGGCGGCGGTGGAACTGGCCCAGCGGATCAACGCCCTGGTTCACCTCGGCTATCGCGCGGGCCGCTCGCCCGGCCGGGGCATGGCGACGCTTGAGGCGGCGTTCTGCGCCGCGGGGGTGGACTTCGAGATGGAGGCCTATGCCGCCGGCGAAGACGACCGGGAGCGCGTCCGTCTGCTGGAACTGTTCGACCGCGTCCTGGCGCCGGCCCGGAGCGTCCCCGGCCCGGCCCCTGCCGCCTGCCTGCACTGACGCAGGGCGCAGGGGGAACAGCCGGGGCCTCCAAGTGTTGGTGTGGCGTGACAACACCGGAACAACTCTGGGAGCGCGACATGGCCGTTCGGCCTTACAGCGACATGGACAATACGGCCTATGGCCGTGAGGAGGCCGCGCCGACCACATCCGGCGGCGTCGGCGCGAAGATTTTCCTTTGGACTGCCTGGGCCCTGGCGGCCGCCTTCTGGGCGTTCAGCCTAACCACCGGGGTTGGCATCCTTCGGGCGATGGGCGGCGCATCTGCCAGCGGCGACGTGGGCGTCAGCGGCGGCGGCTGGGCGGTGATGAACATCGTCGCCCCGGTGATCCTGGGCATGGCCATCGCCTACGGCGCGTACCGCTACCTGACCCGTGACAGGAGCAAGGACGCCCTTACCGAGGCGGCCACCCGCGCCGAGTACGACATGATCGAGGCCGCGGGCGGCGATGAGGCTATCGACCGCTCGCCTGACGCGCGAGATCCCATGGATCGCGATGCGGCCCGGGCTGTGCGCGGCGACCGGTTCGATCCATCCACCGGCGCCATGCGCCCCTAGGGGCCGCATGAGAAGGCCGCGTGCGCTTCCCTGTGGCGCGCGGCCGTCGTCGCGCTAGGATAGCTTCAAGCGACTCACCCCGGACGCGCATTTCGCGCCGGCTAGTCGTGGTCACTCTAGCTGGGGGAGCCCATGGCCACTGGAAAGAACACCAACGCGCTGCAGAAACCGCTGACGCCTTCGTCGGAACTGGCGGCTGTGGTCGGCTCGGGGCAACTGTCCCGCGGCGAAACCGTTTCGAAGATCTGGGATTACATCAAGAAGAACAATCTTCAGAATCCCGAAAACAAGCGCGAAATCCTTGCTGACGCCAAGCTGAAGCCGATCTTCGACGGCAAGGACAAGGTCTCGATGTTCGAGATGAACAAGCATCTGGCGAAGCACCTGAAGTAGGACTTCCGCAAGGCTGCGGCGCGGGCGCTGCGGCCTGCCAGACTTGAGTTCGGAAACCCCGCGGGCGGCTCGCCTAGCGGGGTTTCTTCGTCTCAGGGGCCGCTCGCGCCGCCTTCACTTTTCGGGAAGGCGGACTAGATAGCGTCAAACACTCCGGGGGGCCGCCGCGGCAATGCATCACGGCCGCGCCGGAAGCTCGAAAGTGTATAGCCTGTCCCGTCTCCCAGTCCGTCGCACAGGGAAGCCCTCGTGAAGTCGCCGAACAGAGCCATCATCCTGAGCGCGGGCCAGGGCAAGCGCCTGCTGCCGCTTACCGAGTCGCGCCCCAAGTGCCTGGTTGAACTGTCGGGCCGGACGCTGCTGGCCTGGCAGCTGATGCGCCTGGAGGCCGCCGGCGTCGACGAGGCCGTGATCGTCACCGGCTTCCGGGCCGACGCGGTGCAGACCGAGATCGAACGGCTGCGGCCCAGGATGCGGGTGCGGCTGGCGTTCAACCCCTTCTATTCGGTGGCCGACAATCTGGCCTCTGTGTGGATCGTGCGCGAGGAGTTCGACCGCGACATCCTGCTGCTGAACGGCGACACCCTGCCGGGGCCGGGCATCGTCGAGCGCCTGATGGCGGCCGAACCGGCCGAGATCACGGTAACGGTCGACCGGAAGGCCGGCTACGACGCCGACGACATGAAGGTGCTGACGGACCACGGCCGCCTGCTGGCCATCGGCAAGACCATCGAGGCCTATGACGCCGAGTCCATCGGCTTCCTGCGCTTCTCGCCCGCTGGCGCGGCCCGGTTCCGGGCGGCGGTGGAACAAGCCCTGCAGCGGCCCGAGGGGCTGAAGCGCTGGTACCTCAGCGCCATCGACGAACTGGCGCGCTCGGGCGCGGATGTTCGGGTCCAGTCCATCGAGGGGCTGGAGTGGGGCGAGATGGACTTCCCCGCCGACGTGGAGAACCTCACGCGCCTTTCGGCCGGGTGGGCCAAGGACCTGGCGAACGCCTGAGGCGCGGGCTCAGGCGCCGGTGAGCCGCCGAACCAGGTCGAGGTCGGCAGGCTTGTCCACATCGACGGCGGCCAGGCCGTAGGGCGTGGCCACGATCCGGGCCTCGACCCCGGCCAGCCGGCCCAGGCGTTCGGCGGCGCCGGCGAGGCTCAGGCGGCCCGTCAGATATTTCAGCAACATGCCCAGCCCGAGGATGCGCGCCATCCGCCAGGGGCGCTTGCGCTCGGCTTCCAAGCGTCGCCAGAAGGCCACCGCGCGCAGGGCGTCCTCGTTCGCCAGCCAGAACAGGTTGCAGCCCGACCAGTGGCCGTCGGCCAGGCGAAGGTAGGTGCGCTGGGCGCCCGGCGCGGCGGCCTCCACCGCTGCGCGCGGCGCGACCATGGCGGCGACCTCGGTCCCTGCGGGGACGTCTGCGAGGAAGCGCTCGACCCATTCCGGCTGCAGCAGGGCGTGATCGGCGGTGGTCACCAGCAGCGGAAGGCCGAGGGCCGCAGCGCCGTCCAGGACGCTCTGGCTCGGGCCCGAGGCCGAGGGCAGCACTTCCAGCCCGAGCTCGCGGGCGAGAGCTTCCACGGCGGGATGGTTGCAGGACACGGCGATGCGCCGGGCGCCGGCGGCGCGCAGGGCCCCGGCGACCCGGGCGAGGAGGGGGCGGCCCTCCAGTTCGATCAGGGCCTTGTGGGCGACACCGGCGTAGTCGGCCACCGCATCGGGGCCGCCGCGCGAGCCGGCCAGAACGAGGGCGGAAAAGTTCACAGCGCCTTCTCGTAGAGCCGATAGGTCTTGTAGATGCGCGCCCCGCCGGCCTCGCAGATCCGCCGCATGGGGAGGTTGTCTTCCAGGATCCATGACAGCTCGTAGCGCCGGTAGCCCAGCTTGCGGGCGGCCTGGACGACTGCGTCGATCAGCTGGAAGGGCAGCAACTGTCCCCGGTGGGTCGAGGCGAACTTGCGCTTGACGCCCATGAGCGGCACGCGGCCGGATTTCACCCGGGCGACCTTCAGCCGCCACAGCAGCTTGGCCCAGCCGAACGGCAGCAGGCGGCCCTTGAGGTCGGCGATGGCCTCGTTGACGTTCGGCAGCAGCACCATAAAGCCGGCGGGCTCGCCGTCGATCTCGGCGAACCAGGTAAGCCGCGGGTCGATCACCATCCTCAGTGCGGTGGCCAGCTGCTGCGTCTCCGCCTCGGTCGTGGGCGTGAAGCCCCAGTTGCCGGACCAGGCGTCGTTGAGGATGCCGGTCAGCGTCCGGACCTCCTCGTTGAACCGCCTCATGTCCACCGTGCGCAGCACCACCCCGTCGGGCGGCGCCTTGCGGACCCGGCGCAGGATGGGGGCGGGCAGGTCATCGTCGACACTACATTCGTAGGCGTAGAGGTCCTTGGCCTTGACGTAGCCTTGGCCCTCGATCCGGCCCCCCACATAGATCGGGTCGTGTCCCATCAGCACCATGGGCGGGGTGTCGTGCCCCTCCACGAGCAGGCCGACCTCTTCATTGGTGGAGAGGTTGATGGGGCCCAGGGCCCTGCGGCAGCCGCGCTCGCGCAGCCAGGCTTCGGCTGCGGCGAACAGGGCGGCGAAGACCTCGGGGTCGTCCTCGGCGGCGACTAGGCCGAAGTTGCCGTAGCCCTCGGCGGTCTGAGGGTTCAGCCGGTCGATCTGGGCGGAGATGCGGCCGACGTCGCGGCCGTTCCTCACCGCCAGCCAGAACTGCACCTCGGCATGGGCGAAGAAGGGGTTGGTCTTGGCCTGCAGCGCCTCTCGCCGCTCGAGCAGCAGCGGGGGGATATAGTTGGGATCGTTCGCCTGCAGGCGCATGGGCAGGCGGATGAAGCGTTCAAGCTCCGCCGGGGTGGTCACCGGCACGAGCCGCAAGGCCGAGGCGGCGGCGTCCGCCGCGGGGCTGTCGTAGGCCATCAGCCCTCCAGATAGAGCAGGGCGGTTATGCCGAGGGCCGAGAATATGGCCGGCGCGGCCCAGGCGGCCAGGAACGCCGGCGCAGCACCGCTTTCGCCCAGCGCCGTGAAGGCGCCGTCGAAGACAAGGAACAGGAGCCCGGCGGCCATGCACTGGACCATCAGGGTCGAGGCGCCGCCTCGGAAGTTGGCCAGCGCCGCCGGGGCGGCCAGCAGCAGCATCACCACGCAGGCGAAGGGCGCAGCCCAGGCCCGCTGGACCTGGGTGTCGTAGAAGCTGGTGGAGCGGATGGAGACTCCGCCCTGCAGCGCCCGCCGGGCCTCGGCGGCCGAGATGGTGGTCGCCCCCGTGCGCAGGGTCTGGATGTCCGCCGGGCGGATGTTCTGGGTCCAGGTCATGGTCTGGGCGGCGCCGGAGGTGACGTCGTCCTCGCCCACGGCCTCGAAGCGCGGGGAGACGAGCCGCCAGACCCCGGCGTCATAGACGGCGGCCTCGGCGGTGGTGCGCTGGACGAGGCGGCCGGCGGGATCGCGGCGGTAGATGGTCAGATCGTCGAGGCGGCGGGCGTCTTCGGACGGGCGTCCGACCACGATCTCCTGGCCCACCCGGAAGGTCAGGGCGTCGGCCGGCTTGGCGACCTCCTCCTTCGGGGCTGTGGCCTGCCACCAGTCGGTGAGGGTCGCGTCGGCGCTGGGGGCGATGACCATGCCGATCAGGAGCTGGGCGACCGCCAGCAGGGCGGCGGCGGGCAGGGTCAGGGCGGTGATGCGATAGGCCGAGATGCCGGTGGAGCGCATGGCGGTCACGGCGCTCTCGCCGGCCAGCTTGGCGAAGGCGAAGAGGGAGCCGGCCAGTACAGCCAGAGGCGCGGCCTGCTCGATGAGACGCGGCAGGCGCAGCAGGCTGTAGTAGAAGACCCCACCCGCTCCGAGGCCGCGATCAAGGATCTCGGTGGTGATGTCCAGCAGGTCCAGGATCTGCAGGATGCCCACCAGCACCGCGAGGGCCGCGAGAATCCGCCCGGCGGTCAGCAGGAACAGGTAGCGGGCCAGCCTCATGCGCTCGCCCGCTCAGGTTTCAGGCGAGCGCGGATGCGCACGACGATGCTGGAGATGTGTTCCATCAGCCGGCCGATGGGCGTCTCGCCCGGCCGCTTGCGGCTGGTGAAGAAGACGCTGAAACAGATCGCCGCAAAGACCACGAAGGGCAGGCCGACGGCGACCTCGGGGGACGCCCGCCCGGTCTCGGCGAAGCCCTGTCCCAGCTGGATCAGGTGGTGGAAGGCCAGTAGCAGAAGCCCGCCGACGATGACGCCGGGCGCCCGGCCGCTGCGCTTGGCCGAGAGGCCCAGGGGCACGGCGAGCAGGGGCAGTAGCGGCAGGGCGAAGGCCCGGGCCAGGCGCCCGTACAGCTCGGCCAGCAGGGTCTCGCGCGGGATCACCGAGTGCGGGTCCTTGGCCTTGGCCGCCAGTTCGAAGAGGTTGAGCTCGCGCTCGTCGCCGCCGCGGGCCCGCAGGAGGCGCGCCGGGCCGCTGAGCGGCAGCTGCATGGTGAAGTCCTCGAAGCTCAGCAGCTCGGGCTCGCCCCGGCTGTTGAAGCGCAGCTGCTGGCCGTTCTTGAGCACCAAAGTGACGTTCTGGCCGTCGGCCGTCCGTCGCAGCTCGGCCATGCCGGCGGTGGTGATCTCCTCGCGGCCCCGGTCGTCGATGCGGCGGATGAACACCCGGCTGAGGCGCTGGCCGGCGGCGTCTGCCTCGTCGGTGGTCATGGTCAGCTGGTCGTTAGGTTCGATGATGGTGCCTTGGGGTACGACTCCGCTCCAGCCGGCGTTCTGGGCCGCGTGCAGGACCGCCCGGTAGGCGTAGCGGCTGTAGGGTTGCAGAACCCCGAAGACGATGAGCGTCAGGAAGCTGAGCACCCCGGCGAGAGCGAGATAGGGCGCCGCCAGACGCGTCAGCGACACCCCGGCCGCGAGCAGGGCGTCCACCTCGGAGGCCTGGTTCATCCGGTTCACCACCACCACCAGGGCGATGAAGAAAGCCGCCGGCAGGGTCAGGCCCATGTAGTGCGGGACAAGGTTGACCGCGAGCTGGGCGACGAAGGTGAAGCGCTCGCTCGACGCCGACAGCATGTCGAGCAGACGCAGGATGCGCTCGAGCAGCAGCGCCACCAGGGTCACGCCCGTGGCCCCGATCATCGGCCAGAAGGCCGTCCGCAGGAGGTAGCGATCGATGAGCTTCACGGGACGCCTGCCGGGGGCCTAGGCGGGCCAGCGTGCGGCGAAGTCGGCGGCCAGCGCCGCCGCCTCGTCGTCGTCCAGGGCGACGTGCGACCTGAGCTGCGGCTGGCCCGGCCAGCCGGCGTCGGGGAAGCTCTTCCCGTTGTAGTCACGGGTCCCCTCGTAGCGCGGCAGGACGTGGAAGTGCACGTCCTTATCGACCATCATCAGCATCAGGTAGTTGATCTTGGCGTAGTCCACCGCGCCCCGGAGCAGGCGCTCGATGCCGTCCACCGCCGTCTTCAGGTCGGCGAAGGCGGCCGGTGAAATGTCGGAGAAGGCCTGGGCCTCTTCCTTGCAGACCAGGACCAGTGAGCCGAACGTCGGCTGCTGCGGGCGGACGAGGACCATCCAGCGATCGGTCTCGGCGACCAGGGTGCGCGGATAGCCGAACTTGCGGGCCGTGGGGTTGGTCACGAGCTTCCCATGACTTTGACGGGGTGGGCGGCGCGGCCGCGGCCGCGGGCGGGGATCATAGGGACGGCGCCCCCGCCATGAAAGGCCGAACGGCGGGTGTGCGGCCGGTGTCTCAGGCGGCGAGGGAGAATGCGCCCAGCGCCGTCACCGCCGCGCCGTCCTGCACGCCGCGCGCCTCGATCCGAACCCTGAAGCCGCCGGCGAATCCGTCCGCGCCGGGCGCGATCTCGATGAGATTCCAGCGGGCGGGCGGATCGTGGAAGCCTGGCGGCGTGGAGGCGGACGGAACGCCGAGGGTCGGGATGGGGCCGGCCGGCCCGGCGATGCGGTTCATCAGCGCCTCGTGGGCGTGCCCGTGCAGGACCAGCTCGGCCCCGCGGGCGGCCAGCAGTTCGCGCAGGGCTGCGGCGTCAGTGAGCGACTTGCGCTTGGAGACGGCTCCGGCGGCGACCGGATGGTGGACCAGGAGCACGCGGAACAGGCGTTGCTCGCCGGTCTCCACAAGAAGCCTGGCCAGGTGCTCCAGCTGTGCGGCGCCTAGGGCGCCGGTGGCGAGGTGCGGGCCGGTGGGCATGGCCGAACAGGCGTTGATGATCGCCACGGGGCCGCGGACCCGCAGATGCGGGAAGTCGCCGTCCGGATCATCCCCCAGCCAGCGGCGCCAGGGGCCAAAGTTGGTCGGCGCGCCGCGGGCCACCAGGGCGTCGTGGTTGCCGGGGCTGACGGTGATGTCGCGGGGCTCGCCCAAGCCCTCCAGCCAGCGCGCCGCGGCGTCGAACTCCTCCGGCGTCGAGAAGTTGGTCAGATCGCCCGTCACGGCGATGTGGTCCGGCCGCGCGGCGAGCATATCGGCGGCGATGGCTTGCAGGATCGCCGGGTTGTGGCGATGACGCTTGCGTCTCCAGGCAAAGCGGCTGAGCACGCGCTTGCTGAGCCCGCCGCCGCGCAGGGCCGAAGCCGGCGGCGTCAGGTGCGGGTCCGACAGGTGGGCGAGGCGGAAGGTGGACAATTCAGGGCTGCGTTCTATCCAGGGGGCGCACCCGCTGGGTATCAGTTTCCGGTGATTTGCGTGAGGGGCGCGAGCGAACTTTGACGACCGAGGGCAAGACGGCGCCGGCGGGACTGATCCTGGGCGCGGGCGATGTGCGCTTGTGGGGCATGACGGCGCGCGAGCGCCTGACCCGCCAGTATTTGCGCGCGGGCGTGACCCCCGCTGAGGTGGCGGAGGCCGGCCGGGGCGCGATCATCACCCTCGGTGACTGGGTCTATGACGAGGCCCTGGTGGCGACCCTGGCCAGGCGCCCGGGATCGGTGCTGGTGACCGACGATGGCCGGGCCGTAGCCGCCCATGTGGCTGGGGAAGACGCCGGCGCCGCCTCGCAGGCCCTGCTGGCCGGCAAGGCCCCGGTGGGCCTCGCCGTGCTGTCCCCCGCCGAGCTCGCCTACAACGAGGCTCTCCGCAAGCGCGAGGCGCCGGTGCTGGAGCGCCTGACGCGGGAGAACGTGCGGGCCATCGAGGCGCGCACCTTCGCGGGCTCGTACAAGGGCGTCACCGACATCGTCACCAAATACGCCTGGCCCCTGCCGGCGCGGATCGTCACCCGCTGGTGCGCCGAGGCGAAGATCACCCCGAACATGGTGACCTTCGCGGGCTTCCTGTTGGTCTTGCTGGCCTTCTGGCTGTTCTGGATCGGCGAGTTCGGCTGGGGCCTGCTGGCCGGCTGGATCATGACCTTCCTGGACACGGTAGACGGCAAGCTCGCCCGCACCACCATGACCTCATCCAAGTGGGGCAATGTCTTCGACCACGGCATCGACCTTATCCACCCGCCCTTCTGGTGGTGGGCTTGGTACGTGGGCTGCTTCAAGGTGGGCCTGCCGCCGCCGCATCCCGAACTGACCCTGGCCGTGATCCTCGCCGGCTATGTGCTGCAGCGGGGGGAGGAGGGGGTCTTCCTGCGCCTGTTCGGCTTCCACGTGCACAGCTGGCGCCCGTTCGACAGCTTCTTCCGCCTGATCACGGCCCGGCGGAACCCGAACCTCATCGTCCTGACCCTCGCCTGGCTGGCGGGCCAGCCCGGCTGGGGCCTGTATCTGGTGGGCATCTGGACGGCGATCTGCCTGATCGTCCACCTCGTTCAGGTGGTCCAGGCCATGGCCACTCCCAAGGGCCAGGTCGTCTCCTGGCTGTCGCGGTGATCCGCGCCGGCGTCATCCGCAACCTGAAGAGCCACCGCAACCAGGCGGGGGCGCGGGCCGACGCGCCGCCCGGGGTGCTGGAGGCCGTCCCCGAGAAACCTGACGACCTGTACGAGGCCCTGGCCTGGTTCGCCGCCTCCGGGGTGGACCTGGTGGTGATCGACGGCGGCGACGGGACCGTCCGCGATGTGCTGACCCGCGCCGGCAAGGCCTATGGCGACCGGCTGCCCACCTTTGGCGTGATCCCCAACGGCAAGACCAACGCCCTGGCCCTTGATCTCGGCGTGCCGTTGGGGACGCCGGTGCGCGCCTTCCTGGCCGCGGCCAGGGATCCGGCCAAGCGCAAGACTCGGGCCTGCCTCGAAGTGGTGCGCCCCGGCCAGACCGTGGCCGAGCACCGCGGCTTCCTCTTCGGCATGGGGGCCTTCGTCCGCGGGACCGAGCTTGCGCAGAAGACCCACGGCCTCGGCTTCTTCGACAACGCCGCCATCGTCATGACCATCCTGGGCGCGGCGGCGCGCACCTTCGCGGGCGGGGCGGCCGATCCGTGGCGGCGCGGGGAAGCTGCGACCCTGGCCCTGGGCGATGGCGCGTCCGAGGCGAGGGACTGGTTCCTGATCCTGGCCTCCACCCTCAAGCGGTTCCCCCTCGGACTGAAGCCGTTCGGCCCGCCTCACGAGGGACTTAAGATCCTGACGGCCGCCGCGCCGCCGCGGCGCCTCCCCCGGGCCGTCCCCGCCGTACTGGCGGGCTCGCAGGCGCCCTGGCTGGAGGCGGCGGGCTACCGCCGCCGCGACGTCGCCGAGATGCGCCTGTCCTTCGACGGCAGCTTCACTCTCGATGGGGAGATCTACCCCGGCGGCGACCTTGTCGTCCGGCAGGGCCCTGACCTGGAGTTCGTGGTCACGTGAGCGCGGCGCTTGAGGCCCTGCTGGCCCGCGAGCTCAGGCGGCCCCTGCCGGAGGCGGTGACGGCCTTCGCGGCCCGCCTGGCCGATCCGGCCCGGGACGTGGCGGTGCTCTACTACGGCTCGACTCTGCGGACGGGTGACCTGTCGGGGCTGCTGGACTTCTATGTCCTCACCCGCCGGCCGCACCGGACGGGGCTCCACGGCCTCGTGGAACGGGTGCTGTGGCCCGAGGTCAGCTACCACGAGTTCGAGGGGCTGAAGGCCAAGGTCGCCACCCTGCCGCTGGATGTCTTCCGCCGGGCGGCCGAAGGCCGGACGCTCGACACCACCATCTGGACCCGCTTCGTGCAGCCGGCGGCCATCGCCTGGCAGGCGGGGGATGCGGCCCAGGTGACGGCCGCTGTGGCGGCGGCGGTGCGGACCGCCTCGCGCTACGCCGCGGCCCTGGGACCCGACGAAGGCCCGGCGACGGCCTACTGGACGGCCCTGTTCCGCCGCACCTACGCCGCCGAGTTTCGGGTCGAGAGCCCGGATCGGGCGGACACGGTCCTGGGTTCGAATGCGGACCGCTTCGCCGAAATCCTGCCGCTTGCATGGGCGGCGGCGGGCGTGGCGTTCACCGAGAAGGACGGGGGTTATCAGCCGCGCAAGACCGGGCTGCCCGGCTGGAGCCTGCGTTCGGCCATGGGCAAGCCGCTCAATCTCGCGAGGCTGGCCAAGGCGGCCTTCACCTTCGAAGGGGCGGCCCGCTACGCCGCCTACAAGATCGAGAAGCACACGGGCGTGGCGCTGGAGGTCACGCCTTTCCGCGAGCGCCACCCGATCCTGGCGGCGCCCGGCGTCCTGTGGACTTTGCGGAAGGCCCGGAAGCGCTAGGCGGTGGCGCGGCGGCGGTTCGGCAGCAGGCCGAATTCCTGGCCCAGTTGCTCGAACACCGACAGCACCGCGTCGATCTGCTCAGGCGTGTGGGCCGCGCTGACGCTCGAGCGCAGCAGCGACTTGTTGTCGGGCGTCGCCGGCGGGATGGCCAGGTTCAGGTACACCCCGTTCTGCAGCAGGGCGTTCCACATGCTGACGGCGGTGGCCTGGTCGGGCATCTCCACGGCGGTGATGGGGCTGGCGTGCGGCCCCACCGAATAGCCCATGTTGCGCAGGCCCTCGTAGAGCCGGTCGGCGTTGGTGGACAGGCGGGTGCGCAGGGAGGCGTCCTCTTCCAGCCGCTTCAGCGCCGCCAGGGTGGAGGCGATGACCGCCGGCGGCAGCGAGGCGGTGAACATGTAGGGCCGGCTGACGATGCGCAGCAGGTCGAAGTTCTCCTCGTCCGAGACGAGGAAGCCGCCCACCGAACCCAGGCTCTTGGAGAAGGTGCCGACGATGAAGTCCACGCCGTCCTCGACGCCCGCCTCTTCCGCCAGACCGCGGCCGTTCTCGCCCAGCACGCCCATGGAGTGGGCCTCGTCCACCAGCAGGTAGCCGCCCATCTGGCGCTTGACGTCGACGAACTCCTTGAGCGGCGCCACGTCGCCGATCATGGAGTAGATGCCTTCCACCACGATCAGGCGGCCGCCGGGGGCGTCGCCCAGGCGCCGCAGGCGCTTGTAGAGGTCTTCGGGATCGTTGTGCCGGAAGCGGATGACCTCGGCGCCCGAGAGCTTGGCCGCGTCATAGATCGAGGCGTGGCTGTCGGCGTCGAGGATCAGGTGGTCGCCGCGGCCGACCAGGCCCGAGATCGAGCCCAGGTTCGCCTGATAGCCGGTGGTGAACACCATGGCGTGCTTGCGGCCATAGAAGCCGGCCAGGGCGTGTTCCAGGGCGGTGTGGCCGAGGAAGGTGCCGTTGGCGAACCGCGAGCCGGTGGTGCCGGTGCCCCACTGGCGCACAGCCTCGGCGGAGGCCTCGATGCACTCCGGATCGAAGGTCAGGCCCAGATAGTTGTTCGTGCCGAGCAGAATGACCGGCCGGCCGTTCAGCACGCCCTCGGTGGGCGAGGTCACGGCTTCGAATCGGACGTTGGAGGGGTCGGCGCCGACCGCGCGGATGGCGTCCAGCGGGGCGCGATAGCCCAGATGCTTGTCGAGCAGCCCCATGCTTAAGCCTTCGTCCGCAGGGTATTGATCAGTTCGGAAAGATCGCCGACGGTCTGGACAGTGGCGAGCCGGTCGAGGGGGATCGACAGGTCGAAACGGTCTTCCAGCTCCATGACGATGTTCATGAGCGCGAGCGAGTCGACGGCGAGGTCGCGGGCGATGTCGGTGTCCGGAGTCACATTGACCGGGCGCTGAAGCACGGTTTCGGCCGCCTTCGCGACTTCGCGCACGGTGAGATCCGTCGCGAGTTCAACCATCTCAGTGGCCCCCAAGTACCTAACAGACCGCTCCCGCAGCGAGAGGGTACCTAAGCATGTTGGCCCAGGATTTCCACCTTCCGCTGCACCGCTCGTCACAAATCCGCAGCTAATGTTTCATCCACGCCGCATGCCGGTACCACCCTACGGTGTGGGAAAAGCCGGTCGCCAGCGTGTAGAGCGGGGCGGGCAGGCCCGGCAGTCTCTCATCGGGCCGGATCGACCAGTCTGGATGCAGCAATTCCCGCGCCTTGCCCGAGGTCAGCATTGGATTGGCGCCGAACATTGCTCTGAAATCATTTGTGATTCCGACCAGCCGCACGAGGGCGGAGGGGACCGGCGCGAGACGGGAATGACGTCCGCAGGCCCGGGCCGCCGTGGCCATCAGCTCGGCCCATGAATAGCCCTCGGGGCGCTCGTCGCTGAGCGCCACCGCGCGGCCGGCCGGGCGGGCGGCCAATGCTGCGATCTGCCGCGCCGCATCCTCGACATGGATCATGCCGACCCTGGCCGTCCGACTCAGCACCGGCAGGACGGGCAGCGTGGCCGCGGCCTGAAACACCGGCAGCAGTTCGCGGTCGCCGGGTCCATAGATCGCTGGCGGCCGGGCGATGGTGAGGCGCGGGCCGAGGATCTCGGCCATGGCCTCCTCTGCGGCGCGTTTGCTGGCCGCATAGGGCGACAGGCCGGGCTCGCGGGCCGCGAGACTGGAGACCAGCACCACGTTGGGAACGTCTGCGGCGGCGAGGGCGAGCCTCCGGGCGCCTTCACGGTTCACCGCGGCGAATTCGCCGGCGCTGCGGGCCTTCACCAGGGCGGCCCCGTGGATCACGGCCTCCGCGTTCCGGACCAGGGACGCCAGAGCCCGCTCGTCGGCCAGGTCGCCGAGCACCACTTCGGGTTCTAGATCGGCCCAAAGCGGGTCGATGGGATCACGCCGGGCGAGGATGCGCACCCGCCAGCCGTCTGCTGCAAGGGCGCGGACGATCCGGCGGCCCAGGAAGCCGGTGGCGCCCGTGACGCCGACGACGCGCCCGGCCATGCGGGTCAGGCCGCGGTCTCGGCCTGGAAGGCCCCGGCCAGATAGAGCGCCCGGGCCTTGGAGCGGGAGAGCTTCCCGGAGGAGGTCTGGGGCAGGGCATGGGCGCCGACCAGTTCCACCCGGGCTTCGACGCCGTGACGGGCGCGGAGCAGGGCCGCCACGTCCTCGGTCAGGGCGCGGCGCGCCTCGGGGTCGCTGGTGCGGGCCTGAACCAGCACCACCAGCTGTTCGCCCTGGTCGCGGTCCACCGAGAAGGCGGCCACGTCGCCGCTGCGCAGCTTCTCGATCTCGGATTCCGCCGACCATTCGAGGTCTTGCGGCCAGACGTTGCGGCCGTTCAGCAGGATCAGGTCCTTGGCGCGTCCGGTGGGGACGATCTCGCCGTCCACCAGGAAGCCGAGGTCGCCGGTGTCGAGCCAGCCGTCGGCGGACAGGACCCGGGCGGTGGCCTCGGGGTCGCCGAAATATTCGCGCATCAGGCTGGGGCCGCGCACGAAGATGCGGCCGACGCGACGCTCGGGCAGGGGGTGGCCGGCCTCGTCCCGGATCTCAACTTCGTGCAGCGGCAGGATCGGGCCGCAGCGGACGAAGGCCCGGCTGCGCTCGGTCTTGCCGGCGCCCGCCTCGGCCGGGACCACGACGCCGTCGCGCTCCATCCGGTCGGTGTCGACGGTTTCGTAGCGCAGGCCGCCGCCCAGGGG
Source organism: Phenylobacterium composti DSM 19425 (assembly GCF_059568645.1). Taxonomy (NCBI): domain Bacteria; kingdom Pseudomonadati; phylum Pseudomonadota; class Alphaproteobacteria; order Caulobacterales; family Caulobacteraceae; genus Phenylobacterium; species Phenylobacterium composti. Next base: position 84,409 of record NZ_JCANTT010000003.1, on the reverse strand, counting down.
CGCCATGCTGAGCGCCAGGGTGGCCTCGGCCATGCCGTAGCTGGCCACAAACGCCTTCTCCGAGAAACCGGCGGACGCATAGCGCTCTGCGAAGGCCAGCAGCGGACCGGGGCGCACCATGTCGCCGCCGCAGCCGGCCGAGCGCCAGGCCGAAAGGTCCAGGCCCTCGCGCGTACCGTCGCCCCGGCGGGCGCAGAGCTCGTAGCCGAAGGTGGGGCTGTAGGAGACCGTGGCCCGGTTCTTCGACATCAGGTCGAGCCACAGCAGCGGCCGGCGGACAAACGCGCCTGTGGGCATCAGGTCCACGGTCATCTGCGCCGTCAGCGGGGCCATCAGGAAGCCCACCAGCCCCATGTCGTGGTAGAGCGGCAGCCAGGAGAAGGCGCGATCCTGCGCCGTCACCTTCAGGCCGTCGCGGGTGATCGCCGTGCAGTTGGCCATCAGCGCCCGGTGGGTGCAGAGCACGCCGGTCGGGTTGCGGGTGCTCCCCGAGGAGAACTGCACGTAGCAGGGATCGTCAGGCGCGGGCGCGGGCAGGTCGGCCAGCGGGGCCTCGGGCAGGTCCTGGATACGGCCGGCGATGGGCGTCCCGGCGGTCCGGGCGGCGTCCTCCAGCCAGGGGATCAGGGCCTCGGGGCCAAACACCGCCGCGGCCTTGGCCGAGGCCAGCATCCGGGCGATCTGCTCCACATAGGCCTCGCGGCCGCCGAGCGGGGCGGGCAGCGGCAGCGGGGCGGGCGTCACCCGGGCGTACTGGCAAGCGAAGAAGGCCACCACGAAGTCGGCGTCGGTCTCAGCCACCAGGCCCACGCGGTCCAGGGGGCGGACGCCCGAGGCCAGGATGCGGGCGGCGAGGGCGCGGGCGCGGTCGCGCAACTCGGCGTAGGTCAGGGCCAGGACCAGTTCGCCCCGCAGGCCGTAGAGATTCACGCCGGTGGGGCCGGCGGCGGCGAAGTCGAGCGCTTCGATGAGGGTGGCGAAGCCGCCGGTGCGGAAAGGCCGGTCCGGAGCTGTCGGGGTCGGAGTCACGCTTGGTCTTTCGGACTGTCGGGGTCGGCGGCGGGCGCGTCGGACGGCCGGGCTCGGCGATTCCCATTTTCTCGCAGGATGAACCAGAGCAGGCCCAGGGCAAGGGCGGCGGCCGCGCCCACAAGGCCTGCGCCGGCCCCTGTAAGCCCGAATGCGCGCACAAGGAAGGGGAGTGCGATAAGGAACGCGGCGCTGACGGCCAGTCGCACCCAGACGGCGCGGCCCGGCTTGCCCAGGGAAACCAGCATCGGCTCGAGCGGCAACGCGAAGATGCCGATAACGGCGGCCGCCACCTGCCAGGTCATCACCCCCGCGGCGGGAGCGAAGGCCTTGCCCATCACCAGGGCCAGCAGAGGGCCGCCGGCGAAGGCGGCCACGGCGAGGAGCAGCAGGCCGACGCCCCCCGCCAGCAGGCCGACGTTGCGGGCCAGCCGCCACATGGCGTCGTGATGGTCGCCGGCCCGCAGGCGGGCGAGCTCAGGATAGAGGGCGGGCGTCAGCAGCTTGGCGGGCTTGGCCAGGGCGTCGGCCACCTGCCGGCCGATGCGCCAGAAGGCGGCTTGGCTCGGACCCACGAGGCCCCCGACGATCAGGGTGACCATGTGGGTGAAGGCGACCTCCAGGGTCGCCGACAGATTGGTGTTCCAGGCGAACCGCCAGGCGCCGGGCATGCCCTCGGTGAGCGGGCCCTTCCAGGAAAAGCCGGCGAGCATGTCGTGGCGGCGAAGCTCCAGGACGCCCATGGTCACCAGATAGAGCCAGCCGGCGATGCTGCCCGCCGCCCAGGCGAACAGGAAGGCGGGCACCCCGCCGCCCACGAGCACGGCCACGAAGCTGCCCAGCAGGCGCACGAAGCCCACCAGCGCGGTCTGCTGCGCCAGGACGTCGAATCGATCGAACAGCCGCAGGAGGCCCGTGGGCATCCCCGAGATGACGAACACGATGCTCAGCATGTAGAGGGCGGCCATGGGCGCCATGGCCTGGCTCCACCCGAGCCGGTCGGCGAAGACGAACGAGCCGATGACGCCGATGGTGATGCCCAGGAGGGTGCTGGCCGCGTCCAGGAACAGGGTGAAGCGGAGCATCCGCTGGAAGGCCGGGCGATCATGCTCGGCCAGCGGCCGGGCCCCGTACTGGATCACGGTCTGCCAGGACTGGAATTTGACTACGTCGCCGAGGAACTGGGCGAAGGCGGTGATGAGCACCAGGACGCCCATGTTGGCCGCTCCCAGGCTCCGCCCGGCGACGGCGAGATAGGCCAGGCCCAGCACGGCGTTCACCGTCCGCCCGCCCAGGAGGACCCCGGCGTTGGCCACCACGCGCTTCAGGATTCCGCCCACGGCGGCGGCCTCGCGGGCCGGATGGGCCGTCACGGGCGGGGTCCGGAGATGAGGCGGAGGCGCGCTGGCATGGCTGGACTCTGGCGCCCGAAGCCCCGCCGCCGCAACTGCGCGGGACGTCTCAGGCCGACGGTCATCGGCAGCGCTTCAGCGCCGTTGCGATCCGTTGATCTGGAGGAAGGAAGTGGTGGGTGTACAAGGATTCGAACCTTGGACCCGCTGATTAAGAGTCAGCTGCTCTACCAACTGAGCTATACACCCAACTGCCTGAACCCATTAGGGTTTTTGGCTTCCCGACTTGGACCCGGTGAACTTTCGTACACCGTTTCGTACAGGCCCCCGTTCGGGAGGCGTTCTGTTAGACGGCCTTTTCGAGTTTTGCAAGCACGGCTTGAACAACCGCCGTTCGGCTGACGTATTTGCGTTTTAGGTCCTCCACGGCCTTCTCCGACCAGCCCATCACAAGGGCCACCTGGGAGGCCTCGATCCCGGCCATCAGGAGGTAGGTCGCGGCGGTCCGGCGCAGGTCGTGGAAGGTCCGTTCGACCCCGGCGCGCTCGCAAGCCTTGTTGAAGGACGAGCGCAGGCCATCCGTCGTCCAGGGGCGGTGCCCGCGCTCCGTGGTGAGGATCAGCGGCCCGCGCTTCTCGATGCGATTAAGCAGCGACCGGCAGGGGGGGGTGACGGCGCCAGGCGGGTGGGGTGCGCAGGTCCAGATCGTTCTTCCCCTGCTGGCGGTCTCGTAAGCCCCGGGGCGGGAAACCCAATCGCGGCTTGGGGGCGACGCGCGAGCCCGCTACGGATAATCCGGGCCGAGCCTAGGGGAGAAGGTCTGGATGGGGAGCGAGAAAACTCGCGCTGTCGACTTCGGCTATCTGGAACTGGTGTGCGCAGGCGACCGGGCCGTGATCCTGGAGGTGCTCGAGACCTTCTGCGCCCAGGCTGCGTCCTGGCGCGATCGGCTTGAAAATCCCGGACCGGAGCAGCGTCAGTTCGCCCATCTGATCAAGGGCTCGGCCCTGGGCATCGGCGCCGGCAGACTGGGCGAGGCGGCCGGTCGGGCTGAATTCGGCGGGCCGGAGGACCTGCGCGCCGTCCGGGAGGCCCTGGTCGAGGCGCTTGAAGAGATCAACCGCTACCTGACCCGATGCCGGGCCGGCTAGCCGGCCGGGCAGGGCGTTCCTATCTCGCGGGCTTCACCTTGGCCGTGAGGAGGCGTCCATGTCCCTGTCGCTCTACGAAGCGTCGATCCCCGTCTATCTTCAGATGCTGCGCAACCTGCTGGCCATTCTCGACAAGGCCGAGGCGCACGCGAGGTCCGAGGGGAAGGACCCGAACGCCTACGCCGACGTCCGGCTGATCGAGGACATGCTGCCGTTCAACCGGCAGATCCATATCGCCACCGACGCGGCCAAGAACGGCGCCGCGCGGCTGGCGGGGGTGGCCGCGCCCAGCTTCCCGGACGTGGAGACGACCTTCCCCGAGCTGCGGGAGCGGATTGAACGGGCTATCGCCTTCGTGGAGAGCGTGACGCCCGAGCAGGTGAACGGACGCGCGGACGCCATCGTCGAGCTGCCCCTGCCGGACCGCACGATCCGTTTCACCGGCCGCGACTTCCTGCTGAAGTTCTCGCTGCCGAACTTCTTCTTCCACGTGACCACGGCCTACGCCCTGCTGCGTCAGCGGGGCGTGCCGCTCGGCAAGCTGGACTATCTGGCCGGGGCGTTCCCGGACCTGGCCGCCGCCTGACGGCGCGGACCTAGGACCTGAGCTTGTCCCAGACGCCGAACTCGTAGCGGATGCACTGCTCGATCAGGGTGCGCCACACGGGTTCGGCGATCTCCTCGGACAGGCCGACGCGGCGGGCCTCGGCCTTCACCTTGGCGACCACGTCCTCGACCCGGGCGTTGTCGCGGACGCTCTCGCGGTCCTGCTTGATGCGGGCGGCGGCGTCCATGTAGCCCTGGCGCTCCAGGAGGAGGGCCACGAGCTGGCGATCCAGGGCGTCAACGCCCTGACGCACTTCGGCCATGGTGGTGCAGTCCGCGGGACGCGGACGGTCATCGCTCAGAACGGTCATTCCACTCGTCTAGTCGTCAGATGCCGGCGCCGTTGTCGATGGCCACGAGCGCCTCTTCGTGCGCGCGGGCCTCCGCTTCGATCCAGCCGATGAAGGCCTTCACCTGAGGCAGCCGGCCTTTGGCCTTGGGATGGACGAGGTAATAGGCGAAGTCGACCGCCGTGGCGATCTGCAAAGGCGCCACCAGCCGTCCGGCCTCAAGGTCGGCCATGGCCAGGGCCCGCTTGGCCAGGGCCACGCCGCGGCCGTTGGCGGCGGCCTCGATCACCAGGCTGGACTGGTTGAAGCGCGGACCCCGCTGGCCGTCGATGCCGCGCAGGCCCCGGGCCGCCAGCCACATGGACCAGTCAGGGCAGGAATCGTCCACGTCCGGCGAGCCGTCATGCAGCAGCACGTGGTTGGCGAGGTCCTCGGGCGTCTCCAGCGGCTGCTCCGCCAGCAGGGCGGGGCTGATCACCGGAATCACCGTCTCGCTCATCAGCCGCCGGACCTCCAGGCCCGGATAGCGTCCGGCGCCGTAGCGGATCGCGATGTCCACCTCGCCGGCGGCCAGGTCCACCAGCTCGATCCCGGCCGAGAGCCAGACGTCCACCTGCGGATGGGCCCGTTCGAAGGCGCCCAGCCGCGGCACCAGCCACTTGGCGGCGAAGGAGGGCGCGGCGGTGATCGTCAGCCGGCGCCCGTCCACCGCGGCGGTGAGCAGGGAGGCGGCCTCGGCCAGCCGGTCGAAGGCCTCGCGCAAGGCGGGCAGGGCGGTCTGAGCGGCGTCGGTGAGCAGGAGGCCCTTGGGCGTGCGCTTGAACAGCGCCGCGCCGACATAGTCCTCCAGGTTCTGGATCTGCTGGGACACCGCGCCCGGCGTCACCGCCAGCTCGTCGGCGGCGCGGCTGAAGTTCAGATGCCGGGCGGCCGCCTCGAAGGCGCGCAGGGCGTTGAGAGGCGGCAGCCGGCGACGCTGTGTGGGTCGTTCCATGAAAGAATCTCTGACAGCCCCGGCAGAAGTCCTCGGGTTGCGAATTGGGCCGTCCCGACCCTTATTGCAAGCGTCCGCTGGTGTATCGGCCCTTTTCACCTGCGGACGGTCGGCGGGACGGGCGCAAGCTCGTCCCGTCCTGATTCAAGAGTACAGCGCTTTTAGAGAACCTGAAAATATGGCCAGAGCCGACGACAAGCGACGGCGTGCAGAGAGACTGGTCGTCCTGGACGGCAAGGTCCGCAGCGCGGCTGTCGGCCAAGTGTGGCTCGTGGGCGCCGGTCCTGGCGATCCCGAACTGCTGACGCTCAAGGCGCTGAAGGTCCTGCAGACCGCCGAGGTGGTGGTGCATGACGGCCTGGTGTCTGAAGAAATCCTGGCGCTGGCGCCCGCCGGCGCGCGCCGGATCAGCGTGGCCAAGCGCAAGTCGCGCCACTCGTACAGCCAGGACGAGATCAACCGCATGCTGACGGCCTTCGCCCTGGAGGGCCTGACGGTCGTTCGGCTGAAGGGCGGCGATCCCTTGATCTTCGGCCGTGGCGGCGAGGAGCTGGAGGCCTGCCGCGCGGCGGGGATCGAGTGCCGCGTGGTGCCCGGCGTGACCGCGGCCCTGGCGGCGGGGGCGAGCGCGGGTGCGCCGCTGACCCACCGGGGGGCGGCCCAGGCCGTGACCTTCGTGACCGGCCATGCCTCGCAAGGCGCGGAGCCCGACCTCGACTGGGCGAGCCTCGCCCGGCCGAACCAGACGGTGGTGATCTACATGGGCCTGTCCCAGGCCGCGGCGATCGCCGGCCGGCTGATGGCGTCGGGCCGCGGCGCATCCACGCCCGCCCTGATCGTCGAGAACGCCAGCCGGGCTGACGAACGGCGTGTGGCGACCACCCTGGGCGGCCTCGCCGAGGCCGCCTCGGCCCTGAACGGACCGGCCCTGCTGATCGTCGGCGAGGCCATGGCCCTGGCGTCCTCCAGCGAGGGCGCCGTCGAAACCCTGATCCGCGAGGCGCGCGCATGAAGGCCCTGACCGCCAACCGGCTGAGCGATGGAGAGGTGGTGTTCTGGAACGCTGGCCGCTGGGTCGAGCGCTTCGCCGACGCCGAGCTGTTCTCCGACGACGCGGCCCTGATGGAGGCTGAGGCCCAGGGCAAGAGCCAGACCACGGTGGTGGTGGACGTCTATCCCATCGACCTTGTGGAGGCCGAGGGCATCTGGGCGCCGCTGTCTTACCGCGAGCGCATCCGGGCGCTGGGGCCCACCAACCATCTGCACCACGGCAAGCAGGCCGAGGGCGGCCCGGTGATCGAGGCCCTCCAGAGCGCCTCCGGCGCAGCCCGCTCCACCGGGCGCGTGAACCTGATCAAGCGGAAGTAGGCCGATGTACCGCTACGACACCATCGACAAGGAGATGCTGGCCGACCGGGCAGCGGAGTTCCGCGAGCAGGTGGCCCGCCGTCTCTCGGGCGAGCTGACCGAGGACCAGTTCAAGCCCCTGCGGCTGATGAATGGCCTGTACCTGCAACTGCACGCGTACATGTTGCGGGTGGCGATCCCTTACGGCTCGCTGAACCCGACCCAGATGCGCAAGCTGGCCTGGATCGCGCGGACCTATGACCGCGGCTACGGCCACTTCACCACGCGCACGAACCTCCAGTTCCACTGGATCAAGCTCAAGGACGCGCCCGACATCCTGGACCATCTGGCCAGCGTGGACATGCACGCCATCCAGACCTCCGGGAACTGCATCCGCAATGTCACCGCCGACCCCTATGCGGGGGCCACGGCCGAGGAGGTGGACGATCCGCGGGTGTGGGCCGAGGCGATCCGCCAGTGGTCGACCTTCCACCCCGAGTTCAGCTTCCTGCCGCGGAAGTTCAAGATCGCCATCACCGCTGCGCCCAAGGACCGCACGGCGGCACGGGTGCATGACATCGGCCTGGTGCTGAAGCGCGCACGCGACGGCTCGCTGGGCTTCGAGGTGATCGTGGGCGGCGGCATGGGCCGCACCCCGCACATCGGCCCGACCATCCGGGAGTTCCTGCCGGTGAACCGGTTGATGAGCTACCTGGAGGCGATCCTGCGCGTCTACAATCGCCACGGTCGCCGGGACAACATCTACAAGGCCCGGATCAAGATCCTGGTGGCGGCCCTGGGCGTCGAGGAGTTCACCCGTCAGGTCGAGGCCGAATGGGCCAAGATCGGCGACGGCGCCGACCTGCCCGACACCGAACTGGCGCGCATCCGCGGGGCCTTCGCCCGCACCGGCTTCAAGAGCTTGCCGGCCCAGTCCGAGGCCCTGGAGGCCGCGAAGGCGGCGGATCCGGCCTTCGCCCGCTTCGTGCGCAACAACCTCAAGCCGCACAAGAAGCCCGGCTACGGCATCGTCGAGATCAGCCTGAAGGCCATCGGCGAGACCCCCGGCGACGCCACCGCCGACCAGATGGACGTGGTGGCGGACCTAGCCGAGCGCTACGGCCAGGACGACATCCGGGTCACCCACGAGCAGAACCTGGTCCTGCCGCATGTGAAGCTGGACGATGTGCCGGCAGTGTGGGCGGCCCTGCGGGAGGCAGGCCTCGCCACGCCCAACATCAACCTGGTCAGCGACATCATCGCCTGCCCGGGGCTGGACTACTGCGCCCTGGCCAACGCCCGGGCGATCCCGGTGGCACAGCACATCGCCGAGAAGTTCCGTGACGAGTCCCGGGCCGAACTGGTGGGCGAGCTGAAGGTCAAGATCAGCGGCTGCATCAACGCCTGCGGCCACCACCACATCGGTCACATCGGCATCCTGGGCGTCGATAAGAAGGGCGAGGAGTTCTACCAGCTCACCCTCGGCGGCTCGGGGGCGGAGGACGCCAGCCTCGGGACCATCCTGGGACCGGCTCTGCCCTACGACCGCGTGGCCGACGCGGTGGACACCCTCGTCGATGTCTATCTGCGCGAGCGGGTGGACGGCGAACGCTTCCTCGACACCTTCCGGCGCACCGGCGTCGCGCCCTTCAAGGAGGCTGTCTATGCCGACGCTCATTAAATGGCGGAACGGTCGGGCCGAACCGGCCGAGGACGCCTTCACCCACGTGGCTGACGACCAGGAGCTGGCGCCCGGCGATATCATCATCTCGCTCGCGCGCTTCCAGGCCGAGGGCGACCGGCTGATCCATGAAGGCCGCAAGATAGGCGTGCGGGTCGCCCCCGACGAGGACGTCGAGGCCCTGGCCTATGACCTGCCGCGGATCTCGGTGGTGGCGCTGGAGTTCCCCAAGTTCCGGGACGGCCGCGCCTATACAAGCGCGCGGCTGCTGCGCGAGCGGCTGGGCTTCAAGGGCGAGGTTCGGGCCGTGGGCGACGTTCTGCGCGAGCAGGCCGGCTTCATGGTGCGCTGCGGCTTCGACGCCTTCGAGCCGGCCGACGGGACCAACACCCAGGAATGGGACGCCGCCGCCCGTCGCTACCGCCACGTCTATCAGCGCGCCGCGGACGCGCGCCGCCCTGCCTTCGAGGAGCGGGGCTGATGAGCGTGGCCTACGAGACTCCTGACCAGACCCTGGCCCAGAAGCTCGATGCGGAGCTGCGGCGGGCGCATCCGCGCACCGTTGTGGAAGCCGCCTTGGAGGCTTTCGGCGAGAAGCTGGCCCTGGTCTCGTCGTTCGGCGCCGAGTCGGCGGTGCTGCTGGACATCGTGGCCCAGGTGAATCCGGCGGTGCCGGTGCTGTTCCTCGACACCGGCATGCTGTTCGGCCAGACGCTGGACTACCGCAAGCAGCTGGCTGCGCGGCTGGGCCTGACCGACGTGCGCGACCTGCGGCCGGCCTACCAGGACCTCGCCACCACCGACCCGCAGAACAAGCTGTGGCAGACCGACACCGACGCCTGCTGCCACATCCGAAAGGTGCTGCCCCTGGACCGCGCCCTGGAGGGCTTCGACGCCTGGCTCACCGGCCGCAAGCGCTTCCATGGCGGCGACCGCGTCAATCTGCCGGTTGTCGAACAGGCGGACGGGAAGGTGAAATTCAATCCGCTCGCGAACTGGGGCAAGGCCGAGCTTGACGCCTACGCCCGGGAGCGCGATTTGCCGCCGCACCCGTTGGTGGCCCAGGGCTTCCCGTCGATCGGGTGCTGGCCCTGCACCCAACCGGTGGAAGAGGGCGAGGACGTGCGCGCCGGCCGCTGGAAAGGTTTGGACAAGACCGAATGCGGCATACACCTCGTTCGCTCGCCGGCAGCCGCGAACAACGTGGGCGGCGACATCTAGCCGCCCGAAGAGAGAGCTGATGAACGACGTTTCCGTGGGCCAGCCCGCCGCCCCCCAGACGGCGAGCCCGAAGGCGAGCGGCGCCTTCTACGTGGAGAAGGTGACCTGGGTCCAGCACTGGACCGACAGCCTGTTCTCGTTCCGCACGACGCGGGATCCCGGCCTGCGGTTCTCCAGCGGCCAGTTCGTGATGGTCGGCCTCGTGAAGGAGGACGGCAAGCCCCTGGTGCGCGCCTATTCCATCGCTTCGCCCGCCTGGCACGAGGAACTGGAATTCTACTCGATCAAGGTGCCGGACGGCCCGCTGACCTCGCGCCTGCAGAAGATCAAGGTGGGCGACGAGGTGCTGATCGGCCGCAAGCCGACCGGGACCCTGGTGCTCGACGGCCTGAAGCCCGGCAAGCGGCTCTACATGCTGGGCACCGGCACGGGCCTCGCCCCCTGGCTGTCCCTGGCCCGGGACCCAGAGGTGTACGAGCGCTTCGACGAGGTGATCGTCACCCACACCGTCCGGGAAGTGGCCGACCTGAACTACCGCGAACTGTTCGAGCGCGACCTTCCGAACGACGAGATCCTGGGCGAGCTGATCGGCGGCAAGCTGAAGTACTACCCCACCGTGACCCGCGAGGACTTCAAGACTCGCGGCCGGATCACCGACCTCATCGAGAGCGGCCAGATGTTCCGCGACCTGGGCGCGCCGCCGTTCGATCCGGCGGTGGACCGGGTGATGCTGTGCGGGGGCCCCTCGGTGCTGGCCGACCTGAAGCAGCAGCTGCTGGACCGCGGCTTCGAGGAAGGCTCGATCGCCTCGCCGGGCGACTTCGTGCTCGAGAAGGCCTTCGTCGAGACCTGACGCCGCTCACAGGCCGGTTCAACGGAAAAGGGCCGCACGATGTGCGGCCCTTCTTCATTCTGGCTCAGCTGACGCTTTGAGCGCTGGGGCTACGCCGGCGGGCAGCCCTTGAACTCGCCGACCTTCACGGCGGTGAGCTTGGAGAGGTTCAGGCTTTGGACCGGCTTCATCGAGGCCTTGCCGTGGCCGGTGAAGAGGTCGATGCGCTCGCCCTTGATCGCGCCGCCGACGTCCGAGGCGTACCAGTAGCCGTCGTGGGTCTCGCCGTTCGGCATCTTCAGGCCGACAGTCTCCTTGATGAACAGGATGGTCCGGCGCGGGATCACGTTCTTGTCGACGGCCACCGTGCGCATGGCCACGACCTTGCAGCCCAGGCTGTCGAGGGCGCCCACGCCCTTGGCACCCGCGTGATACAGCGTCGCCTTGAGGTTGAGCACCGGCGCGCCGGGCAGGTTGCCGGTCATCACCGAGGTAATCAGATCGCCGACGGGATCGTTCGAGGCGGCCTGTGCGTTGGTCGCGGCGGCCAGGAAAGCAAAAGCTGCCAGGGTGGCGGCGAGGCGGCGTCGCATGACGGCGACCTCCTTCGTCGTTGAACTGGTTGGCGGGCTTGGTACCGGCTGAAGCCCCCTGGGGCAACCCCGGCGGGGCCATCGGCCGCATGTCTGTTAGTTTCCCTGACAATCCCCGTGAGCCGCTATCGCTTGATTGCGCAGAGGTTTTCGCCCACAGCGCAGCAGGCATGCGGGGAGGCTGCGCCATGGAAATCTACGGGGACTCCAAGTCCGGAAATTGCATGAAAATCCGCTGGACGGCGGATTACCTGGCGATTCCATACCGCTGGATCGAGCTCGACATCCTCAGGGGCGAGACCCGCACGCCCGAGTTCCTGGCGCTGAATCCGGCCGGGCAGGTCCCCACCGTGGTGTTCGACGATGGCCGCCCGCTGGCCCAGTCCAACGCGGTGATCCTGCACCTGGCCGAGGGTTCGGACCTCATCCCCGCCGACGCCTATGAGCGCGCCAAGATGCTCGAGTGGATGTTCTGGGAGCAGTACAGCCACGAGCCCTATGTGGCGGTCGCCCGGTTTCAGGTGCGCTACCTGGGCAAGGACGCGGCCGAGCTCGAGCCGCGCATCGTCGAACGCGGCAAGGCGGCGCTCCAGCGGCTCGAGGACGGACTGGCGGCGTCCGACTTCCTGGTGGGCGCGAAGCTGACCCTCGCCGACATCGCCCTGACGCCCTACACGCGGCTTGCGGAGGAGGGCGGCTTCACCCTGGCCGACTATCCGAAGGTGCGCGCCTGGATCGCTCGGGTCGAGCAGGTCCTGGGCATCGCCTGAACCTGCGACAGTGAAGCTCGCCCGACTGGCTTGCGTTTGGCCGGGCGAGTGCGCAAACCGGACGGATGAAATCATTCGTCTCGCTGGCCGTGGCCGGCGCTCTCGCGGCCTCCGCGGCCGCCGCTCCCACTGCGGCCCTCGCCTGGGGGAACGCCGGACACCGCATGGCGGGCGAGGCCGCCGCCCGGGTCCTGCCGAAGGAGCTGCCCGCCTTCCTGCGCACCCCCGCCGCCGTGCGGGACATCGGCGAGCTGTCTCGCGAACCGGACCGATCCAAGGGATCGGGCCGCATCCACGACCATGATCGCAACGCCGCCCACTTCGTGGACATCGACGAGGAAGGCCGGGTGCTGGGCGGCCCCCCGTTCGCCCCGCTGCAGGCCACGCGCAACGATTATGAGACGGCCCTGCGGGAGCACGGCCTCGACGCGGCCAAGGCCGGCTATCTCCAGTTCGCCATCGTCGACCGCTACCAGCAGCTGGTCACCGACTTCGCCTACTGGCGGGTGCTCAAGGCCGCTGAGGCCAATCCGGCTTGGCGCAAGAACCGAGCCTGGTTCAAGGCCGACCGCCTGCGCCGCGAGGGCCTGATCCTGCACACCCTCGGCGAGCTGTCGCACTATGTGGCCGACGGCGCCCAGCCGCTGCACGCCTCGGTCCACTTCAACGGCTGGGGCGACTATCCCAACCCGCAGGGCTTCACCCAGGCGCGGATCCACGGGCCCTTCGAGGAGGACGTGGTGAAGGCGGGGGTCGATCCGGCCGCCGTGGCGGCCAAGGTCGCCCCGTTCCGCTCCTGCGGCTGCGCCATCGAGCAGCGGGTCGTCGACTATCTGATGGGCAGCATGCGCCTGACCGTCCCGCTCTATGAACTGGAGAAGGCCGGCGGTCTGAAGCCCGGCGATCCGCGCGGGGCGGCCCTGGCGTCCGAGCGCATCGCCGTGGGCGCCTCCGAACTGCGCGACCTGGTGGTCGAGGCCTGGGCCGACAGCGCCAAACACAAGGTCGGCTGGCGGCCCGTCGCGGTGCAGGACGTCCTGGCGGGCAAGGTCGATCCTTACCCTGCGCTCTACGGGCTCGACTGATGGCCTCGGCCCCGCAGTTCGGCCGGCCGGAACCAGGACGGGTTCATCCTGACCGGCCCGCCGCCTTCGGCATCGCCGAGCGGGGCGGGCGGATCGCCGCCGTGCGGGTCGAGAAGCCGGGCCATGCCCCCTGGTTCGACCTGCCGGGCGGAGCCATCGATCCGGGGGAGGGACCGGAGCAGGCCGTGGTGCGGGAGTTCGGCGAGGAGACCGGACTGAAGGTGGCCGTCGCCGCCGCCTACGCCCGGGCCGACCAGTTCTTCGTCAACACCAGCGGCGAGGCCTACAACAACCGCGCGACGTTCTTCGAACTGGAGATCCTCGGCGAGGACGCTGGGCTGAAGGTGGAGGACGACCACGCCCTGGTCTGGCTTCGGCCGCATGAGGCTGTGGAAATCCTGCGGCACGAGGCCCACGCCTGGGCGGTTGCGGCCTGGCTGAGATTGCGCCGGACGCGCTGAGCGGCTAGCAGCGCGCCATGACGGCGAAGATCATCGACGGCAAGGTTTCGGCCGAACGCCTGCGGGCGCAGGTGGCCGAGGAAGTGGCGCGGCTGCGCGCCGAGCACAATCTCCAGCCCGGCCTGGCCGTGGTCCTGGTGGGCGAGGACCCGGCGAGCCAGGTCTATGTGCGCTCCAAGGGCGAGCACAGCCTGGCGGCGGGAATGCATTCGGTCACGCACCGCCTGCCCGAGAACACCTCCCAGGCCGAGCTCATCCGTCTGGTGGAGGAGCTGAACGCCGACCCGCTGATCCACGGCATCCTCGTGCAGTTGCCGCTGCCGAAGCACCTGGACGAGAAGGCGGTGATCGCCGCCATCAGCCCGGACAAGGACGTGGACGGCCTGCACGTGGTCAACGCGGGCCGTCTGGCCAGCGGCCTGCCGGCCCTGGTGCCCTGCACCCCGCTGGGCTGCATGATCATGCTGCGCGAGACCCTGGGCGACCTTACGGGCAAGCGCGCCGTGGTAGTGGGCCGCTCCCTGCTGGTGGGCAAACCGGTGGCTCAGCTGCTCCTGCAGGCCGACTGCACCGTCACCATCGCCCATTCGCGGACCCGGGACCTGCCGGCCATCTGCCGCGAAGCCGACATCCTGGTGGCGGCGGTGGGCCGGCCGCGGATGGTCCGCGGCGACTGGATCAAGCCGGGCGCCACGGTGATCGACGTGGGCATCAACCGGGTGCCGTTCGACGACCCGGAGAAGGCGGCCCAGGGCAAGACCAAGCTGGTGGGCGACGTCCACTACAAGGAGGCGCTGGAGGTGGCCGGGGCGGTGACGCCGGTGCCGGGCGGCGTCGGCCTGATGACCGTGGCCTGCCTGCTGCAGAACACGGTGACGGCGGCCAAGCGCCTGGCGGGGATCGAGGCCTAGCGCTTCCCCTAGCGGCCCTGCCGGATCTCGCCCGGCGTGGCGCCCAGGATGCGGCGCGTCCAACGGGCCAGGTGGCTCTGGTGCGAGAAGCCGCAGGCGCTGGCGATCTCGGCTGCGCCCAGCCGCCCCTGGATCAGCAGCCGCCGGGCCCGCTCCACCCGCCGCTCCATCACATAGCGGTGCACCGACTGGCCGGTGGTGCGCCGGAACATGGCGGTCAGGTGCGGCACGCTGAGCCGCGCCACCTCGGCGATGCGGGCGAGGGACAGGTCCTCGGCTAACTCGTCCTCGATGAAGGCGATGATCCGCCGCAGCTGCGGCTTGGAGAGGGTTCGCCGACGGGGACCGCCCGTGGCGGTGAAGTTCTTCAGCAGGCGGTTGGCCAGGGCCACCCCCAGGCTCTCGGTGTAGAGCTGAGGGGCCGGGCCAGGCGTTTCGATCTCGGCCGCCACCGCCCGGGCGATCTGCTGAACGAACGGATCATTGGCGCCGAAGCGTGGCGCCACATCGATGACGCCCCGCAGGTTCAGGGCGTCCGCCGTGGCCGCGACCAGGTCCGAGGTGAGCCTCAGGGAGACCAGCTGGACCGGCGCGGCATAGTCCAGGGTCCAGGAGGCCCCGGCCGGAATGATGTCGAATACACCCGGCGGCGGGGTGAGCACCCGGCGCAGATCCCCGCAGCGCAGCTGCGCCGCCACCCCGGCGGTCTCGTAGAAGACGATGCGATGTTCGGGCAGGGCGTCGATGTCCTGCAGGCCCGCGGGCGTGTGGAAGCGGACGGCGGAGACGTCGCCCCAGCCGCGGCTGGCCTGGACGGTGCAGGTCGGTTGCATGACAGGTGATAGGAAACCCTGGGCGGTTCGGGAGAGCAATGTTTTGCCAATCCCGCCGCTCGCGCAGGGTCAACAGAAATGCGCCGCCCGGCGTCGCGGACGTCATCAGAACAGGCTCAATCGGTGCGCCGTGGCGCGCACGCCCCGCTGACGAAGGGGGCTAGATGGGCTTGGCCTCGGCGTTGGTCCAGGCGACGACCTTGCCCAGCACCTCGCTGACGGCCTCGTCATAGGCCTCGACGATGGCCCCCACGCGATTGCCTCGGGCGCGGACCTGGGCCTCGAAGATCTGATCGCGCACCGCTTCCCCCTGGCGGGGGCTGAGCACGGCGTGGACCCGCACCACCACGGCAGGCGCGGCCTTGGCGCCCCGGTCGTACCGGGTCTCGAAGTTGCGGACCTCAAGACGGAGCATGTAGGCGGCCTGACCGCCAGGCTGGCCGCGGGAGACCAGGCGCGCGGGGCCCGGGTTGGCGTCGAAGGCGGCGATCAGCGCCTGATTGAACAGGATGGCGGCCGGCGCCACCCAGCGGGTGTCGGCGATGTAGGCCGCCTTGCCGCCGGTGACGGTGAGGATCCGATCGCCTGCCGCCTCGCGCTGGAAGGCGCCGGGGGCGCGGAACACCGGCACCCCGGCCGCGGCGGGCGTCGCCGCGGCGTCCGCCGGTTCGCTGACCATCGACTGGCCGAACCGGTAGAGGTTGGCAGGCTTGCCGCCGCCCAGCAGGGCGCAACCGCTCAGGGCCACCGCGCAGGCGGCCAGGACGCCGATCGGGGCCAGGACGCGCGTGGTCGTCATTGGGGCACCTTCACTTCTTCGGACTTGCGGGACACGGACCCGGCGATGCCGTTCTGCTGCAGGTCGTTCAGCAGGCGTTCGAGCGACTCCGCGGTCTCCTGGAGCTGGTTCACCGAGTTGGTGATCTGCGGCAGGCCGTTGGTGGCGAAATCGGACGCCGGGCCCTGGAGGCGGCTGACCATGACCCGCACCTCGGCGGACGCGGCCCGGGCCTCCTCGGCGGCGTCCGCGAGGTTCTTCGCCGCGCGGCGGCCGTCGGTGTCCACCATCTCGCGGCTGGACCGGGCCAGCTGGGTGATCTCGGCGGTGGCCTCGTCCACGCGCTGAAGAGCGCGCTGGGCGTCGGCGATGATCGCCTTCCGCTCGCGCAACTCGGCGGTGACCGCCTGGGCGTCGGAAAGGGCGGCCGAGAAGGTCTTGATGTTCTGGTCCGAAAGCACCCGGTTGATCCGGTCCAGGGCCTCGATGGTGCGCGTCAACACCGTGCCGCCGCCCTCCAGCAGGTCGGAGAGGGTGCTGCGCTGGCTGCGCAGGACCGGAATACATTCCCGGGTGATGCCGATGCCCTGGCGCTCGCACGCCCGCTGGGCCTCGTCCTTCAGCAACGGCTTGGACGGGGTGCCGGCGGTGATCTGGATGTAATTCACCCCGGTGATGCCCTGGGGTTCGAGGGTGGCGTAGCTGTCCTCACGGATGGGCACGTCCGAGGTCACCCGCACACGGGCGATCACCCGGCTGGGGTTGGTGCGGTCCAGGGCGATCTTGGTGACCTCGCCCACCTTGATGCCGTTGAACTGCACCTCGCCGCCTTCCGAGAGGCCGCGGACCGGACCCTGGAAGAGGATGTCGTAGGTGTCGTTCTGCTGGGCGAACTGGAAGCGCGCCAGCCAGACGACGAAGATCGCGAGCGCCGTGACCAGGATGATGGTCGACAGGCCCACGAGCGCGTAGTTGGCGTTCCTTTCCATCAGGCCTCCGTCGCCCTCTTTCCGGCGGCCGCCCGGCCGCGGGGTCCCAGGAAGTATTCGCGGATCCAGGGATGGTCCGCCTTTTCAAGCTCGGCCACCGGCGCCGTCGCCACAACCCGCTTGTCAGCGATGACGGCCACGCGGTCGGTGATCTCGTACAGCGTGTCGAGATCGTGGGTGATCATGAACACCGTCAGGTCCAGGCTCTCCGACAGGTCCTTGATGAGCCGGTCGAACGCCGCCGCGCTGATCGGGTCGAGGCCGGCGGTCGGCTCGTCCAGGAACAGCAGCTCGGGATCAAGGGCCAGGGCGCGGGCGAGGCCCACGCGCTTGCGCATCCCGCCCGACAGCTCCGACGGCTTCAGGTCTCCGGCGTCGGGGCGGAGGCCCACCAGGGCGATCTTCAGGGTGGCGAGCTCGTCGATCTCCTTGCGGGAGAGGTCGGTGTGCTCGTGCATGGGCGCGGCCACGTTCTCCTTGACCGTCAGGTTGGAGAACAGGGCGCCGTGCTGGAACAGGACGCCCCAGCTCCGCTCCAGGGCGTTCCACTTGCGGCGCGAGGCGGCCGAGATGTCAGCCCCCAGGACCTGGATCTTGCCGGCCTGGGGCGTCTTCAGGCCGATGATGGAGTTCAGCAGCACCGACTTGCCCGAGCCCGAACCGCCCACCACGCCCATGATTTCGCCGCGCCGGACCGTGAGGTCGAGGTCCTGGTGGACGATGTGGTCGCCGAACTGGGTGCGCAGGCCGCGCACCTCGATGGCGGGGCCGTCGCCCTCCAGCAGCTCCTGGTCGGTCATCCGGGCTTCGTCCTGCGCCGTCATACGTCGAGCACCAGGTAGAGGAGGGCGAAAGCCGCATCGATGAGGATGATGGCGAAGATGGCGTGCACCACGGCCGCCGTGACGCGCCGGCCCAGGGAGTTGATGTCGCCGCCCACTTCCATCCCTTGGCGGCAGCCGATGCCGGCGATGACGCCGGCCATGACCGGGGCCTTGATGAGGGCGAGGCCGAAGTGTGTAGCGCCGACGTTGTCGACGATCCGCTGCAGGAAGAACGCCGGCCCCAGGCCGAGGGCCGCCCAGGTGACCACGATGCCCCCCAGCAGGCCGGAGAGGGTGGCCACGAAGGTCAGCAGCGGGATCGATAGCAGCAGGGCGGCGAAGCGGGGGAACACCAGGGCCTCGAACGGATCGACGCCCATCACCTTCATGGCGTCGATCTCCTGGTTCATCTTCATCGACCCGATCTCGGCGGCGAAGGACGAGGCGGACCGGCCGGCCAGCAGGACGGCGGTGATGACGATGTTGAACTCCCGCATCATCGAGATGCCGATCAGCTCCACCGCGAACACCTGCGCGCCGAACTGCTGGAGCATATCGGCGCCGATGAAGGCCACGACCGCGCCGATAAAGAATGTGGCCACGGCCACCACCGGGATGGCGTCCAGACCCGCGCGCTCGACGATGGAGATGAGGGCTGGCCAGCGGATACGGTGCGGCGAGACAAACAGCCAGACCACGCTCCGCGCCACCACCACGAGCAGGTGGCCGAGAAAGGCCATGGTGTCGAGGAAGTCGTGAAAGAAGCCCATGACGCCGCGGCCCACGCGGATCGTCAGGTCATGGAAGCCCTTCGGCTCGTTCCGGACCGTGGGCTGTACGCGGGCGGCCTCGTCCACCACCTCCAGCAGACGCAAGGTCTCCGGCCGGGCTTTCACCTTGGCGATGTCGAAGTCCGGGCCCACGGCCCGAACCACCGCATAGGCCCCGGCGGTGTCCAGCCGGCGAACCTCGGTCATGTCGATCAGAATGTTGGAAAGGCCGTCCAGCGCATCGGCCAGCGCCGCCCCCTGGCCTTCCAGGGTGCGCGCCGTCCAATCCCCCGCCAGCGCCACCGTGGGACGATCCGTCGCGGGATGCAGGGTGAAGTCGGCGGGTCTCTCCATGGGGGCGTTGTCCCGCTGCCCGCGCGCCGGGCGTCCGGGTGATGTCTCCTCGAAAGTCGCTACCCTAGCAGAGCGACCGGATGGGGCGAACGTCCATATGGCGAAGGTTGTTCCGCCCCGCCAGAACCCTATATGGGCCGCCTTAAGGCCAAGCTGAGCCCACATTTCGTCGAATTCGGGCGGGACGAGAGGGATATGTCCCGGCTGTGACGATTCAGCCCCCGGCCGTGAGAGTGGAGAGAGTAGGTTTGCCCCGCCAGATCGAGCTCGCCGGCAAGTCCGGCGCCCGCTACCGTTACACCTCGATCGAGGAGGATCGCTTCCTGCCCCCGGCGGGCGCCAACTATATTATCGCCGAGGTGACGCCGGACGGGCCGCGCGTCGTGTACGCGGGCGAGACCGACAATCTCGCGAGCCAGAACTGGCGCAGCACGCTGGAGAAGGCCCGGGAGACCTATGCCGGGGCCAAGATCCTGACGCGTCTGAACGTCACTCGGGCCGTGCGCGAGGCCGAGCGGCAGGACCTGATCGAGCAGTACAATCCGCCCATGAACCAGTAGGCGGGCCTCACGGGTCCCGTCATTCTGCGGCATGAGCGGCGTTCCCCTCATCGCCATCTTTGGCGCCGCCGTCCGCCCGGACGGGCCGTCGCCGTCCCTGCTGCGGCGGATCGGCTACGGTCGTGAGGCCGCCCGGGCCCATCCCCAGGCCCGCGTGCTGTGCTCTGGCGGGGTAGGGCGGTTCGGGCCGTCGGAGGCCTCGGTCATGGTGGAACGGCTCGTCGCCGAGGGCGTCGCCGCTGAGCGCCTGATCGCCGACGAGGCCAGTCTCGACACCCTGCAGAGCGTGGCGGTCGCCGCCCGCTGGGCCCGTCGGTTGGGCGCGCCGAGGGTGATCGTCTGCAGCGACGCCTACCACGTGCCGCGCATTCGGCTGATGCTCGCCCTGCTGGGCGTTCCGACGACGCCGGGGCCGGCTCTGCCGGGGACTGGCGGCGCGAGCCTTTGGTACTGGCTGCGGATGAGCCTGCGCGAGGCCGTAGCCATCCCCTACGACTGCGCCATCGTGCTGGCGCGCCGCAGGGCCCTGGCCGTTGAGCCCGGGCCTGCGTCATAGTGCTGACCAACTCGGCGATAGGCTATTTCCAGCTTCCCAACTGAGACAAACATGGCCGGACCGGACGACGCCAACCCCTTCATGCGCAACAGCGCTTGGCCGAAGATGCCCCAGGCCCCGTTCCGCGTGGCTCCGTTGCCCAGGCCGGATGCTCCGCCGGCCAACTCGACGGCCAGTCCGGCGACGCCCGGGCAAGCGAGCCCTGGCGCTGCTCCGGCCGCCGCTCCAGGGGCGCCTCAAGTTGCAACCCAGGCTCCGGCGCCGCCCGCCGAGCCGCCGGCCAGGACCATCACGCCGGTCTTCACCCGCCCCGCCGGGCCGACGCCGGCGGCCACCCGCCCGATGTCCGGTCCGGCGGCCGCAGCCGCTCGGACGCCGCCGCAGTCAGCGATCCCGGGGCCCGCGCCCCGTCCTGCCAGCCCTCAGGCCGCAGCGCCCCAGGCCGCCTTGCGCCCCGCCGCCGCGCCGCAGCCTCAGCCCGCGCGGGAGTCCGCGCCGCCGGCTACGCCGCCGCCCGCCGTGGCCTCCGCGCCGGAACCGGGGGCGTGCCCGCTCGTCGCCCCGCCGCGCCGCCCCTCGGCCAAGGCCAAGCGGCCGCCCTGGGCCGCCATTGCTGCGGGCGGCGTGGTCGCCATGGCCGGGGTCGGCAGCCTGGCCTACGTCCTGACTCGCAGTCCCGCCCCTGAGGCGGCCCCAGCGGCGATGCCGGCGGCCGTCGTCTCGACGCCGACGGAGCTTCCGTCCGCCAGTCCGACCGAGCCGGTCGCCGTCCAGGCCGAGACCGCTCCGCCGCCTGCCGAACCGGCGGCGCCCGCCCGCCGCGATCCGCCGCCCCGCCGCCTGGCCGGCGCGGCCAGCCCGGCTGTGGCGCAGCCCGAGGCCTCGACCTCCGAGCGGGCCGCCCCCGAGCGGGCTGTGCCCGTCGCGGAAGCTCCCGCGCCGGTCCTGGATCTGCCGGCCTCGCCGCCGCCCGTGACCACGGGACCGGTGACCCTGCCCGAGCCCGCGGCGCCCGCCCTGAAGCCCTACACGCCGCCGCCCGAGCCCGATCCCAACGCGCCGATGCCCAAGCGCAGGACCTACTAGCGGCGGCCCTGGCCTGCGTCGCCGGGGCGGGCGTGCTAGAACGCGCTCGAATCCTGATGACTTGGAGCAGCCCATGAAGACGCGCGCGGCGGTGGCTTTCGCGGCGAAGCAGCCGTTGGAAATCGTTGAGGTGGACCTGGAAGGTCCGCGCGCCGGCGAGGTGCTGGTGGAGATCAAGGCCACCGGCGTCTGCCATACCGACGCCTACACCCTGGACGGCTTCGACTCCGAGGGCATCTTCCCCTCGATCCTGGGCCATGAGGGTGCGGGCGTGGTGGTGGAGGTCGGGCCGGGCGTCACCAGCGTTCAGCCGGGCGACCATGTGATCCCGCTCTACACGCCCGAATGCCGGCAGTGCAAAAGCTGCCTCAGCCGCAAGACCAACCTCTGCACGGCGATCCGCGGCACCCAGGGCAAGGGCCTGATGCCGGACGGCACCACCCGGTTCAGCTACAAGGGCCAGCCGATCTATCACTACATGGGCTGCTCGACCTTCTCGAACTACACGGTCCTGCCCGAGATCGCGGTGGCCAAGATCCGCAAGGACGCCCCGTTCGAGACCGCCTGCTACGTGGGCTGCGGCGTCACCACTGGCGTGGGCGCGGTGGTCAACACCGCCGACGTGGAGGCGGGCGCCAACTGCATCGTCTTCGGCCTCGGCGGCATCGGCCTGAACGTGATCCAGGGGCTGAAGATGGTGGGCGCTGGCATGATCGTCGGCGTCGACATCAATCCTGCCCGTGAGGAATGGGGCCGCCGCTTCGGTATGACCCACTTCGTGAACCCGAAGACCGTGCAGGGCGACCTGGTGGCCCACCTGGTGGAACTGACCGGCGGCGGGGCCGACTACACCTTCGACGCCACCGGCAATGTGGAGGTCATGCGCCAGGCGCTTGAGGCCTGCCACCGTGGCTGGGGCCAGAGCATCATCATCGGCGTGGCCGAGGCCGGGAAGGAAATCTCCACCCGCCCGTTCCAGCTGGTCACCGGGCGGGTCTGGAAGGGCACGGCCTTCGGCGGCGCGCGCGGGCGCACCGACACCCCGAAGATCGTCGACTGGTACATGGACGGGAAGATCGAGATCGACCCGATGATCACCCACAAGCTGCCGCTGGAGCGCATCAACGAGGCCTTCGACCTGATGCACGCTGGCGAGAGCATTCGCAGCGTGATCGTCTACTGAGATGACGCTCGAGGTCGTCTCCACCAACCGCAGCTTCGACGGCGTGCAGGGCGTCTATCGCCACCAGAGCCGGGCGACCGGTACGCCGATGACCTTCAGCGTCTTCGTCCCGCCCCAGGCGGAGCAGGGGCCGCGGCCGGTCGTCTGGTACCTGTCGGGCCTGACCTGCACCCACGCCAATGTCACCGAAAAGGGCGAGTTCCGGCGGGCCTGCGCCGAACTTGGCCTCATCTTCGTGGCGCCTGACACCTCGCCGCGGGGCGAGGGCGTCGCGGACGATCCCGGCTACGACTTCGGCCAGGGGGCCGGCTTCTATGTGGACGCCACCCAGGAGCCCTGGGCCGCCCACTTCCAGATGGAAAGCTACATCCGCGACGAACTGCCCGAGCTCATCGCGGCCGAGTTTCCGGTCGACATGGCCCGTCAGGGGATCACCGGCCACTCCATGGGCGGCCACGGCGCCCTGACCCTCGCCCTGAAGAACCCCGGCCGCTGGAAGAGCGTCTCGGCCTTCGCGCCGATCGCCTCGCCCATGCGCTGCCCGTGGGGCGAAAAGGCGCTGGGCGGCTACCTGGGCGAGGACCGGGCGGCCTGGCGGCGCTACGACGCCACGGCCCTGATCGCCGACGGCGCGCGCCTGCCCGAACTGCTGGTCGACCAGGGCGAGGCGGACAACTTCCTGGCCGAACAGCTCAAGCCCCAGCTGCTCGCCGAGGCCTGCGAGGCGGCGGGGATCCCGCTGACCCTGCGCCTGCAGCCGGGCTACGACCACAGCTACTACTTCGTATCGACCTTCCTGGCCGAGCATCTGGCCTGGCACGCCGCCCGCCTGGGCTGAGGCCAAAAAGAAAGGCGGCCCGGATTGCTCCGGGCCGCCGCCAATCCTCCGAAGAGGCCTGGACCTAGTACTTGAAGCGCAGCGTCGCGCCGACGGTGCGCGGGGCGCCGAGGAACGCGTTGTAGACGCTGATGGAGTCGTTGGCTTCGTCCACCTGATAGGGGCCGTTGAAGCCGACCTGCAGGTAGTTCTTGTCGAACAGGTTGTTGGCCCACAGCTCGACGGTCCAGCTCTCGTCTTCCGCCCCGAGGCCGACGCGGCCGTTCACCAGCACCATGGAGTCCTGGACCTTGGACGGGTGCAGGTCGGAGCCGGTGTTGTAGCGGGACGTGAACTTGCCCGTGAGGTTCGCCCGGAACTTCAGGCCCGAGAACACCTCACGCTCGTACGAGCCGGCCAGGGAGGCCGACCAGCGCGGGGCGAACGACAGCTGCGCGCCGGGCAGGCGGGACAGGCTGGTGAAGCGCGCCGGGCTGATCAGATCCGCGGCGGTGAACTCGCCGACCTCGGTCTCGGCATAGGTGACGCCGCCCTGGAAGGTCAGGCCGTCGATCGGCGGCAGGTAGATGAAGTCGATGTCGACGCCGCGCGAGGTGACTTCCGGCAGGGTCTCCACCACGAAGGCGGTGCCCACGTAGGTGTTGAGCTGGAAGTCCTTATACTTTTGGTAGAACAGCGCCGCGTTGAGCAGCAGCGAGTTGTTCAGCCAGGAGGTCTTGGCGCCCACTTCGTAGCTGTCGACGAACTCGCCGCCGAAACTGGTGTCCGGATCGGCCGTGAAGTTCGGCAGGCCGGCCGGCGTCATGACGATCAGCTGCTCGCGGTCGAGGTTGAAGCCGCCCGCCTTGTAGCCCCGCGAGTACGAGGCATAGGTCATGACGTCCTTGTTCCAGCGGTAGGCCAGCTTGGCCGTGCCGGTCACTTCCTCTTCCGTGTGCTTCTGCGTGACCACGCCCAGGTCGTCGAAGTCGTCGTTCTGGGTGTTCAGGCAGAGGCCGCCGACGATGCGCTGGGCCGTGGCCGCGCCGACGGCGCCGATGAGGGCCCCGAAAGCGGCTTCGGCCTGGTCGCAGGCCGTGCCGGTGGTGCGATAGTCCGTCACCAGGGTCTTCTTGTCCTTGGTGTAGCGCAGGCCGACGGTCAGCTCGAGCTGGTCGGTGAACGCGAACGAGTTGTTCGTGAACAGCGCGAAGGACTTGCCCTCCTGGGCGTAGAGGTCGTCGGAGCCGGCCCCCGGTTGCAGGATCGTGCCGGGAGTGAGGCCGATGAGGGCCGGAACGCCGCCCAGCACGCGGCCGGCGTAATAGGCGTAGTAGTCCTCGCCGAATACCACCCGGGCGCGGCTGTTGAGGTCCTCCTCGGCGTAGAACCCGCCGACCAGCCAGTTCAGGCGACCGTCGATGGCCTGACCGGCGAGCCGGACTTCCTGCGAGAACTGCTCGATCCCCACGCGGTTGGTGCCATCGTTCGGGCGATAGGCGATGTCGGCCGCGGTGAAGTCGATGTCCTGGCCGGTTTCGGCGTTCCACTTCCGCCAGGCGGTGACCGAGGTCAGGGTCACGTCCGGCGTCAGGTTCCAGGTGAGCTCGCCAGACACGCCGCGGTCTTCCACGCGCTGGTCCGTGGGCCGGTTGGCGTAGCCCAGGCGGTCGAACGGCGTGGAGGTGAGGTCGAGCGAGCCCGGACGGACGGCCTCGATCATCCGTGCGCGGCTGTTGGGAGAGTCGCCGACGAACAGCTGGGTGCCGACGCAGCAGTACTCGTTCCGCTTGGTGTAGTCGGCGATGACGCGGAAGCTCACCTCATCGGTGGGCCGGAACATCAGCTGGCCGCGGACGGTGTAGAAGTCCTGGTTGTTGTCGTCGTGGCGGCCGCGGGGACCATCGCCCGTGATGATGTCCTGGTAGCCGTTGCGCTGCCGGGCCGCCGCATAGATGCGGCCAGTGACGCCTTCGGTGATCGGGCCGCTGAGCGAGCCGGCGAATCCGAACTGCTCATAGTCGCCCACCGTCACTTCCGACATGGCCTGCACGTCTTCGGTGGGGCCGGCGGTGATGATGTTGATGACCCCGGCCGAGGTGTTCTTGCCGAACAGGGTGCCTTGCGGGCCCTTCAGCACCTCGATGCGGGTGACCTCGCCCAGGTCGCCGAACGAGACGCCGTTCCGGGGACGATAGACGCCGTCGATCACCACGCCCACCGAGGATTCCAGGCCGGGGTTGTCGCCCACGGTGCCGACCCCGCGGACGCGGGCGGTGACGATGGTCTCGTTCGAGGTGGAGGTGACGGTCAGGCCCGGCGTGAGCACGGTCAGTTCGCGGATGTCGCGCACGCCGGCGTCGCGCAGCAGCTCGCCCGACACCGAGGTCACGACGATCGGCACGTCCTGCAGGCTTTGCTCGCGCTTCTGAGCGGTGACGACGATCTCGTCGATCTCGCGGCTGGAGGCGGTGTCCTCCTGCGCCTGGGCGCCGCAGACGAAGGCGGCGGTCAGCACGCCCGCCAGGGCCGTGCTGCGAAGCAGATAACGGTTACGCATTTTGCTTTTGGTTCTCCCCGAGACGCGCCCCGAACGGGGGGAGGTGCGGGTGCGCGCTCACTGTATGGTTGAGGAGGGCTCGGGAGCTTGCGCAATGGCGCTGGCGTCAAAAAACGCAGGTCTTACAAGGGTGTGGCCCTTCCGACACGGGCTCGCCCCGAACTTGCGGGCCAGGGGTGCAATCTCGCCGCATGAGAGAAAACGCGACTTGGTCAAAAACGGGCCCTACGCCCGGGCCTGAGCATCCTCAGCTGCGCGTCGGCGTCTGGTCGGCCGAGCCGATGTAGCCCAGCGTGGCGGCCCGGTGGATGGCCTGGGACCGGCCCGCCACGCCCAGCTTCCGCGAGGCGTTGACGATGTGGAAGCGGACGGTGGGCGTCGAGATGGACACGATCTTCCCGATCTCGGCGTCGGTCTTCCCGGCCGCCGCCCACTTGAGGCACTGGATCTCCCGGCGGGTGAGGTGGGCCGGCGCATCCCCGGAGGTCGCGCCAGTGGCCTCGGCGTAGGTGGCCACGAAGCGCAGGGCGAGGGCGTGCAGTTCGGCGGCCCGGGCTTCGAAGAGGGCGGCCACGTCGAGGCTGGCGTCGGTGGTGGCCCACACCACGGCGCCGATGACCCCGCCGGTCAGGTAGGCGGGGGCGACCACGGCGGCGCCAACGCCGTAGGTGGCGATGATGCCCTCGGCCGAGACGGCCTCGAGGGCGGGGTTCGCGCGCCACGACCACATGCGGCCGCCCGTGTAGTAGAACGGCTCGGAACACACGCGGCAGGCGTGAATGAAGGCCGAGCGCAGGGCGAAGCTGCGATCCTCCCAGTAGCGGAAGTCGTCGATCCAGCGGAACGTGGTCTCGGCGAACGGCCGTCCGTCGGGGCCGACCGGCGGCGTTGGGGCGCCGATGTCGCAGCTCACGGCGATGTAGGGGAGGTTGATCGCGCCGCCCACGGCGGCGATCTCGCGCGCGAGCGCGGCGGCTTCCTCCAGATGAACCGACGTCCCGGTCCAGGTGAACATGCCGGCGAGCCTCCACCCTATCACTTTCGATAGCTTGTTCGTTGCTGGGGCGCTCCGCAAGCTCCCTTCATCGACCCGGCCAATAAGTCGGGCATGTCGCCGCCCCCAGGGCGGCAAGGGGAGGAAGAATGAGCAACTGGAAATGGGGCGCGTCGGCCCTGGTGCTGGCCTGTGCGGCCGCGGGCCCGGTCCTGGCGCAGGACGCTGCTGCGACGATCGAAGGCATCGTGGTCACCGCCCAGAAGCGCGAGCAGAACCTGCAGGACGTGCCGATCGTGGTGAACGTCGTGTCGGGGCAGCAGCTTCAGGACGCCGGCGTCCGCGACGTGAAGGACCTGCAGGTCCTGACCCCCGGCCTCAGCGTCACCTCCTCCACGGGCGGCGCCCAGACCTCCATCCGCATCCGCGGCGTCGGCACCATCGGCGACAATCCGGGCCTGGAATCCTCGGTCGGGACCGTCATCGACGGCGTCTACCGCGCCCGCTCGGGCGTGGCCTTCGGCGATCTCGGCGAGCTTGAGCGGATCGAGGTGCTGAAGGGCCCGCAAGGCACCGTGTTCGGCAAGAACACCTCGGCCGGCGTGATCAATGTCATCACCAAGGGGCCCGAGTTCGATTTCAGCGCCGACGCCGAGCTGACCTACGGCAACCACGACCACATCGCCGCCGCGGCTTCGGTCACCGGCCCGATCAGCGACACCCTGGCCGCCCGTCTCTATGCCGCGCGGCGGGTCCGCGACGGTTTCTACACCGTCCGCAACGGCGCCGGCCCCAGCAGCCAGAAGGACAATGACGACCAGGACGTCTGGACCGTCCGCGGCCAGATTCTGTGGCTTCCCACCGACACCCTGTCGGTGAAGTTCCTGGCCGACTACACCAAGCGCGAGGAGCACTGCTGCCTCGCGGTCTCCACGGTCCAGGGCGCCACGGCCGCCGTGGTCGACGCCCTGGCCGCCGACTCCGGCCTGCTGCAGCCAGCCGATCCCTTCCGTCGCATCGCCCACGCCAACCGCGAGTCCAACCAGGACATCGAGGACATGGGCGTGTCGCTGCAGGTCGACTGGGAGCTGACCGACGACATCACCCTGACCTCGATTACCGCCTGGCGCGACTGGACGAACTATCAGGCCAACGACATCGACTTCTCGTCGGCCGACATCTGGTACCGCGACGACGACAAGGACACCTATGCCAAGTTCGAGACCTTCTCGCAGGAAGTGCGCCTCGCCGGCACGACCGGTCCGCTGGATTGGATGATCGGCGGCTACTTCTCGGACGAGCAGCTGGACTCGGCCGCCCACACCCGGTTCGGCACGGCCTATGAGACCTATTTCAGCCTGCTGCTGTCCTCGGGCACGAACCCCACCGCTGTCTCGGCCCTGACCGGCCTGCCGGCGGGCACGAACTTCGTGCCGGGGACAGGCTCGTTCGACACCTTCGACCACTCCAACCGCGGCTGGGCGGTCTTCACCAACAACACCTGGCGCATCGCCGAGGGCCTCGATCTGACCTTCGGCCTCCGCTACAGCGACGACACCAAGAAGGTCTTCGCCCAGTACCGGAACACCGCCCCCGGCAACGCCTGCGCCGCGGCCATCGTCCGGCCGATCCCCGCCGCCGCCCGCTCCGCGATCTGCGCCCCCACGGGCGATCCGGCGTTCAACAACATCGACACCCGCCAGAAGATGAGCGAGGACCGCCTCGGCGGGACGGTGAAGCTCAGCTACCGCGTCAGCCCCAAGCTGATGACCTATGTGTCCTACGCCAGCAGCCACAAGAGCGGCGGCTTCAACCTGGATCGGGCGCGTTTTGACGCCGGCGTCATAAATCCCGACACCAGCTTCGCCGCCGAGACGGTGGAGAGCTACGAGGCGGGCTTCAAGAGCACCCTGGCCGGCAACACCCTGCTGCTGAACGCCGCGGCTTTTGACCAGACCTACAAGAACTTCCAGCTCAACACCTACACGGGCGTCAGCTTCGTGGTGGCCTCGGTGCCGAAGGTGACGTCCAAGGGCGTCGACCTCGACCTGGTCTATCGCACGCCGTTCGAAGGCCTCACCGTCACCGGCGGCGTCACCTATGCGGTGACCCAGTTCGGCGACTTCGTGCCTGGCCCGGGGATCGGTCCGCGCCTGCCCACCTCGCGGGTGTCCTACGCCCCGCTGTGGTCGGCCTCGTGGTCGGCGGCCTATGAACGTACCCTGGGCGCCGACTTCAAGCTGCGGGCCAGCATTTCGGGCCGCTACACCTCGGACTACAACACCGGCTCCAACCTCGATCCGCTGAAGCGCCAGGCGCCGATCACCATCTGGAACGGCCGCATCGGCGTCGGGCCTGAGGACGAGCGCTGGTCGATCGAGGCCTGGGCCCAGAACCTCACCAACGTCGACTACTACCAGGTGATCGCCGACCAGCCGCTCCAGACCGGCAGCTTCATCGGCTTCCTCGGCGCCCCGCGGACTGTCGGCGCCACCCTGAGGCTCAAGTTCTACTGAGCTCGGCATGGATGTCGACCTGACCCCTGCGGATCTGGCCTTTCGTGACGAGGTCCGCGCTTTTCTGGACGAGCATCTCACGCCGGAGCTGCGGGAGGCCGGGGTGCGGCAGACGAGCGTTTTCGTCGAGCCTCGCTACAGCCTGGCCTGGCAGAAGATCCTGCACGCCAAGGGGTGGGCCGCGCCGTCCTGGCCGAAGGAATACGGCGGGCCCGGCTGGAGCGAGACCCAGCGCGCCATCTTCGCCGCAGAGTGCGTGCGCGCCGGGGCCCCGTCGCTGTCGCCCATGGGCCTGCGCATGGTGGGCCCCTGCATCATGCGCTACGGGACCCCGGAGCAGAAGGCGTTCTATCTGCCGCGCATCCTCTCGGGGGAGGACTACTGGTGCCAGGGCTACTCCGAGCCGGGCTCGGGCTCTGATCTCGCGTCGCTTCAGCTTCGGGCCGTAAGCCACGGAGATCATTATGTTCTGAATGGCTCCAAGATCTGGACCACCCACGCCCACCACGCCAACCGCATGTTCTGCCTGGTGCGCACCAGCACCGAGGGCAAGCCGCAGCAGGGGATCACCTTCCTGCTGCTCGACATGACCACCCCCGGCATCCGGGTGGACCCCATCATCACCCTGGCGGGCGAGCATGAGGTGAACCAGGTCTTCTTCGACGAGGTGCGGGCGCCCAAGTCCGGTCGCCTCGGCGAGGAGAACCAGGGCTGGACGGTGGCCAAGTACCTGCTCGAATTCGAGCGGGGCGGGGGCTCGGCGCCCGGGCTCAAGGTCCAGCTCGAGCGCCTGCGGCAGGCCGCCGGGCCGCTCCTCGATGATCCCCACTACCGTCGTCGGCTGGCCGAGATGGAGATCGCCGTCGAGGCCATCGACATCTCCGAACTGCGGGTGCTCAGCGCCCTGGCCGGCGGCCGCAATCCGGGGCCGGCGTCATCCATGCTAAAGGCGCAGGGGACCGAGGCTGTGCAGGCCATCGACACGCTCGCCGTGGAGGCGGCTGGGGCCTACGCCGCCGTCAACCAGCCCGCGGCCCGGGAGCCGGGCTCGAACGTCGAGCCGGTGGGGCCCGACCATAGTCTCACCGCAATGCCCCGCTACCTGAACAACCGGGCCGCCTCGATCTATGGCGGCTCCAACGAGATCCAGAGGGACATCATCGCCCGGCTCGTGCTGGGCCTTTAGGAGGAACAGAGCTCGTGTCGCTTAACCTGCGTCGGCCGTACCGGACCTATTCGATCACCCAGCTTTGCAAGGAGTTCGGCGCGACTCCGCGGGCGCTCCGCTTCTATGAGGAGCAGGGGCTGCTGTCGCCGGCCCGCCGGGACCTGACCCGCATCTACTCCTACAAGGACCGGGCGCGTCTGGCGCTGATCATGCGCGGCCGCCGCGTCGGCCTGTCCGTGGCCGAGATACGCGACATCCTCGACATCTATGACGAGGAGGGCGAACCCGCCCAGAACGCCCATGCGCTGGAGATCTTCAAGCGCCGCATCGAGGCTCTCCTGGCCCAGCGACAGGCCGTGGACGAAGCCATCGAAGCCCTGAAGCAGGCTTCGGGCCGGCTCCAGCAGAAGTACTTCCCGGAAGGTCACATCCCGGCGTGAGCCTCCAGTCCGCCCCCCGCCTGCGCACCCCAGCCATGTTCGGCGGGGCGGTGGACTACCGCGAGCCGGCCGGCGATCCCGGCTTCTTCGGTCCGGACTCCATGGCCTGGAAGGTCCATGCGAGCCCCGTGGCCCTGGCCGTGGGCGGGATCGCCGCCGTGATCCTCGAACTGGCCGAGCCCCGAGTGCGCTCGGGCGTCTGGGATCATTCGACCTTCCGCACTGACCCGCTCGCGCGCATGCGGCGCACGGGTGAGGCGACCATGATCACCACCTACGGCTCAACGGCGGCGGCCGAGAAGCGGGTGGCCATGGTCACGCGGATGCACGCCCGCGTGGCCGGAGTGACGCCGGAAGGGCAGGGCTACACCGCCCTGGACCCGGAACTGATGACCTGGGTGCATATCACCGCCGGCTGGGGCTTCCTCAACGCCTGGCGGCGGTACGCCCAGCCGGACGCGCCACTGGCTGACCTGGACCGCTACTATGCCGAAGGCGGACGTCTGGGCCGGGCCTTCGGCGCGAAGGACGTCCCGGACTCTGTGGCCGAGGTGGACGCCTGGTTCGACCGCATGCGGCCCAAGCTCGTCCCGCACCCGATCATCGACGAGTTCCTGGGCATCGTCAGCACGACCTCGCCCCTTGGCCTCGCCGGCCGGGCGCTGCAGCCGCTGGTGGTTCAGGCGGCCATCGACCTGATTCCGCCCGACCTCCAGGAGAAGCTGAGGCTCCCGGTGCGGCCCTTGCGCCTGGCCACGGCCAAGGTGCTGCTGCGGGCCATGGCCACGGGGGCGGGGCGGGCGCCCAGCCAGATCGTCATCGACGCCCACGAGCGGGTTGGCCGGCCTCTGCGCTGAGCCTGGGCCGAGGCAGAAGGTTCCAGCTGGTGCGGACTGGCCCTTGCGGCGGGGCCTTCCGTGTGCTTTCGCCGGTGGTCCTGCATCAGCGATGATAGGATCATGGAAGACACCTTGCTCATCACCCGACGCCCGCATGGATCGCCGACGCCGCCGCACGCGCGCGCGGCGCTGCTCGAGGACCCGGGGTTCGGCAAGGTATTCACCGACCACATGGTGACCATCCGCTGGACGGAAGGGCAGGGGTGGCACGACGCCGAGGTCCGCGCCCGTGAGCCGTTCCAGCTCGATCCGGCCGCCGCCGTCCTGCACTACGCCCAGGAGATCTTCGAGGGGCTGAAGGCCTACCGCACCCGCGGCAACGACGTGGTGCTGTTCCGGCCCGACGCCAACGCCAGGCGGTTCGTGGAATCGGCCGCTCGCATGGCCATGCCGCAGATTCCGCCGGCCATGTTCCTCGGCGCCATCGAGGCCCTGGTGCGCACGGACGCTGACTGGATTCCCACCTCCGAGGGCTCCAGCCTCTATCTGCGGCCCTTCATGATTGCCACCGAGGCCTTCCTCGGGGTGCGGCCGGCGCATGAGTACATCTTCTGCGTCATCGCCTGCCCGGTGGGCGCCTACTTCAAGGGCGGCGCCAAGCCGGTGACGGTGTGGGTGTCCGACGTCTACACCCGCGCTGCGCCGGGCGGCACCGGCGCGGTCAAGTGCGGCGGCAACTACGCCGCCAGCCTGGTGGCCCAGGCCGAGGCCATCAAGAACGGCTGTGACCAGGTGGTCTTCCTCGACGCGGCCCAGCACCGCTACGTGGAAGAACTGGGTGGCATGAACGTGTTCTTCGTCTTCGACGACGGCACGCTCGTGACCCCGCCGCTGGGCGGCACCATCCTGCCGGGCGTGACCCGGGACTCGATCCTGACCCTCGCCCGCGACGCCGGCCTCACGGTGGAGGAGCGCCTCTACAGCTTCGAAGAATGGCAGGCCGACGCCGCCAGCGGCCGCCTGCGGGAAGCCTTCGCCTGCGGCACCGCCGCGGTGCTGGCCGCCATTGGGGAGATCCGCCACGCGGGCGGGGCCTTCAAGATCGGCGGCGGGGTGGAAGGGCCGATGACCACCAAGCTGCGCGACCAGCTTACCGGCATCCAGCGCTGCACGGCGCCGGACCCCTACGGCTGGGTCCACAAGGTGGACATGGAAGGTTGATGGCGCGGGCGTCGGTCTCCGGCGCCCGCTCTTTCATTGCGTCCTGGCCGCGCGCTGCGATCCCGGCCTAGTCGTCGGCCGTCTCGTGCATGGGCGCCGGCGCGCCGCCGCGGACGTCGGCCGTCACCACCGGCGAGAGGTTCACCTGGGCCGTGGCGATCACCTCGCCCGGCCGGGCGTCGCGGTCGGTGTAACGCAGCTCGACAATCCCTGACGCGGCCCCGTTCAGCGGAAAGGCCATGTGTCGCCGCTCCAGTTCGGCATAGACGCCGATCCCGCTGGCGACCGGGACCACGAGGCCGTCGCGACCGTGCAGGGTGAGGTCCCCGAACAGGGAGTTGGCGCCCGTCCGCACCAGGTCGCAGACCAGCACGCGCTGGCGGACAGGGAGGCCCTGGCCGTTGGCCACCTCGCGCATCTCGACCCGGGCGTTCTCGATGGCGCCCCGGGCGTCCACTGGCCCCACGCGGACGATGACCGGGATCGTATGCGCCCAGGCGAGCCGCGTGGCCGTCCCCTCGTCCGGAGGCGTCCGGGCGGTGATGGTGAGATGGGTGCGGTATTCGCCGGGCTCGGCCGGCGGGGCGGTGAGGGCCACGCGCACATCGGCGGCTGGATCGCCCGCCTTGAGGGCCACGTCCGCCGGGGCGGCGGCGACGAAGGACCGGGCTGAACGCAAGCGGTTGATCACCTCCGGCGCCTCCGCCTCGCCGGCGCTCTCGGACACCGCCAGGATGCGGCCGTCAGGCAGCATGATCCGGTCCACCAAGGTGACATCGAAGTCGGCCTCGCCCCAGGGCATGCCTAGGGTGATGCGTCCCTCCGGCCGGTCGGGCGTCAGGACGATGCGCTTCGGTTCGATCTGCAACTGGGCGCCGAACTGCTGCAGCGGCTCGGCCCCGATCGGGCCGGGCTGAGCGGCCGCCGCGGTTCCGCTGATCGCAAGGCAAAAGGCTGTGGCTGCGCCAAGGCGCCAACGGCCGCCAGCCCTGGCCCTACGCTTCAACGCCACGACACCCGCCCCCCTTGGTAGAGCCTCAGCAGATCGCCGCATCTCACGGTCGACTGAGAGCGCTCGACACAACTTTTGTTTAGTCCCTAGCTGGATACGGGAGCAAGTCTCGCGTGTGGCGTGCGACCTAAGGGCGAGTGCGCCGTAGCGCCGGACCTCGACGCCGTGTGCATCGCGCCCGCGGCTGGGTTAGGGACAAGGGCTCCCAATCCCGAGGGGCCGCATTTCCGCCCTGGCCACAAGGCTCCGATCCGCCGATGCGTTCGCCCGAAGATCTCTCTCGACGCGATGTGCTGCGCCAGACCGCCGCCGCGGGCGGCCTCGCCGGCGCCGGCCTGCTGCTGCCGGACTGGGCGCGTAGCCAGACCGTCGGGCTCCTCCCCCGGCCTGCGGCCCTGGAGGGGCAGGAGATCCGCCTCTCCATTGGCCATGCCCCGTTCCAGGTGGACGGTCGGCCCGGGCACGCCGTGGCCATCAATGGGACCGTACCCGGCCCCCTTATCC
This sequence comes from Phenylobacterium composti DSM 19425, assembly GCF_059568645.1. NCBI lineage: Bacteria > Pseudomonadati > Pseudomonadota > Alphaproteobacteria > Caulobacterales > Caulobacteraceae > Phenylobacterium > Phenylobacterium composti. The sequence goes on along the minus strand of NZ_JCANTT010000003.1, from coordinate 50,082 downwards.
GTCTGAAGGAAGGTCAGGATGTCCGCATCGCCGTCACCAACAACCTGACGGGCGAGGACACCTCGATTCACTGGCACGGGCTCCTCGTACCCTTCCATATGGACGGCGTGCCGGGGGTCAGCTTCCCCGGCATCCGTCCGGGCGAGACCTTCACCTATGAGTTCAAGGTCCGTCACGCAGGGACCTACTGGTACCATTCGCATTCAGGCCTGCAGGAGCTCGTCGGCCACTACGCGCCGCTGGTGATCGACCCCGCCGGGGCCGAACCTGCCCCCTACGACCGGGAGCATGTGGTCGTGCTCTCGGACTACAGCTTCACCCATCCGCATGTGCTGCTGGCGCGCCTCAAGCAGCAGCCGGGCTTCTTCAATCGCCAGAAGCAGACGGTGGCGGGCCTGCTGGCGGGCCGGGATCAGCCGCTCAAGGATCGCATCGCCTGGGCCCGGATGCGGATGGACCCCACCGACATCGCTGATGTCACGGGGGCGACCTACAGCTACCTCGTCAACGGCCACGGGCCGAAGTCCAACTGGACGGCGCTGTTCCGGCCGGGCGAGCGGGTGCGGCTGCGGATCATCAACGCCGCCGCCATGACCATCTTCAATGTCCGCATCCCGGGCCTGCCCATGACAGTGGTGCAGGCCGACGGCCAGGACGTGCGGCCGGTGACCGTGGACGAGTTCCAGATCGCCAACGCCGAGACCTACGACGTCATCGTCAATCCGACCGAGGACCGCGCCTTCACCTTGGTCGCCGAGGCCTCCGATCGGTCAGGCTTGGCCCGGGCGACCCTCGCTCCCCGGCCGGGCATGGCGGCCGAGGTCCTCCCCCTGCGCGAGCGGCCGGTCCTGACCATGAAGGACATGGGCATGGGCGCCATGGACCACGGCGCGCACGACGTCCATCCCGGCCATGGCGCCCCCGCCCCGCAGGCGGCCATGGATCATTCGTCCATGGCCATGCGCGATCCGAAGATCGCGCCCCAGGTGAAGCTGACCCCGGGCGTGCAGATGATCTCACCCATGCCGATGGACCGGGTCGGCGACCGCGGGACAGGGCTGGAAAGCGTTCCCCACCGGGTGCTGACCTACGCCGACCTCATGGCGCTCACCCCCAACGCCGACGCCCGGCCGCCGTCCCGGGAGGTGGAGCTGCACCTCACCGGCAACATGGAGCGGTTCATCTGGGGCTTCGACGGGGAGAAGTATTCCGAGAACACCCGGCCGATCCCCTTCCGGCTGAACGAGCGGGTGCGGGTGACCCTGGTGAACGACACCATGATGGCCCACCCGATCCACCTGCACGGCCACTTCTTCGAGATCGTCAACGGCCACGGGACGCGCCAACCGCGCAAGCACACGGTCAACGTCCTGCCCGGCGGCAGGGTCTCGTTCGACTTCACCGCCAGCGAGCCGGGCGACTGGGCCTTCCACTGCCACATGCTGCTGCACATGCACGCCGGGATGTTTCGGGTCGTCACCGTCCGGGCGGTCGAGGGGGACGCTCGATGAAGCCGCTGCTGATCGCCGCGGCCGCGCCGCTCGCCCTGGGCGCCGGACCCGCCTTCGCCCAGGACCCGCACGCTCACCACCAGCATGGCCCCGCCGCGGCCCCGATTCCGCCGGCCGCCGATCCTCACGCCGGCCACGCCATGCCGGCCCGGCCGGCCGATCCGCACGCAGGCCACGGCGCGCACGGGGCTTCGCCACCCGCGCCGTCGGCCGGTCAGGGGGGCCATGTCATGGGCGTGCTCCCCGCCGGATACGACCCGCCGCCCGAGCCGCCGGCGGATCACGCCGCCGACCGCCTGTTCGCGCCGGCGGACATGGCTCGGGCCCGGGCGCAGCTGCGCCGGGAGCATGGCGATGTCCGCTGGTCCAAGGTGATGCTTGAGACGGCCGAGATCCGCCTGTCGGGTGACGGCGATGCCTGGGCCTGGGAGGGCGAGGCCTCCTTCGGCGGCGACCTCAACCGCCTGGTGCTCAAGTCGGAAGGCGAGGGGGCCTCGGGCGAGCTGGAGAGCGCCGAGGTGCAGGCCCTGTATGGCCGCGCCCTAGGCCCTTATTTCAACCTCCAGGTCGGGGTGCGCCACGACGTCGAGCCCGGCCCGCAGCGGACCTACGCGGTCCTCGGGGTGGAAGGCGTCGCGCCCTACTGGTTCGAGGTGGAGGCGGCGCTGTTCCTCTCGGACCGCGGCGACCTCTCGGCCCGGCTGGAAGGCTCATACGACCTTCGCCTCACCCAGCGCCTGATCCTGGAGCCCCGGGCGGAGGCGAACCTGGCGGCCGGCGCTGACCGGGCCCGCGGTCTGGGGTCCGGGCTGCAGGACGTGGAACTGGGTCTTCGGCTGCGCTACGCGATCCGCGGCGAGATCGCCCCCTACGTCGGCGTCCATCACGAGCGGAAGCTGGGCGACACCGCCGACCTCGCCCGCCGTCGCGGGCAAGGGACTAAGGACACCCGCGTGGCGTTCGGCCTGCGGGCCTGGTTCTGAGGCGGCGCGGCTACGGCCGCCGGACGGTCCTGAAGCCGATGTGGGAGGCGCCGGTGTCGGGCGGCCCGGGCTGGCGGGCGGCGGGCCGGTAGCGGAAGCAGTAATCCTCGGCGCAGAGGTACGACCCGCCCTTGATTACATGCTTGGGCTGCTGCGGCTCGGTCGGGTCGAGGGCCCGTTCCATGGGCGGGCCTGCGGGATTGGCGCCCTCGGTCTCCAGGCCCGGCCGGTACCAGTCCCGCGTCCACTCCCAGACGTTGCCGGCCATGTCGTAGAGGCCGTGGCCATTGGGCGGGAAGCAGCCCGCCGGCGCCGGCGTCATCCGATAGCCGTCGTCGCCGCTGTCCAGCGCCGGGAACGGCCCCTGCCAGTGGTTGGCGCGCGGCGGGCCCGAGGTGGTCGGCTCGTCGCCCCATGGGTAGCGCGCCCCGGCAAGGCCGCCGCGGGCGGCGTATTCCCACTCGGCCTCGGTAGGCAGGTCGCGGCCGCGCCAGCGGGCGTAGGCGAGGGCGTCCTCATAGGCCACATGGACCACGGGCAGGTGCTCGCGGCCCTCGATGCTGCTGCCCGGCCCTGTGGGATGGCGCCAGTCCGCCCCCTCGACCACCCGCCACCAGCGGCTGGGGTCCGAGCGCTTCGGGTCGGCCACATCGCCGACGAAGACGATCGACGACGGCTTCAGGGCCTTGGGATCGACCCCGGGATAGAGGCGGGGATCGGGCGCCCGCTCGGCCAGGGTCACATAGCCGGTGGCCCGGACGAACTCGGCGAACTGGGCGTTGGTCACCTCGGTGCGGTCGATGCTGAACGGCCCCACCGACACCTCCCGCGGCGGCCCTTCCTCGGGGCGCAGCGGGTCGGCGCCCATGATGAATCGCCCGCCGGGCAGGGCGACCTCGCCGGTCGGAGGGGCTGGACACGCCTTGGCTGGCGGCGCCTCGGCGCCTGTCCGCGCGCAGCCCGCCGGCAGCACCGCGAGGCCGCCCGCCACGGCGAGCGTCGCAAGGCCGCGGATCATCAGCTCAACTCCCCCGAACTCAGGCGTTAGCAGCCGCATAGTGACGTTTGGCGGCGATCCTGGCGAGGCCGTTGCGGCGTTTCGCCTGTCGCCGATGACTCCCTCTGGGTGTTTCTGTCCCGATTACGCCGTCTGGTTGCTTGCCAGGCGCGGTGGTTGCGTAACAGGGTCCACTGTATGACGGCGTCTGACACCAGCGCGCCCCCCTCTGGCCCGTGGCGCCGCCCCTGGCGACTGCTGCGTCTGGCGCTGATCTACCAGCTGGACGTCATCGACCAGGCGCGCCTTGACGTGAGCGGCGGGATGGAGCCCCTGGTTGCCTCCACTGTCTCCACCGTCTGCGTGGCGCCGATCACCCGCAGCGCACGGCTGCAGCGCCTCTACGCCACCCTCGACAATCCCCCGCCGGATCACCTGCGCCGGCCGATCACCATCAACAGCATCGCCGCCTCGCTGGACATGCCGTTCGAGACGGTGCGCCGCACCGTGCACCGGCTGGTGGAGCGGAACATCCTCCAGCTCACGCCGCGGGGGGTCATCTTTCCCGCCGCCTCGGCCATGGGTGAGGGCTATATCCGTCCGGCCACGGCTCGTTATGAGCGTACCCGCCGACTCTATCAGGACCTACGGGCGGCCGGGACGCCGTTCCCGCCGCCAGACGATCCGGAGCCTTTGCCGGGCCCGCCCGTGCGCTTGGTCAACCGGCTGATCGGCGAATACGGCCTGCGGGTGATGGAGCGGGTAATGCGCTGGACCAACGATCCCCTGCGGGCGGTGATGCTCATGCAGGTTGCCCGGGCGAGCGCCGACCATCTGGAGCCCGAGGCGTTCGACGAGCCCGACCCGATCACCAATTTCATCCCCCGCCCGGTGCGCGTCAGCGAGGTGGCCCGGGCCCTGGACATACCCCACGAGACCGTCCGCCGGAACCTGCGCGCCCTGGAGTCCGCGAGCCTGCTGAAGCGCGAGCCCGCGGGCTATCTGATCAACCTCGAGATGATCACCGAGGAGGCCGCCCGGGAGAGCTTCCGCGGAGGGATTCGCGATTTCCGTCGCTTCGTGGAGCGCCTGGCCCGCCTCGGCGTCTTCGCCTGGTGGGACGCCGAAGACCAAGCCGCAGCCGGCGTGGCGGTCAGGTCGTCGGAACCCGCGCTCTAGGCCAAGGTCCGAGCCCCCGTGAACCGCCCCGCGCCGCGAGCGGTCGATAGCCTGACATTTCGGGGAAAGAATGGTGGATGCGACAGGGATTGAACCTGTGACCCCCTCGGTGTGAACGAGGTGCTCTCCCGCTGAGCTACGCATCCGCCGGAGCGCGACCCGGTCAGGCCGCGCGGGAGGCGGGCCGTATAGCCGGAAGCCTCACGCGCCGCAAGCGCCCAAGAGCGTTTCGCAGGCCTTCGGCAGTTCGTCGAAATGATCGATCAGGATGTCGGGCGAAAGTTCGGCCGCCGGCGTCTCGGTGTAGCCGAAGCTGACGAGCACCAGATGGGCCCCGGCCGCCCGGGCGGCCCCGGCGTCGGTGGCCGCATCGCCCACCATCACCGTGCGTCGCACATCGCCGCCCAGGGCCTCCACGGCGGCGGTCAGATGCCGGGGATCGGGCTTGATGGCCGGGACCGAGTCGGCGCCGACGATGGCCTCGAATCGGTCGGCCAGCCCCAGGGCGCCCAGCAGGCTGGTCGATAGGCCAGTGAGCTTGTTGGTGCAGACGCAGAGTCGCGCCCCGGCGGCCTGCAGCGCGTCCAGGGCCTCGACGCAGCCGGGATAGGGCCGGCTCTCCTCGGCGATCCTTTCCAGGTAGCGGGCGATGAATCGGTCGAACAGTTCGGGGACGCGCTCGGGCGGCAGGGGCGCGCCCGCCTCGGCGAACCCTCGCTGGATCAGCCAGCGGGCGCCCTTGCCGATGAACGGCCGGGCGGCGGCCAGCGGGAAGGGCTGTACGCCTTCCTCGGCCAGCAGCAGGTTCAGGGTGCCGATCAGGTCCGGGGCGGTGTCGACCAGGGTGCCGTCGAGGTCGAAGGCGATCACCGCCCCGGAAAGTGCGCCGTCGATTGGATTAGCCGCCATTGATCACCTGGGTCGCCGCTTCGAGGCCGGAGGCATAGTCCTCCAGGGCCGCCGCGGTCAGCCCGATATAGGTGGTCGCATCGTCGAAGCGGCGCTCCTCGATGGCCTCCCGCACTCCGGGCAGCGTCTTGGCGCCGTAACCGGTGAAGCGCCCGGGGGCGTAGATCATGTTCTTGTACCAGGGGCGGAACGGCAGGCCCTGCTCACGCAGCAGGCGCTGTTCCTGGGTGAGGAGCAGGGCGTCCAGCCGCTTGCGCTGGGCCGGCGTCAGGGAATCGCCCCGCGTCGCAAGGGCCGAATCGAAGGCCTCGGCGCTGGCCTTCAGCCGGGCCGTGGCCCGGTCCAGCGGGCCGAAGTCCAGCTGCGGCGAGGCGGCCAGCGCCGCCGGGTCGGCCCGGGGCTGGGTGGGATCGTCGGCCAGTTTGAAGGCGCCGGCGGCCAGCAGCTTGGCCTGGTTCTCGGCGGCCTCCCGCTGGGCCGCGTCCAGCTTCTTCACCTCGTCGAGGTAGCCCGCCACGGTCTCAGCGAAGTCGCCGTAGCGCTGCACCGGCTTGTCGGCGTCGGCGATGCGCATCACCAACCGGCCGACCGTCTCGGCCAGCACCGCCGAATAGGCGTGGCCCGGATCCACGAAGCGGTTGTGGTGCTCATAGGTATCGTAGGCCGAGTGATAGACCCCGCTGGAGGAGCCCTCGCCGCCATAGCCGATGTTCAGGGCGGCCAGGCCCAGGTGCTGCAGGAAGGCCGAATAGTCCGAGCCCGAGCCCAGGGGGCCGATGGGCAGGTCCTTGGCCGGGTCGAGGGCGGCCTTGGCCGACGCCCGCGCCTCGGCCGACGCGCCCGGCGCCGTGCCCTGGACGCCGAGCCGCGCCCGCAGCCGCTCGCCCACGGACACGCCGGTCTGCGGATCCTTCACCTCGGCCGCCACCTGATTGACCAGGTGCTGGAAGGCGTGGCTGCCGGCCGCGCCCAGGAAGCCCCGCCCGTTGCCGTCGGTGTTGATGTAGATGATCGCCTTCTTCTTCAGCTCGGCCGCGTGCTGCTCGGCCCATTCGGTCGAGCCCAGCAGCATCGGCTCTTCCGCGTCCCAGCTGGCGTAGACGATGGTCCGCTTGGGCCGCCAGCCGGCCTTCTTCAGGGCGCCGAGAGCCTTGGCCTCGCCCATCATCGCCACGTGGCCCGCGAGCGGGTCGCTGGCGCCGAAGACCCAGCCGTCCCGGTGGTTGCCGCGCACCACCCATTCGTCCGGCCGCTCAGAGCCCTTGAGCATGGCGATGACATTGTAGGCCGGCTTGGGCGTCCATTCGGACTTCACCTTCAGCCGCACCTTGGCCGTGTCCGGGCCGTCGCCGCCGCCCACGTGGTAGGTGATCGGGAGGCCGCCGCGCCAGCTGGAGGGCGCCAGCGGCCCGCCCAGGGCCTTCAGCAGCACCTGGGCGTCGCCGTACGAGATCGGCAGGGTCGGGATCTTGAGGACAGTGGGCGACTCTTCCACCGGCGTCCGCCTGGCGTTCTTGGTGGAGCCGTAGCCGATGGTGGTGGGATCCCCGGGGGCATAGGTCATGTCGGCCACCGAACCGCGCTGGAAGCCGGTGGGCGGACGGGCCGGTCCATCCGGATAGACGTCATTGGCGTGATAGCCGTCGTCGCGCGGGTCGGAATAGATGATCGCCCCGACCGCGCCGTGCTCCTGCGCCAGCTTGGGCTTCAGGCCCCGCCAGCCCTGGCCGTAGCGGGCGATGACGATCTTGCCTTTCACCGACACGCCCATGCGCTCCAGCGCCTCGTAGTCGGAGGGCAGGCCGTAGTTCACATAGACCAGCGGGGCGGTGACGTCGCCATCGCCCTGGAAGGCCACGTAGGCGGGCAGGGCGTCCTGCTGGCGGCTGGTGCTCTCGTCGCCGGGGATCGGCGGCTCGGTCAGGGTCGCCTTGAACGGCGCCCCCTGGCCACCGACCAGCTCCAGGCTGACCTCCTGCGGCGTGGGGTACATCACCCAGAAAGTCTCGATCTTGGCGTCCCAGCCCCAGTCCCTGAACTGCTTCAGGGTCATCTCGGCGTTGGCCTTGTTGTGCGGCGCGCCCACATGGGTCGGCAGGGCCGACATGGTCTTCAGCCAGCCGCCCATCTCGGCGGGGCTCAGCTCGGCGCGCAGGCGGGCTTCCAGGGCCGGATCGGGCGCGGCTGCGGCGACAGGCGCGACGGACAGGGCGGCCGCCGCGCAGGCGGCCATCAGGGCGTTGAGACGCTGGATCGGTTTCATCGGATATCCCCCAGAGGCGAGGCGACGCTAGCGCGCCGCTGCGATGCGGGACAAGGCCGGTGTCGCGCCCGGCCACAAGGCTTGATAAGGCTGCCTCCACCCGTGACTCGATGCGAACGGAGCGTAGCCGCATGACCGCCAGAGCCGCCGTGATCATGGCCGCCGGACAGGGCACGCGGATGAAGTCGCCCCTTCCGAAGCTGCTGCACAAGGTGGGCGGGCGCACGCTGCTGGATCGCATCATCGACACCGTCCAGGCCGCCGGCTGCGAACGCATCCACGTCATCGTCGGCAATCACAGCCCGGGGGTGCGCGAGATCGCGGTGAAGCGCCTGGGCGAGGAGGCGCCGGTGCTGCAGGACCCGCCCCTCGGCACCGGCCACGCCGTGCTCTCCGCGGCCGACGCCTTGGCCGACTATGATGGCGACGTGCTGGTGGTGAACGGCGACTGCCCGTTGCTGCAGGCCGAGGACCTCGAGCCGCTGTTCGCCCTGCGCGAGGGCGGGGCGACCCTGGCGCTGATGGGGTTCGAGCCGCACGACACCCTGCTGTACGGCCGCCTGATCCGCGGCGCCGACGGCCACGTCATCCGCATCGTAGAGCCGTCCCAACTCACCGACGAGGAGCGCGGCGCCCGGGTGTGCAACGCCGGCATGTATGTGGCGGACCGCGCCGACCTGTTCCGCTGGCTCTCGCGCCTGACCAACGACAATCCCAAGGGCGAATACTTCCTCACCGGCATCGTCGCCGAGGCCAACGCCGAGGGCGCAATAGTGCGGGCCCACATCGCCTCCGAGGCGGCGGTCATGGGCGCCGACACCCAGATGCAGCTCGCCCAGGCCGAGGCCATCTTCCAGCAGCGCCAGCGGGCGCGGTTTCTGGCCGAGGGCGTGTGCATGCCCGCGCCCGAAACCGTCCACTTCTCCTGGGACACCGAGATCGGTCCGGGCTCCACCGTGGAGCCCTATGTGGTGTTCGCGCCGGGCGTGACCGTGGAGGCCGGGGCCGTGATCCGCGCGTTCAGCCATCTGGAGGGGGCGAGTGTCGCCGCAGGGGCCATCGTCGGGCCGTATGCCCGCCTGCGGCCGGGCGCCGACATCGGCCCGGACGCCCACATCGGCAACTTCGTCGAGGTCAAGAACGTCACCGTCGGCGCTGGGGCCAAGGCCAACCACCTGTCCTATCTGGGCGACGGCTCGGTGGGGGCGGGCGCGAACATCGGGGCCGGCACGATCTTCTGCAACTACGACGGCTTCTTCAAATACAGGACCGAGGTGGGCGAGGGCGCCTTCATCGGCTCCAACACCGCCCTGGTGGCGCCGGTGAAGGTGGGCGCGGGGGCCATGACCGGCTCGGGGTCGGTCATCACCCGCGACGTGCCGGAGGGGGCCCTGGCCCTGGAGCGGAACGCCCAGGCCGACAAGCCCGGCTGGGCCAAGGCGTTCCGCGAGAAGCGGGCGGCCGAGAAGGCGGCCAAAGCCGGCTCATGAACGAGGCCGAGGCTCAGAAGCGGGCCGCCGGAGAGGCCGCCGCCGCCCTTGTCGAGGACGGCATGATCGTGGGCCTGGGCACAGGCTCCACGGCGGCGTGGTTCGTGAAGGCCCTGGCGGGCCGCAGGCTGGACATCGTGGGCGTGCCCACGTCCCGGGCCACCGCCGAGCTGGCGGACAGCCTGGGCATTCGCCTGGCCGAACTGGGCGAGACGCGCGAAATCGACCTCACCGTGGACGGCGCCGACGAGATCGGCCCCGGCCTGTCGCTCATCAAGGGCGGCGGCGGGGCGCTCCTGCGCGAGAAGCTGGTGTGGGAGGCCTCGCGGCGCTGCGTGGTCATCGCCGACGCCGCCAAGGTGGTTTCCGCCCTGGGCCGCTTCGCCTTGCCGATCGAGGTGGTGGACTTCGGACACAAGACCACCGCCCTGCGCATCTGCGATGTGCTGGCCGAGTTCGACATCGGCCTGCCGCCTCGCCTGCGGGCGATCGACGGCAAGCCCGTGAGAACCGACGGCGGCAATCTTATCTATGACGCGGCCTGCGGGCGCATCGACGAGCCCGCGGCCCTCGCCGCGGCGCTGAAGAGCGTCACCGGCGTGGTGGAGCATGGGCTGTTCCTCGACCTCGCCGAACAGGCGCTGATCGGGACGGCCGCCGGCGTGCGGACGCTGGAGCCCTAGGGAAGGGATAGCGAGTGGCGGATTACGACTACGACCTTTTCGTCATCGGCGCGGGCTCGGGGGGCGTGCGCGCCGCGCGGGTGGCGGCCCTGGCCGGGGCCCGGGTGGCGGTCGCCGAGGAGCATCGCGTGGGCGGCACCTGCGTGATCCGCGGCTGCGTGCCCAAGAAGTTCATGGTCTACGCCTCGGAATTCGCTCATCATTTTGAGACGGCCAAGGGCTACGGCTGGACCCTCGGTGAGGCCAGATTCAGCTGGACCGACTTCCTGCGTGAGAAGGACGCCGAGATCGCCCGGCTGTCGGGCATCTATGTCCGCAACCTGCAGAACGCCGGGGCCGAACTGTTCCATGGCAAGGCCCGCCTGGTCGACCGGCGCACGGTGGAGATCGAGGGGCACGGCCGCGTCACCGCCGACAAGATCCTCATCGCCACCGGCGGCCGTCCCTGGATGCCCAGGGATTTGCCGGGCGTCGAGCACGCCATCACCTCGAACGAGGCCTTCCACCTGGAGGAGCTGCCCAAGCGGATCGTGATCGCCGGGGGCGGCTACATCGCCGTGGAGTTCGCCGGCATTTTCAACGGCCTGGGCGTGGAAACCACTCTGGTCCATCGCGGTCCCAACATCCTGCGCGGCTTTGACGACGACGTGCGCGCCCACGTGGCCGAAGAGATGGAGAAGCGGGGGATCAAGGTGCTGCTGGGAACCCAGCACGTCGCCATCGAGAAGACCCCGACCGGCCTCGTCAGCCGCCTGTCCAACGGCCTCGCCCCCTGCGAGAGCGACGTGGTCCTGTTCGCCCTCGGCCGCGAGCCCTATGTGGAGGGCCTCGGCCTGGAGGCCGCCGGCGTGGAGCTTGACGAGCAGGGCGCGGTGAAGGTGGACGCCTATTCCCGGACCAGCGTCGACAATATCTGGGCCGTGGGCGACGTCACCAACCGCATCAACCTGACGCCGGTGGCGATCCGCGAGGGCCATGCCTTCGCCGACACCGAGTTCAACAAGACCCCGCGCACCTTCGACCATGACATGGTCGCCTCGGCGGTGTTCTCGCAGCCGCCCATCGGCTCGGTGGGCCTGTCCGAAGCCGAGGCGCGCCACCGCCACGGCGGCAAGATCGACATCTACCTCTCGCGTTTCCGGCCGATGAAATACGTCTTCGTGGGCAGCGAGGAGCGTTGCCTGATCAAGCTGGTGGTGGAGCAGGGGACCGAGAAGATCCTGGGCTGTCATGTGGTCGGCCCTGACGCTCCCGAGATCATCCAGATGGCCGCCATCGCCCTTAAGATGGGCGTCACCAAGCCCCAGTGGGACGCCACCTGCGCCGTCCACCCGACCCTCGCTGAGGAGCTGGTGACCATGCGCGAGAAGTACACGCCGCCCGCCCTGGGCCCGGTCGCTTGATCACCGACAGCCGACATGCTGGCGAAAGGCTCGGCCGCTGGTGCGGCTGGGTCTTCGTGGGGACCGCCGTCCTCACGCCCCTGATCGCCTGGCTCGGGCCCCTGGCTTTCGCCCCGCTCATGGGCCTGGCGGGTCTCTTGTGCCTGCCCGCCCTCCGCATCGGGGACGAGGATCGGCCCGTGGCCGTCGCCCTGCTTGTCGGCCTGGTCTGGGCCGGCATGAGCGCCTCCTGGAGCGTCCATCAGGGCGGCGCGCTGGAGGACAGCGTGCCGCTCAAGCTCGCCCTGCAGCTGCCGCTGTACTGGGCCGCCTGGTGCGGGGCCCGTCGCGCCGATCCCGGCCTCAAGCGGCTGGCGCTGTCGATCTTCGCTTGGGGCCTGGCGGCCATAGGCCTCATTCTGTTCATCGAGGCGGTGAGCGGCGGCGCCATTTACCAGGCCCTGCGCGCCGGCATCGGCGATCCGACCCGTCCGGATCTCGCCCGCAAGAACCTTGCCCAGGGCAGCTTCGCGGTGGCGCTCCTGTGGCCGGTGGCGGCGGCGGGCGGCGTGCGCGCCGGGCGTCCCTGGTGGCTGGCCGTGCCCATGGCCCTGGGCATGGGCCTGCTCGCCTATATGTTCCTGTCGGACGCCCCGGTGCTGTCCGTGGGCATAGCGCTGGTGGCTGGGCTCGCCGTCTGGCTGCTGCCGAGCCTGGCGCCCAGGCTCATGGGGGGCGCCGTGGCGGCCTATTTTGTGCTCGAGCCCGTCGTGTTCCTGGGCCTGCGCAGCCTGGCCCGCGGCATGAACTGGGACATCCAGCCGCCGGAGTCCTGGGCCCAGCGTCTGGGCTACTGGAGCCACGCCCTTGACGCCATCGCCTGGCATCCCATCCGTGGATGGGGCCTGGACGCCAGCCGCGAGTTCAGCCCGGGCATTATCCTTCACCCGCACAACGGCGCCTTGCAGCTGTGGCTGGAGCTAGGCTTGGTGGGCGTGGTCTGCGTGGCCCTGTTCTGGCTGTTCCTCCTGCGCCGCCTGAGCCGCGAAGGGCCGGACCTCGCCGCCACCGCCGCCATGGCCTCGGCCTCGGCCTATCTGCTGTTCGGGGCGGTGAACTTCGGGGTCTGGCAGGAGTGGTGGCTGGCCCTCGGCGCCCTGGCCTGCGTGATGGTCGGCCTCATGGACGGGGTGAATCCTGCCTCCGAGGCGGGTGAGAATCGCCGCAGCGCAGCAAAAACATCGACCGCGACGGCGTTCTCGGGGTAGAAGCCCGCTTCCGTCGCGGGGGGCGAGCGCGCCCCACTGTCCCGCGGCGCGGAGTAGGAGCCATGACCGAACACTGGACGCCCGCATCCTGGAGAGGGAAACCCGCCAAGCATGTGCCGACCGACTATCCGGACCTGGCCGAGCTTTCGCGCGTCGAACAAACCCTTCGCAAGATGCCGCCGCTGGTGTTTGCGGGCGAGGCGCGCCGACTGAAGAGCCTCCTGGGCGATGTGGCCGAGGGCCGCGCCTTCCTGCTGCAGGGCGGTGACTGCGCCGAGAGCTTCAAGGAATTCCACGCGGACAACATCCGTGACCTGTTCCGCCTGATCCTGCAGATGGCGGTGGTCCTGACCTTCGCCGGCGGCAAGCCGGTGGTGAAGGTGGGCCGCATGGCCGGCCAGTTCGGCAAGCCGCGCTCCTCGCCGGTCGAGGTCGTGGACGGCGTCGAGCTGCCCAGCTACCGCGGCGACAACATCAACGGCATGGAGTTCTCGCCGGAGGCCCGCACGCCGGACCCGCAGCGGCTGATCCAGGCCTACGGCCAGTCGTCGGCGACCCTCAACCTGCTGCGCGCCTTCGCGGGCGGCGGCTACGCCGACCTCTACAACATCCACCGCTGGACCCTGGGCTTCGTCAACGACAGTCCGCAGGGCGCCCGCTACCGCGAGCTGTCCGAGAAAATCTCCGAGGCCCTGACCTTCATGGCGGCCATCGGCGTCACTCCGGCCACGCATCCCGAGATGCATCGGGTGGAGTTCTTCACCAGCCACGAGGGCCTGCTGCTCGGCTACGAGGAGGCCATGACCCGGGTCGATAGCACCACGGGCGAATGGTACGACACCTCGGCCCACCTGCTGTGGATCGGCGAGCGCACCCGCCAGCTTGACCACGCCCATGTGGAGTTCTTCCGCGGCATCAAGAACCCGATCGGCCTGAAGGTCGGCCCGACCCTAGAACCCGATGAGCTGCTGCGCCTCATCGACGTGCTGAGCCCGAAGAACGAGCCTGGCCGGCTGACGCTGTACGGCCGCTTCGGCCACGACAAGATCGCCGACCGCCTGCCGCGCCTGCTGCGCGCCACCAAGTCCGGCGGCCGCAACGTGGTGTGGGCCATCGACCCGATGCACGGCAACACCCTGACGGCGGCCAGCGGCTACAAGACCCGGCCGTTCGACCGCATTCTGTCGGAGGTCCGCAGCTTCATCGACATCTGCAAGGCCGAGGGCGTCCACCCAGGCGGCGTGCACCTGGAGATGACCGGCCAGAACGTCACCGAATGCCTCGGCGGCGCCCGCGCCCTCACCGAGGGCGACCTGGCCGACCGCTACCACACCCATTGCGACCCGCGCCTGAACGGCGAGCAGGCCCTGGAGCTGGCCTTCCTGGTGGCTGAGAAGCTGAAGGAAGACCGCATCGACCTCTCCAAGCGGCTCGCGGTCAACATCTAGGACCGCGCCACACGGCGTGTCCCCGCGGCCACGCTTGGGGCCGCTGTCGCCGGACGACCCTTGCGCCGCCTTGCCCTGCCGGGCCGGGCGGCGCAGTCTCCGCGCCTCTTTGAAAACCGGAACACCCGCCATGGACCGCGCCGCGGCCCAGAACCCTTCGCTCGCCCGTCAAGACCTGGCCCAGCTCCTCAAGCTGTCGGGGCCAGTGGTGCTCGCGCGCCTGGGGATCATGACCATGGGCCTTACCGACGCCGTGGTCGTGGGGCGGTTCTCGGCCCAGGAGCTGGGCTATCACGCCCTTGGCTGGGCGCCGACCAGCGTTGTCCTCACCGCCCTCGTGGGCCTGCTCATCGGCGTCCAGGTGATGACCGCTCGGGCGGTGGGCGAGGGGCGGCGCGAGCGCAGCGGGGCGGTTCTGCGCCGGGGCCTGGTCTACAGCGTCTGGCTGGGCCTGGCCTCCACGGTCCTGCTGGCCATCGTCGGCCCGCCGTTCCTGCATGTGATCGGCCTCGATAAGGACCTCGCCGACGGCGCGGCCCGGGCGCTCCTGGTCTTCAGCCTGTCGCTCACGCCCTATGCGGTGAGCGTGGCCGCCAGTTTCTGGCTGGAGGGGCTCCAGCGCCCCGGCCCGGCGGCGGTGGCCATGTGGGGAGCAAACGTCGTCAACCTCGGCCTCGTGCTGCTGTTCGTGCCGGGGACCTTTGGCCTGCCGGCCATGGGCGCGGTGGGCGCGGCCTGGGGCACCTTCGGCGCGCGGACCTTCCTGGCCGTGGCCATGCTGACCTTCATCGCCACCCTGCCGGAGGCCAGGGCGCTCGGCGTCTTCACCCGGCCCGAGCGCGACCGCCCGGCCGAGGCCGAGCAGCGCCGCATCGGCTATGGCGCCGGCGCGTCCAACTTCCTCGAGGTGGCGGCCTTCGCCAGCATGAACGTCATCGCCGGCTGGATCGGCGGCCTGGCGGTGGCCGCCTGGGCCATCGTCCTGAACGTGGCGGCCATCGTCTTCATGGTCCCGCTGGGCCTCGCCACCGGCGCGGCGGTGCTGGTCGGCAAGGCCTATGGCGCCCGCGACCCGGCCGGGATCACCCGGGCCGGGGTGGTGTCCTTCGCCGTGACGGGCGTGTTCGGTCTGCTGGTCTCCCTGGCCATCTGGCCCGCCGCCGAGGTCATCAGCCACGGCTACACCAGGGAGGCGGCGACCATCGCCCTCGCGGCCCCGGCCCTGGCGCTGTCGTGCCTGTTCTTTTTCCCCGACGCCCTGCAGGTGGTGGCGGCCCAGGCCCTGCGCGCCCGTGGCGACGTCTGGCTGCCCACCTGCACCCACCTGGCCAGCTACATCCTGGTGATGATGCCGCTGGCCTACTGGTTCGCCATCCCGCTGAAGCTCGGCATCAACGGCATCGTCTGGGCGGTGATCGTCGCCAGCTTCGTCTCGGGCGGACTCCTGCTGGGCCGCTTCTGGATGCTCAGCCGGCGCGGGCTCTAGGCCCGCCCGGTCAGGCGCCGGCGCCCAGGATCCAGCCTTCCTCGCGCTCGGCGTCAAGCACGGCGTCGGCGGCCACGCCCGGCGGCGGAGCGAACAGGGCACCGAGCTTGTTCTGCTCGTCCAGTCGGGCGAAATGTTCAGCGGTGGCGCGCACTTGCGCCAGATCCTTCACCTCGCCTGGAGCGGGTTGGGCCTTCAGCAGCGACGGATAGACCTCGGCCGCCACCACCTCGACGCCCTCGAGGTCGGCTTCGGTCAGGGCCTTGAAGCCGGTCTCGAATGGCCACACCCGGAAGCCTTCGCCCCGGGCCTGCTTCAGCCGGCGCACAAAGGGGATGCCGAGGATCGCCTGACCGCCCACCGAGCCGTTGTAATAGAGCTTCCAGATCGACGCCGCGCCCTTGGCCGCCAGGTCCGCGTGCCGGAACTCGGGCAGGTCGTCAGGCCCGTGGGCGCGCGTGCGCTTGGGCTGCAGGGTGGTCAGGGCGTCCTTCGGCGGGCAGCCCCAGAAGGGGAACGGCCCGCCGGTCAGCCGCCGGTTGATCTCGGAGCCGACGCCGAAGCGGTTGTTCGTGTTGTCCGGCTTGTCCTTCACCATCTTGGCGAGCTGGTCCCAGGTCGCCTGCCAGGGGGCGTCTCCCGGCAGCTTCAGGGCCTCGGCGAAGCCCCGCGGGAAGCCCAGCGGGAAGTCGAACCCCAGCAGGGCCCGCTCGCTGCGCTTGCGCAGGTCGTCCAGGATGGCGGTCAGGCGCGTCTCGGCCTCGGCCCGGGTGGCCGGGTTGTGGCTTTCGAACGCCAGCCGGAACCGGACGTCACGCTTCAGGACGCCGATCCAGATGGAGTCCGCCCCAGTGGTCGGCTTTGCGGCGGCGCTCCAGTCGACGATCACATAGGCGCTGAACAGGCGCGGCACGGCAGGCTCCTGGTAAACAAGATCGAGGATTGAGCTGAAGCCGCCGTTCTACGCCGTCCGTCGCGGCTAGGCGAGCTTCACCAGCATCTTGCCCAGGTTCTCGCCGGCGAACAGGCCCAGGAAGGCGTCGGGCGCGCGCTCGATCCCCTCGAAGACCGTTTCCTTCCAGGTCACCTTGCCCTCGCGCACCCAGCCGACGAGGTCGCGCTGGAAGTCGTCCTGCAGGTCGGCGTGGGTGGAGACGATGAAGCCCTGGATGCGAATCTGCTTGCCCACCACCTGCACTAGGTTACGCGGGCCGGGGGGCAGTTCCGTGGAATTGTACATCGAGATCATCCCGCATTCGGCGAAGCGGGCGAAGGGGCGGGCGGCGTTCAGGGCCGCTTCCAGATGCTCGCCGCCCACATTGTCGAAATAGACGTCGATGCCGTCGGGGGCGACGCGGGCGAGGGCGGCGGTGAGGTCCGGCTCGGCCTTGTAGTCGATGGCGTGGTCGACCCCGATCTCCTTCAGATAGGCCGTCTTCTGCGGCCCGCCCGCCGAGCCGATCACCACATGGCCCTTGGCCTTGGCGATCTGGCAGACCATCGAGCCGACAGCGCCCGCGGCGCCCGAGACGAACACTACGTCGCCGTCCTTCAGCCCGGCCACCCGCAGCAGGCCCGCATAGGCGGTCAGGCCCGGCATGCCGGCGACGCCCAGGAAGGCCTGGGGCGGCAGGCCCTGGGTGTCCAGCTTCTGCAGCGCGCCGACCGGGGCGTTGAACGCCTCTCGCCAGCCCAGCATCGACAACACCAGGTCGCCCGGCTTCAGGCTCGGGTCGTTGGAGGCCACCACCTCTCCGACGGCGCCGCCCTGCAGCGCCTCGCCCAGGGCGAACGGCGGGACGTAGCTCTTCACGTCGTTCATCCGGCCGCGCATGTAGGGGTCGACCGTCATCCAGAGGTTTCGCACCTGCGCCTGGCCCGGGCCGGGATCGGGCAGATCGATGGTGACCAGCTCGAAGTTGTCGTGGGTGGGCAGGCCCTGGGGCCGGCTCTTCAGGCGAATCTCGCGCGCTGCGGTCATGGGTTTCCTCCGGTCCCTTATGGTTTCAAACGATTGTTAGCCTTGGGGGCGGGTGGCGTCGAGCGCCCGGACCATGCTAGGCCCCGCGCCAGCCCGAGGTGAGTTCATGTCCGAGACCCTGCGAGGTGGCGTCATCGGCGCCGGCGTATTCGGCGGCTACCATGCCCGCCAGTATGCGCGCCTGCCTGGCGTGACCCTCTCGGCGGTGCTCGACCCGCATCCCGAGCGCGCCGCCGCCCTGGCCGCGCCCCTGGGCGGTCGGGCCTTCCATGAGCTGGAGGCCTTCCTCGAGGCCGTGGACGTGGTGACCATCGCTTCGCCCGCCACCTGTCACGCCGAACAGGCCCTGGCGGTGCTGGCGGCGGGCAAGCCGATCTATGTGGAGAAGCCCATCGCGGTCAGCGTCGCCGACGCGGAGAAGGTGCGCGCCGCCGCCGCCAAGGCCGGCCTCGTCGTCGCGTGCGGCCACCAGGAGCGGGTGGTCTTCCGCGCCATGGGCCTGCTGGACGCGCCCGAGCAGCCGCTGCTGCTGGAGGCCCTGCGCCATGGCCCCCCGTCCGAGCGCAGCCGAGACGTGTCGGCGGTGCTCGACCTGATGGTCCACGACATCGACCTGGCCCTGGCCATCGCCGCGGCCGAACCGGTGACGGCGGAAGGCGAGGGGGGCCGCGGTCCCGGCGGAGTGTGGGACGTGGCCCGGGCCGAGGTCAGCTTCGACACTGGCTTCACCGCCCGCTTCGACGTCTCCCGCATGGCCGAGGGACGCCGGCGCACCATGCGGGTGGTCTATCCCTCGGGCGAGGTCGAGATCGACTTTGTGGCCCGCACCTTCCGCAACACCACGCCCTTCGCGCTCAATCCCGACTTCGCCGAGACCCCGGCCGCCGCCGATCCCCTGGGCGCCAGCGTCGAGGCCTTCCTGCAGGCGGTGCGCGGCGAGGCGCCCCGGCCGGTGGTCACCGCCGACGAGGCGATCCGGGCCCTGGACCTGGCCGTGGCCGTGGAACAGGCGTTGGAGGACGCCGCGTAACGGCGCTAGCCTCCCGCCAGGTGCGAAAGGAGGCGTACGCTGAGCGATCCGATCGTCCAGTCCCTGGAGCTGGTGGCTGAACGGGCCGGCGATCCCGGGCCCGCCGTCTATGCGCGCCTGTTCGCCCGTTTCCCGGACATGGAGCATCTGTTCTGGCGCGACGTGAACGGCGCGATCCGGGGCGAGATGCTGGCCATGGCCCTCAACTGCCTGATGGATCTCGATGGCCCCTACGGAGCCAACCTGATCCGCGCCGAGCGCATGAACCACGAGGGCTTCGAGGTCCCGGCCGAGGCCTTCGCCAGCTTCTTCCCCGTGGTCATGGAGACCTGCCGAGATCTCCTGGGCGAGGCCTGGACGCCCGAGTTCCAGGCGGCATGGGACGCGCGGCTTCAGCGGATCCAGGGCCTGATCGCCGCCGCGCCCTGACCTGGCCATGGCCGGGGCATGAATTTCCGCGGCGGGCCGTATCGCGCCACATATCCAGCCCGTGAGGCGGCCGGCGCCGCGCCGACACGCAACAAACGCCTCACAAGTCGCAGGCGCCGATCTGGCCTCGGCTGGCCGTCCGGCGTATGGGAAGCCAGCTTTCGTTAGTCGTGCCAGGACCCAACATGCCCGCGTACCGCTCCCGCACCTCGACCCACGGCCGGAACATGGCTGGCGCCCGTGGCCTTTGGCGCGCCACCGGCATGAAGGACGCGGACTTCGGCAAGCCGATTATCGCGGTGGTGAATTCCTTCACCCAGTTCGTGCCCGGCCACGTGCACCTGAAGGATCTCGGCCAGCTGGTGGCCCGCGAGATCGAACGCGCCGGCGGGGTGGCCAAGGAGTTCAACACCATCGCCGTGGACGACGGCATCGCCATGGGTCACGACGGCATGCTCTACAGCCTGCCGTCCCGTGAGCTGATCGCCGACAGCGTCGAGTACATGGTCAACGCGCACTGCGCCGACGCCATGGTCTGCATCTCCAACTGCGACAAGATCACCCCCGGCATGCTCATGGCGGCCATGCGGGTGAACATCCCCACCGTCTTCGTCTCCGGCGGGCCGATGGAGGCCGGCAAGGTGATCCTCAAGGGCAAGGAGGTCGCCCTCGACCTGATCGACGCCATGGTCGCCGCCGCCGACGAGGCCGTCACCGACGAGGAGGTGAAGGCCATCGAGCGCTCGGCCTGCCCGACCTGTGGCTCGTGCTCCGGCATGTTCACCGCCAACTCCATGAACTGCCTCACCGAGGCCCTCGGCCTGTCGCTGCCGGGCAACGGCTCGGTCCTGGCCACCCACGCCGACCGCGAGCGCCTGTTCCTGGAGGCCGGCCATCTGATCGTCGACTTGGCCCGCCGCTACTACGAGCAGGACGACGAGAGCGTGCTGCCGCGCTCGATCGCCACCTTCGAGGCCTTCGAGAACGCCATGAGCCTCGACATCGCCATGGGCGGCTCGACCAACACCGTGCTGCATCTTCTGGCCGCTGCGGCCGAGGGCGGGGTGCCCTTCACCATGGAGGACATCGACCGGCTGTCCCGGCGCGTGCCCTGCCTCTGCAAGGTCGCGCCCGCCAAGGCCGACGTGCACATGGAGGACGTCCACCGCGCGGGCGGCATCATGGCCATCCTCGGCGAGTTGGACCGCGCGGGCCTGCTGCACACCGACGTCTCCACCGTCCATTCGCCGACCCTGGGCGAGGCCATCGCCCGCTGGGACATCCGCCAGACCAACAGCGAGACCGTGGCCACCTTCTACAAAGCGGCGCCCGGCGGGGTGCCGACCCAGACCGCCTTCAGCCAGTCGCGCCGCTGGGACGAGCTGGACCTGGACCGCGAGGGCGGGGTCATCCGCGACGCCGAGCACGCCTTCTCGAAGGACGGGGGCCTGGCCGTGCTCAGCGGCAACATCGCCCTCGACGGCTGCATCGTGAAGACCGCTGGGGTGGACGACTCCATCCTGGTCTTCGAGGGGCCGGCCAAGGTTTATGAGAGCCAGGACGAGGCCGTCTCGGCCATCCTGACGGGCAAGGTCGTGGCCGGAGACGTGGTGGTTATCCGCTACGAGGGGCCGCGCGGCGGGCCCGGGATGCAGGAGATGCTGTATCCGACGAGCTATCTGAAGTCGAAGGGCCTCGGGAAGGCCTGCGCCCTGATCACCGACGGCCGCTTCTCGGGCGGCACCTCGGGCCTCTCCATCGGCCACGTCTCGCCGGAAGCGGCTGAGGGCGGGCTGATCGCCCTGGTCCGCGACGGCGACCTCATCAAGATCAACATCCCGGCCCGGACCATCGAGCTGGCGGTGCCGCAGGACGAACTCGACCGCCGCCACGCCGAACAGGCGGCCAAGGGCTTCAAGCCCGCCAAACCCCGGCCCCGGAAGGTATCCTGGGCCCTCAAGGCCTACGCCGCTTTCGCCACCAGCGCCGCCAAGGGGGCCGTGCGCGACGTGAGCAAGCTGGACTAGGCCGGGTGCGCACCCTCGGCCTGATCGGCGGGATCAGCGCCGAGAGCACCGTCGTCTACTACCAGCTGCTGAACCGGCTGGTGCGCCAGCGGCTGGGCGGTCTGCATTCGGCCAAGCTGATCCTGTGGTCGGTGGACTTCGCGCCGGTCGCCGAGCTCCAGGCTCGCGGCGACTGGGACGAGACCGGCCGCCAGTTCGCCGAGGCCGCCCGTCGCCTGGTCGCCGCCGGGGCCGAGGCCCTGGTGATCTGCGCCAACACCATGCACATCAACGCCCCGCAGGTGGCCGAGGCGGGCGCGCCCGTGATTCACATCGCCGACGCCACCGCCGCGGCGCTGAAGGCGAGGGGCGTTCGGCGGCCTCTGTTGCTGGCCACCCGCTTCACCATGGAAAAGCCGTTCTACCTCGAACGGCTGAAGGCGCAGGGCCTGGACGGCTTCGTCCCCGACGTCGCCGATCGCGAGGCGCTGCATGCAATCATCTATGACGAGCTTTGCCAGGGCGTGATCCGCGAGGAGGCCCGCGCTGCGGTGCTGGCCATCATCGAGCGGGGGCGGGCCGCCGGCGCCGACGGGGTGATCTTCGGCTGCACCGAGATCGGCCTGCTGCTCGATCCCGACGCCATGGCGCTGCCCGCCGTCGACAGCGCCGTGGCCCACTGCGAGGCTGCGGTCGATTTCGCCCTAGGGTAGGGCCGAGACCCCGGCGATGTAGGGGTGCGTCCAGGTCAGGATCACCCAGACCGCCACGCCCGCCACGATCCGCCACCAGCCGATCTCGCCGATCGACAGCTTCTGCCGCCCCTGCAGGATCGCCGCGAAGGGTAGGTTGGAGGTCTGGGCGGCGAAGCCCTCCCATTTGGCGCCCAGCGCGCGCCGACGCTTGGCGTCGATGCTGGCGGTCCCGAGCAGGGCCAGGGCCAGCATGGAGAGGAAGAGGATCAGGCTGGCGATCTCGCCGTTCACCAGGAGGTGGCCCACGGCCCAGAGGGCCACGCCCCACAGGAACGGGTGGCGGGTGATCCGCAGCACGCCGCCCACGGCGTCTGGCCGGTCCAGCACCGCCTCCTGTCGCACGCTCGTCGGGTTGGGCGTCGTCAGGCCGATGACGATGAACAGCACGGCGATGAACTGAATCCCGATCTGGATGTGGCGCGTCGCCGGCGCCACGCCCCAGAACGCCGTGTTGGCGGGGGAGCCCCGGGCCGCGGCGAAGGCGAAGCCCAGCCAGACCAGCACCACGGCCGACAGGAGCGAGAACAGGCCCATGTAGGGGCCTGACCCCAGGCGTCCCACCAGGGCGTCCCGCACCCGGGTGCCCGAGATCAGCAGATGGATCAGCACGAAGACGACGGCGGCGGCGATGAGGTTCGTCATGGCGGAGCTCCTCCCACGTCCGAGACTCGTGTTTTTAATTTACGCTGTCAACTCATGCGGCGTTTTCCGCCGTTCCTTCGTCGTCGTCCTCATCAGCACCTGCGTCGGGTGCGGCCAACGGCGGCCCGGGGCGCCGGAGCTCGGCCGCCATGGTCGTCCCCCGGCGCGGGACCGGCCTGCGGAGGAGGGATTCCATGCGGGCGATCCAGCGGGCGCCTTCCTGCAGCGCCTCGGCGGAGCTCAGCCCCTTTTTCGCGGCGACGCTGGCCGCCCGCCAGAGGTCGAGCGCAAAGTCGGGGTAGGTGAGGTCGTCGAACACGAAGCGCAGCCGCACGTGCTCCTTGGCGCCTGAAAGGTTGTCCAGGGCCCGCCGCGCCTCGCCCCGGTGCGTCCGCGCTGTCACCTGGCCGTCGACGATGAGCTCGGCGCCCATCAGCTCTTCGATCCGGTATTTCAGGCACCAGCCACCCTGGTCCCAGGTGACCACGACGGCGTTGGCGGCGAAGTCGAAGCCGACGCCCTTGCCGGTCCCCCGCGCCACCAGGAGGGCGTGCGGTTCGCCGCCCAGAACCTTCTTCAGGCTGCGTCGGACGCGCCGGCCCTCGTCGAGAAACCAGAGGAATGCGGCCCCCAGCGCCGTGAAGGCGCCGCCGGCAATCGCCATCAGCACGATCAGCCGCCCGACCTCGTCCATCCGGCGAGCCTAGGCGCGTTTCGCGAGTCTTCCTACCGCCAAGCTGACGGCGTTATGCGAGTGGTTGCTCGGGCCTAGATGTCCAGTTCGACCACCAGGGGCACATGGTCCGACGGCTTGTCCCAGCCGCGCACGTCCCGGTGGATCTCCACCCCGCGCAGCAGGTCCGCCGCCTGGGGCGAGAGCAGGGCGTGGTCGATACGGATGCCGTTGTTCCGCTGCCAGGCCCCGGCCTGATAGTCCCAGAAGGTGTAGGCGCCGGGGGCTCCGTCCGCCTGCATATAGGCCTCGGTGAGGCCCAGGTTCTTCAGCGCCCGGAAGGCGGCCCGGCTCTCGGGCTGGAAGAGGGCGTCGTCCAGCCAGTTCTTCGGAAACTCGGCGTCCCGCGGCTCGGGGATGACGTTGTAGTCGCCCACCAGGGCGAAGGCCTCCTCCAGGGCCAGCAAGTCCTGGGCGTGGCGGCGCAGGCGCTCCATCCACGCCAGCTTGTAGGCGAACTTCTCGGTGCCCACCGGATTGCCGTTCGGCAGATAGATCGAAGCCACGCGCACCGGCCGTGGGCCGGACACCACCGCCTCCAGGTAGCGGGCCTGTTCGTCCGTCTCGTCGCCCGGCAGGCCCCGGGTCACGTCCTCCAGCGGCTGCTTCGAGAGGATGGCCACGCCGTTGTAGGTCTTCTGGCCATGGACGGCGATATTATAGCCAAGCCTTTCAAAGGCTTCGGCGGGAAACTTCTCGTCGACGCACTTGATCTCCTGCAGGCAGGCCACGTCGGGCTTCGCCGCCTCGAACCAGCGCAGCACCGTCTCCAGGCGCGCGTTGACCGAGTTCACATTCCAGGTGGCGATGCGCATCGAAGGCTCCCGTTCGTGCGGGCGAAGCTAGAGGCGTGGGCGCTTCGGCTCAATGGCTTGCGCACGTTGTGGAACGCTGATACTTAAGTAATCGCTTAAGCGAAAGCCGAGCCATGACCCTGATCCTCCACGAGCATCCGCTGTCGTCCTACTGCTGGAAGGCCAAGGTCGCCCTGCGCGAAGCGGGCATGCTGTTCGAGACCCGCCGGGTGGAGCCTCAGGACGAGGCCTCGCGCGCGGCCCATCTGGCCCGCTGGCCGCTGGGCAAGATGCCGGTTCTGGAAGACGCCGCCCGCGGACGGTTTATCCCGGAGACCAGCATCATCATCGAATACGTCCAGGCCTTCCACGCTCCCGGCGCCGGCCTGATCCCGGCCGATCCCGAGGCGGCCCTGCGCGTGCGGCTGCTGGACCGGGTGTTCGACAGCTACGTCATGGAGCCCATGTCGCGGATCGTGGCCGAGAATTTCCGGGGCGGCGAAGACCCCGTGGGCGTGGCCCAGGCCGACGCCGCCCTCGCCAGAAGCTACGACTGGTTGGAGACCGAACTGGCCGGCCGCGCCTGGGCGGCGGGTGAGACCTTCACCCTGGCCGACTGCGCCGCCGCGCCGTCTCTGTTCTACGCCGACAAGGTGCTGCCGTTCCGCGCGAGCCACCCCACGCTCGGGGCCTATCTTGATCGCCTGCAGGCGCGCCCGTCCTTCGCTCGCACCCTCGAGGAGGCGCAGCCTGTCTGGCACATGTTCCCGGGGCGGAAGGCGGCGTGAGCGAGGACCTCGACAGCCTGTTCCAGGCCCTGGCCGATCCCACCCGGCGGGCCATCGTCGAGCGGCTCAGCCGCGGTCCCGCCTCCGTCAGCGACCTCGCCAGGCCCTTCCATATGAGCCTGCCGGCGGTCGTCCAGCATCTGGCCGTGCTGGAGGCGGCGGGGGTGGTCGCCTCCGAGAAGGCGGGCCGCGTGCGCACCTGCCGCATCGAGCCGGCCGCCCTCAGCCGGGCCGAGCAATGGATCCACGAGCGCCGCACCGCCTGGGAGCAGCGCCTGGACCGTCTCGGCGCCTATCTCGCCGCCAATCCGAAATCTGATCCGGGAGAGCCCACATGACCGACCGCAGCGTCGTCCACGCCATGTTCCGCATCGAGCGGACCTATCCCGTGCCGCCGGCCCGGGTGTTCGCCGCCTGGGCGAGCCTTGAGGAGAAGGCCCGCTGGTTCGACGGCCCCGAGGGCTTCGAGTGCTACGAACGGTCCATGGACTTCCGCACCGGCGGGGCCGAACGGCTGTGGGGCAAACATCCCGGCGGCAGGGTCTCGGACTTCCGGGCTCACTGCTTCGAGGTGATCCCGGACGCCCGGATCATCTACGGCTACGACATGCATGTGGACGGGACCAGGATCTCGGTCTCCCTCGCCACAGTCGAGTTCCAGCCCGAAGGGCAGGGCGCGCGCCTCGTCATGACCGAACAGGGCGCCTTCCTGGACGGCTACGACGACGCCGGCAGCCGCGAGGAGGGGACCGGCTGGCTGCTCGACAAGCTGGGTGCCGTGCTGGCCGCCTAGATCGAGAAGCTGACGCCGCAGCCGCAGCTGGACTTGGCGTTGGGGTTGCGGACCCGGAACTCGGCGCCGGCCAGTTCGTCCACGAAGTCGATCTCCGAGCCCTTCAGCAGGGCCATGGACACCACGTCCACCAAGGCGGCGGCGCCGTCGCGCTCGACCTTGAGGTCGTCGTCCTGCGCCGCGTCCACCAGGTCGAACTGGTACTGGAAGCCCGAGCAGCCGCCGCCTTCCACCGCCACCCGCAGCATCACCGGCCGGCCCTCGGCCTCGCCCAGGGCGCGGATCCGCGCGGCGGCGGCGGGAGACAGGGTGACGTCCGTGGTCATCATGGGGGCTCTTGGTCATCGCCTGTTAAACGAAATAGCGGCCTGGACTATATGAGGTTTCGAGCGGCTTCGACCAAGAGGCCAGAGTTTCAAGAACGGTTCGATGGCCGCCATCAATCCCCCCCGGGCTCTCTTCGCCGAAGACGCCGCCAAGTCTCGCGGCCGCAAGATCGCCGAGCCCGAGAGCCGCACCCGCACGCCCTTCGCCCGGGACCGGGACCGGATCATCCATTCCACCGCTTTCCGCCGGCTGAAGGAGAAGACCCAGGTCTTTGTGGCCCATGAAGGCGACCACTTCCGCACGCGCCTGACCCACAGCCTGGAGGTGGCGCAGATCGCCCGGTCGATCGCCACCGCCCTGGGCCTGGACGCCGACCTCGCCGAGACCATCGCCCTGGCCCACGACCTCGGCCATCCTCCGTTCGGCCACGCCGGCGAGGACGAGCTGCAGGTGCAGATGCGCCAGTTCGGCGGTTTCGACCACAACGTCCAGACCTTCCGGGTGGTCACCCGGCTGGAGCGCCGCTATCCGCGCTTCGACGGCCTGAACCTCACCTGGGAGACCCTGGAAGGGGTCATCAAGCACAATGGCCCGGTCACCGCCCAGCTGGAAAAGCCGTCCTGGCGGGCCATCGCCGAATTCGACGCCGAATACGACCTGCGCCTGTCGGGCTGGGCCTCGGCCGAGGCCCAGGTGGCCGCGCTCGCCGATGACATCGCCTACAACAACCACGATGTGGACGACGGCATCTCGGCCGGCCTGTTCCATCTGAAGGAACTGCTGGACGTGCCGCTGATCGGCCCGCACGTCCATTCGTCCATGGCCGACTACCCTGACTGCGACGAGTCGATCCTGCGCCTGGAGGCCGTGCGCCGGATGATCGGGGCCATGGTCGACGACGTCATGGCCGAAACCCGCCGCCGGGTGGAGGAGGGCGGCCTCAAGAGCGCCGAGGACGTCCGCAACTTCGGCCAGGCCACCGTCGCATTCTCCCGGGAGATGATCGAGGACCTGGCCGAGCTGCGCCATTTCCTCATGGACCGCATGTACCGCCACTGGCGGGTCAACCGCACCCGCAGCCAGGCGCGGCGGATCCTGGCCGAGATGTTCCAGCTGTTCATGGCCGAGCCCGACGTCATGCCCACCGAGTGGCAGGCGAGGATCCAGGGCCGGGACGAGGCCGGCCGGGCCCGGGTGGTCTGCGACTACATCGCGGGCATGACCGACCGCTTCGCCATCGAGGAACACCGCAAGCTGTTCCACCTGGAGATCTGGGGCTAGCCGGACACGGGCGCGCCGCCCAATTCCCGCCCCGGACGACCCACAGAAAAACGGCTCCTGAAGGCGCTGGCGAGGCCCGGGCTTCGCTAGACTGCCGTCCCATGGGCGCGATTCGCGCGCGTCCCTCTGCTGCTTCGGAGCCTACGCGATGTCCGACCACGAGCGCGGCGCCTATACGCCTCCCACCGACGCGCCGCTGGCCTTCGACGCCCGCCAGCCGGTGCGGGGCGCGCGGCCGGTGCCGATCACCCTGATCATCAGCGTCCTTGTCCTGGCCGGCCTGGTGGCGGCGATCTTCGTCTTCTACCGCTCGGGCGTGCGCCAGGCGGGCGATGCGCCCCAGACCGTGGGCGTGCCCGTGGACGGCATGAAGGAGGCCCCGCCCGCCGAGGCCCAGCCCACCGATCCGGCCGCCGGCCTGCAGATCTATCGGTCCGACGGCTCGGGCGTGGTCGAGGCGGTGCCGCCCACCTTCACCCCGCCGCCCGAGGAGCCGCAGCCCCGGCCGGCGCCCACTACCCCGGTGATCGTCGCCGAGGCGCCGCCCGCGCCGGCCATGCGTCCGGCCCTGCCGGCTCCGGCCCCCGCTGCCCCTGCGGCTCAGCCCGCGCAGCCCGCGCCCAAGCCGGTCCAGACTCCGCCGGCCCCGGCCGCCAAGGCGCCGGAACCCAAGCCGGCCGCGGCGGCGCCTGCCCCCGCAGCCAAGTCGGACGGGGCCGTGGTCCAGATCGGGGCCGTGTCATCGCCCGCCCTGGCCGACCGCGCCTGGAACGAGGCGGTCGCCGCCGCCCCGGGCCTCGCCGCCGGCAAGGGCAAGAGCGTCGAGCGGATCGAGCGCGACGGGAGCGTCCTCTACCGCACCGCCGTCACCGGCTTCGCCAGCCGCGAGGAGGCGACCAACTTCTGCAACCGCCTTAAGGCGGCCGGGAAGAGCTGCTTCGTCCGGTGAGGGTCTCGGCCGCGATCCTGGGCTGCTCGGGCCCCGAGCTGACCGCGGAGGAGGCGGCCTTCTTCCGCGACGTCCGGCCCTGGGGCTTCATCCTGTTCGCGCGCAACATCGAGACGCCCGGCCAGGTGCGCCGTCTGACCGCCGCCCTGCGTGACACGGTCGGCCGGGCCGATGCGCCAATCCTGATCGATCAGGAGGGCGGCCGGGTCCAGCGCCTGGGCCCGCCCCACTGGCGCGCCTATCCGCCGGGCCGGGCCTATGGCGCCCTGCCGCACGATCGCCGGCGCGAGATCACCCGCTTGGGGGCCCGGCTCATCGCCCACGACCTTGCCGACCTTGGCATCAACGTCGACTGCGTGCCGGTGCTGGACGTGCCCGATCCGGACGGCCACGAGATCATCGGCGACCGGGCCTATGGCGAGACGCCCGACGACGTGGCCCTGCTGGGCCGCGCCGCCTGCGAGGGCCTGATCGCGGGCGGCGTCCTGCCCATCGTCAAGCACATCCCCGGCCACGGCCGCGCCCGGGCCGACAGCCACCTGGAGCTGCCGGTGGTGGAAGCGTCCTTCGCCGAGCTGGACGCCCGCGACTTCGCCCCGTTCCGGGCGCTCTCCGACATGCCTATGGCGATGACGGCCCACGTCATCTACGCGGCAGTTGACACCGAGCAGTCAGCCACCACCTCACCGGCGGTGTTCGAGCGGGTGATCCGCGGGACCATCGGCTTCGACGGCCTGGTGATGAGCGACGACCTCTCCATGAAGGCGCTCTCCGGCCCGCTGAAGGAGCGGGCGGCCCGATCCCTGGCCGCCGGCTGCGACGTCGTCCTCCACTGCAACGGCGACATGGCCGAGATGCGCCAGGTGATCGACGGGACCGGCGAACTCTCCGGCCGGGCGGCCGAGCGGGCGACGGCGGCTCTGGCGCGCATTCCGGGCGCCCCCGAGCCCTTCGACGCCGCCGCGGCGGCGGCCCGCTTCGAGGCCGCGTTCGCATGAGCAAGGCCTTTCAGCCCAGCCTCGACTTCGCCGCGGCCGCCACCGCCGCCGAGGACGGCGAGGCCCTGATCGTCGACGTAGAGGGCTACGAGGGCCCGCTGCACGTCCTCCTGGCCCTGGCCCGCAGCCAGAAGGTGGACCTGCTCAAGCTGTCCATCACCAAGCTGGCCGAACAGTACCTGGCCTTCGTGCAGGAGGCCCGCCGCCGACGCTTCTCCCTGGCCGCCGACTATCTCGTGATGGCCTCCTGGCTGGCCTATCTGAAGTCGCGCCTGCTGCTGCCCAAGCCCGAGCGGCCCAAGGCCGAGGAACCTCCCGCCGAGGAGATGGCGGCCCGGCTGGCCTTCCGCCTCGCCAAGCTGGAGGCCATGCGCAACGCCGCCGAGGCCCTGAAGGCCCGCCCGCAGCTGCGCCAGCAGGTCTTCGTCCGCGGCGACCCGGACGCCATCAAGGTGATCCCGTCAGGCCGCATCGAGGGCGACCTCTATTCGCTGATGAGCGCCTACATCGAGCAGCGCCGCCGGGAGGTGAAGCGGCGCTACACGCCCATGGCCCCCAAGGCCTATCCTCTGGAGGACGCCCGCGAGCGGCTGCGCAAGCTGCTGCCAGACCTCGACCGGTGGACGCCCCTGGCCGGTGTCGCCCCCGACGGGCCGCCGCTCGAGAACGTGCCGAGCCGCGCCTCCTACCTGGCCTCCACCCTGTCGGCCAGCCTGGAGTTGGTGAAGGAGGGGGCGCTGGAGGCCAAGCAGCTGGAGGCCTTCGCCGACATCTATCTGCGGGCCCGCAAGGCCAAGGCGGCATGATGAGGAGGATCGGAAGGTGAGCGACACCGCCCGGGAGGTCGAGGCCCTGCTGTTCGCCGCCGCCGGCCCGCTGACCATCGAAGACCTGGCCCGCCGTCTGCCGGAAGGCGCCGACGTGGAGGGGGCGCTGGCGGAGCTGTCGCGCCTCTATGCGGGGCGGGGCGTGGTGCTGGCCAATGTGGCCGGAGGCTGGCGTTTCCAGACCGCCGAGGATCTCGCCTGGCTGATGACCGAGGAACGCGAGGAGCCCCGGCGCCTGTCCAAGGCCGCCCAGGAGACCCTGGCCATCATCGCCTATCACCAGCCTGTCACCCGGGCCGAGATCGAGGCCGTGCGCGGGGTGCAGGCCAGCAAGGGCACCCTGGACGTCCTCCTTGAGCTGGGCCTCGTGCGGATGCGCGGCCGCCGCCGCACCCCGGGCCGACCGGTCACCTTCGGCACCACGGACGCCTTCCTGGAACACTACGGCCTCGCCAGCCTCGCCGACCTGCCGGGCATGGCCGAGATGAAGGCGGCGGGGCTGCTCAGCCTGGACCTGCCGGCGGACTTCACCGTGCCCAACCCTGCCGCCGAGCCGACCGAGGGCGAAGAGGACGCGCTGGACTTCTCCGAGCCCCCGGAATTCCACGTGGATTTCCTGGCCGAGGACGAGAACCGGGAGTAGGGCGCTTTCGTCGCCGTGGCGTCAGTCCGAACGCCGGACTATATAGGCCCGCGAACGCCTCATTGGGGGGCGAGAGGGAGTAAAGGCCGTATGGGCTCTTTTTCGATCTGGCACTGGCTGATCGTGCTGGTCGTCGTCGCGCTGCTGTTCGGCGGCCGCGGCCGTCTATCGGGAATCATGGGCGACGCCGCCAAGGGCATCCGCGCCTTCCGCGAAGGCCTGAAGGGCGACAGCGAGTCGACTGACGAGGCCAAGCCGCTCCCCAAGGAGCAGGACAAGGATCAGGCGCGCGGCTAAGGCCGCCCGCGGCACCGGAAATTCGGCGCCGGCCCGCTTGATCGCGGCCGGCGCCTGCGTTTAGGCCACCTGCCATGCTTCCCGAGATCGGCGCATCCGAGCTCCTCGTCATCGCCGTCGTGGCCTTGATCGTCGTGGGCCCCAAGGACCTGCCGCTGCTGATGCGGCGGGTTGGCCAGATCATGGCCAAGGTGCGCGGCATGGCCGCCGAGTTTCGGGCCAGCTTCGACGACATGGCCCGCCAGTCCGAGCTGGAGGAACTGCGCAAGGAGGTCGAGGCCATGCGCCGCGGCCAGATCGCAGACCTCGCCATCGGCGACGGCATGAACGAGGCGGCTGCCGACATCGAGAAGAGCCTCTCGGACGTGGGCGTCCAGCTCGGCTCGCCCACCTACGAGTATGCCCAGACTTCCGAGCCGCCCGAGCCTGATCCTGCGCCGACCCTAGCCTCGGCCCCCGTTGCGACGACGGCGGGCGAGGCGGCCGCCAAGCCGGCCCGCAAGCCCCGGGCGGGCCCCGCCAAGCCCAAGGCCGCCAAGACCGGGGGCAAGACCGCTGCGGACGGCGCCAAGACCGCAACCAGGACCGCCAAGCCGCGCGCCGCCAAGAAGGCCGCCGAATGAGCTACCAGGACGAAGAAGCCGAGATCGAGGCCTCCCGGGCCCCGCTGCTGGACCACCTGGTCGAGCTGCGCCAGCGGCTGATCATCTCGGTGGCGGCCGTGGTGGTGGGCTTCATCCTCTGCTTCGCCCTCTCGACGCCGATCTACCAGGTGCTGCTGCATCCGTTCGAGATGGCGGCCCGCCTGTTCGCCGCCCAGCGCTCGGGCCACACCTCCGGGCCCTTCGACCTGCTGTTCGTGGTCATGGGCCTGAAGCAGCTGCCCCAGCTCTCGGGGGCCGAGAACCTGCAGCTGGTGTTCACCGCGCCGCTGGAGTTTTTCTTCACCAAGCTCAAGCTTGCCGGCTTTGGCGCCGTGGTCCTGGCCTTCCCGGTGCTGGCCTGGCAGGTCTACGCCTTCGTCGCCCCCGGCCTCTACCGCCGCGAGCGCAAGGCATTCCTGCCGTTCCTGTTGGCGGCCCCGGCGCTGTTCCTGCTGGGCGCCGCCCTGGTCTATTTCGTGATCCTGCCCTTCGTCCTCTGGTTCTCCCTCAGCCAGCAGATCGTCGGGGCGGGGGCGATCTCGGTGCAGCTGCTGCCCAAGGTCTCGGACTATCTCAGCCTCGTGACCACCCTGCTGCTGGCCTTTGGCCTGTGCTTCCAGCTGCCGGTGGTGCTGACCCTGCTTGGCATGGCGGGGATCGTGGGCTCCAAGGCCCTGCGGGCCGGCCGGCGCTACGCCATCGTCGGCGTCTTCGTGGTGGCGGCCATCGTCACCCCGCCGGACCCGATCAGCCAGACCATGCTCGCCCTGCCCATCGTGCTCCTCTACGAGATCTCGATCTGGTGCGTGGCGCTCATCGAGCGCCGCCGCCGCAAGGACGAGGAAACCCAGGATATCATGCCCGCCTAAACTTGGCGCCCGTTCCGACGCGCTCTAGAGAGAGCCGCTCAAGCGAAGAGCGGCCGCCATGCATGATCTGAAAGCCATCCGCGAGAATCCCGAGCTCTACGAGACGGCGTGGGCGCGGAAGGGATTGTCCGGAAAGGTCGCCGAAATCCTCGACCTGGACGCGCGGCTCCGGGCCGCCCAGACCGCCCTCCAGGCGGCCCAGGCCGAGCGCAACGACGCGTCCAAGACGATCGGCCAGGCCAAGGCCCGCAAGGATGAGGACGAGGCCGCGCGCCTGATGGCCCAGGTGGAGGCGCTGAAGGCCACCCTGGAAGCTCAGGCCGAGGTCGAGCGCGAGACGGGCGAGGCGCTCAAGGCCGTCCTCTCAGCCCTGCCCAACATCCCCGCCGCCGATGTCCCGGTGGGCGCCGATGAGAACGACAACGTCGAGGTCCGCCGCTGGGGCGAGCCGCGCGCCATCGCGGCCCCCAAGGATCACGTGGATCTGGGCGAGGGCCTCGGCCTGATGGACTTCGAGGCCGCCGCCCGCATGAGCGGCGCCCGCTTCGTGGTGCTGAAGGGCCAGCTGGCCCGGCTGGAGCGCGCCCTCGGCCAGTTCATGCTGGACCTGCAGACTGGCGAGCACGGCTACACCGAGGTCTCCCCGCCGCTGCTGGTGAACGATGCGGCCGCCTACGGCACCGACAAGCTGCCCAAGTTCGCCGAGGACCTGTTCGCCACCACCGACGGCCGCTGGTTGATCCCCACCGCCGAAGTCTCCCTGACCAGCCTGGTGATGGACCAGATCGTGGCCGAGGAGGAGCTGCCGCTCCGCTACACGGCGCTTACGCCCTGCTTCCGCTCCGAGGCCGGGGCCTCGGGCCGGGACACCCGCGGCATGATCCGCCAGCACCAGTTCATCAAGTGCGAGCTGGTCTCCATCACCGCCCCAGAGCAGTCCGAGGCCGAGCACGAGCGCATGACCGAATGCGCCGAGGCGGTGCTCAAGCGCCTGGAGCTGCCGTTCCGCACCATGCTGCTCTGCACGGGCGACATGGGCTTCGGCGCCCGCAAGACCTACGATCTCGAGGTCTGGCTGCCGAGCCAGGGCAAGTACCGCGAGATCAGCTCCTGCTCGAACACGGGCGACTTCCAGGCCCGGCGGATGAACGCCCGCGCCAAGAAGGCCGGCGAGAAGGGGACGCGCTTCGTCCACACCCTGAACGGTTCGGGCCTCGCCGTCGGCCGGACCCTGGTGGCCATCCTTGAGAACTACCAGGACGAGGGCGGCCGCATCGCCATCCCCGAGGCGCTGAAACCCTATATGCCGGGCGTCACCCACATCGGCGGGGACGCATGAGGATCCTGATCACCAACGACGACGGCATCCACGCGGACGGCCTGGCGGCCCTGGAGCGGATCGCCGCCCAGCTGTCCGACGACGTCTGGGTCTGCGCCCCCGAATATGAGCAGTCGGGCGCCAGCCGCGCCCTGACCCTGGCCGAGCCGGTGCGCGTGCGCAGCCTGGGCGAGCGTCGTTTCGCCACCACCGGCACGCCCACCGACTGCGTGATGCTGGGCGTCCACGAACTGGTGAAGGGGGCAAAGCCCGACCTCGTGCTGTCCGGCGTCAATCGCGGGGCCAATCTCGCCGAGGACGTGACCATGTCGGGCACCGTGGCCGGCGCCATCGAGGGCATGGCCCTGGGCGTGCCGTCCATCGCCCTGTCGCAGGCGGGCTTCTACGAGGCGGGGGGCAATTTCGACGCCGCCGAGGCCTTCGCCCCCGGGATCATCAAGCGTCTGGTGGAGATCGGCTGGCCGGCCGACGTGGTCATCAACATCAACTTTCCGCACCTGCCCGTGGACCAGATCACCGAGGTGGAGGTCACGCGCCAGGGCTTTCGGGACGTGCATGTGCGCCACGCCGAGCGGCGCACCGATCTCCGCGGCAAGGACTACTACTGGATCGGCTTCCGGCAGGAGCGGTCCAGCCCGCCCGAAGGCACCGACCTGCGGGCTCTCTACGAGGGCAAGATCTCGGTCACTCCGCTGCACATCGACCTCACCCACATGCCTGCGGTCAACGACCTCAAGGGCAGGCTGGGCGGGGCGCCGCCCAAGGTCTGAGAGCGATGGCCGAGCCGGAAGACACCGCCGAGGCCCAGATGGCCCGCCTCATCCTGGCGTTGCGCGCGCAAGGGGTGACCGACGCCAAGGTGCTCAACGCCATCGAGAGCACGCCGCGGCCGCTGTTCACCCAGGAACTGTTCAAGGACCGCGCGTTCGAGGACTCGGCCCTGCCCATCGCCTGCGGCCAGACCATCAGCCAGCCGTTTATCGTCGGCCTGATGACCCAGGCCCTGAAGATCGACCGGCGCGACCGGGTGCTGGAGATCGGCACGGGCAGCGGCTACCAGACCGCGATCCTCTCCAGGCTCGCGCGCCTCGTCTATACGGTGGAGCGCTACCGCACCCTGATGCGCGAGGCCGAGGCCCGCTTCAAGACGCTGGGCCTGACCAACATCATCACCCGCTTCGGCGACGGCGGCGAAGGCTGGCCCGAACAGGCGCCTTTCGACCGCATTATGGTCACGGCGGCGGCGCCGGCGGAGCCCAAGGCTCTGCTCTCGCAGCTCAAGCCGAACGGGATCCTGGTCGCGCCCGTAGGCAAGGGGCCCGTGCAGAGCCTTCGCCGCTATACCGGCGACGGCAAGGGCGGATTCGAGGTCGAGGACCTCATCGATGTCCGCTTCGTGCCGCTCCTCGAAGGCGTGGCCAAGGAACTCTGACAGGACAAAAGGCTGCGGCGGTTTGCGGGTTGGCTGGGGCGCCGGCCCGCCGCCATGATCTCCGACCACGCCCCGATGATTCTTTTCACCGACCCGGAGCGGCGATGACGCATTCCCGAACGCGCCCGATCCTGACCCTGCTGGCTACGAGCGCCCTGGCTGCGGCTCTCACCGCCTGTGCGAGTCCGAATTTCCCGATCGATCCGCCGGTGGTCTCGCCGCCTCCGCCTCCGCCTCCGCCGGGCGCGGGGCCGCGTCCTGCCCCGCGCCCCGAGCCGCCGCCGCGGAGGGAGGAGCCGCCGCCCGAGCTGCCGCGCCGCGCCGAGCCGGTGGAGACGCGCCCGCTCGACTTGCCGCCGCCGCCGGCCTCGCGCCCGTCTCCCGAGCCTCGCCCGCCCGTCCAGCAGCCTGCGCCCCCGCCGCCGCGGCCCACGCCGCCGCCGGAGCCGACCTATCGCACCGTCACCACCCGCACCGTCACCGGCCGCGTGGTCGACGCCGAAGGCAAGCCCGCTGTCTATGAGGTGAAGTCCGGCGACAACCTTGAGCGCATCGCCAAGAAGCTGGGGACCACGGTCGATCAGCTGATCAAGGACAACGACCTCAAGAAGCCGTACGTCATTCACCCCGGCGATAAGCTGAAGGGGCCGAAGAGCACGGCCAAGGCCTATGTGGTGACCGAGGGCGACACCCTGTTCGCCATCTCTCGCCGCTTCACCGTGAGCGTCGACGCCCTGCGCGAGGAGAACAACCTCGGCCGCAACGACACCCTGCGTCCTGGCCAGCGCCTGCGTCTGCCCGAGGGCTTCAAGGACAAGGGGCCCACGGTGACCACCAGCCGGGTGCATGTGGAGACGCCTGCGCCGCGGCCTGCGCCCACGCCCGCCGCGCCGCCACCGCGCGCCGAGCCTCCACGCGCAGAACCCCCGCGTTCCGAACCCCCGCGTTCCGAACCTCCGCGGACCGAGACGCCGCCCCGGGCCACGACCCCGCCGCCCCGTCGGGAGGAGCCGGCGCCGGCCCTGCCGTCCCGGCCGCAGCCGTACCAGCCGAGCACGCCGCCGGCCTCAACTCCGGCGCCGTCGCGGAGCACGCCGCCCTCGACGCCCGCGCCCTCCGCCAGCCGGCCGGTAGTGCCGGGCGCCCCGGTGGCCTCGCCGCCGGTGGCCGACAGCCAGATCTCCAGCATGGGGCGCGGCCGCTTCATCTGGCCGGTGCGCGGCGACATCCTCTCGACCTTCGGTCCCAAGGGGCCGAGCCAGCGCAACGACGGCATCAACATTCGCGCGCCGTCCGGCGAGACGGTGCGGGCCGCCGCCGCGGGCGATGTGGTTTATGCCGGCGACCAGGTGCCGGGCTTCGGCAATCTGGTGCTCATCAAGCACGCCGACGGCTGGGTCACGGCCTATGGCCACCTGGGCCGCATCGACGTGAAGATGCAGCAGAAGGTCGTGCAGGGTCAGCAGATCGGCCAGGTGGGCGTCACCGGCGGGGTCTCCGAGCCGCAGCTGCACTTCGAGGTGCGCTACGCCCCGAATCCCGAGGAACGCGCCCGGCCGGTGGACCCGGCCCTGGTGCTGCCAAGGTAAATCTCCGGAAAGCCCTCCCCGGTGCGGGGAGGGCGCCTTGGCCTAGAGCGGCAGCGGCTTGCCCAGTTCGCCGGCCAGATCGCGGATGAACTGCCAGGCCACCCGGCCCGACCGGCCGCCGCGCATCTGCGCCCACTGCAGCGCCCGGCGCTCCAGGTCCGGCGTCTGCAGGCCATAGCGCTCGGCGTAGCCCTTCACCGCAGACAGGTACGTAGCCTGATCCATGGGCGGGAAGCCGATCCACAGGCCGAAGCGGTCCGAGACGCTGACCTCCTCCTCGGCGTCCTCGTGGGCGGCCACCAAGCCACGATCCTCCTGGTGCCCGCGCGGCATCAGGTGGCGGCGGTTGGAGGTGGCGACGAACAGCACATTGGCCGGCGGCCCCGAGACGCCGCCCTCCAGGGCCGACTTCAGCGCCTTGGCCGCCGCCGCGCCTTCCTCGAACGACAGGTCGTCGCACAGCACCACGAAGCGCTGCGGCCGGGTCCTGAGGTCGTCGAACAGGGCGGGCAGGGCGGTCACCTGGTCGCGATCCACCTCGATCAGCTTCAGCGCTGCATGGTCGGCGGCCACGGCCATGAAGGCGGCCTTGGCGATGGAGCTCTTGCCGGTGCCGCGCACCCCCCAGAGCAGGACGTGGTTGTAGGGCAGGCCTTCAGCGAACCGCCGCAGGTTCTCCACCACCGTGGCCTTCTGCCGGTCCACGCCCACCAGACTGTCCAGGGACAGCGGATAGTCGGGGGCGGAGTGGAAACCGCCGGTGGCCGGATCGTGCCGGAACAGCCGGGCGTCGTCGAACGCCGTTTCGGCCCGGGCAGGGGGCGCCAGGCGCTCCAGCGCCTCGGCGATACGGGTCAGAAGAGGTTTCAGCGCGTCGTCCATCGGCGCGAGCCTTAGCCGCCCGCAGGTTCCATTGCAAAAGCGGGGCGCTGCGCATAGCTTCCGCCGACTTTACGAACGGGGCGCCCAAGACCGTGGCCGCCCCCGCAATCCGGAGAGGCCATGTTCGCCACCCCTGCCTACGCCCAAGCCGCTGGCGGCGCCGCTGCTGGCGGCGCTGAGGCCATGCTGGTCCAGTTCCTCCCGCTCATCGCGCTGGTGGTGCTGTTCTACTTCCTGATGATCCGCCCCCAGCAGAAGCGCATGAAGCAGCATCAGGCGATGCTGGCGGCGCTGAAGCGCGGCGACAACGTCGTCCTCTCCTCGGGCATGAAGGGCAAGATCGTCCGCGTCGAGGACAAGGAAGTCGGCCTTGAGATCGCCCCCGGCGTCACGGTGAAGGTGGTCAAGGCCATGATCGCTGACGTCAGCTCGCGCGGCGAACCCGCCGCCGCCAACGACACCAAGTCCTAAGAGCGAAACCGCCTTCCGATGCTCAACCTCTCGCGCTGGAAGGTTCTCCTCGTCGTCCTGTCGGTCGTTCTCGGCGCGCTCTTCGCGCTGCCGAACCTCCTGCCGGAGCAGACGCGGGCGAGCCTGCCGGGGTTCCTCCCGAAGAAGACCCTGAACCTGGGCCTCGACCTGCAGGGCGGCTCGTACCTCCTGCTTGAGGTCGACCTGCCGGCCCTCCGCGCCCAGCGCGTGACCAACACGGTCGAAGACATCCGCACCACCCTGCGGGAAGCCCAGATCGCCTTCAGCGACCTCGGCGCGGCCGGAGAGGTGATCACGGTCCGGATCAACGATCCGTCCAAGGTCCAGGAGGCCACCCGCCTGCTGCGCAACAGCCTGGGCGCGCCGCTGGCCGGCACCACCGGCGGCCGGGACGTGAACATCTCGGCGCAGGCCGACCAGCGCATCCGCGTCACCTTCGTCGCCGAGGCCATGCAGGCCGAGGCCGCCCGAGCGGTCGAGCAGTCCATCGAGATCATCCGCCGCCGGATCGACGAACTGGGCACCCGCGAGCCCACCATCGTCCGCCAGGGCGCCGACCGCATCGTCGTCCAGGCCCCCGGCGAGAGCGATCCTGAGCGCCTGAAGAACGTCATCGGCCAGACCGCCAAGCTGACCTTCCA
This sequence comes from Phenylobacterium composti DSM 19425, assembly GCF_059568645.1. NCBI lineage: Bacteria > Pseudomonadati > Pseudomonadota > Alphaproteobacteria > Caulobacterales > Caulobacteraceae > Phenylobacterium > Phenylobacterium composti. The sequence goes on along the minus strand of NZ_JCANTT010000003.1, from coordinate 11,322 downwards.
GATGGTGGATGAGAGCGCCGACCTCGCGGCCGCCGCCGCTGGCCGGGTGCCTCCGGGCACGCAGGTGCTGCCGGTGGAGGACGGCTCGGCGCCGTTCCTGGTGGTGAAGCGCCGCGCGGTGGTGACCGGCGAGATGCTGACGACCGCAAACCAGGGCTTCCACCCGCAGACGGGCCGCCCCATCGTCGAGTTCCGCTTCAACAGCCAGGGCGCCCGCCGCTTCGGCGACGCGACGACCCAGAACATCGGCAAGCGGTTCGCCATCGTCCTCGACGACAAGATCATCTCGGCGCCGGTCATCAACTCGGCGATCACCGGCGGCTCGGGCTACATCGAGGGCAACTTTACCGCCCAGTCGGCCAACGACCTCGCCGTGCTGCTCCGCGGCGGCGCCCTGCCGACCCGGCTGAATGTCATCCAGCAGCAGACGGTGAGCGCCGAGCTCGGGGCCGACGCCATCAAGGCCGGCCAGATCTCGACGGTCATCGCCTTCATCGCCGTGGTCGCCTTCATGCTCCTGGCCTACGGCCTGCTGTTCGGCGGCATCTCCATCGTCGCCCTGCTGGTCAATGGCCTGCTGATCATCGCCGCCATGAGCCTCACCCAGGCCACCCTGACCCTGCCGGGGATCGCGGGCCTGATCCTGACCCTGGCCATGGCCGTGGACGCCAACGTGCTGATCTACGAGCGCATGCGGGACGAGGTGCGCGCCGGGCGCTCGGTGATCGCCGCCATGGACGCCGGCTTCTCCCGGGCCATGAGCACCATCATCGACGCCAACCTCACGACGCTGCTGGCCGCGGTGCTGATGTTCCAGTTCGGCGCGGGTCCCGTGAAGGGCTTCGCCTGGACGCTCTCCATCGGCGTCGTCACCTCGGTGTTCACCGCTGTCCTCATCACCCAGGTCCTTCTGGCCGTGTGGCTCCGCGCCGCCCGCCCGAAGACCCTGCCGATCGCGTAAGGAGGGCCTGACCCCATGTGGCCCCTCATCAAGATCATCCCGATCAAGACGAACTTCCGGTTCGTCCGCTACGCCAAGATCTGCGCCGTGATCTCCATCGTGGGGATCATCGCGTCGCTGGCCCGCGCCATGCTGCCGTTCGAGCCGCCCTGCGGCGGCCTGAACTGCGGCATCGACTTCACGGGCGGCACCATGATCGAGCTGTCTACTGCTCCGAAGCAGGTCGACCTGGCCGCCGCCCGGGCGGCCGTGGGCGGTCTCGAGGTTGGTGATCCCCAGGTGCAGGGCGTGGGCGACGGCACCAAGGCCATGGTGCGCTACCAGCCGCCGGCCGGCGCCGATCCCGAGCAGGTGGGGGCGCAGGTCCGCGCGGCCCTGACCGACGCTCTCGGCGAGGTCAGCTTCGAGGCCCCGAACGTCATCGGCGGCAAGGTGTCGGGCGAGCTTTTCCAGAGCGGCCTCATGGCCCTCGGCCTCGCGATCCTGCTGATGCTCGTCTACATCTGGTTCCGGTTCGAGCTGCAGTTCGGCATCGGCGCCGTGGTGGCCCTGTTCCACGACGTGCTGCTGACCTTCGGGGTAATCGCCTTCTTCAACCTCGAGTTCAGCCTGAACACTGTGGCCGCGGTGCTCACCGTCATCGGCTATTCGATGAACGACACCGTCGTGGTGTTCGACCGGCTCCGGGAGAACCTGCGCAAGTACAAGCGCATGCCCCTGGGCGAGCTGATCGACCTGTCGATCAACGAGACCCTGTCGCGGACCATCATCACCGGCGTCACCGCCATCCTGGCCCTCACCGGCCTGGCGATCTTCGGCGGCTCGACCCTGATCGACATGTCGCTGGTGCTGATCTTCGGCATCGTCATCGGCACCTATTCGTCGATCTATGTGGCCGCCCCGGTGCTGCTGCTGTTCGGCGTGCGGCGCGGCCAGGACGAGGCCGAGCCGCTCCAGCCCGCCGGCGCCCAGCCGTAAGATGGCCCGCAACGCTCCCTCGGTGGACGCCTACGGCGACGGCGGCTTCCGCCTGGACGGCGTGCGGCACGAGGGTTCGGTGCTGATCCTGGCTGACGAGGCTCACCCCTGGCCGGTCGCGAGCCTCGCCGAGCTCACGGTGGAGAGCCTGGGGGCGGTCCTGGCCGCCGGCCGCACCGAGGTGGAGTTCGTCCTCCTGGGCGTGGGCGTGCGCAACGCCCAGCCGCCGCGGGAGGTGAGGGACGCCCTGCGCCAGGCCGGCATCGGCCTGGAGTTCATGGACACTCCCGCCGCCGCCCGGCTCTACAATGTGCTCACCGCCGAAGGCCGCCGTCTGGCCGCGGCTCTGATCGCCGTCTGAGCCCCTCCCAAGCGTCACCTTTCGGCGTTAGCCGAAACGCCCTATACCTGCGTCCCATAGGGTAGGTATCTCAGGGGCAAACAATGGCTGGACTTCTCGCCAATCTAAGAAACACGCTGATCGTGAGCTTCCTGCTCGCGGTGGTGATCGTGGCCGGTTACGGCATGCACAACGACGCCTGGGACCAGATTTTCTGGCAGGGCGTCTTCCGCTGGCTGCACACCCTGGTCGGCATCCTTTGGATCGGGCTGCTTTACTACTTCAACTTCGTCCAGATCCGGAAAATGCCCGAGATCCCGGCCGAGCTTAAGCCGGCCGTGTCCAAGTACATCGCTCCCGAGGCGCTGTTCTGGTTCCGCTGGGCGGCTCTCGCCACCTGGGTGATGGGCGTGATCCTGGCCTGGAACCGCGGCTTCCTGCTGCAGGCCTTCACCCTGGGCGCCCTCGACGGGTTCCAGGTGGCCCAGCACACCTTCATCGGCCTCGGCATGTGGCTGGCGACGATCATGTTCTTCAACGTCTGGGTCTTCATCTGGCCGGCCCAGAAGATCGCCCTGGGCATCGTCGAGGGCGACGCCGACGCCAAGGCCGCCGCCGGTCGCAAGGCCATGCTGTTCTCCCGCATCAACACCCTGCTGTCGGTGCCGATGCTGGTGACCATGACCATGAACCAGACGATCTTCGGCTGACGTCGCAGGCCAATTCTGCGAGAAGGCCCGCCGCAACCGGCGGGCCTTTTTGTTTCCCATGACCGACGATCTCGACGACCTGATCCGCCGCACCGACCCGGACCGCTGGCTCGCCAGCCGGTTCATCGGCGACGTCCAGGCCCGGGCGGACGTCATCGCCCTCTACGCCTACGACTACGAGCTGGCCCGGGCCCCAAAGGTGGCCTCCACCTCGCTGCTGGGGGAGATTCGCCTGACCTGGTGGCGCGAGGTGCTGGACGAGATGTTCGAGGGCCGGCCGGTGCGGCGCCATCCCACCGCCCAGGCCCTGGCCGACGTGGCCGCCCGCCACGGCCTGCCGCGTGAACCCCTGGAGGCGATGATCGACGCCCGCTACGCCGAGCTGGACAGCGCGCCCTTGTCCGCCGAAGCGGCTCACGACGCCGCCAAGGCCGCTGAAGGCTGCGCCCGGGCGGCGATGATGGTCCTCGGGGCGCCCGCGGAGTCTTCGATGGCGCCGGGCTGGGCGGCCGCCTGGGCTCTGGCGCGGCTGATCGAGGCGGGCCGGGTCGATCCTGCGGCCGTGGACGCCCTGCGGGCCCACGTGCGGCTCGCCCTGGCTGACGCCCGGTCGGTGGAGCGGGACTATCTGAGCGCCGAGGCCTTCCCGGCCATCGCCCACGCCACCCTGGCCCGGGCCTATGCCGCCGGCCGTGCGCCGGGGCCCACGCAGAAGCGCCTGCGCCTCATCTGGGCCGTGGCGCGGGGCCGGATCTGACGCCCGGCCCCGGTCAGGGAATCTATTCCGCCGCGGCCGCCTGGGCGCCGGTCAGCCAGGCCTCGAGATCGGCCAGGGCGCGCTCGCCCACCATCTGCTTCTTCAGCCGGGTCTTTTCCTTGGCGCCGAGGCGCCGGCCCTCGGCGTCGCGCTTGGGCGGGGCGATCGGCGGGATCAGGCCGTAGTTGATGTTCATCGGCTGGAAGCTGCCCGCGCCGCCTTCCAGGTGGCCGCCGGTGATGTGCCCGATCAGCCCGCCCAGGGCCGTGGTCTCCGGCGGCGGGACCGGCGACCGGCCGAGGCGTTCGGCGGCGGCGAAGCGTCCGGCCAGCAGGCCCACGGCCGCGCTCTCCACATAGCCTTCCACCCCCGTCACCTGGCCCGCGAAGCGCAGGCGCGGCTGGGCCTTCAGCCGCAGGGTGCGGTCCAGCAGCCGGGGGCTGTTGATGAAGGTGTTGCGGTGCAGGCCGCCCAGGCGCGCAAAGACGGCCTTCTCCAGCCCGGGGATCATCCGGAACACCTCGGTCTGGGCCCCGTGCTTCAGCTTGGTCTGGAAGCCCACCATGTTCCACAGGGTGCCCAGGGCGTTGTCCTGCCGCAGCTGCACCACGGCATAGGGCTTCTCGTCCGGCTTGTGGGCGTTGGTCAGGCCCACGGGCTTCATCGGCCCGTGGCGCAGGGTCTCGCGACCGCGCTCGGCCATCACCTCGATCGGCAGGCAGCCGTCGAAGTAGGGCACATGCTCCCAGTCCTTGAATTCCGCCTTGGGGGCGGCCAGCAGGGCGTCGATGAAGGCCTCGTACTGGCCCTGGTCCATGGGGCAGTTGATGTAGGCCGCCGCATCGCCGCCGGGACCGACCTTGTCGTAGCGCGACTGGCGCCAGGCCACGTCCATGTCGATCGAGTCGAAATGCACGATCGGCGCGATGGCGTCGAAGAACGACAGCTGGTCCTCGCCCGTCAGCTTCAGGATGGCGTCGGCCAAGGCCGGCGAGGTGAGGGGGCCGGTGGCCAGGATCACGCTGTCCCAGTCCTCGGGCGGCAGGCCGGCGATCTCCTCGCGGACGATGGTCACCAGCGGGTGCGCTTCCAGCTTGGCCGTCACCGCCTGGGAGAAGCCCTCCCGGTCCACCGCCAGGGCGCCCCCGGCGGGCACCTGATGGGCGTCGCCGCAGGCCATGATGATCGAGCCCAGCCGGCGCATCTCGTGGTGCAGCAGGCCCACGGCGTTGCCGGTCCAGTCGTCGGCGCGGAACGAGTTGGAGCAGACCAGTTCGGCCAGGCCGTCGGTCTGGTGGGCGTCGGTTTTGCGGACGGGGCGCATCTCGTGCAGCACGACGGGCACGCCCGCCTCCGCGATCTGCCAGGCGGCCTCCGAGCCGGCGAGGCCGCCGCCCACGACATGGATAGGGGTCATCGACATGGCGGCTGATTAGCAACGAATGACGCGCGCCGCGAGCGGGGCCTTGGCGGCGTGCGTCCGACAGGTCACTTTGAGCGTTCATGAAGGGGCGGTCCGAATCGGCGTCACTCGATCGGGCCAAGGGACGAGAATGGCTGGGTTTTCGCCGACCGACGCGGCGCTCGAAGGGTTCCGCATCGCCCGTGAGCGGCCGCGCAAGCTGCTGGCCGCAAGCCTGTTCATGTTCCTGGTCAGCGTGCTGCAGGTCCTCATTGAGGTGAACATGCCGGCCGAGGCCCGCGAGGCCCTGGCCGCACTCGGCGGGCAGGAGACCCTGGAGCCCGGGCCGTTCTTCGAGGCCATGACCATCCTCTCGCCGCTGCTGCTCTTCAGCCTGCTGATCCAGTGCATGATGGCCGCGGCCATCTACCGGATCCTGCTGCGCGGCCAGACCGGCTCCATCCGCCTGTTCCGCGTCGGCCCGGCCGAGTTCCGGCTGATGGCCCTGGCGATGATTTATGTGGTGCTGTTCGCCCTGCTGATGGGCGGCTTCACCCTGGCCGGCATGATCCTGGTCATGCTCGTCTCCGGGCTCGGGCAGGGGGCCATGATGTTCGTCGGCACCGTGGCCTGGGTGGCGGTGATCAGCGGCGTGGTCTTCATCGCCGTGCGCCTGTCCCTGGCGCCGGTGATCACCTTCGACCGCGAGAAGCTCGCCCTGTTCGATTCCTGGGCCGTCACCGAGGGGCAGTTCTGGCGCCTCGCCGGGGCCTATGTGCTCACCCTGTCGCTGATCGTGGTGGCCTTCTTCGTGGCGGTGCTGCTGTTCCTGCCCGCCGCCGCCATCGGCGTCGTCGCCTCGGGCGGCAGCCTGACGGACCTCTGGCAGGTCTTCGCCATCCCCGAGGAGCCCAGCCTGAAGGCCTACTTCCAGCCCCTGCGGGTGATCTACATGCTGGTATCCAGCGTGTTCAGCGCCTTCTGGTACGCCGTCATCGCCGCCCCCGGCGCCTACGCCTACCGCGCCCTCACCGCCGGCAAGGCGGCCGGCTAGGAAAACCCCTCCCCACGAAGGGGAGGGGATTGCGCCTTACGCCTCCACCAGCGCCTTGCGCCGGGCGGCCTTGCGTTCGCGGTGGCGTTCCAGCAGCTCGGCGAGGTAGCGGCCGGTCCAGCTGCGTTCGTTGGCCGCCACGTCCTCTGGCGTGCCGGCGGCCACGATCTCCCCGCCGCCGTCACCGCCCTCGGGGCCGAAGTCGATGATCCAGTCGGCGGTCTTCACCACGTCGAGGTTGTGCTCGATGACCACCACGGTATTGCCCTGGTCGGCCAGTTCGTGGAGCACCTCCAGCAGCTTCTTCACGTCCTCGAAGTGCAGGCCCGTGGTGGGCTCATCGAGGATGTAGAGCGTCTTGCCGGTGGCTCGCCGCGACAGTTCCTTGGACAGCTTCACCCGCTGCGCCTCGCCGCCGGACAGGGTGGTGGCCTGCTGGCCGACCTTCACATAGCCGAGGCCCACGCGCTTCAGCGTCTCCATCTTCTCGCGGATCGGCGGCACCGCCTTGAAGAAGTCGGCGGCCTCTTCGACCGTCATGTCGAGCACGTCGGCGATGTTCTTGCCCTTGAACATCACCTCCAGGGTCTCGCGGTTGTACCGGCGGCCGTGGCAGACGTCGCAGGTGACGTACACGTCCGGCAGGAAGTGCATCTCGATCTTGATCAGGCCGTCGCCCTGGCAGGCCTCGCAGCGGCCGCCCTTGACGTTGAACGAGAACCGCCCCGGCCCGTAGCCCCGGGCCTTGGATTCCGGCAGGCCGGCGAACCAGTCGCGGATCGGCTGGAAGGCGCCGGTGTAGGTGGCCGGGTTTGACCGCGGCGTACGCCCGATGGGGCTCTGGTCGATGTCGATGACCTTGTCGAAGTGCTCCAGCCCCTCGATGCGCTCGTGCGGGGCGGGGGCGTCCGAGGCGTTGTGCAGCCGGCGGGCGGCGGCCTTGTAGAGCGTCTCGATGGTGAAGGTGGACTTGCCGCCCCCAGACACCCCGGTGATGCAGGTGAAGGTGCCGATCGGGATCTCGCCGGTGATGTTCTTCAGGTTGTTCCCCTTGGCGCCGATCACCCGCAGCATCTTCTTCTTCGAGTAGGGGCGCCGCGCGTCAGGCACGGGGATTTCCCTGGCGCCCGACAGGTACTGCCCGGTGATGCTCTTGGGGTTGGCGATGATCTCGGCGGGCGTGCCCTGGGCGATGATCTCGCCGCCGTGGACGCCGGCGGCCGGGCCCATGTCGATCACATGGTCGGCGGTGAGGATCGCCTCCTCGTCGTGCTCCACCACCAGCACCGAATTGCCCAGGTCCCGCAGACCCTTGAGCGAAGTGAGCAGGCGGGTGTTGTCCCGCTGGTGCAGGCCGATGGACGGCTCGTCCAGCACATACAGCACGCCGGTGAGGCCCGAGCCGATCTGGCTGGCCAGGCGGATGCGCTGGCTCTCGCCCCCCGACAGGGTGCCCGAGGCCCGCGACAGGTTCAGATAGTCGAGGCCCACGTTCACCAGGAACCGCAACCGGTCGTTGATCTCCTTCAGGATCCGCCGGGCGATTTCCATCTGCTTGTCGGTCAGCTGGCCTTCCAGGGCCGTGAACCATTCCCCGGCGTGGCGGATCGACAGGGTAGAGACCTCGCCGATGTGCTTTCCGGCGATCTTCACGGCCAGGGCCTCGGGCTTCAGGCGATAGCCGTTGCAGGCCTCGCAGGGCGTCTCGGACTGGTAGCGGCCCAGTTCCTCGCGCACCCATGAGCTGTCGGTCTCCCGCCACCGGCGCTCGAGGTTCGGCAGCACGCCCTCGAAGGTCTTGCTGACCTCGTACTTGCGGGCGTTATCGTCATAGACGAAGCGGATCTTCTCCTCGCCCGAGCCGTAGAGGATCACCTTGCGGGCGGCCTCGGGCAGCTTCCACCAGGGCTCGTCCATCGAGAAGCCGTAGTGGCGGGAGAGCGCCTGCAGGGTCTGGGTGTAGAGCGGGGAGGGGCCCTTGGCCCAGGGCGAGATCGCGCCCTTGTGCAGGGTGCGCTCCTTGTCCGGCACCACTAGGTCGGCGTCGAAGGCCAGCTTCGCCCCCAGGCCGTCGCACACCGGGCAGGCGCCGTAGGGATTGTTGAACGAGAACAGCCTGGGCTCGATCTCGCTGATGGTGAAGCCCGACACGGGGCAGGCGAACTTCTCCGAGAAGATCAGCCGCCGGGGCTCCTTCTCGCCCGGCGCCACGTCCGCCCATTCCGCCACGGCGATGCCGTCCGCCAGCCGCAGGGCGGTCTCCAGGCTGTCGGCGTAGCGGCCCTCCAGGCCGGGCTTGGCCACCAGCCGGTCCACCACCACGTCGATGTCGTGCTTGAACTTCTTGTCGAGGCTCGGGGCGTCCTCGATGGGATAGAACTCGCCGTCGATCTTCAGCCGCTGGAAGCCGGCCTTCTGCCACTCGGCGATCTCCTTGCGGTACTCGCCCTTCCGGCCTCGCACCACCGGCGCCAGCAGGTAGAGGCGCGTGCCTTCCTCGATGGCTGCGAGCTTGTCGACCATCTGGCTGACGGTCTGGCTCTCGATAGGCAGGCCCGTGGCCGGCGAATAGGGCACGCCCACCCGTGCCCAGAGCAGGCGCATGTAGTCATGGGTCTCGGTCACCGTGCCCACGGTGGAGCGCGGATTGCGGCTGGTGGTCTTCTGCTCGATGGAAATTGCCGGGGACAGGCCCTCGATCAGATCCACGTCCGGCTTGCTCATCAGCTCCAGGAACTGGCGCGCATAGGCCGACAGGCTCTCCACATAGCGGCGCTGGCCCTCGGCGTAGATGGTGTCGAAGGCGAGGGAGCTCTTGCCCGATCCCGACAGGCCGGTGAGCACCACTAGCTCGCCGCGCGGGATGTCGACGCTCACGTCCTTGAGATTATGCTCCCGCGCGCCGCGCACGCGGATGAAGTTCTGGTGGTCGGCCATTGTGCCCCGGAAAACACGCAAGACGCCGCGGAAGCTCCTTTGGGACGGGCCCGTCGGCGAGACCGCTGAATGTAGGTGTCGCGAGTCACCGATAACATAGGAACGCAAGGCGAACATAGTCCCGCCGCGACCTCGGGCCGCAGGCCTGCTGACACCACGCTGGCAACAGGGGTCAGGCGCGCGCCCGCAGCCCCGCCATCACGATGCCGATGAGCCGCCGCGCCGAAGCTTCCCAGCCCGGCTGGTCGAAGCCGTGGCTGATCCCGAACATGGCCCGGTAGACGTCGTCCGCACCGATGTCGGGGCTGATGTCGCCGCCCTCCCGGGCCGCCGCCACCAGCTCTGTGAGGGCGCTGCTGATCGCTGGGCCCGCCGCCGCATAGGACTTGGCCCCCTCGCTTGAGGCGGCGCGCAGGGCCGGGGCGATCACCCGCTTGGCCGACATGTAGTCCACCAGCAGGTGCAGCCAAGCCTCCAGGGCCTCGCCGCCGGGCCGCTCGGCCAGCAGGGCGTCGGCCGAGGCCGAGAGTTGTGCCACCTCCCGCTGATAGACCGCCAGCAGCAGCGCCTCACGGGTAGGGAAGTGACGATAGAGCGTGCCGATTCCCACGCCCGCCCGCCGCGCGATTTCCTCAAGGGGCGCCTCCGCCCCCGCCTCGGTGAACAACGCCTTGGCCGACGCGAGCAGCTGTTCGCGGTTGCGCAGGCTGTCCGCCCGCGGCTTGCGGCCTTTTCCCGATCCCTCGCTCACGCGGGCTCCTTGAAAGCGGAGATGTCCTCCGCATATAAGCGGAGGTCGCCTCCAGTTACATGGCCGATGTATGGCCGGGGCGGCTCCCAGAGACAATCTGGCAGGCCCCCAGCGGAGGACCGTCCCATGAGCGCAGCCGGCAGCCGCGGCCCCTTCGGCGCCGCTTCCACCACTGATGACGTACTTGAAGGCCGCGACCTCAGCGGCAAGCGCGTTCTGATCACCGGCGTCTCGGCCGGGCTGGGCGTCGAGGCCGCCCGGGCCCTCGCGGCTCACGGCGCCGATGTCGTGGGCGCCGCCCGTGATCTCGACAAGGCTCGCCGCGCCACCGTTGAGGCCGGCGTGGCGGCCGAGCGGGGAAGCCTGGAGCTGATCGAACTCGATCTGGCCGATCTCGCCAGCGTCCGCGCCGCCGCCGACCGGCTGGTGGCCGCCGGCCGGCCCTTCGATCTGGTGCTGGCCAACGCCGGGGTCATGGCGCCGCCCTTTGGCCGCACCAGAGACGGCTTCGAGACCCAGTTCGGCACCAACCACCTGGGCCACTTCGTGTTCGTCAACCGCATCGCGCCGCTGCTGCGTGACGGGTCGCGGGTGGTGATGCTCTCGTCCGCCGGCCACCGGTTCTCGGACATCGATCTCGAGGATCCCAACTTCGACCGGGGCGACTACGACCCCTTCGTCGCCTATGGACGCTCCAAGACCGCCAACGCCCTCTTCGCTGTGGAGTTCGATCGTCGCCACAGGGACCCCGGCGTGCGCGCGGCGGCCGTCCATCCGGGCGGCATCCGCACCGAGCTTGGCCGCTACATGACTCCCGAGGTGCAGCAGCGCCTGTTCAAGCAGATCGAGACCGGCCTGCCGGCGGGCCGCTCCTACAGCTGGAAAACCATCCCGCAGGGCGCGGCCACCGGGATCTGGGCTGGGGTCGTCGCCGCCGCCGACGAGGTGGGCGGCCGCTATTGCGAAGACTGCCACGTGGCCGAGGTGCGCGACGGCGACATGAGCGTGCGCGACGGGGTGCGGCCCTACGCCGTCGATCCCGAGCGGTCCAAGGCCCTCTGGGCCCTCAGCGAGAAGCTCGTGGGCGAGCGCTTCTAGGTCGTGGACTCATAAGCTCTGAGCCACAGGCGGGTTGAGGCGAGCAGGACGGCGGCGAGGAAGTTCCTGGCGAGCTTGTCGAAGCGCGTTGCGATCCGCCTGAAGTGCTTGAGCTTGCAGAAGAAGCGTTCGACCTGATTGCGCTGGCGGTAGATCGCCGGCTCGACGGAGCGCTGGACCTTGCGATCCTTCTGGGTGGGGATGTGGGCGCAGCCGCCGCGGGCGCGGACGAGGTCGATGACGGCTTGGGCGTCGTAGCCGCGATCGGCCACCAGCGCCTGAGCGGGCGGCAAGCCGTCGATCAGCGCCTCGACGGCGGCCTTGTCGGAGGCCT
>NZ_JCANTT010000002.1:0-129174 GCF_059568645.1 Phenylobacterium composti DSM 19425 | reverse complement strand
CGTTGACCTGGTGGCTATGCCGAGAGGTCCCCACCCGATCCCATTCCGAACTCGGTCGTTAAGCCTCTCTGGGCCGATGGTACTTCGTCTTAAGGCGCGGGAGAGTAGGTCGCCGCCAGGTCTACCAAGCGGATGCAGCCGTCCAAGAACCCTTCAATCCACTACACCAGTACCGGCTTTGCCGCGGGATGGAGCAGCCCGGTAGCTCGTCAGGCTCATAACCTGAAGGTCGCAGGTTCAAATCCTGCTCCCGCACCCAACCTTCCAAACAACACCAAAACGCCGCCCCCAAATCAGGGCGGCGTTTTCCTTTGACCCAACACCCAAAACCTGCCGCAGGGGCGCTCAGGCGAGCGCCTTCTCCAGCAGGAGGGTGGTCAGGCCGCTGTCCCAGACCTTGTCCGGATACTGGTCCATCTCCCGATAGCCTCGGGCCGCGTAGAAGGCCCGGGAGCGGGCGTTGAAGGTGTCGGTCTCGAGCCGCACCTTGGCGTGGCCCGCCCGGGCGATTTCGGCCTCGGCCTCGTCCATCAACCGCCGGCCGATGCCCATCCGGGCATGGCTTGAGCGCACATGCAGGGCGTGGACGAAATCGCCGGCCCAGTTCACGAACCCCACGACCTCGCCGTCGCACTCGGCGACCCGGAACTCGCCGAGCCGGCTGGCGATATAGGCGGCCGGCGGGTCCTCGGCGCGGAAACGCTGCACCGCTTGCAGCGTCACCTGGGGGAACCAGGTGGACTCGTGGGTATCGTAGATCACCTCGCGCAGGGCGGCTGCGTCGGCCGGGCGGGCGCGGCGAATGAGGACGGTGGGGAAGGACGCCATGGGCCCTTGGCTACGGCGCCGCCCCGCGTTTCACAATCCGTCGGCCACCGTCGCCTTCTGCCGGCGACTGGGCGTCAGCCCCACGGGCCGCCCTGAACGTGACGGCGAGGGGCCCTGATCCACCTTCGCCTTGAGCGGCCCGCCGGGAGCTGGTCGCCTGCCGCTAGAAGCCGGAGAGAACGATCTTGCCCATCGCCCTGCCGGCCTCAAGCTTGGCATGGACAGACTTCAGATTGGCGGCGTTGATCGGAGAGAGCACCTCGGTGAGGGTCGTCTTCAGGACGCCGGCGTCGACCAGCTGGGCGACCTCCTCCAAGAGCCTGTGCTGCTCCTCCATGTCCGGGGTCTGGTACAATGATCGGGTGAACATCAGTTCCCAGGCCACGGTGATCGATTTGCGCTTCAACGGGGTGATGTCGAAGGTCGCCGGGTCATCGATCAGGGCGATGCGCCCTTGGGGCGCGACGATCTCGGGGAAGTAGGGAAGCTGCCGGTCGGTGCCGGTGAGGCCGGCCACGCAGTGGACTTCCGGAATGCCGATCCGCGCCAGTTCCCGGTCGAGCGGCTGGTGGTGGTCGATGACATGGTGGGCGCCCATCGACTTGACCCACGCGATGGTCTCGGCGCGCGAGGCGGTGCCGATCACCGTAAGGCCCGTCAGGCGCCGCGCCAGCTGAATGAGGACCGAGCCTACGCCGCCGGCGCCATTGATCACCAGCAGCGAGCGGTCGCCGCGTTTCTGGCCGTAGGGAACCTGCAGTCGGTCGAACAGCAGCTCCCAGGCGGTGATCGAGGTCAGCGGCAGGGCGGCGGCCTGCGCCCAGTCCAGGCTCGCGGGCTTGTGGCCTACAAGCCGCTCGTCCACCGCGTGGAGTTCGGCGTTCGCGCCCGGGCGGCTGAGGTCGCCGGCGTAGTAGACCTCGTCGCCAACCCGGAACCGGGTCACGTCCGGGCCGGCCGCCTCGACGATGCCGGCCGCGTCCCAGCCCAGCACCGCCGCCTAGCCCTCGGCGGGCGGCCGGCCTGCGCGGACCTTGACGTCCACCGGGTTGACCGACACGGCCTTGACCCGGACCAGAACATCGCGCGGGCTCGGCATGGGGGCGTGCAGTTCGAGATCGACCAGGGCGTCCTCACGATCGAGTGGGCCCGCGGCGTAGTAGCCGATGGCTTTCATGGCTTGGGTTTCCTTTCACAGGCCTCGCCTTGCGCGCGGCGAGCCTCTGCCCAGGCGCGCAAGGCGCAGGTGTCAGGACCGGACGAAGGCGAGCAGGTCCGGGTTGATGACGTCGGCGTGGGTGGTGAGCATCCCGTGCGAGTAGCCGGGGTAGATCTTCAGGGTTCCGTTGGGCAGCAGTTCGATCTGCTTCAGGGCGGCGTTCTGGTAGGGCACCACCTGGTCGTCGTCGCCGTGCAGGACGAGGGTCGGCACGGTGATGGCTCTCAGGTCCTCGGTCTGGTCGGTTTCGGAGAAGGCCCTGATGCCTTCGAGATGGGCGAGCGCGCTTCCCATCATCCCCTGGCGCCACCAGTTGTCGATGATGGCCTCCGAGACCTTCGCGCCCGGCCGGTTGAAGCCGTAGAAGGGCCCGGCCGGAACGGCGCGGAAGAACTCCGCCCGGTTGGCGGACAGCGCTTCCCGGAAGCCGTCGAACACCGACAGCGGCGTCCCGTCCGGATTGGCCTCGGTCTGGGCCATGAGGGGCGGGACCGCGGCGACCAGGACGGCCTTGGCGACGCGGCCCTGCGGCTGGCCGAATCCGGCGACGTACCGCGCCACCTCGCCGCCGCCGGTGGAGTGGCCGATGTGGACCGCATTGCGCAGATCGAGCGCCTCGGCGACGGCGGCAGCGTCCGCGGCATAGTGGTCCATGTCGTGGCCGACGTCCACCTGCTGGGACCGTCCGTGCCCGCGCCTGTCGTGCGCGACGACGCGATAGCCGTGGCTCAGGAAGAACAGCATCTGCGCGTCCCAGTCGTCGGACGACAGGGGCCAGCCGTGGTGGAAGACGATCGGCTGGGCGGTCCTGGGTCCCCAGTCCTTGTAGAAGATGTCGACGCCGTCGCGGGTCTTGATGAAGCCGCTGGTCATGAGATCGCTCCTTTCGTGGGTTGGGAGGGCGCGGCGAATGCGCCGCCGATGGTAGGGGGCTGTGTCTTTGGGCGGGGATCAGATGATGCCGCCGTTGGCGCGGAGGACCTGGCCGTTGATCCAGCCGCCGTCGGGGCCGACGAGGAAGGCCACCACCGCGGCCACGTCTTCGGGGCGGCCAATCCGTTCGAGGGGCGAGGCGCGGGCGAGGTGGTCGATGACCTCTTGCGGCTTTCCCCTCAGGAACAGGTCGGTGGCGGTCGGCCCGGGGGCGATCGCATTGACGGTGATGTTCCGGCCGCGCAGCTCCTTGGTGAGGATATGCGTCATGGCCTCGACCCCGGCCTTGGTGGCCGCGTAGGCGCCGTAGGACGGCGCGAACATGCCGACCATGCTGGAGGAGAGGCTGACGATGCGGCCGCCCGTCCGGACACGCGAGGCCGCCTCGCGAAGAACGTTGAAGGCGCCCTTGAGGTTGATCGCGATCTGGCTGTCGAACAGCGCGTCGTCCGTGTCGGCGAGCGGGGCCAGCCGCATGATCCCGGCGTTGTTGACCAGCACGTCGACGCCGCCGAACGCGGTCTCCGCCTCGTCCCAGAGCCGCGCGACGGCCCGGGCGTCGCTGACGTCGGCCCGGATCGCCGTGGCGCTGCCGCCGGACTGTTCAATCTTGCGGACGAGGGCCTCGGCCGCCGCCGCATCGGCGGCGTAGTTGATGACGACGCTGAACCCGTCATGGGCGAGACGGGTCGCGATGGCCGCCCCGATGCCGCGGGAGGCGCCGGTCACCATCGCCGTCTTCATGGTTTCGAGCATGGTCGTACTCCGTCGTTCGGGACGGATGTTCGCGCCGGGGCGGGACGTGGTCTTTCGAGCCTGGATCGGGATTGCGAAAACGACCGACAATCGGCCCACCGGCGTCGGCGGTCCCAGGTCAGGGGGCGCGTGAAGCCCCGTCGCCGTCCGGATTTCGGGGCAGGTGGAGGCGGACCTCGGTTCCGGCGCCAGGCCTGCTTGCGAGTTCGACGAAACCGCCGCTCCGGCGCGCGAAGGTTCTGACGTTGTGCAGGCCGAGGCCGGAGCCTCCCGCGCCCTTGGTGGTGAAGTGCGGCTCGAACGCCCTGGCCGCAACCTCGGCCGGCATTCCGTGTCCGGTGTCTCTCAGACTGATGAGGCAGCAGCCCAGTTCGGCCGGGCAACGGCGGCAGGCGCAGCAGCCGATATGGAGGACGCCGCCGCCGGGCATCGCGTCCCGCGCGTTGACGACAAGGTTCAGGAGGGCGTTCTCGAACGCCTGCTGGTCGCAGGACAGGGGCGGCGCATCCGGGGCGACCGACAGGCGGAGGGCGATGCGATCGCCGATCGCGTGGCGGATCAGGGGCTCCAGGTCCCGCAGAACCACACGGGACGGAAGCGACGGCGTCTCGCGCACGTGGGCGGGCATGAAGAGCCGCGTCGCAAAGACGCTGGCCTTCTCCAGCGCGGCGCTCGCCAGGTCCAGAGCCGTTTCGAGCTCGGCTTCGGGGCCGCCGATCCGGCGCCGGGAGGTGCTGACGGCGCTGACCGCCACCTGCAGAAGATTGCGCAGGTCGTGGATCTCGCTCGACCGTCGCGCGTCGGTCCAGATCACATCCTCGGACTGTTGCATCGGCCCCATGGCTGCTCCCCTGGTGTCCCGAGGCGAGCCGTTCCGCTGGCCCGCCGCCTTCGGGGTAGTCGGGGCCGGGGAAAGCGATCTTCCGAGACCGAACGCCGCTTTTCGGTTCGCACGCCGACGCGAGGCGTCCCAGCCGCGCTTCTCCGGGGCGCTTACGAAATCCTACGGAAGCTTACCGCGCTTGCTTCGTCTTCTCGGGCCGGCCCGCGGAATGTGGCCGTGCGGTGCGATCCAGCGCGCCGCCGACTGCGGCGAGAGGCGCCCATGCTTTCGTTCGACCACATTCCGTATTCCGATGGCTTTGCGAACGTCTACGCGCCCACCGGCGGCCGGTGGCCGATGGCGTCGCCGGCTCTTGAGATCGACGCGCAGCCGCGCACGATGCGCATCGTCGCCCGCCGCCGCCGCGCCTCCTGGCCGCGCTATCACGAGCAGGTCTGCGCCCCGGACCACGCCGTCATCGCCATCGCGCTTCAGGCCGGCCAGTTCGAGCTGCTCGTCGACGGGCGGCCTCTGGAGCAGGGGCGGGTCGCCGCCGGCGCGGCGTACATGGCGCTGCCGGGGACTGCGTCGCGCCTTTCCTTCCGCAGCTCCTGTGACGTTCTGCAGCTCCGCGTTCCGCAGGCGCGCCTCGACGGGATCCTCCGGGCGCATCACGGCGGTTCCGACGTGGCGCTGGATCGGGTGCGGGTCTCGGGGGCGGACCCGACGATCGAGCGACTTGCCGGGACGCTGCTGCTGGCGGACGAGGCGGGCGACGAACCCCAGGCGCTCTTTCTGGATGGCATCGCCCAGGCCATCCTCGTCAGGCTCCTGGACAGCGAGGAAAATCAGTCGGAAACCCGCCGCGTACGGCGTCTGCCCAAGTGGCGGCTGAAGCGGGTCCTAGACCTCATCGAGGCCGACATCGCTCAGCCGTTGCGGCTGGCGGACCTGGCGCGGTGCGCAGGCCTGAGCCGGATGCACTTCGCCGCCCAGTTCCGGGCCGCGATGGGCCTGCGTCCGCACGACTATGTGACGCGCCGGCGCGTGGAGCGGTCGCAGGACCTCCTGCGCCGGACCGACATGCCCCTGGCCGAGATCGCCCTGGCGGTGGGGTTTCAGACCCAGGCCCATTTCACCACGGTGTTTCGGCAACTGTGTGGGGAACCCCCCGGCCGCTGGCGGCGGCTGCAGCGTCTTGAGGCCGCCTAGTCCGGGAGGAGAGCCCGGGCCTCGGCGAGGTCGGGGGTGTCGCCCCCCTCCGTGAACAGAGCGAGCGTCCCGCGCAGAAGCGATCGCGCCTCGTCCGCTCGGCCCGCGCCGATCCACAGGCGTGCGACGGATGTCGCGGCGCGCAGTTCCCATCCGAGCGCGCCCGAAGTCCGTGCGACGTCCAGCGCCCGCAGGTAGCAGCCTTCCGCCGCCTCGATGCGCGGGGCGTCTCCCGCAAGGCGGATGTCGCCCCAGGTGCGAAGCAGTTCCGGCAGGAGATAGGTGGGCATTCCGTCGTCGGCGCTCCGCACGAGCGACGAGACGATCTCTTCGGCGAGGGGCGCCTGACCCACGCGGCACAGGGCTTCTGCGTAGGCGCGCAAGGCGGGATCCAGCACGATGTGCAGGCGGTCCTCGCGAAGGGAGCCGGTGACCCCGGCCAGGACTTCGAGAGCGGCCCCCACGTCGCCTTTCAGCAGGAGCAACTGGCCTCGGAGGGCGATGCTTCCGGCCAGATAAGGCTTCAGCTGGTGCCGTTCCGCGATGCGGTAGACCACCTCGGCCACCTCCTCGCCCCACTCCAGATCCCGCAGCCACAGCGTGAGCCAGCTGGCGTAGAGGTGCGCGATACACATGGAGATCGGATGGTTCTCGGCGCAAACGGCGGCCAGGCCGTGTTTGGTGAGCGCCACCGCGGTCTCGGGCTTGCCCCTCAGCCAGGCGATCAGGCCGCGGGCGATTGTTCCGCGCCAGGCGTGGTCGTATCCGAAATAGGGCGGCGGCCGCTCCCGCATGGTCTCCGCCAACGCATGCCCGTGCTCCAGAAACTGCTCGCCACGCAACGGGTCGCCGATCAGCAGATGGGTGGCGCCGAGCAGCCAGTCGGCGGCCACGCGTTCCGAGGGGCGGCGATCGTCGTCGGCCAGCGCCGCAAACTGCTCCGCGGCGACGAGGGCGCTGCGATAGTCGCCCCGGCGCGTGTGGTAGAGGTTCGAGCCGGCGAGAAGGTGCAGGTGCGTCTCTCGCGCGCCCAGCGCACGGGCCATTTCGAGCCCCCTGTCGATGGCGTCTTCGAGCCGCTGCTGGTTGCCGGCGGTGAACATCAGAGACTGCGCCAGGCTTTCCTGCAGCCTCAGGGCCGGAAGGGTCGGGGCGGCGTCCCGCCCCGTCAGATCTAGCGCGGCGGCGCACCATCTCAGGCACTCCGTGTGCATGGAAAGGTCGCGAAACATCCGCGAGGCATAGGCGGCCAGCTCGAACCCGAAACGCGTGTCGCCGTCCGCCGAAAACGCCCACTCCAGCGCGGCGCGCACATTGCCGACCGCCCGCTCCGCGGTGCGGCGCTCCGGCGGCGGCTGATAGCTCTCCAGCGGATAGACCTCGCTCAGCCGCGCCGCGCACCAGCGGGCATGGCTTTCGGCGACCGCGCGGGCCTCCGCGCTCTCGGCCAGCTTCAGGGATGCGTAGAGGCGGGTCACGTCCAGCATGCGGAACGTCTGCTGGCCCTCGTACGTGGTCATGGCGAGCAGGGACTTGTCGGCCAAGCCCTCTATGGCGCTGACGATCATCCAGGGTTCTTCGCCCTCGAGGCAGGCGACGGACTGCGCGTCCGCGACGCTGAAAGGGCCGCTGAGGATCGAAAGGCGGGCGAGCACGCGCTGTTCCTCGGGCGAAAGCAGCTGGAAGCTCCAGTCCAGCGCCGACTGGAGGGACTGATGGCGGGCGTCGTTGCGCCGTCCCGGCCAATCGAGCATCGCTCGACCGGAAAGGGCCGCCAGCAGCCCCGAGAAGCCGTAGGTGGGCAGGCGGCTGGCCACCATCTCGATGGCGAGGGGGACGCCGTCGAGATGTCGGCAGATTTCGGCCAGCGTGGCGGCGTCCTGGTCGTGAAGTTCGCCGATGTAGCCCCTTGACGCGGCGCGCTCCATGAAGAGCTGGACGGCGGCGGCGGTGATGGCCTCCTCAGCCGACAGGCCGGCCTTCTCGGCGGGGAGCTCCAGGGGCGGCAGGAGGTAGACGCGTTCGTCCTCCGCACGCAGCGCCTCGCGGCTGGTGGCCAGGACCCTAACGCTGGTGTTCCGGAGCAGGGCCGTGGCGAGCTCGCACACCTCGCCGAGCACATGTTCGCAGCAGTCCAGAATGAGCAGCAGGTCCCGGTCTGCGAGGTTCTTCACCAGGGCGTCGAGCAGGTCCTCCCCCTGCCAGGCGCAGCCCAGGGCCGAGGCCACGGTGGGCAGGACGAGATCACCCGCGTGCAAAGCGCCGAGGTCGATGAAGCAGACGTCGGCGCTCGAACTCTCCGCCTGCCGGTGGCCGGCCTCGATGGCGAGGACGGTCTTTCCGAACCCACCCGGGCCGACGATGGTGGTGAGCGGCCGGGTCGAGGACAGGGCTAGAATCTCGTCGAGCGCGCGCGCCCGGCCCAGGAGCCGCTGGCCGCGCCTGGGCAGGCGGACCAGCCGGGCTTCCCCGGACTGCGCCGTGGGCCTTGCCGGCCGCCGCGCGCCGGCGGTTTCGGTGGTGAAGACATAGCCCCGTCCTCTGACATTCAGGATCCGGGCCGGAGTGTCGGGGGCATCGCCGAGCACGCTGCGCAACTGGGCGATCTGGGCGCGGAGATTGGCCTCGTCGACGAAGAGGCCCGGCCAGACGTGGTCCAGGATCTCCCGCTTGGTGACCACTTCGCCGGCCCGCGTGGCCAGGAGGGCGAGCGTATCGAAGGCCCGGTCGCCCAGCGGCGCTTCGACGCCGTCGCGCAGCAGCACTCGCCGCGCGAGCGACAGGCTGAACGGCCCGAAGCGAAGGGTTTCGGCGTCGTCCGCCGTCGCTCCGCCGGCGGGATGAGGCCGGGCCTCACCAAGATTGGGCTTCTCCGGCGGCTCGTGAGGCGCCTCGCGATCCGGGGACGTCGATGTGAAGCTGTGCATGCGGAAACGCTCCGCCCTGGTGGCCCGCCGCAAACGTGAGAGGACGCGGGCGACGTAAATGGGATACCGGCGATCGCGCAACGCCAATCTTCAATGGGCGGGCGGCGGCGGCCCGCAGCTCGCCTGCAGCGAGGGGCGGTGATGAAAGCTTCAGCCCTGGCCGTGGCTGGAGCGGCAGGAGTCCGGCCGGCCGGTGCGCGGCGTACGCCTCCTCACCATGTCCTGGCGTGCGCCGCCCGTCGGTCGCTCAGCCAGTGCGCCAAGCCGCTGCTGGGCGGCGCTGAGGTGCGAGGTTGAAAAGTGATGGCTTTACAAAAACTTGGTTTGGCGACCCGGGAGGGACTCGAACCCCCGACCTTGGCTTTAGGAAAGCCCTGCTCTATCCGGCTGAGCTACCGGGCCGCACGCGGCCGGGTCTTAAGGCATGAGCGGCCGGCGCGCTAGCCGTCCGCGCTAGCCGGCGGCCATCACCAGGAGGCCGGCGACGCCGATCACGGCGATGGCGATCACCGCGATCAGCACGACCTTCTCGGGGCCGCGCCGCTGGCTGGACGGCGTGGCGGTCTCGTCATTGCGCGTGCCTTCGACCTTGGCCATGTCGTCCTCCTGGGTTTCGTAGGGGACAACCCCGCCGGGCGAGGCCCGTTCCGGCCGACGGCGGCGCCCGGAACGAAAAACGCCCGGCGCGGGGCCGGGCGTCGTTCCGTCTGGGCTGGACCGAGGCGCTTAGGCCGCAGCGGCCGCGGCCTTGACCAGCGACTTGTTCAGCATGGCGATGGCCGCCTCGCGGTCGATACGCTCGATGGCGGCGACTTCCCGGGCCATGCGGTCCAGGGCGCTCTCATAGAGCTGGCGCTCGGAGTAGGACTGCTCGGGCTGGTTCTCGGCGCGGTGCAGGTCGCGCACCACTTCGGCGATCGAGATCAGGTCGCCCGAGTTGATCTTGGCTTCGTACTCCTGGGCGCGGCGCGACCACATGGTGCGCTTCACCCGGGCGCGGCCCTTCAGGGTGCTCAGGGCCTTCGACACCAGGCCGGTATCGGCCAGCGGACGCAGGCCGGCGGTCTTGGCCTTGGCGGTGGGAACGCGAAGAGTCATCTTCTCGTGGTCGAAGGTGATGACGTAGACCTCAAGCTTCAGACCGGCGACTTCCTGGGTTTCGATCCCTTGCACCTGGCCCACGCCGTGAGCCGGGTAGACGACGTGATCGCCAACCGAGAAATCGTGACCGTTCTTGCTCATCGAGAAAATCCTCTCAAAAACCCTGTCCGGCAGGACAGCCGGGAGCGAGACGCGAGCGGCCGCCGAGCGACAAAACCACCTTGTCCGCGGAATGGGATCGCGGCGGCGTCATCGCTCTGAGCGGAAGTAGACCTATCTACAGACACCCTTGCCCGAGCCGCGCGGGCCGGCGGCGGGCTGTTCCGTGTTGAGACAGGCAGCAGGCAAGCCACGCCGCCACGTCAACAATGACGGTATCACAAAATTCAGCGGAATGAAAGGCTTGCGCCGGCGCAGGCCCGATGAGCTCCAGGAACCGGAGCCGTAAGGGTCTAGGAGCCGCGGCCCGGCTTCTCGGAGAAGTACTTCTCGAACTTGCCGGTTTCCCGTTCGTACTGCTCCCGATCCGCCGGCGGCTCGCCCTTGACCGTGATATTCGGCCACACCCGCGAGTATTCAGCGTTGATGCGCAGCCACTTGCCGTCGGGTTCGTCTTCGGTGTCGGGCTTGATCGCGTCCACCGGGCACTCAGGCTCGCAGACCCCGCAGTCGATGCATTCGTCGGGATTGATGACGAGGAAGTTCTCGCCTTCGTAGAAGCAGTCGACGGGGCACACCTCCACGCAGTCCATGAACTTACATTTGATGCAGGGATCCATCACGATGTAGGTCATGGCGTGCAGGTACTCCGGGCTGCCCCCCTTCGGGCGCGCGGGTTTTCCAAGGCCGCCGCCCGGTTGTCAATGCGGCGGCTTTGCAGGCGCCGCCAGGAAATCTGACAGTCCTGCGGACCTGGCGGAAAATCTCCAAAGACGTGTGGCCGCCGGAAGCCTGTCAGCCGGCCTCGAGGTGGGAGTAAAGCATCCGCGCCTCTTCCGCCGGACCGCGGCGCTCGCCGAACGCCTCCACCTGCACGGCGATCAGCCGCCCCCCCAGGGCGAAGACCAGTCGGTCGCCGAGCTTCACGGGGCGGGCCGGCTTGTCGAGGCGGTTTTCCTGCCCCTGCCGGGTGAGACGCACTCGGCCCTCGACAATGAACTTCGCCGCCAGGGACCTTGTCTTGAAGAAGCGGGCGCGCCAGAGCCAGACGTCCGCGCGGCAGGACTCCTCGATCATGCCTGGGCGGCCTTCTTGCGGCGGCGGGGGCGTCTACGCCGGGCCGGGGGCGGCTGATCCTTGAGGGCGGCGAGGGCGGCGAAGGGCGAGTGGGCCGGCGGGGGCTTGGCCTCGGGGGCGGCCTTTTTTTCGCCGCGCCGGCGCCAGGCGATGGGCTCTCCGGCCTTCGGGCGGTTCGCCGGGGCGAAGCCCAGGCCGCGCAGGATGGTCTCGGCCTCCCGGCGGCTCCAGCCCAGTTCCTCCCGGGCCTGGTCGGACAGCAGCACGCCCGCCCCCTGCCGCGCGGCGCCGCGGAGAAGCTCATCCAGCCGCTCCAGCTGCTCAACCGGGACGGCGAGACCGCGCACCGCCCGCAGGCCGTGGGCGGAGAGCGTGCGGGCAGCGATCCCTTCGGGCAGCGCGACGACGGCGCCCGCCACGGGGCGCCAGTCGGGGCGCATGCGGGCCGCAATGGCCTGGGCGAGGGCCCGGGCCTCGGGCTTCAGGAGGCCGGGCATGAACAGCGAAAAGGCGCCGATGCGCACGCCGAGGCCTCGCAGGACGCGGCGTTCCACCTGGCTCAGGGCGCGCGTCTCCTCGCGCACCTCGGCTCGGTCCAACACGCCGCCGGCCTCCACCAGACGGTAGGCGAGGCCGCGGGCGAGGCCCTTGACCTTTCCGTCGGCGAGGGCGCTCTCCAGCCGCCGGAGCGGCGAAAGCCGACGCGCGGCCTCGGCCGCCACGAAGGCCTCGAGCCGGCGCTGGGCGCGCTGGCGGGCGGCGTCATGGCCGAGCTCGCCGAGGAGCCGGACCCGGGGGCTGAAGGGCTCGCCCCCGGCGATCACCCCGGCCGCTTCCCCGCGCCAGAGGACCATGCCGTCGGGGCTGAGGCTGAAGGCCTCGTCCGGCTCGGCGGCCAGCCTTCCCAGGCGCTTGGCGATCTCGGGGGCCACGGCGTGGTTGGCGGCGGCGCGCAGGGCCTTGGTCTCCAGCACCGTCTGCCCCTCGGCCGGCTCGAAACGCACGCCGGAGAGGCGGCCCACATAGTGGCCCTCCACGGTCACGGCGCCGTCGGCGGCGACCCCCGCCAGCATCTCCTCGCGCACGTTCAGCGCCCGCATGAGCGCGCTAGTCCGCCGGTCCACGAACCGGGCCATCAGCTTCTCGTGCAGCGTGTCGGAGAGCCGGTCCTCGAGCTGGCGGGTGCGGCCCTGCCAGCCGGCCGCGTCGTGCAGCCAGTCGGGGCGGTTGGCCACATAGGCGAGGGTGCGCACCGAGGCCAAGCGCTGGGCGAGGGCGTCGATCTCGCCGTCGATGCGGTCGAGGTGGGCGTACTGGCGGGCGATCCAGTCCTCGGCGATGCGGCGCCGCCCGCCGGTGAGCTGGAAGAAGAAGTCCTTCACCAGCCGGACGTGCTCGTCGGTGGCGGTCTTGCGGAAGTCGGGCGTCTGACAGACATCCCACAGGCGCATGAGGTTGGTCTTGTCCCGGGTGCGGCGGGCGACGTCGGGATCCTCGGCCAGCTGGCGCAGGGTGATCTCGTCGAGGGCCTCCCGGGCGAGCTTCAGCCCTTCGCGGTCGGGCGCCTGGGCCAGGGACTTCATCAGCGCCGGCAGGGAGGAGAAGTCGAGCTTCGAGTTGCGCCACTCCGCGCCGGACACGGGCTCGAAATGATGGTTCTCCACCGCCTCCACGAGATCGGGGTCCATGTCTTCGGCTTCGCCAGTGACGCCGAAGGTGCCGTTCTTCTGGTAGCGGCCCGCCCGGCCGGCGATCTGGCCGATCTCCTGGGGATAGAGGAAGCGGCTGCGCCGGCCGTCGAACTTGCGCAGGCCCGCGAAGGCCACATGGTCGACATCCATGTTCAGGCCCATGCCGATGGCGTCGGTCGCCACCAGGAAGTCCACCTCGCCCGATTGATAGAGGGCCACCTGGGCGTTGCGGGTGCGTGGCGACAGGCTGCCCATGACCACGGCCGCGCCGCCCCGCTGCCGCCGGATCAGTTCGGCGATGGCGTAGACCTGGTCGGCGCTGAAGGCGACCACGGCCGAGCGCCGGGGCAGGCGTGTCAGCTTCTTGGGGCCCGCATAGCTCAGGGTGCTGAACCGGTCCCGCGTCTGGATCTCGGCGTGGGGCAGGAGGCGGCGCACGAGCGGGGCCATGGTTCCCGCGCCCAGCAGCATGGTCTCCCGCGTGCCCCGGGCGTGCAGCAGCCGGTGGGTGAAGACGTGGCCGCGCTCGGGATCGGCGCACAGCTGGATTTCGTCCACCGCCAGGAACTCGACCTCCACCGACAGGGGCATGGCCTCGACGGTGCAGACGAAATATTGCGGCCTCGGCGGGACGATCTTCTCCTCGCCGGTGATCAGGGCGACGGCGCGCGCCCCGCGCAGCTTGACGATCCGGTCGTAGATTTCGCGGGCCAGCAGCCGCAGCGGCAGGCCAATCATGCCCGACTGGTGGCCCAGCATCCGCTCGACCGCCAGGTGGGTCTTGCCGGTGTTGGTGGGGCCGAGCACCGCGACCAGCCGTGGCGGCGCTGCGCCCGACGGACGGTCGCTCATGGCCCTAAGGTGGGATGGGCCGCAGAGTCGGGCAAGCGGAGCCGGCCGTTCGCGCATCGAGCTCAGGCGACGCCTGCCTGCCCGGTCAACGCCTGGGCCCCTTGCGCCTACCGCCTGGGTGAAGGGCGGCTGCGTCTCACGCCGGCTTGATTGGCCGGCGCTTGACCCCGATGTCGGGGTTGGCGAGCGGTGGGGTTTCAGGCCGCCCGAGCGGCGCAACCACGGAGGTCCGAGGGTATGACTGAACGCCTGTTGCTGGACGACGCCCAGTACGCCCTGCTGCGCAGCCTTCGCGACTGCCGCGGGCCCACGGGACGGGCGCCCAAGCGCCGGCTGCTGCAGCATGCCCGGGAGACCTATGGCCTGACCGCGGAGCGGGCGATGCGGGCGCTCTCCGACCTGCACCGGGAGAAGCTGGTGCGGCTGGACCTGGCGCAGCGGGTGTTTCTGGCGAGCGGCGTGACGCTTCTGGAGGCCGGAGATCCCGGGGCGCCGCACTCCATGCGCGGCGACGACGGAATGGTCTGGCTGGTGCTGCCGGCGCCGTCTCCGGCCGACGCGCCGGCGGAGATATAAGCGCCCCATAATGCGCGCATCATTTGGGCGGGGCGCGCGAGGCTGTATGGTCTGACGCTACACATCCAAGAGGAGGCGGCGGATCGATGTTGCGGGTCCTGGTCGAGGCGGACGACCGCAAGGCGGAACGGCTGGAGCGCTTCCTGGCCGGCCAGCCGGGGGTCACATTCCGCCGAACCACGGCCCGCGCCGCGACCGAAGCCGAACTGGCCCAATGGCGACCGCATCTGCTGGTGCTGGACCCGGACGCGGCCGAGCCTCTGGCGCCCTTCATCCCCGAGGCGGGAGCCCACGCCCTGTCGATCGCCTTCCTGCCGCCCGCCGACCGTGACCGGGTTCCGGCCATCCTCAACCACGCGCCCATCGGCGTGCTGCCCCCGGCCTATGACCGCGGCGACGTGACCTCGCTGCTGGCCGCCGCGCGCAGCGAGGCCGAACTGCCGGAGCCGCTCGCGCGGCGCGCCGCCCGGCCCGGCGTCGAGGTCTTCGCCCTGGCCAGCGCCGCCGCTGCGGCGCTCATCGGTTTCAGCCTGCCGGGCGCCCCCGCCCTGCTTCAAGGCGACCGTCAGGCCGGCTATGTGCTGGCCGCGGCGCTGAGCCTCGTCGCCCTGGTCGTCCTGCTGAGCGCCCGCCGCCCCTGGGCCGCGGCCCTGCAGGCCGCCCTCGTCGGCCTGCTCACCCTCGCGCCGACCGAGGCCTAGTTCCGCTTTCGCAGCCATCCTCCGCTGCGGGCGGACCGGATGGCCCCCCGCACGTTCAACGGAGTCCCATGCTGCATCACACGCCCCTGATCGCCACAATCGCCGTCGGCTTCCTGGTCGCCTTCATCCTTGGCCTGGTCGCCAGCCGGTTCAAGTTGTCGCCGATCGTGGGCTATCTGCTGGCCGGGGTCCTCGTCGGACCGTTCACGCCGGGCTTCACCGCCGACTCCAAGCTCGCCGCCGAACTCGCCGAGATCGGCGTGATCCTCCTGATGTTCGGCGTGGGGCTGCACTTCTCCTATCGGGACCTGTTCGCGGTGAAGAACATCGCCCTGCCCGGGGCGGTGGCGCAGATCGCGGTGGCCACCCTGCTCGGCATGGGCCTGGCCTGGGTCATGGGCTGGCCGATCGCCGGGGGCCTGATCTTCGGTCTGGCGCTTTCCGTGGCCAGCACCGTGGTCCTGCTTCGCGCGCTTGAGGAGCGGCAGTTGCTCGACACCCGCAGCGGTCACATCGCCGTCGGCTGGCTGATCGTCGAGGACCTGGCCATGGTCGTGGCCCTGGTGCTGCTGCCTGTGCTGGCCACCACCCTCCCGGGCGGCGACGGCGCGGCGTCCGCCCAGGCCTCGGCCGGCGGCTCGCTCGGCGCGTCCCTCGCCATCACCTTCGGCAAGGTGGCGGCCTTCGTGGCCCTGATGTTCGTGGTCGGCCGGCGGGTGATCCCCTGGCTGCTGGCCCGGGTCGCCGGGGTCGGCTCGCGGGAGCTGTTCACCCTGGCGGTCCTCGCCATCGGCATCGGCATCGCCTACGGCGCGGCGGTGCTGTTCGACGTGTCCTTCGCCCTGGGCGCGTTCTTCGCCGGCATGATCCTCAAGGAGTCCGAGCTCAGCCACAAGGCGGCCGACGACACCCTGCCGCTGCGCGACGCTTTCGCCGTGCTGTTCTTCGTCTCGGTGGGGATGCTGTTCAATCCGATGGTGCTGGTGGAGAAGCCGCTGGCGGTGCTGGCCACCCTCGCCATCATCCTGGTGGGCAAGTCGGCCGCGGCCTTCTTCATCGTCCGGGCCTTCCGCTATCCCAGCGACACGGCGGTCCTGATCGCCGCGAGCTTGGCGCAGGTGGGCGAGTTCTCGTTCATCCTGGTCACCCTGGGCCTGTCCCTGGGCGTGCTGCCGGAGACCGGGCGCGACCTGGTGCTGGGCGGCTCGATCCTCTCCATCGTCCTGAACCCCACCGTCTTCGCCATCGCCGGACGCCTGCGGGCCATGCGCCTGCGGCGGCTCAGCGCCAAGACCGGCGGCGAGGCGCCTTCGGATGTGGCCTCGCCCTACCAGACGGCCTGTTCGGACCATGTGATCGTCATCGGCTTCGGCCGGGTCGGCAAGCGCGTGGCCGAGCATCTCATCCGCCAGGGCGAGAGCACGGTGATCATCGAGTCCGACATCAACCGCGTGGAGGACCTGCGCCAGGTGGGGCAGTCGGCGATCCACGGCAATGCGGCCCGGACCGAGGTGCTGGAGGCCGCCGGGGTGCGGCGGGCCCGCAGTCTGCTGGTGGCGGTGCCCAACGGCTTCGAGGCCGGCGAGATCGTGGCCCGCGCCCGGGCCATGAACCCGGGCCTGCGGATCGTCGCCCGGGCCCACCTCGACGCCGAGGTGGAGCACCTGAAAGCCAATGGCGCCGACCGGGTGATCATGGGCGAGCAGGAGATCGCCCGGCTGATGATCAGCGATGTGGGAGAGGAGGCCGCGCCGGCCGCCGCCTGAGGCGCGAACCTCGGCCATTGCGCCATCGCCCGGAGCGGTTAGGGTCCCCGCAATCTCAGTCTAGGGGACCTCCCTCATGCACGCTTCCCGCCGTCAGATCCTGCTGACCGCCGCCGCCGCGGGCCTGGCCTCGGCCGCGCCGCTCCGCGTCTTCGCCCAGGGCGCGGCCGCCGGTCCGGTGGCCGATCCGCGTCTCGCCGCCCTGCTCGACGCCTTCGTCGACGAGATCCTGCGCGAGAACCCGGCCTACGCCACCGGCCTTGGACTGGACAACGGCCGCTACGCCGACCTGCGCAGTCGTCTGAACGACCGCACGGCCGCCGGCCGCGCCCGGGAGATCGCCGCCTACGCCGACCGTGCCAAGCGCCTGCGGGCCATCCCGCGGAGCAGCCTCAAGGGCCGCGACCTGACGCTCTATGACACGGTGCTCTACGCCATGGACCTGGGCGCCGAGGGCGGCCGGTTCGTCTATGGGCAGGACTACGCCAACCCCTATGTCGTCAGCCAGCAGGACGGCTCGGTGGCCAATGTCCCCGAGTTCCTGAACTCGCAACACCCGGTGGAGACCCGCGAGGACGCCGAGGCCTATCTGGCGCGCCTCGACCAACTGGGCGCGGCCATCGACGCCGAGACCGAACGCACCCGCGACGCCGCGGCCCGGGGCGTCGTTCCGCCGGCCTTCATCCTGGCCACGGTGGTCAAGCAGCTCACCGACGCCCGCGCCGTCGACCCGGCCGCCTCGCGCATGGCCACGTCCGTCGCCGAGCGCGCCAGGGCCAAGGGCATCGCCGGCGACTGGCAGGCCCGCGCCGCGGCCATCGTGGCGGAGAAGGTCTATCCGGCCATCGGCCGCCAGCTTGAGGCCATCCAGGCCCTGCAGGCGAGCGCCACCAACGACGCCGGCGTCTGGAAGTTCAAGGACGGCGCCGACTATTACCGCTGGTCCCTGAAGTACAACACGACCACCGATCTCTCGCCCGACGAGATCCACCGGATCGGCCTCGAGCAGGGCCGCGAGATCGACGGGATCATGGATGCGATCCTGAAGTCCCAGGGGATCACCCAGGGCACGGTCGGCGAGCGCATGAGCGCCCTGACCCACGATCCGCGCTTCCTCTATCCCAACACGGACGAAGGCAAGCGGCAGGTCCTGGCCGAGATCGAGAAGGCCGTGGACGGCATCCGGCCGTACATCTCGCAGTTTTCGAAACTGGGCCTGAAGGCGCCGGTGGAGGTGCGGGCTGTGCCGAAGGAGATCGAGGCGGGCGCCGCCCTCGGCTACATGAACTTCGCTTCCCTCGATGGCTCGCGGCCGGCGATCTACTATGTGAACCTGTCCGACACGGCGAACTGGCCGAAATACACCCTGGCCAGCCTCTCCATGCACGAGGCGCTGCCCGGCCACGCCTGGCAGGGGGCGTACCTTGCCGAGCGTAGCAACGAGATCCACACCATCTCCTCGCTGATCGGCTTCGGGGCCTTCGTCGAGGGCTGGGCGCTCTACGCCGAACAGCTGGCCGACGAGGTGGGCTTCTACAAGGACGATCCGTTCGGCCGCCTGGGCTACCTGCAGGCCCTCCGCTTCCGCTGCGCCCGCTTGGTGGTGGACACCGGCCTGCACGAGAAGCGCTGGACCCGGGAAAAGGCGATCCAGGAGCTGGCCGGCGCCACCGGCCGCTCGATCGTCGCGGCCACCAGCGAGGTCGACCGCTACTGCGCCAGCCCCGGCCAGGCCTGCGCCTACAAGGTCGGCCACAACGAGATCGTCCGCCTGCGCGAGAAGGCCAAGACGGCGCTCGGCCCGAAGTTCGACCTGCGCGACTACAACGACCTCGTGGTCACCACGGGCGGCGCGCCCCTGGCGGTCCTGGAGACGGTGGTCGACCGCCACATCGCGGCGGTGAAGGGCTAGGCCAGAAGCTCCAGCAGCGCCTTCACGCAGGCGGCGGAGTTGGCCGCGGCCATGGCCTCCATCTCGGTGAAGGTCACGTGGCTCTCCTCGCCGGCGAGGTCCGAGAGGGTGCGGATGACATAGAGCGGCGCGCCCCAGGCCTCGGCGACCTGGGCCACCGCGCCGCTTTCCATGTCTATGGCGTCGGCGCCGAGGCGGGCGCGCAGCGCGTCGCGGGTGACGCTGCAGTTCAGGAAATAGTCCGCGGTGGTGATCCCGCCGAGGCGGATGGGATGGCCAAGGCTCGGCCCGACCCGGGCCAGCAGCCGCTCGAAGGTCGCCCGGACCTCGGGCGCCACAGGCTCCAGCGCGGCCAGCTCCGGCGCGCCGAACGGGATCTCCCCCGAGCGGGTGGCGGTGAAGCGCCCGGCGGTGACGATGCCGTAGTCGTGGATCCCCAGGGCCCCGGCCAGCAGCACCGAGCCCACCGGCAGTTATGGGTGCAGGCCGCCGGCCACGCCCGAGAAGACCAGGGTGCGTGCCCCGAATCGGTCCAGCAGCAGGGTGGCGGCGGCCGCGGCGTTGACCTTGCCCAGGCCGCTGCGGGCGAGGGCGAGGCCGTGGGCCGTCGAGACCTGCAGCCCGCCGTAGGTTTCAGGAGGCGTGTCGATGCCCAGCGTCGCGCGAAGGGCGGCCAGTTCTTCCGGTGTGGCGCAGAGAATGCCGATCATCCGCGCCTTCTGGCCCATCCCAGGGCGTCCGTCCAAGGCCGTTCCACATGTCGCAAGGCGAGGCGCCGTCTCGGCGTTCGGTGAACCATGGCCGACCGGGGCGGCGTGATGACGCATGCCAATTGCCCACCCGGCGCCCATATTCCGCCCCGGTGAGACGCGAAACGGTGGGAACCATCGCCGTGGAGTGGCGGCGTCTCTAAGCAGAAAGCATCGTCCTGAAGCCCGGCGGCAGTCCGGGCAGGGCGCCATCGGTGAAAAGGGTACAAGGCATGATGGACGGCTGGCGCGCGCGCCTTTCCGAACTGGCGAAGGATCGCCCGCTGCAGGCTGTTACGCTCATCGCCGCCGTAGTGGCTACCGCAGCAGCGGCCGCCCCGGTGCCCACGCCCGCCGGCCCGCGCCCGGCGATCATGACCGCCATGCAGCGCGCCGAGGCGCCGGTCGTCCGGACGGTGCAGATGGAGCTGATCTGGCAGGGCGCGGACCTCGATGGCGACGGCCAGGCCGACTTCGCCAATCCCACCGGCCAGGCGCCGCGGGAACATGACGCCTACGGCTCGGGCAAGTTCGGCGCCTCCCGCGACGGCGGCGTGCGCCGCCACGAAGGAGTCGACTTCGTCGCCGAGGGCGGCCAGGCGGTAGCGGCTCCGATCTCGGGCTATGTCACCAAGATCGGCTACGCCTATGCGGGTGACGCCAATCTGCGGTTCGTGGAGATCAGCAACCCGGCCCTGCAGCTGGAGGCCCGGGCCTTCTACGTCGATCCCGACGTGGAGGTTGGCGATGCGGTGCGGGTCGGCCAGCCGATCGGCAAGGTCCACTCGCTGCAGCGGAAGTATCCGGGGGGCATGACCGACCACGTCCATCTGGAGCTGATCGACAAGCGCGGCCGCCGGATGGACGCCACGCGGATGATCACCGCCCAG
The DNA here is from genome assembly GCF_059568645.1 of Phenylobacterium composti DSM 19425. Classification (NCBI taxonomy): domain Bacteria; kingdom Pseudomonadati; phylum Pseudomonadota; class Alphaproteobacteria; order Caulobacterales; family Caulobacteraceae; genus Phenylobacterium; species Phenylobacterium composti. The sequence goes on along the minus strand of NZ_JCANTT010000002.1, from coordinate 109,002 downwards.
TATGTGGCGCGGCCCCTGGCGGCTGGCGCCGGAATCATCGCCGCCGACTGATCGCGGGCGGTTTTCTGAATACGGCGTGGCTGCCGCGCGTGAGGGCGCACGCGCCCGGAGGCCGGCGCCTGACGCAAGGTCAGGCTGTTCTGGAACGGCCGCGGAACGCAGCGTGTCCGAATCGCTGACTCGCCGCGATTCGGCTTTCGTTCCCTACGAGATATGGTGTCCGCAGGCTGGGGCGCCTACAAGGCGCGTCGGCTGAAGGCGACGTAAAGGCCCGCTCCGCACGCTTTCCGGCCGCCTCGCCTTGACGCGCGCAGGCGCCTTCCTCTATATCGCCCGCTCCCCGCGCGGACGGCCGCCGCCCGCGTGTCCTGAAGTTTTTCCGCGAAGGTCCTTTCGCCATGTCGCGTCGCTGCGAACTCACCGGTGTCGGCCCGATGGTCGGCCATAACGTGAGCCACTCGAACATCAAGACCAAGCGTCGGTTCATGCCGAACCTGACCAAGGCGACCGTCGTGTCGGAAGCCCTGGGCCAGAGCGTGACCCTGCGCATCACCAATGCGGCGCTCCGTACGGTGGACAACAAGGGTGGCCTGGACGCCGTCCTGCTCAAGGCCCGTGACGAGGTGCTCTCGCCGCGCGCCCTGAAGATCAAGCGCCAGATCAAGGCCAAGCTCGCCGAGCAGTCGGCGGCCTAAGGCCAGACACAAGCTGTCGTTCCGGAAAGGCCGTCCTTCGGGGCGGCCTTTTCTTTTTGCTTTCGCTCAGGGCCGCCAGTCGAAGGCCAGCAGCAGCGTGCGCTGGCCGGTGGGCAGGCCGTTGTAGAAGCCGAAGTTGTCGTCCGAGACGAGATAGAAGCGCACGCCGCCGTCCGGCGAGGGCGTGGCGGCCAGCCCCTCGAAATTGTCCACTGTCAGCGGGCGGCGGATCTCGAGCGAATCGACAACGCGCCCCTGGCGATCCACGATGCGCAGGCGCACGATATTGCCGGTCAGGGGTGAGAAGCTGCGGAACAGATAGGCGCGGCCGCCGTCGGGCAGGGCGTCCATGGCCACCAGCTCGGAGCCCTCCAGGTCGACCCGGCCGTCGGGCGCGCAAGGGGCGGACAGCCGGCAGAGGAACAGCTCGCCGGTGGCCTCGATCCCCACCCGATAGGCGTCGGGGCCGGCCTCGGGGGCGGCCATGGCCGCCTCCATGCCCTTGTTGCTCACGTAGCGGATGTTCGGGGCGGGCGCCGGCCGGGGCAGGGCGCCGTCCGGCGGATAGGCCAGGATGCGGTCGTGCTGTTCGAAGGCCGCCACCAGGGTTCCGTCGGCGAGCACGGCGAACCCCTCGACGTCGTATTCACTAGGGCCGCCGGCGTGGAGGTCCGCGCCCGTCACGTCCTTGAGGGCCGAGATGCGGGCGTCCGCGAGGCCTGCGAGGCGGCCGGCCGCGTCGAGGACGATCTGCGCCTCGAGGACGTCGGCCTGGTCGCCGATGGAGATCAGCCGCCCGTCCGCCGTGACCTTCAGGTCCGAGAGGCCGCCGAGCCGCGAGGTCTGGGACGAGCTGAGCGCCAGGCCCCCGGCATAGATGAAATTGCCGATCTGCGTGCGGGCGGGGTCCGTGGGATCGAGCGGGACGGGCGCGCCGTCCACGACGATGGCCGCGCCATAGGCGACCGGTTCGGTGGGCAGCCGCGCCGCCGGTCCGTCCAGGCAGCCCGCCAGCAGCAAGGCGGCGGCGAGCGCGCCCAGGCCGCGGCGAGCCGCCGTCAAGCCGTGGCCCTCCGGACTTCCTTGAAGGTGGAGCGGCGGGGGGCGGCCTGCGGGCCTTGGGTGGTGGGCGGCGGCGCAAGCAGGCCCGCCGTCCGGCGGTTCACCGCCCGGGGCTCCTCCTCGAACAGCTCGGCCAGCTGCTCCACCATGGCGCCCGCCAGTTGCTCCACATCGACGATGGTCACGGCGCGGCGATAGTAGCGGGTCACGTCGTGGCCGATGCCGATAGCGATGAGCTGCACCGGGCTCTTGGTCTCGATTTCGGTGATCACCTCGCGCAGGTGGCGCTCCAGGTAATGGCCCGAGTTCACCGAAAGGGTGGAATCGTCCACGGGCGCCCCGTCCGAGATCACCACCAGGATGCGCCGCTGTTCGGGACGGCCGATCAGCCGCTGGTGGGCCCACATCAGGGCCTCGCCGTCGATGTTCTCCTTCAGGAGCCCTTCGCGCATCATCAGGCCGAGGTTGCGGCGGGCCCGGCGCCACGGCGCGTCGGCGGCCTTGTAGATGATGTGGCGCAGGTCGTTCAGCCGGCCGGGCTGCGGCGGCTTGCCGGCCTTCAGCCAGTCTTCGCGGGACGAGCCGCCCTTCCACGCCCGGGTGGTGAAGCCCAGGATCTCGGTCTTCACCCCGCAGCGCTCCAGGGTCCGCGCCAGGATGTCGGCGCAGACCGCGGCCACCATGATCGGACGACCGCGCATGGAGCCGGAATTGTCGATCAGGATGGTGACCACCGTGTCGCGGAACTCGGTGTCCTCCTCTTCCTTGAAGGAGAGCGGGGCGGTGGGGTCGATGATCACCCGGGTAAGGCGCGCGACGTCGAGGACGCCTTCCTCCAGGTCGAAGGTCCAGGAGCGGTTCTGCTGCGCCAGCAGCTTGCGCTGCAGGCGGTTGGCCAGACGCGAGACCACGTTGGAGACCGAGGCCAGCTGCTGGTCGAGATAGGCCCGCAGACGGGCCAGTTCCTCGGGCTCGCACAGCTCCTCGGCGGCGACGATCTCGTCGTGCTCGGTGGTGAAGACCTTGTAGGTGACCGCTCGGTTGTCGCCGGACGGATCGGGGCGGGCGGGCTGGTCGCCCTCGCCCATTTCAGGAGGCTCCTCGGCGTCCTGGCCGTCGGGATCCTCCTGGGCCTCCATCATCTGGCTGTCGTCGGTCTCGGCCTCGCGGGTCTGCGACTCCTCGTCGTCCATGGCCGACTGCTGCGGGCTCTGGCTCTCGCCGTCGCCTTCATCCTCGGTCTCGGACGGCGTGGACTCGCCCTCATCCTCGCCCTGGTCCTCCTCGTCGTCCTGGTCGGGCGTGTCCGCCAGGTCGTCGCCCATCTTCAGGTCGCGAATGATGCTGCGGGCGATCCTGGCGAAGGCCTGCTGATCTTCCAGGGCCTCGGCCAGGCGGTCGAGGTCGGCGCCGGCCTTCTCCTCGATCTCGGCCCGGAACAGGTCCACCAGCGGCTTGGCGGCGGCCGGCGGCGGCTGGCCTGTCAGCCGTTCCCGGGCGATCAGGGCCACCACCTCGCCCATGGGCGGGTTGGCCAGGGCTTCGACCTGATTGACGGTCCGCCGCGCCCAGGCCTGCTCCATCACGGCGGCCAGGTTCTCGCGCACCCCGCCCATGGCGTTGGCGCCGATGGCCTCGATCCGCGCCTGTTCCAGCCCGTCGTAGATCGGCTGGCCCAGCGGCGATTGCGGGCGGCTGCGGGCGTGGGTGGCGGCGTCGTGATGGGCGATCCGCAGGGCCATCTGGTCGGCGAGGCCGCGGATGCGCGCCGCCTCCTGGGGCGTCAGGTCGCGCGGCGGATGAGGCAGGATGGCCCGGTTGCCCTGAAGCTGCGGACCCTCGCCGGAATAGACGATTTCCAGGTCCGGGGTTTCGGCAAGCGAGCGGGCGGCGTGCGCCAGGGCGCGCTTGAACGGCTCCAGGGGGCTTTCCGGGTTCTTCGCCATCGCTTCCGTCTTAGATCAGGGCTGACCCGGCGGGAAACAAGGAAGTATCGGGGAACCTCCACGGCCAAGCCGTGTTCTCAGCGACGGGCCGCGTGGAGCCCATGTTGTCCTGAGGAGAGAGAGCCATGCTTCGTTGGGCTCTGATCTTCGCGATCGTCGCTCTGGTGGCGGCGGCTCTCGGCTTCGGCGGCATCGCCGGCGCTGCGGCCGGCATCGCGAAGTTCCTGTTCTTCCTGTTCGTGGCGGGTTTCGTGATCTTCCTGGTGCTCGGCGTGATGGCCGGGCGCAAGTTGACCCGCTAGCCCCGCGCAACGCGGAAGAAAGACCGCCCGCCTCCGGCCCGGAGGCGGGCGTTTTTCGTTACGGCTTAGCGCGCCAGGCCTTGGACTGCTGGCCCACGATGTCGACCAGGTCGCCCATGGCGAGGTTGACGTCGATCAGGTGCAGGCCCCAGTCCTTCATGATCAGGGCGCCCGTGCCTACGTCGCCGTTGATGTCGTCGGTCCGCGGGTCGGCCGGGTCGGCGTTCACATGGACCTCCAGATAGTTGAAGCCGTCGCGCGAGACGCATTGGCCGGCAAGCAGGCCGGGCGTCGCGACGAACGGAGTGCTCGGGTTCGGCTTGTCCTTCACCCACTGGGGCGTGGGGCCCGAGGCGCTGGCGATGGCCGACTCGTTCGACAGGTAGCTGCGCAGCGGCGCCTTGCCGCCGGCGAGGGCGGCAGGGTTCACGCAGGCCGCTTCCATGCCGGGCGTGGTCACTTTGCCGAAGCGCGAGTTGGCGGGCGGCGGGATGGTGTCGCGGAACGAGACGTAGCTGATGGCGCAGCCGGTCTGGGCAGCCGAGCGGCACAGCGGGATGGTCTTGAAGTGGCCGGTGTCCTTGCCGGCTTCCACCGGCAGGTTCGAGCCCAGGATCAGGGCCGAGATCAGCTGCTTCTGAACCGGCTTGCCCTCGATCTCGGCGGGGATCAGTCGCTGCAGCACGCCCGAGCCCTGCGAGTGGCCGATCAGGACCACGCCGCGGCCCTTGTTCTCGTGCTTCAGATAATAGTTCCAGGCGTCGACCACGTCCTGGAAGCCGGTGTCGCGGGTGGCCGGATCGGTCAGGCCCGCCATGGGCTGGCCGGCCATCAGGGAGCGCAGGGCGGCCAGGGTGACCTGCCGGTACATGGGCGCGAACGGCCGGCAGACGCTGCCGAAGCGGGCGAACTGCTGCTTGACCACGTTCAGCTCCGCCGGGTCCGCCTTCAGGTCGGAGATCACCCCGGGGTCCGTGGACACCGTCGGATAGACGTAAAAGCAGTCGATGGGCGCGTTGGGATCGGCCTTGAACGTCTCGACGCGGGTCGAACCGTCGGCCTCCACCACGGTGGTGGTCAGGTCGACGGCGCAGGCGTCGTCCGCCTTGCCCGGGTAGCAGAGCCAGTTGGCCCTGTCGGCGTAGTCGGTGCGGGCGGCGCCCGCCGGCGCCTGGGCCTCGGCCGCGCCGGCCCCCATCAGGAGCCCAAGGCTCAGGGCGAGCGCGCTCGCATAGGTCTTCATCATGTCCGTATCCTCCCCCAGGACGTATTCGAATATTTAGTATGTTATCGCCCGACCCTGGGCCGCCGTCCAGTCGTTCGATGCGGGCATGCGCAAGTCGCCCGCGGCGGCGGGCATGTCGTCGACAGCGGGGAGATGCGACCGGGGCCCGCGAGCCCCGGCTCTGGTCTTAGGCCACCCGCACCCGGGCGGTGCTTTCCGGCAGGTCCTGGCCGAAGGCGCGCTGGTAGAACTCGGCCACGGTGCCGCGCTCCAGTTCGTCGCACTTGTTCAGGAAGGTCATGCGGAAGGCGAGGCCCACGTCGCCGCCGAAGATCTCGGCGTTCTGGGCCCAGGTGATCACCGTGCGCGGGCTCATGACGGTGGAGATGTCGCCGTTCATGAAGGCGTTGCGGGTCATGTCGGCCACCCGGACCATGGCGGCGATGGTCCGCCGGCCCTCGGGGGTGTCGTACGACGGCGCCTTGGCCAGCACGATGGCCGCCTCCACCTCGTGGCTCAGATAGTTGAGCGTGGTGACGATGGACCAGCGGTCCATCTGGCCTTGGTTGATCTGCTGGGTGCCGTGATAGAGGCCGGTGGTGTCGCCCAGGCCAATGGTGTTGGTGGTGGCGAACAGCCGGAAATAGGGGTTGGGCCGGATGACCCGGTTCTGGTCGAGCAGGGTCAGCTTGCCCTGGGCCTCCAGCACGCGCTGGATCACGAACATCACGTCCGGACGGCCGGCGTCATATTCGTCGAAGACGAGGGCGATCGGCCGCTGGATCGCCCACGGCAGGATGCCTTCCCGGAACTCGGTGACCTGCTTGCCGTCCTTCAGGACGATGGCGTCCTTGCCCACCAGGTCGATCCGCGACACGTGGCTGTCCAGGTTCACCCGGATCAGCGGCCAGTTGAGGCGGGCCGCCACCTGCTCGATGTGGGTCGACTTGCCGGTGCCGTGATAGCCCTGGACCATCACCCGGCGGTCGAAGGCGAAGCCGGCCAGGATCGCCCGGGTGGTCTCGGGATCGAACCGGTAGGCCTCGTCCGTGTCCGGCACGTGGGGATCGCGTTCCGAGAACGCAGGGACCTCCATGTCGAAGTCCACGCCGAACGTCTCGCGGGCGTTCACCGTCTTGTCGGGGACCAGGGAGATCAGCTTGTCTTCGGTGGTGTCGAAAGCGGCCATGAAACGCCGATTACTCGCTTGCCCGGGCGGAAGCAAACGGGTGTTTCTAGGGTGAGCGCGGCCCGCCCGAGAGCCGCGCCGGGGAGGTCGCCATGTTGGACGCTGCCGCGCCGGACTACCGCATCATTTCCGTCAGGCCCCAGCCGTCGGGTTTCGGGGCCGAGATCACCGGGGTCGACCTCTCGCGGTCGCTGGCGTCCGAGGCCCTGGCGGAGGTGAAGGCGGCCTGGGCCCGACATGCGGTGGTGGCTTTTCCGGACCAGCCGCTCAGCCTGGAGGCGCTGGAGGCCTTCACCCTGCAGATCGGTCCCTTCGGCGAGGACCCGTTCATCAGGCCGATGCCCGGCCATCCGAACGTCCTGGAGTTGCGCCGCGAGCCCGACGAGAAGGCCGTCAACTTCGGGGCCGGCTGGCACTCTGACTGGAGTTTCCTGCCCCAGCCGCCGGCGGCGACCATCCTGCGGTCGGAAGTGGTCCCGCCCGTGGGCGGCGATACGCTCTTCTGCGACTGCACCCGGGCCTATGAGGCCCTGTCGCCCACGTTCCAGAAGATGCTGGCCGGCCTGCGGGCCATTCATTCGGCGGGCCGGGCCTATGGGACCAAGGGCGTGTTCGCCCGCGAGACCGAGAAGCGGACCATGGAGATCATCGTCTCCCCCGAGGCGGATCAGAGCCTCGCCCACCCGCTGGTCCGCACCCATCCGGTCACCGGCCGCAAGGCGCTCTACGTCTCGCCGGTCTATACGACCGGGATCGAGGGGCTCTCGGCCGAGGAGGCCGCGGCCGTCCTCAGCTTCCTCTTCCGCCACATGACTCAGCACCAGTTCGTCTATCGCCACCGGTGGCGGCCCGGCATGGTGCTGATGTGGGACAACCGCTGCACCGCCCACTTCGCCGAGGGCGGCTATGACGGGAGCCTGCGGGTCATGCACCGCACGACGGTCGCGGGCGAGGTTCCGGCCTGAGCGTCTGACGGCGCCCGCGCGCGCCGGCCCTGGGCCGGCCGCAGTCAGTCCTCGTGCTGGACCTTGGTGGGCACCAGCCCCACCAGGCTGAGCAGCGCCGCGGCGGCGAGATAGGCCCCCACCAGGCCGAGACCGCCGCGTCCGACGAGGGCCTGGGCGGCGATGGGGGCGAGGCCGCCCCCGATGATGCCGCCGAGGTTGAAGGCGATGGACGCCCCCGTGTAGCGCACCCGGGGCGGGAACAGGCTGGGCAGATAGGCGCCGAGGGGGCCGTAGACGAAGCCCATGGCCAGCAGCGCGAGGGACAGCCAGGCCAGGATCAGCAGCAGCGAGCCCGAGCCCAGCATGGCGCCCAGGGTCGCGCCCACCAGCACGGTGCCGCCGCAGCCGGCGATCAGCACCCGGCGGGGATTGGCCTTGTCCGACCACCAGCCGGCCAGGACGATGCCCAGGGCCAGGAACAGGATCGCGCCCAGCTCCACGGCGAGGAAGGTCTCGCGGCTGTAGCCCAGGGTGGCGGTGCCGTAGCCCAGGGCGAAGGCCGTCGCGATGTAGAAGATGGCGAAACAGGCCACCACCGCGAAGGTGCCGCCCACCAGGGCGCCCGGATGGCGGCGGATGACCTCGGCCATGGGCACGTGCGCGGGGCCGGCCTCGTCGAGCACCTTCTGGAAGGCCGGTGTCTCGGTGAGCTTCAGTCGCACCCACAGACCGAGGATCACCAGGATGGCGCTGAGCAGGAACGGCAGGCGCCAGCCCCAGGCCTGGAAGTCGTCGGCGCTGAGCGTCAGGCCGAGGATCAGGAAAAGGCCGTTGGCGGCGATGAAGCCCACGGGCGCGCCGAGCTGGGGGAACATGCCGAAACGGGCGCGCCAGCCGGGCGGGGCGTTCTCCACCGCCAGCAGGGCCGCGCCGCCCCATTCGCCGCCCAGGCCGAAGCCCTGGCCGAAGCGCAGCAGGCAGAGGAGGGCGGGGGCGATCCAGCCGGCCACGGCGTAGGTCGGCAGGAAGGCGATCAGCAGGGTCGACAGGCCCATGGTCACCAGCGAGGCCACCAGGGTCGACTTGCGCCCGATCCGGTCGCCGAAGTGCCCGAAGAAGGCCGCGCCCACCGGCCGGGCGAAGAAAGCCACGGCGAAGGTGGCGTAGCTGCTCATCAGCTGGGCCGAGGCCGACGCCTCGGGGAAGAACAGGCGCGGGAAGACCAGCGAGGCCGCGGTGGCGTAGATGTAGAAGTCGTAGAACTCCACCGCCGTGCCCACCAGGCTTGCGGTGAGCACGCGAGGCGTCGAGTTGGTGGCCGTCACGGAAAAGCTCCCCCTGATGACCTCCGCTTCGCGCCGCGGGCGCGCGAGGTCAAGCCGCATGGCGTGCGACGAAAATTCCGGTTAGCCAGTCGCCATGAACACGGTCGAACCCTTCTACGCCATCTCGATCAGCGGCCTGGCCCAGCGGCTGAAGGCCGAGGGCCGCTCCGTCATCCACATGGAGTTCGGCCAACCGTCCACCGGCGCGCCCAGGGCGGCCATCGAGCGCGCCCACGCGATCCTCGACACCGAGGCCATGGGCTATTGGGAAAGCGCGCCGCTGAAGGCCCGGATCTGCCGCCACTACGCCGAGACCTATGGCGTGACCGTGGAGCCCTCGCAGATCACCCTCACCTGCGGCGCCTCGCCCGCCCTGGTGCTGGCCATGTCGGCGACCTTCAAGCCGGGCGATGTCATCGCCATGGCCCGGCCGGGCTATGTGGCCTACCGCAACACCGTCCGCGCCCTGCACATGACGGCCCTGGAGATCCCCTGCGGTCCCGAAACCCGGTTCCAGCTCACTGCGGCCCAGCTCGCGGCCCTCGACCCGGCGCCGGCGGGGGTGATCATCGCCAGCCCGGCCAACCCCACCGGCACCGTGATCCCGGGCGAGGAGATGGCGGCCATCGCCAAGGTCTGCCGCGAGCGCGGCATCCGCATCATCTCGGACGAGATCTACCACGGCCTGAGCTACGCCGAGCCGACCCGCACGATGCTGGAGTTTGAGCCCACGGCGATCGTCGTGAACAGCTTCTCCAAGTACTTCAGCATGGCCGGCTGGCGGCTGGGCTGGCTGGTGGCGCCCAAGGCCGAGGCCTCGCGCGCCGTAGCCTACATGGGGGCCCTGTTCCTTACCGCCCCGGCCCTGGCCCAGCATGCCGCCCTGGTGGCCATGGACTGCCGTGACGAGCTGGAAGGCCATGTGGCCACCTACCGTCGCAACCGGGAACTCCTGCTGGCCGCCCTGCCGCAGCTCGGCCTCGACGAGATCGCCCCGCCCGACGGCGCCTTCTACATCTGGGCCGACGTGGGCGCCCTGACCGACGACAGCCTCGCCTTCTGCAAGGAGCTGCTGCAGGACACGGGCGTCGCCACTGCGCCGGGCGTGGACTTCGACCCCGTGGAGGGGCGCCGCTTCATCCGCATGAGCTTCGCGGTCTCCACCCCGGAGATCGAGGAGGCCATCCGCCGGTTGATCCCCTGGTTCGCCGCCCGCCGGGCCGCCGCGGCGGCCTGACGCATCCGCGCATTGACCTGCGTCAAACCGCCGTGCGGCGAAAAGGCGCAGGAACGGGCAAGGTGGCGTTAACGGCTGCAGGGCTCCATGCCGCCATAGGACTGCATGGAGTGGGCGCGTGAGTGACCGTTACGCTGTCAATCAGAGGCTCGAGTTCATCGGCTTGGACGCCGGCTCCCGCGCGGCGCTCGCCCGCCTGAAGCCGTTCCTCGCGGCCCGCATCGATCCGGCGCTGGACGGGTTCTACGCCAGGGTGCGCGAGACGCCCGAGGTGCGGAAGTTCTTCCGCGACGAAAGCCACATCGCCGGCGCCCAGCGGGCCCAGAACGGCCACTGGACGCGCATCGCCGAGGCCGAGTTCGACGAGTCCTACGTGCGCAGCGTCCGGGCGATCGGCGAGACCCATGCCCGCATCGGTCTGGAGCCGCGCTGGTACATCGGCGGCTACGCCCGGATCCTCGAGCGCCTGCTGGAGGACCTGATTCAGGAGCGCTGGGCCAAGCGGAGCCTGTTCGCGGGCCGCAAGGGCGCGGACGAGACCGCCAGGGCCGCGGGAGCGCTGGTGAAGGCGGTCCTGCTCGACATGGACTTCGCGATCTCGATCTACCTGGAGAGCCTCGAGGCCGAGCGCCAGCGGCTGGCCGCCGAGCGTGAGCGGGCCGAGCGGGAGACGGCGGACATGGTGCAGGCCCTCGCCGCCGCCCTGGCGCGGGTGTCCAGCGGCGATCTTCGCGCCCGTATGGACGTGCCCGTGGCGCCCGAGTTCGAGGTGCTCAAGGCCGACTTCAACACCGCCGTGGCGGCCCTGGAGGAGGCGGTGTCCGCCGCCGCCGCCACGGCCGTCGAAGTGTCCGAGCGGGTGGAGGAGATCGGCCAAGCCGCCGACCGGCTGTCCGGCCGCACCGAGCAGCAGGCGGCCAACCTCGAGGAGACCGCCGCCGCCCTGGAGGAGATCACCGTCGCCGTGCGCAAGAGCGCCGACGGGGCCCAGGAGGCCACCCGCTTCGTCGCCGCGGTGAAGGGCGAGGCCGACGCCTCTGCCGAAGTCGTGCGTCAGGCCGTGGGCGCCATGGACGAAATCGACGGCTCCTCGCGCCGCATCGCCCAGATCATCGGCGTCATTGACGAGATCGCCTTCCAGACCAACCTCCTGGCCCTCAACGCCGGGGTCGAGGCCGCCCGGGCGGGCGAGGCCGGCAAGGGCTTCGCCGTCGTCGCTTCGGAAGTGCGGGCCTTGGCTCAGCGTTCGGCGGCCGCCGCCAAGGAGATCGAGGGGCTGATCGCCGAGTCCAACCGTCAGGTGCGGGCGGGCGTCCAGCTGGTCGGCCGCACGGGCGAGGCGCTGAACGTTATCGTCGAGCGCATCGGGGCCATCGACCGCATCGTGGCGGAGCAGGCCGCGTCATCCGATGAACAGTCGCGCGGCCTTGCCGAGGTGAATGTGGCCGTCAACCAGATGGACCAGCTCACCCAGCAGAACGCGGCCATGGTGGATCAGACCTCGGCGGCGACCCGGGCGCTCAACGAGCGGGTGGCCGAACTGGCGCGGCTCATGGCGGCCTTCATGCACAGTTCCGCGCCGTCGGACGACGACGGCCTGCGCGAGGTCGCCTAGACCATCCCGGCCTTGCGCAGGGTCTGGTAGGCCTTGATGACCCGCTGGAGCTTGTGCTCTCCGGACCGGTCGCCGTTGTTGGCGTCGGGGTGCAGGCGGCGAACGAGCTCGGTGTAGCGGCCGCGGATCTTGGCGCTGTCGGCGTCCTCGTCGAGGTCGAGATCGGCCAGGGCGTTGCGCTCGAGCTTGCCCAGATGCCGACCTTCGGGCTCGGGAGCCTGGGCGCGCCGCGCCCGGGAGCCGAAAAGCTCGTGATAGTCGCGATACCCGCCTTCGCCCTGGGCGAACCGGTGCGTGAACGAGGCGGCCTCCCGCGACATGCGGCCGGCCTTCATCTCCCAGGTGGGACGGCCGCCGGTCTTCAGCTCGTCCTCCTGCCGGCGGCGGATTTCCTCCTCGGACAGGCCGGCGAAGAAGTTCCAGTTGCGATTGTATTCGGCCGCGTGCGGCTGGCAGAACCAGTAGTGCTCGTGCAGCAGCTCGCGCGACTTGGGCGCCCGCGCGGTGGCGGCCGCCCGGCAGCCCGGATGGTCGCAGGCCCGCTCGCCGGGCTTCAGCGCATGCACGTCATCGGCCCGCCCGTCTTCTTCGGGCGAGGGCGGGCGAACGCGGATGTCGACGAACTTGGGCTTGTATTGAAACGCGCCGGGCATGGGCCAAGTATGGGGTCCTGCGACATCCCTTCAAGAATTGAACAGCGGGCCGATGGGCGCCATAATCGAAGCCATCCGAAACAAGCTGACCGCCGCCTTCGAGCCGACCCGGCTTGAGATCGAGGACGACTCTGCGCGGCATCACGGCCACGCCGGCGCTCGCCCCGGCGGCGAGAGTCATTTCAACGTCACCATCGAGTCGGCGGCCTTCGCCGGGACGGCCCGCGTCGCGCGTCAGCGGATGGTCTATCGCGCCCTGGCCGAGGAACTGGCCGGGCCGGTCCACGCCCTGTCGGTAAAGGCCCTGGCGCCGGGCGAGGCCTGACGCGGCGTTCCCCCGGATCGGCAGAACCGTTCTGCGAAAAACCCGTCTGGCGGCCGGTCCCCCTGCTCCCCATCTCGTCAACGACGGTCGGAGACGGGATCGTGAAGATGCTGATCGCAGTGCTGGCGCTGGCGGGTTCGGTGGCCGTTCTGGTCCATGACCTGACGGCCCGCGCCATCCACTACCTCTAGCGGACCCCGCCGGCGGGCTCAGGCCCCGGTGGCGGCCTTGCGCAGTTCGCCGAGCACCCGCGCCAGATCACCCTCGCGGAAGGGCTTCTGCAGGACGGGCGTGCCGCGGTCGATGTCCCGCAGCCCAGCGTCGCCATAGCCGGTGGCGAAGGCGAACGGCGCGCCCTTTTCCCGAAGCAGGTCGGCCAGGGGGAAGATCGGCTGGCCGCCGAGGTTCACGTCCAGGACAGCGCAGTCCAACTCGGCCGAACGGACCAGATCCATCGCCTCGTCCAGCCGGGAGGCCGGCCCCACAACGGTGCAGCCCAGGTCCGACAGCATGTCTTCGATGAGCATCGAGACCATCATCTCGTCTTCGACGACGAGAACTCTCAGGCCTTCGAGTCCGGTCACGCTGGTCATGCCTGAAACTCCTGCGCCCACGCGCCGATGATGCGCGCTTTTCCGCTAATCACATGCGGAAGGGCTTGAATAGCGTGTGAACGGCCCGGCGGCCGGTTTTCCGACGTCGTCAAGTCCAAGCCCCCTCGCGGCCATTGCGCAAGGAAACGGCAAGCGGCGCCGTAGGTTCCCTAGTTTTCGTCCGGTTCGGGCTCCGGCGGGGAGATGTGCAGCAGGGTCAGCTGGTTGCCGCGCCGTTCGGCCACCCGGAATTGATGGCGGTGGAAGGCGAAGGTCTCGCCCACCTCGGGAATGCGCTGTGCCTCGTTGATCAGCAGTCCGGCCACGGTCACCGCCTCGTCGTCGGGCAGGCTCCAGTTGAAGGCCCGGTTCAGCTCGCGGATGCTCACCGAGCCCTCGGCGGCGATCCAGCCGTCGTCCAGGGGCGTCACGCCGCGGGCGACCACGTCGTACTCGTCCTCGATCTCGCCGACGATCTCTTCGAGGATGTCCTCGAGGGTGAGCAGCCCCTGCAGTGCGCCGTACTCGTCCACCACCAGGGCGAAGTGGCTCTTGTTCTTCAGGAAGGCGGCCAACTGGTCCTTCAGGCTGGTGGTCTCCGGGGTGAACCAGGGCGTCCGCAGGAGGTCGTCCACGTCGATGGCGTCGAGGTCGCCGTCGGCCTTGGCGATGGCCCGCAGCAGGTCCTTGGTGTGCAGGATGCCGACGATGTTCTCGGGCTCGTCGCGATAGACCGGCAGGCGGCTGTGGCCGCTGTCCAGGGCGGCGGCCAGCACCGCCCGGGGCGGCAGGTCGCCGTCGATCATGATCATCGAGCGGCGGTGGACCATCACCTCGCTCACGTCCATCTCGGAGAGGTCGAGCACTCCGCCCAGCATCCAGCGGTCGCCGCTTTCCACCGTGCCCTCGGCGTGGTGGTACTCCACCGCGCCGCGGATCTCCTCGTGCGCGGCCAGGACGTCGGCCCCGGCGTCGAGGCGGATGCCGAAGGGCTTCAAGGTCGCGCGGACGATCCACTGGGCCCCGTCGGCCAGCGGCCCGAACAGGCGCACAACCCAGTAGGTGGGGATCGACAGGGCCCGGGCGGTGTCGTCGGCGCGGGCGATGGCCACGGTCTTGGGCAGGATCTCAGCGAACACCACCACCAGCAAGGTCATCACGGCCGTGGCGATGGCGGTGCCCAGCCAGCCCGGGAAGGCCGCGCCCAGGACGCGGGTGGTCACCACTGAGGCGAAGATGTTGAGGACGTTGTTCGCGAGCAGGATCGCTCCGATCATCGTCTCCTGGTTGCTGATCAGGCGATTGACCCGGCGGGCGGCCTGATCGCCCTCGCGTTCCAGCTGGTGCAGGCGGCCGCGGCTGGCGGCGGTCATCGAGGTCTCCGCCGCCGAGACCAGCGCCGACATGCTGAGCAGGATGAGCAGCGTTGGGGCGAGGGCGGCGAGGAGGGCCCAGATCACGGGCCGGCTCCCTCACTGATCAGGAAGCGCCGCACTGCGCCGGCGTCCACGTCCTTGGCCACGAACGCCTCGCCCAGCGCCCGGGCGAGGATGAAGGTCAGGCGGCCGCCCTCGGCCTTCTTGTCCTGGGCCATGTGGGAGACCAGCCGCTCGGCGCTGAAGGGATGGCCGGGCACGTCGGCCAGGGTCACCGGCAGGCCCGCGGCGGCGATCCCGCGCACGGCGCGCTCGGCGTCCTGAGCCTCGCAAAGCCCCTGCGCCGCCGAGAAGCGGAAGGCCAGCGCCGTGCCCACGCCCACTGCCTCGCCGTGCAGCAGGGCGGCGCCATAGCCGGTCTCGGCCTCCAGGGCGTGGCCGAAGGTGTGGCCGAGGTTCAGCAGGGCCCGGCGGCCCTGCTCGCGCTCGTCCTCGGCGACGATCCCGGCCTTCATCTCCACCGAGCGGGCCACGGCCTCAGTGAGGGCGGCCGGCTCTCGGCCGAGAACCGCCCCGCCGTTCGCCTCCAGCCATTCGAAGAACCTCCGGTCGCCCAGCAGGCCGTACTTGATCACCTCTGCGTAGCCGGCCCGCATCTCCCGGTCGGGCAGGCTGCCCAGCACCGACAGATCCGCCAGCACCAGCCGCGGCTGGTGGAAGGCTCCCACCAGGTTCTTGCCCCGGGGCGTGTCGATGGCCGTCTTGCCGCCCACCGAGGAGTCCACCTGCGCCAGCAGGGTGGTGGGGATCTGCACGAAGTCGATGCCGCGCTTGTAGATGGCGGCCGCAAAGCCCGCGAGGTCCCCGACCACCCCGCCGCCGAAGGCGGTGATCAGGTCGCCCCGGTCCAGCTCCAGGGCCAGCAGCCGGTCGGAGAGGTCGGCCAGCCCCTCGAAGCTCTTGGTCTGTTCGCCCGGCGGCACGATCACCGGATGGGCCTCGATCCCGGCGTTGGCCAGGGCGGCGGTCAGGCGCTCGCCGTGGAGGCCCCAGACGGTCTCGTCGCTCACCACCGCCGTGCGGCCGCGCTTGAGGAACGGGCGGATGTGCTCGCCGGCGGTGTCCAGCAGTCCGTCGCCCACCCGCACCTCATAGGCCCGATCCCCGAGGCCCACGGGGATGCGGCGAGGCTCGGGACGGCTCACGGGGCAGGCTCCTGCAGATAGTCGGACAGCGCGCGGATGATCTGGTCCACGGCCACGTGGTGGGCGACGTCGCCGGTCTCCACGGTGATGTCGGCCTCGGCGTAGACGGGATAGCGGACCTCGGCCTGGGCCTTCAGCACCTCCAGCGGATCTTTGCCGACCAGCAGCGGGCGGGAGTCCTTGCGGCCCACCCGCCGGGCGAGGATCTCAAGGTCGGTCTTCAGCCAGACCGAGATCGCCCGTTCCTTGATCAGGGCCCGGGTCTCGGCGTTCATGAAGGCCCCGCCGCCGGTGGCCAGCACATGCGGCGGCAGTTCCAGCAGCCGGGAGATCACCCGGCGCTCGCCGTCGCGGAAGGCGGCCTCGCCCAGGTCCGCGAAAATGTCGGAGATCGACCGCCCGGCCGCCGACTCCACCTCGGAATCGGCGTCGCGGAACGGCAGGGACAGCGCGCTGGCGAGCCTGCGCCCCACGCTGGATTTGCCGACGCCCATGAGGCCCACGAGCGCGATGGTGCGGCGGCGAAGCGGTTCGTAGCGGTCCATGGACGGCGGAGGCATACACGAGCGCGCGCCCTCGCGCCAACCGAAGCCCGCATGTAGGCTATGGCCATGCTGCGTTCGTCCCTCATTTCCGCCGCCCTGGGCGCCCTTCTGCTGACCGCCTCCGCCGCCGTGGCCCAGCCTGTGGAGGTCACGCCGCTGGACGCCCCCGACGCCTTCTCGACGCCCGGCCGCGACACCGGCCTGCCCGCCGACCTGTGGCGCGGCGCCTCGGCCGAGACCCTGGACAAGGTGCTGCCCCTGCTGGCGACCAGGCCCCTGTCCCCCGCCGCCGCCCAGCTCGGCCGCCGGGTGCT
This sequence comes from Phenylobacterium composti DSM 19425, assembly GCF_059568645.1. NCBI lineage: Bacteria > Pseudomonadati > Pseudomonadota > Alphaproteobacteria > Caulobacterales > Caulobacteraceae > Phenylobacterium > Phenylobacterium composti. Next base: position 92,448 of record NZ_JCANTT010000002.1, on the reverse strand, counting down.
GGCCACGGGCGCCCCCGGCCCGTCGGGGATTGGCGACAGCCCGGCCCTGATCGGCGCTCGGGCCAATGCGCTCATCGCCCTGGGCGATCCCCAGGCCGCCGCCGCGATCCTGTCCCGGGCGCCGGGCCTGGAGCGCAGCTCGGTGCTGTCCCAGGCCGCCGCCGAGAGCGCCCTCCTGGCCGGAGACGACGCCCGCGCCTGCGCCATCGCCGAGCGGCTGGGCGAGGGCCGGGGCCAGATCTACTGGCTGCGCCTGCGGGCCTACTGCCAGGTCCTCGCCGACGAGACCGCCCAGGCCCAGCTCACCTTCGACCTTGCCCAGTCCCAGGCCCGGGACGCGGTCTATGGCCGGCTGATGGGGGCCAGGCTGTCGGGAACGGCGCCGGGCGCGGCTTCCCTGCGCAACGGCCTCGACTACGCCCTCTCGCGCAGCCTTGGCCTCGACCTGTCCGAGGCCAAGCCCGCCCCCGCGGTGGCGGCGGCCCTGGCGCCCGCGGATCCCGACTGGCGGGTGGCCGAACCCGATCCGAGCGCCTTCGGCTTCGCGCCGGCGCCCGACCAGCAGCCCGGCGTCGCCGCCTGGGCCCGGACGCTGATCTCGGCGGTCCCGTCTTCAGGCAAGGCGCGCCCGCGCACCGAGGCGGCGGCCCTGCTCATGTCGGCCCTGAGCCCCGAGCTGGGCGTCAGCGAGAGCGGCTATCTGGCGGGCTTCACTGTGGCGGCGGGCAAGGCGCCGGCCGGCCGGGTGCTGGCCCTGGCCCGGGCGGCCGAGGCCAAGGCCATGGGCGAGACGGCGCTGCTGGCCCTGTGGACCGCCGCAGAGGCGGGGGCGGACGGCGTCGCCCTGGGGGATCGCATCCTGATCGTCCACGCCCTGCGCCGGGTGGGGCTGACCGACGAGGCCAACGCCTTCGCCGCCGAGGGGCTGGCCGGCCTCAAATGAGCCCGGGGCCGAGACAGGGCGGCGCCTGGACCGAGGCCTTCCTCGAGATGATGGCCGTGGAGCGCGCGGCGGCGAAGAACACGCTGGCCGCCTATGCCCGCGACCTAGCCGACGCCGCCGGCTTCCTGGCTGGGCGCGGCAGGGACCTCGCCGACGCCGGGGCCGAGGATGTGGAGGCCTATTTCGTCGACCTCGGCGTCCGCGGCCTCTCGGCGGCCACGGCGGCGCGGCGGCGGGCCGCGGTCCGGCAGTTCTATCGCTTTGTCCTCGGCGAGGGCTGGCGCGACGATGATCCCTCCCGCCGGGTGGAGGCTCCGAAACAGGGGCGCAGCCTGCCCAAGGTGCTGACCCGCGAGGAGATGGACCGGCTGATCGCCGCCGCCGGCGCCCGCGACGGGGCCCAGGGCCTGCGGCTCGCCTGCATGGTGGAACTGGCCTACGCCTCGGGCCTGCGGATCTCGGAGCTGACCTCGCTCACCCTCGCGGCCTTGGCCCGGGACCCGGCCTATCTCATCATCAAGGGCAAGGGCGGCAAGGAACGGCTGGCCCCCCTCAACGAGGCGGCGCGGGCCGCGGTGAAGGCCTATCTCGAGGTCCGCCCGCGCTTCCTGCGCAAGGGCGACGCCGCCAATCCGTGGCTGTTCCCCTCCCGGGGCAAGGAGGGGCGCCTTACGCCCCGCCGGTTCGCCCAGCTGCTGGACGAGGCCGCCGCAGACGCAGGCATCGATCCGGCCCGGGTCAGCCCCCACGTCCTGCGTCACGCCTTCGCCACCCATCTGCTGGAGGGCGGGGCGGACTTGCGGGTGGTGCAGAAGCTGCTCGGCCACGCCGATGTGGCCACCACCCAGATCTACACCCACGTGGCCAAGGATCACCTCGCCGAGGTGGTCCACAGCAAGCATCCGCTGGCGCGGAAATAGTTCCGCCCAGGCCCTTGGCAGGCCTGGGCGGAGCGGCGTCGGTCAGCCGGTGATGCGGTAGCGGCCGTCGCTGTCGGGACAGACGCGCACATAGCGGTAGTCGGCGCCGCGGGCGTCCACCGGCGCCGGCGCCAGGCGGCAGCGCTGGCGCGTGTAATAGTTAGAGTCATAGGCGCCGTAGCGGTACGACCGGCTTTCCCGGTACGGCACCGTGTCGTTGTAGGTGAAGTAGGGGCCGCGGCTGTCGCACTTGTAGCGGTCGTTGGCGTTGCCGACCGCTGCACCCAGGCCGCCGCCGACCAGGGCGCCGAGCACCGCCCCTTCGGTTCGGGCGTTGCGGGCCGCCACGTTCGAGCCGAGCACGCCGCCCACGATCGCCCCCAGCACCCCGGCGGTCACAGTGGAGTTGTTGTTGCAGCGGACATTCGTCGAGGCGTTGGAGCCGTAGTAGCCGGCGTAGGGCGGGGAGCCCCAGGCGTCGTTCCAGGCCGGGCGGGCGTTACGGCGCTCATACGCGCCATAGCCATAGCGGGCGTCATAGCGGGCGCGGGCCCGTTCCCAGTCGGCCATCCGCCGCTCGTAGTCACGGCGCTGGGCGCTGTAGTCGGCCCGGGCCTCGCGATAGGCATCCCGACTGTCCTGGTACTGGGCGCGCTGCGCCTCGTATTCGGCCTGCGCCCGCTCGTACTCCGGCGTCGGCCGATAGGCCTGGGCCTGGGCGTAGGCGGGGGCGGCGGTGGCGAGGGCGAGCGCCGACGCCATCCCGATCTTCATCATGCTGTTCATAGAAAGCTCCGTTTCTCCTCGAGGCGCGGGATGCGGTGTCAGGGCAGGCCGCGCGTGCGACGAAGACGCGCCGGTCCGCCTCCGGCCCCCGAAACGGATGCAGGCCTGGCTCGACCTCGGGCCTACAAACGGCCAGTCCGGGTGGTGGTTGCAGCGTCGGGCCGCCGGGCCTCAGGCGCCGGTCTGGCCGTGCGGCGCGCCCACGGGTTTGCTCTCGGGCGATCCCCGCTGGCGAAGGACGATGGCCAGCACCACCAGCACGGCGGTGGAGAGGAATTCGCTCTGCCAGTTCTGGAAGCTCTCGAACCAGAAGCCGGGGCCGGCCAGGTGCTCCCAGACCCCCGGCGGCGGCTGGTGGTGCATGCGGGCCTCCTCCGCGGCCAGCCGGGCGCTGTGTTCCGCATGCAGGCCGAACGAGACGACGAACAGGGCCGCCAGGGCCAGGCCCAGGGACTGGGCGTAGAGGCCGCGAATCCAGCCGCCGGCCCTCACCGGCCAGGGCGCCTCCGGCCGGCCTGCGTCGAGCGCAGGGTCGCGATCCTGCGGCGCCCGCTCGTCCGGGTCCTTCGATTCCGGGGAGCCACGCTGGAAGAGGAAGGCCGTCAGGGTGACGTAGGCCCACATCTGCAGAAACTCGCTCTCCCAGTTCTCGAACAGGGTCGAGAGGAACTGGCCCGACCTCAGGAACTGGGCGAGGCCGATCAGGGCCAAGCCGTGGTCCGCCCGTTCCTCGTTCACCAGCCCGAGGCCGGTGAACACTTGGCCCGCGAGGCTCACCAGGAACAGCATCAGGAGGACGAGCGTCAGGCCGTTGTCGCGCAAGAAGCTCCTCATAGGCGGGGAAGCCGCAACCATGGCCCTGGTTCCCGGCTTGTTAGGGCGACGGCTTGCGCCTAGTTTCCGCCGCTTCCGGACGACCCACCTAAGGACGCGATCTTCCGAATGGCCGCCCATTATCTCGAGTTCGAGCGCCCCATCGCCGACCTCGAAGCCAAGATCGAGGAACTCTCCCGGCTGTCGGAGACGGCCAGCCCCGGCTCCCTGGACGAGGAGATCGCCGCGCTGCGGGCTCGCGCCCAGGAGATGCGGCGAGAGGCCTATGAGAATCTCGACGCCTGGCAGAAGACCCAGGTCGCCCGCCATCCCGAGCGGCCCCACTTCGTCGACTACTGCGCCAGCCTGATTGACGACTTTCAGGAGCTGCGCGGCGACCGCGCCTTCGCCGACGACCAGGCGATCATGGGCGGTCTCGGCCGCTTCCGCGGCATGCCCGTGGTGATCATGGGCCATGAGAAGGGCCGCGACACCGTCGGCCGGGTGAAGCACAACTTTGGCTACGCCCGCCCCGAGGGGTACCGGAAGGCGATCCGCCTGATGGAGCTGGCCGAGCGGTTCAACCTGCCGGTCATCACCCTGGTGGACACCGCCGGCGCCTATCCGGGCGTCGCCTCCGAAGAGCGCGGGGTCGCCGAGGCCATCGCCCGCTCCACCGAAAAGTGCCTGATGCTGGAGACGCCCAACGTGGCGGTGATCACCGGCGAGGGCGGCTCGGGCGGCGCCATCGCCATCGCTGCGGCCAGTCGGGTGCTGATCCTGGAGCACGCCATCTATTCGGTGATCGCGCCGGAAGGGGCCAATTCGATCCTCTGGCGCGGCGCGCGCACGGCGGGCGAGGCGGCCAAGGCCATGAAGATCACCGCCCAGGATCTGGAGCGGATGAAGATCGTCGACCGGATCATCCCCGAGCCGGCGGGCGGGGCCCATTCGGACCCCGAGGCGGCCATCAAGGCGGTGGGCGACGCCATCGAGGAAGAGCTGAAGGTCCTGCTCCAGCTCGACGCCGCCACCCTCAAGGCGCAGCGCGCTGAACGCTTCTACGCCATCGGCAAGAGCGGCCTTCAGTAAGCTTCTGGCTTGCGTGACCTAGCGTCCGCGGCTTCAGTGTCGTCCAAACAGATGTTTGGAGGGTTCGCCCCATGGCGCTGAAGACGCGGTTCACCGAGACGTTCGGGGTCGAGCACCCCATCGTGCAGGGCGGGATGCAGTGGGTCGGGCGGGCCGAGCTGGTGGCCGCGGTCGCCAACGCCGGCGGCCTTGGCTTCATCACGGCGCTGACCCAGCCCACGCCCGATGACCTGCGGCGCGAGATCGACCGCTGCCGCAAGCTGACCGACAAGCCGTTCGGGGTGAACCTGACGATCCTGCCGGCGATCAACCCGCCGCCCTACGCCGAGTACCGGCAGGCGATCATCGATTCGGGCGTGAAGATCGTCGAGACCGCCGGCTACAAGCCGCAGGAGCACGTCGACCACTTCAAGGAGCACGGGATCAAGGTGATCCATAAGTGCACCGCGGTCCGCCACGCCCTGTCGGCCGAGCGGATGGGCGTGGACGCCATCTCCATCGACGGCTTCGAATGCGCGGGTCACCCGGGCGAGGATGACATCCCCGGCCTGATCCTGATCCCGGCGGCCGCCGACAAGGTGAAGATCCCGATGATCGCCTCCGGCGGCTTCGGCGACGCCCGCGGGCTGGTGGCGGCCCTGGCCCTCGGCGCTGACGGCGTCAACATGGGCACCCGCTTCATGTGTACGGTCGAAAGCCCCATCCACCAGAAGGTGAAGGAGCAGATCGTCGCCAATGACGAGCGGCAGACCAACCTGATCTTCCGGACCATGCACAACACCGCCCGGGTCGCGAAGAACGCCGTCTCGGACGAGGTGGTGGCCATCGAGCGCCGGGGCGGGGCCAAGTTCGAGGACGTGAAGGACCTGGTGGCCGGCGCCCGCGGGCGTGTGGTCTATGAGCAGGGCGATCCCGACTACGGCATCTGGTCGGCGGGCATGGTCCAGGGCCTGATCCACGACATCCCCACCTGCGCCGAACTCATCAGCCGCATGGTCCGCGAGGCCGAGGAGATCATCCAGGGCCGCCTCGCTGGCGTGGTCGGCCAGCGGACGCTGCAGTCCGCCTGAGCGCCTGCGCAAAGCTGAAAACAAGAGAGCCGCCGGGGCGACCCGGCGGCTCCTTTTTTGCTCTCCATGTCCCTTCCGGGGCCGTCGCAGCCCCGGACGGTGTTGGCCGATGGCCTAGAACCGACCCGTCAGGCCAACCACGAAGTAGCGGCCGATGAAGTCGTAGGTGCCGTACGCATTGGCCGCGTTGGTCGCGTAGATCGGCGGCTCCTCGTCGAAGAGGTTCCGCACCACCAGGCGGGCGCGCAGGCTGTCCAGGCCCAGGCCCCAGCGCTTGGTCACATCGGCCAGGTCGTAGGTGACGCCCAGGTCGTGCAGGAAGTAGTCGTCGACCTTCAGCGGGTAGCGGGTCTCCAGCGTGAAGTCGTTGTTGAACGACGACTCGTCGATCCAGTTCACCGTCCAGTTCACGGACAGCGGGCCGCGGTTGTAGCTGGTCTCGAGCTTCCAGCGCCACTTGGCGTTGCCGATCTCGCCCTGGTCGCGGTTCAGGTCAAAGCCCAGGCCGGTGACCGAGGTCTCCTGACGCTCCACGTGGTAGAGGTCGAAGTTCCAGTCCAGCTGGCCGGGGTTGCCGCCGAACCAGTTGCTGAAGGCGCCGCCCAGCCAGTCGGCCAGGTCGACCCGGTAGTCGATGCCGGCCGTGAAGCCCTCGAAGTTCATGTAGCCGGCGTTGATGTAGCCGGTCATCGGACCCGTGGCGGTCGCGCCCGCGCCGGTCGGCGCGCCGTTGGTCAGGATCTGGCCCTGGCCGGTGACGGGATCGGTGGTCGAGTTGCCCCGCTGGAAGCGGCTGCAGGCGTCGGCCGGCGGGTTCGGCGAGTCGTAGCAGACCTGCAGGATCGAGGTCAGGGTGAAGTTCGAGATCGCCCCTTCCAGCTGGATGTTGGCCCAGTCGAAGCTGATGGCCAGACCCGGCACGAACGAGGGCTGATAGACGAAGCCCAGGGTCCACTGCTTGGCGATCTCGTTCTCCAGCGCCGGGTTGCCGGCGGTGGCGCCCTGCACCGTGGCGGCCTGGACGTTGGACACCAGGTTGAAGTCCGGCGGCAGGCCCAGGGCCTGGAACGCCGCCTGGCAGTTGGCGCGACGGATGGCCGGGCTCGGGCCGGAATTGATGTTCCGGAAGTCGCACGGGTCGGTCGCCGTCATGAAGCTGGTGGCCGTCGGCAGGAACAGCTCGGTGATGGCGGGGGCCCGGAACGAGCGGCTCTTCTGGCCGCGGATCATCAGGTCCGCGATCGGATGCCAGCGGCCGCCGTAGCTCCAGGCGTCGTCCTTGCCGGCCTGGCTGTGGTCCACCTTCCGGTAGGCGCCTTCGAACTCCAGGCGGTGCAGCAGCGGGAAGCTGAAGTCGTTGCCGAACACCGGCACCAGGGTTTCGGCGTACCACTCCTTGGTGTCGAACTTGCCGGTGAGGGCGGTGATGGCGGCCGAGCGGCCGACGCCAAGCTCCTGCGGCTCGTTCGGGTTGAAGTCCGACTTCTCGTAGCGGGCCTCGACGCCGGCCGCGAACGACCAGGCGCCGGCCGGCAATTCGAACAGGTCGCCGCCGAAGTTGGCTTCATAGACGGTCTGCAGGATCTTGTACTTGGACTCGAACTGCACTCCGACCCAGTCGAGGGCCGCCTGGCTGGGCGAGCCGTAGCCGAACAGGTTCAGCGGGACGCAGCCCGCGGCCCGTGCCGCCGGGTCGCGGCAGACGATGGCGCCCGAGCCGTCCCGGGTCACGTCGATCGCCTGGGCGAACCGCGTCTGGACGATGTTCGGGCTGGTGAAGGAGCCGGTGGCCTCGCCCTGGGTGAAGGACGCGCTCCAGAAGAAGTCGCGGTCCAGGAACTGCAGGTCGCCGTCGATCGCCAGCACGCCGCGCCAGGTTTCGCCGTCGGCGGTGGTCTTGTTGGTGCCGATGTCGAGCGAGGCGCGCGACAGGGCGAACAGCCGCTCGCCCGGATTGTTCGGGTCGGCCGGCAGCGGGGTCGGCTGGTTCAGCAGGATGTCGCGCGAGGCGGCCGGCAGGAACGGGTTGGCCGTGGAGAACACCAGGGCCGACGACGTGCCGCCGAACAGGGGGGCGTTGTATATCGGCTGGTTGTAGGGCTCTTCGGCGTCGAACTTGGAATAGTAGAACTCGCCGTTGATCCGGATGTTGCTGGTGACGTCGTAGCGGGCGAAGGCCGTGGCCACGTGACGCTCGACCGGCGACAGCAGCGACGACAGCTCGGCCAGGTTCAGGCCGTCGCCGCCGGAGGCGATCGACGCCTGGTAGAAGTCGCCGAACTCATAGGGCACCAGCGCCCCGCCGGCGCCGAACTGGGCCAGGCGGCCGTCGGGCAGGCGGATGACATTGGCCGCCGAGGTGCCGGCCACGTTGTTGCCCGCGGCGTTGGCCCGGAACGGCAGGCCGCCCAACGTGACCTCAGGGATGCGGCGGTTGAAGATCGGGATGGCGCCCGGGATGCCGTCAGAGCCGCTGGTGTTGAGCGGGTTGTTGGCGAAGGTCAGCTGTTCGCGGGTGCGGGCGCGATCCACGTAACCCAACGCCGAGGTCTCGTTGTACTCGTAGCTGCCCGACAGGCTCAGGCGGTCGTCGAAGAAGCGCTTGCCCACGGTGATCCGGCCGCGCCACTCCTCGGCGTCATTGCGATCCGAAATGCCGTATTGGGCGTCGAGCTCCACGCCCTCGAAGTCGGACCGGGTGATGACGTTGATGACGCCGGCGATGGCGTCCGAGCCGTACACGGCCGAGCCGCCGGCCTGGATGGTCTCGATGCGGTCGATCAGGCCGGTGGGAATCACGTTCAGGTCGACCTGGCCGCCGGCGGCCGCGCCGGTGAAGATCGAGGCGGGGTTGCCGCCCACGAAGCGCCGGCCGTTGACCAGGGTCAGGGTCCGGTTGGTGCCCAGGTTGAAGATGTTGATGAAGTTGCGGCCGACGCCGAACGAGCCCTGGTCGCCCACCGGGCTGATGGGCACGCCCGCGGAGGGCAGGTCGTTGAGGGCGTCCGCGACGTTGGTGAAGCCGCGGTTCTCCATCTTCTGGGTGGTGATCACTTGCAGCGGCTGGACTGAGGTGAGATCCGGACGGCGAATCCGCGAGCCGGTGACCACGACTTCGTCCACCTCCTGCGCCGCAGCGAAGCTGGGCGCGGCGAGCGCCGCGGCCGCAGCCGCCGACGCCAGAAGCGCGGTTCGAAGCAAGTGACTACGATTGAGGTTCATTCTGCAGCCCCGCAAGATGGTTGAGTTGGGGACGGCCCCCTCCGGAGCGTCCCGGGCCGCCTGGGGCGTCGGACCTGCGCAGGCCTGCGCAAATCACCCCGGCGGAGATGTCGGAACGCTGTCATCTGACCGTCGCAGCGACAACCAGAAGTCGCCGCAAATGGCGGCGTGAAACGTCTCATTGTGACGTTTTGTGTGCGAGGTGCGCCAAAGTTGTCACAGTTCGGCGGGCGCCCGTCGAGGTTGATCGCCTGCAAGCTGCGCTTGGGGCTGCGGAATGAGCGCTCTTGCGTCAGCCGGCCTTCCCCACGCGCCGCGGGGGCGGCGAAATCCGCTCAATCATTGAACATCGTAACGTTCATTTGGGCGCAAGCTTGAGCAATCGGGTTTATTGTTCAGGTTGTTCATCAATAGTCGTTGACGATCTGCAAGATGTTCGCCGATTTGCGTTCTCTCAAATTGAGCGCATGTGCGACACTTTTTGGCGTTTCAGCCCCAAAAAGCGTGACTGAAATGTGACATGCGTCGCGTTTCGATGTTCATTCGGCCAGTAACCCATTGGCCGGATTACATCGCCGTTAGGGTCCGCGCCCAAGCGCATGAGGCGTGCGCGAGACCAAAGAAACGGACAGTTCAGAGCATGATCACCGCGCAGAGGTTGCTCCTCTCCACCACGGCGCTCGGGGGAGCCCTGCTCCTCGCCGCCGGCCCCGCCGCGGCCCAGCAGGCCCCCGCTGACCAGGTGGCCACCCTCGTCGCCCAGACCGACAATGGCGGCGCTTCCGCTTCGGACGCGGTCGACGTCGAGGCTCTGGTCGTCACCGGCTCGCGCCTGCGGCGCAACGCCTACACCGCTCCCGACCCCCTGACGGTCATCACCTCGGACGAGATGGCCCTGCAGGGCGTCGCCAGCACGGCCGATGCGCTCCAGCAATCGTCGCTGGCCGCCGGCTCGTTCCAGACCAATGACCAGCTGACCGGCTACGTCACCAACGGCGGCCCTGGCACCCAGACGGTGTCGCTCCGCGGTCTGGGCGACCAGCGCACCCTAGTGATCGTCAACGGCCGCCGCGTCGGCCCGGCCGGCACCCGCGGCACCGTCGGCCCGATGGATCTGAACGTCATCCCGGCGTCGGCCATCGACCGCGTCGAGATCCTGAAGGACGGCGCCTCGTCGATCTACGGCTCGGACGCCGTGGCCGGCGTGGTCAATATCGTCCTGAAGAATCGCACCGACGCGCTCACCCTCGACGCCTACGGCAACAACACCGAGCACGGCGGCGGCGCGAACTACCGGCTGAGCGGCAACTGGGGCAAGACGTTCGAGCGCGGCTACATCAACGTCGCCGGCGAATACTATCGCCAGGAGCCGCTGCGTCGCGCCCAGCGTAACGATACGTCCTGCGCCGCCGACTACCTGTTCTCGGCCGACGGCAAGACCCGTGTCGACTTCACCGACGTGACGGACAACGGCGGGTTCTTCTACAAGTGCTACAACCTGTCGAACAACTACGTCGCCACCAACGCCGGCAGCCTCGTCTACCGGCAGCCGGGCGTCGACTACCCGACTGCTGCCGAGGGCAACAATGTGCCGGCCGCCCTGGCCGACACCTTCGCCCGCATGGCCCGCGCCGGCTTCCCGGCCACCTTCCCGTACGCCAACTACGAGTCGAAGGACTGGCTGAACGCCTCGGTGGTCAGCCCGTCGGAGCGGTTCGCGGTGCTGGCCAACGGCGCCTTCGAACTCAGCGACAATGTCGAAGCCTACGGCCAGGTGCTGTTCAACCGTCGTGAGACCGAACAGTACAGCGCCCGTCAGCTGTTCCCGACCATCGACCCGGCCAACCCGAACGTGGCGCTGCTCGCGGACGCGGGCCAGACCACGATCCAGCCGGTCATCGCCCTGCCGTCGAACCAGGGCCAGGACGTCGACTACTACCACGCGGTGGCGGGCCTGCGCGGCAACGCGGGCGACGTGGGCTTCGTGAAGAACCTCTCGTGGGACATCTACGGGTCGTACAGCCTGTCCGACGCCACCTACTGGCAGGACATCATCTACAACGACCGCGTGGTCGCCACGACGGGCGCGGCCGCCTGTGATCCGAACCCTGCGGGCGGCAACATCTCGGGCTTCACCTGCGCGACCCTGCCGAACGGCATCCCGTGGATCAGCCAGCGGATCCTGGCCGGCGACTTCACCGACGCCGAGCGTGCGTTCCTGTTCGGCCGCGACGGCGGCTCCACCAAGTACGAGCAGTACTATGTGGAGGGCGTCGTCCAGGGCGACATCTTCGAACTGCCGGCCGGTACGGTCACGGCTCTGGCGGGCTTCCACCTCCGCCACGAGAGCATTGACGACAATCCGGGGGTGAACATCGCCAACAGCAACCTTTGGGGCTCGACCTCGTCGGGCCGTACCAAGGGCAGCGACGAAGTCCGCGAAGTGTTCGGCGAACTCAGCGTCCCGCTGCTGAGCGACCTGCCGTTCGTCGACAGCCTGACGTTCGACGGCTCGGCCCGTTACACGGACTACAAGAGCTACGGCGGCAACGAGACCTACAAGGTCGGCCTGAACTGGGCGGTCAACAACGACATCCGGTTCCGCGGCACCTACGGCACCTCGTTCCGGGCCCCGGCCCTGTACGAACTGTATCTGGCCAACCAGACCAGCTACAGCGGCCAGACCGTGGTCGACCCCTGCGTGCGCTGGGAAGACGAGACCAACGCCCAGATCCAGGCGAACTGCGCCTCCCAAGGCATCCCGTCGAACTACACCGGCACCAGCCCGAACTTCGGCGGCGGCAGCGCGCTCATCACCACGGGCGGCGGCAAGGGCATCCTGGAGGCCGAGACCTCCAAGGCGCTCTCGGTCGGCGTGATCCTCACGCCGCAGTTCGTGAAGCCCTGGTTCGACCTGAGCATCGCGGTCGACTACTTCGACCTGAAGATCAACGACGAGGTCCGCCGGTTCGGCGCGGCCAACATCGTGGAGCAGTGCTACAAGGCCGCCGACTTCCCGAACAGCGCCTACTGCGGCCTGTTCAGTCGGGACCTCGACCCGGCCTCCCCGAGCTACCTGAACATCACCGACATCAACAACAGCTACGTCAACGTGGCTGACCAGCGCCACAAGGGCATCGACCTGAACGTCCAGGTGGTGAAGGACTTCGGCGACTACGGTCGCCTGTCGATCGACGGCGAGTTCACCTGGAAGCTGAAGGACGTGACCACCCTGATCGGCGGCACGGAGCCAGAGGACTACAACGGCACCACCTTCAACTACGGCGGTCCGGACTTCTCGGGCGCGATCAACACGCGTTACACCCTGCGCGACTGGTCGGTGAACTGGGGCGTCACGCTGATCGGCAAGGCCTCCGACACCGAGGTGGAGGAAGGCGACGTCTTCTACTCCAGCCGGTACGGCCAGGACGTGTACTACAAGCAGTACGCCGAGTTCACCGCGTACCATAACCTGTCGGTGCGCAAGCGCCTGGAAGAGCAGAACGCGTTCGTCCAGGTCGGCGTCCAGAACGTCTTCGACGAGCGTCCGCCGGCCCAGTCGACCAACCAGTTCCGCGTCGGCACCGCCGCGCTGAACGGCTACGACATGTTGGGTCGCCGGTTCTACGTGAACGTCAGCAAGACCTGGTAAGAGCCGAAAGGTTCAGACCAAGGGAACGGCGGGCCGAAAGGCCCGCCGTTTTCGTATGGGCCCTAGTCAGGCGGGGCCCTGGTCAGGCGATGGCGCGCAGCGCCTCGATCAGTTCTTCCACCGCCGCTTCGGTGGTCGCCCACGAGCACATGAAGCGCACCGACCCGTCGAGGAAGCGGTAGGCGAACCAGTCGGCCGCATGCAGGCGGGCAAGCGTCGCCTCGTCCATCTCGACGAAGACTGCGTTCGCCTCCACCGGATGGACCACCGGGAAAGGCGAGGCCGCCGCGAGCCTTTGCGCCATGGCGTTGGCATGGGCGGCGTGACGCAGGAAGGCGCCGGATCCCAACATTCCGATGAACGGCGCGGCGTAGAACCGGCCCTTGGACGGCAGCTGGCCGGCCTGTTTCAGCCGGGCGTCGAACCGCCGGGCGAGGCTCCGGTCGAAGATCACCACGGCCTCGGTGGGCGGCATGCCGGCCTTGGTCCCCCCGACCACCAGCAGATCGACCCCCAGGGCCTGGATGACCTTGAGGTCGAAGCCAGCCGCGGCGGCATTGGCGAGGCGGGCGCCGTCGAGGTGGACGCCATAGCCCCTGGCCTTCACCGGCTCGATCAGGGCTTTCAGTTCGTCGACGGAATAGACCGTGCCGTATTCGGTGGCGTTGGTCAGGGAGAGCGCCGCGGGCGGTTGGCGATAGGAGACGTCTGCGGCGTCAAGGGGCGCAGCGAGGGACGCGGGGTCGATCTTGCCCGAGGCCCCCGGCAAGCCAACGAGGCCGATCCCGTGGCCGAAGAAGCCCGGCGCGCCGGTTTCGTCCGTGCAGACGTGGGCGTGCTCATGCGCCAGCACCGCCTCGAACGGGCGGGCGAGGGCGGCCAGGGCCACGGCGTTGGCCGCTGTCCCGGAGGCTACGAACCGGACCTCGGCGTCGGCGTCCAGCAACTCGCGGATCAGGTCGGCGGCGCGGGCCGTGACCGCGTCCGTCCCGTAGCCGGACGTAAAGCCGCTGTTGGCGGCGAGAATCGCCTCCATCGCCTCGGGCGCGGCGGGAGCGGTGTTGTCCGAAGCGAAGTCATATCGGGCCATGGAGGACAGGTTCTCCCCGCCGCAGCGCAAAGGATCAACAGCTTTGGCGTCCTGCGCTTGTGGCCCCGGCCTCTGGGTGGTCCACCCGCGCGCATCTGCATTTGAGGGACAGGATGAAACGGTTCTGGGCGGCCGCCGCCGCATGTGTCGCGTTCATGGCCGCAGCGCCGGCGTGGTCCAAGCCGATCCCGGAGGGCGGAGTCACGGTCCAGGAAGTCCGGACCTGGCTCATCGACAATGGTTACAAGGCACAGGTGGAGACGGCCAGCGACGGCGACCAGCACATCCTGTCGGGCGCCGATGGCCTGCGTTTCAGCATCTTCTTCTACGACTGCAGCAAGGGGCGTTGCGCCGGGGTGCAGTTCTACCTCGGCTTCGACAAGGGGCCGAACACGCCGGGCATCGAGGAGGTGAACGCCTGGAACCGGGACAAGCGCTTCCTGAAGGCCTACCTCGATCGGGACGGCGACCTCGCTTTCGAATACGACGCCAATGTCGCGCCCGGCGGGACGTGGGAGGCCCTCGAGGATGACTTCAACGTCTTCCTCTCACTGTTCCCGGCCGCCAAGGCCCTGGCGAACTGGTAGGCCGGCCTCAGGCCAGCTCGCGGGCCCAGGTGCGCACCTCATCGGCGAACAGGTCCGGTTCTTCCATGGCCGCGAAATGGCCGCCGCGCGGCTGTTCGCTCCAGCGGACGATGTTGTAGGCGCGTTCGGCCCAACTGCGGGGCGGGGCGGTGTAGAGCGGCTCGCCGGGGAAGTTGGCAAAGGCCGTGGGCGTTTCGCAACGCACGCCTTCCGGGAGAACCACGCCGCCCTCCTCGACCAGGCCGCGGTAGTACCAGGCTCCCGTCGTGAAGCTGCCGGTCATCACATAGAGCATGATGTTGGTCAGCAGGCGGTCCTTGGAGAAGGCCTCGTCCAGCGTCCTGGCTGACAGATCCGCCCAGTCGTGGAAGCGTTCAGTGATCCAGGCCGCCTGGCCGACCGGATTGCCGGCCGCCATCCAGGCGAGCGACTGGGGCTTGGAAGCCTGAAGCCGGAAGTAGGCGCCCATCACGTCCATCATCGCCGTCTGCCGCTGGATCCAGGCGATCTCCGCCTCGGACTGCGGCGGGCCCGGCGGGCGAAAGCCGATCATGTTGAGGTGGATGGCCCGCACATGGGCGCCGTGGTCATGCCCCAGCCATGAGGTGACCAGTCCGCCCCAGTCGCCGCCCTGGGCGAGGTAGCCGTCATAGCCCAGCACCTGGGTCATCAGGGTGTTGAACAGCCGCGCCGTGGCCCGCTGGCCGATGGGGCGGGCGGGTTTCGAGGAGAAGGCGAAGCCGGGGAGGGAGGGGATGACCAGATCGAAGGCGTCGGCCGGATCGCCGCCGAAGCGGCTCGGGAAGGCCAGCTTTTCCGCCGCTTCCCAGAATTCGTAGTGAGACCCCGGCCAGCCATGGGTGAGCAGCAGGGGGCGTCGACCGCGGGCCTCACCCACCAGATGGACGAAATGCAGGTCGAAGTCCTCGACCCTGGCCTTGAACTGCGGGAAGCGGTTGAGGTCGGCCATCGCGGCCCGCCAGTCGTAGGCGTCCGTCCAGTACTGGCAGAGCTCCCGCAGGTAGCCGCCGTCACAGCCGTAGGCCCAGCCGTCGTCCACTGCTGGGGCCGGCGGCCAGGGATAGGCCCTAACCTGGGCCAGCACGGCGCCGACCTCCTCGGCGCTCCACGCCACCTCGAACGGCTGCGGCTGCGTCATCCGGCTTCCTCCCTGTTTTCAAGGAGGCTCGACGGATGACGCGACGGCGGTCAAGTTCCCCCGCCATGGGGGACCAGGCGATGAGCGACGGGAACACAGCTCCGGTCTGGCGGCGTCTCGCCGCGGCGGTGGTGGATGGAGTCTTCTTCCTGTTCGTCGCCAGCCTGATCTCGGTGTCCCTATACGCCGCCACCGACGGGCGACTGCGCGCCTATGTATTCCAGCCTGCCGAGCGCTGTGCGCCGACGGAGAACCTTGCGCCGGCCGTCGCTGTGGCCGCCCTGGCGGCGGTGCCTGCGGACCAGGCCCGGGTCGTCTCGGCCACGGCCTGCCGCCGGCTGTTCCTCGGCCTGGAGAGCGGGCGTTTCGTTTCAGTCGCTGTCGAGGCCCAGCGGGGCGAGACGCTCATGCGCGCGGCGGTGCTTCAGCCCGTGGACCGGAGCGGCCAGCCGGTGCGGCCGGTTTCGCTGGGCTTCGCCTATCCCCTGGCCTTCGTGCTCTTCATGGCTTTGGCCGAAGGCGTTGTGCTCGCCACTCCCGGCAAGGCGGCCCTGGGGCTGCGTGTCGTCTCCGTGTCCGGCGACCGACTGGGTTTCGCCCGCGCCCTGGGGCGGAACCTGATCGTCTATGGCTGGCTGGTGGCGGGGGCGGTGCTGGTCCTTGTCCTTCCGCAACTCGGGCGACTCGCGCCGGCGCTGCTCGGTTACGCCCGGGCGATATGGATCGGGGAACTCGTGGCGGTCGGGACGCTCGCGCTGATCGCGCTCGCCTGGCTGCTAACGGGGCGGCCAACACCGGCCTATGACCGCTGGACCGGCGCGCGGGTGGTTCGCGCCTGAGCGCGTGCGTCAGGCTACGTCGGGGCGCAGGCCCCGGCTCATGGCCTGGCCCATCGCCCGGTGCAGTTCCTTGGCCGAACCCGGCGGCAGCTTGCCGGCCAGCTCCAGCACGACGCAGCCGTGGGCGGCGGCCCAGAACATCGTTCCCAGCTGCTCGGGATCGCCGGCCAGGACGCCCGCCGCGATCAGATCCTTCACATAGTCGCTCAAGGTCGCCCGAGCCCGGCGGCCTGCCTCCACCAGCTCGGGATAGCGACCCTCGTCCGGCTGGTTCAGGTCGAACATCAGCTTGTAGGTGTGCGGATGCTCCAGGGCGAAGGCCACATAGGCTTCACCCACCGCCGCCCCGCGGTGCCGCGCGTTGCCCGTGTTGGCGGCCCGCGCCTTCTCCAGCGCCTGCGCGAACCGGTTGAAGCCGTTGGCCCGCACCGCCGCGAGGATGTCGTCCTTGTCCTTGAAATAGCGATACGGGGTCATTGGCGAGACGCCCAGCTCGGCGGCGAGCTGGCGCATGGTCACCGCGTCGGGGCCCTTCTCGGCGAACAGCCGCTCGGCCGCCGCGCAAAGTCTTTCGCGGAAGTCGGCGACGTCAGTCTCGGTGAGGACGCGGGGCATGGTGACTCACTGCTCACGAAAGCGCTTGCCAAGGCCTAGACCTTACCGCATAAATTTACAACGTAAGTTGTCGAAGGCTCAGGGAGGAAGGCCATGGACGGCGATGCACGCATCAACCCCTATCTGACGGGTAACTTCGCGCCGATCCGGTCGGAGGATGATTTCGACCTCCCGGTGAAAGGAGAGGTTCCGCGCGAACTGCGCGGCGCGCTGTTCCGGATCGGGCCCAATCCGCAGTTCGAGCCGCGCGATCCCAACCACCACTGGTTCGCTGGGGACGGCATGGTCCATGGCTTCTATGTCGAGGACGGCAAGGTCTCGTACCGCAACCGCTACGTCCGCACGCCCAAATGGCGCGCGGAGAACGAGGCGGGCCGTTCGCTGTTCGGCACGTTCGGCAATCCGGCCACCACCGAGCCTGACCGCATCGGTCAGGACTCAGGCGTCGCCAACACCAACATCGTCTGGCATGCGGGCAAGCTGCTCGCCCTCGAGGAGGGGCACATGCCCACCGAGATGCAGCCTCGGTCGCTGGAAACGGTGGGTTACGCCGAAGCCTATGCGGGGCGCACCACCGCCCACCCGAAGCTGGATCCGGTCAGCGGCGAGATGGTGTGGTTCGCCTATGGCGTCGGCGCCATGCCGTTCTCGCCGGGCATGAGCTACGGCGTCACCGATGCGCAGGGGCGGGTGGTTCGCCGTGACGATTTTCAGGCCCCGTTCGCCTCGATGGTCCACGACTTCATGGTCACCGAGAACCATGTGCTGTTCCCGGTCCTGCCTCTGACCGGGAGCCTGGAGCGGGCCATGAGCGGGCGCGCGCCTTTCGCCTGGGAGCCGGAAAAGGGCAGCCATGTGGGAGTGATGCGCCGGGACGGCTCGGTGGACAGCATCCGCTGGTTCAACACCGAGGCCTGCTACGTCTTCCATCCGCTTAACGCCTGGGAGGAGGACGGCAAGCTCATCGCCGACGTCATGCGTTATGACGCCGCCCCGCTGTTCCCGAGGGCCGACGGCTCGCCGGGTGAGAAGACCGCGGCCCGGCTGGTGCGCTGGACATTCGACCTCGCCGCCCCGAGCAACGCCATCCGCGAGGAGCCCCTGGACGACCTCGACAGCGAGTTCCCGCGCGTCGATCCCCGGGTGGAAACGCGAAAGCACCGGCATGGCTGGTATGCGGCCGATCCGTCCGGCGCCAAGACCATCAAGCAGAGCGCCATCGCCCGGCTCGACCTCCAGACGGGGCGGCGCGAGGTCTATGAACTGCCGGATGGCGACCTCACCTCCGAACCGGTGTTCGTCCCCAGATCGGCCGACGCGCCCGAGGGCGACGGCTGGCTGACGGCGGTGGTGTGGCGCGCGGCCGAGAACCGCTCGGACTTCCTGATCTTCGAGGCGTTGGACCTCGCCAAGGGGCCCATCGCCACCGCCGAAATGCCGCGCCGGGTGCCCTTCGGCTTCCACGGCAACTGGGCGTCCTTCTAGGCTGGGATCAGCTGCGGAAATCGAGCGCCTGAAAGGTAAGGGGCGTGGTGGGCGCGAGGAGGAAACGGACCTCCAGCGTCCCCCGTTCGCACGGAACGCGCAGGATGGCTGAGAGGGCGCTGTCCACGCGCACGGGCTGTAGTTCGCCGCTGCAGTCGCCGAGCTTTTCCTTCACCGGGGCGATCCTGGCGTTTCGGTGGGCGGCGTCCTCGTCCAGCAGGAAGTTGATCGCCAGGGCCTCGCGGGCGGCGAGGACGTCGCCCGCGGCGTAGATCCGCATCGCCGTTTCGGCCATCGCCTTCACGGCGGGGCTCGGGCTCTCGCGCAGCGGGAAGGCGCCGGACCTGACCAGCTGGGTCGCGGCCTGGCGCACCACTACCGACGCAGGGGCGTAGGTGCGGTTGGTGAAGGCGAAGACGCCCAAGCCGCGCTGCGGCAGCATCAGCACGTTCGAGCCGTAGCCGGGCAGGCCGCCCGAATGGCCGAAGTGCAGGCCGAGCACGCAGTCGGTGTACGAGATGGTCCCGAGGCCGTAAGCCGATCCCCGGTCACAGCCATCGGGCTCGGCGCGGCGCTGGACGGTCAGGTAGGTCTGCGGACGGGCGATCTCGCGGATGCTGGCCCGGGCGAGGACGCCGTCCTCCGGTTCGTTCCGCGGCGGCCAGGCGGCGAGCTCCCAGGCCATGTAGCGGGCGTAGTCGTCGGCGCTGGTGAGCAGGCCCCCCATGGCGCCGAAGGCGCCGGGCCCCAGGGCGGGCTCAGGCTTCCACTGGCCGTCCTCCCAGCGATAGCCGCGGGCCAGTCGCGCCGCCGGAACCTTGCCGATGTCGTAGGTGGTGGAGGCCATGCCGAGGGGGGCAAAGAAGCTGGCGGCGATGTAGTCGGCATAGGGCCGGCCAGCGGCGTTCGAGACCACCCGCCCGGCCAGGGCGTAGCCGAAGTTCGAATATTCGAAGCCCGTTCCCGGTGTCCGGGAGAAGGGCGCGCCGGCGGCGACGAAGCGGGAGAAGTCCGCCTCGGGCATGTCCAGCTGACGGTCGCCCCAGGGATCGTCGGTGACGAAGCCGCCAGTGTGGCTAAGCAGGTCCCGGACCGTGATCTTCGGGCTGTCGCTGGTGGGATATCTCAGGCCTTTCAGTTCGGGCACATGGCGCTCGGCCGGGTCGTCCAGCGCCAGGCGACCCTCGTCCCGCAACTTCAGGGCGGCGAGGGCGGTGAAGTTCTTGGACATGGAGGCGATGCGGAACACCGTGTCGGGCGTCACCGGGGCCTTGGTCTCCACATCCTGCACGCCCAGGCTCCGGACATAGGCGAGGCGGCCGTCGGCTACGACGCCATAGACGAGGCCGGGTACGTTCTGTTCGCGCATGAACGTCTCGAACAGCGGGTCGAGCTCGGCGAAGGCCGCCTTCCGCGCCGCATCGAGCTGCTGCGGCGGCGATTGCAGCGCCTGGGCCGCCGCCGGGCTGACGAAGCAGAACGTGGCCAGGGCCGCCAAACAGCTTGCGAACTTCATGTCTCGTCCCCCAATCCGAGGCTGCAGGGCGCCCGATAGCGGCTCGTCCCGTCAAGTTACGTCGAGGCAAGATTGCTTCATCGGCAGGGCGGGCTAATCCGTGGGGCAGGGAGGTGCGCCACATGGGCAAGCTGATGATGGGGGCCGCGCTGGCCCTGTTGGCGGCGGGTATGGCGCAGGCCGCGCCGGACTTCTCCGATCGCCAGGACTTCGATTTCGCAGACCGCGGCTTCGTCGCCACCCGCGAGGATCCGAAGATCATGGCCGCGGACGGGCGGGTGGTGTGGGATCTCTCAGCCTATGACTTCCTCAAGGCCGAGGCGCCGGCCGGCGCCAATCCGAGCCTGTGGCGCCAGTCGCAGCTGCTGGTCCGCCATGGCCTCTACAAGGTGATGGACGGGGTCTGGCAGGTGCGCGGCTTCGACCTCGCCAACGCCACCTTCATCGCCGGCAAGAGCGGCTGGATCGTTATCGATCCGCTGACCTCGGCGGAGACGGCCAGGGCGGCCCTGGAGCTGGTGAACGCCCGGCTGGGCGCGCGGCCCGTGGTGGCCGTGATCTACACCCACAGTCACGTGGACCACTTCGGCGGCGCCCGAGGCGTGGTCGATGCGGAGGCGCTGGCCGCCGGCCGGGTGCAGGTGATCGCCCCCGAGGGCTTCCTGGCCGATGCGGTCTCAGAGAACATCATCGCCGGGCCGGCCATGCAGCGGCGGGCGATCTATCAGTTCGGCAGCTTCCTTCCCAAAGGCCCGACCGGCCAGATCAACGCCGGCATCGGCATGGCGGTGAGCGCCGGAACCCAGACCCTGGCGCCGCCCAATGTGGACATTGTCCGCACCGGCCAGACCCTGGTGGTGGACGGCGTGCGGATGGAGTTCCAGCTGACGCCGGAGACTGAGGCCCCGGCCGAGATGAACATCTATCTGCCGGATCTCAAGGCCCTGTGCCTGGCGGAGAACGCCAACGCCACGCTGCACAATGTGCTCACGCCGCGCGGGGCCCTGGTGCGGGACGCCAAGCAGTGGGCCGACTATCTGACCCAGTCCATCCGGCTCTATGGCGACCGGTCCGAGGTGCTGTTCACCAGCCACGCCTGGCCGCGCTTCGGACGCGAGGTGATCGCCGACTACCTCTCCAAGCACCGGGACGCCTACAAGTACCTGCACGACCAGACCGTGCGGCTGATGAACGACGGACTCACCGGTCCCGAGATCGCCAATCGCCTGCAGCTGCCCGAGGCGCTCGACCGCGAATGGTACAACCGCGGCTATTACGGCACGCTCAGCTTCAACAGTCGGGCGGTCTATCAGCGTTACATGGGCTGGTACGACGCCAATCCCGTGAACCTCGCCCCGCTGGAGCCGGCGGAGGAAAGCGCCCGCTACGTGGCGGCCATGGGCGGGCGGGCCAAGGTCCTGGCGGAAGCAACGAAGGCCCATGAAGCCGGCGATGACCGCTGGGCCGCGACCCTCGCCAATCGTCTGGTGCTGGCCGACGCCGGAAACACCGCGGCTCGAGACCTGCTGGCCCGGGTCTATGAGCGTCTGGGCATGGCGGCGGAGAGCGCCATCTGGCGCAACATGTACCTCTCGGGCGCCCGCGAACTGCGTCAGGGCGTGCCCCCGGGCGGGGGACGCAGCGCGTCCGCCGAACTGATCGCCCACACGCCAACCGGCATGTTGCTGGACCTGCTGTCGGTGCGCCTGGACCCGGCCAAGTCCAAGGGCCAGGCGGCGAGCCTGGATCTGGTGTTCCCTGACCGGCAGGAGCGCTTTCGCGTGTCGGTGCGAAACGACGTGCTGACCTGGGAGCCCGAGCCCGAGGGAGGCGTGGCCGAGGCCGTCGTCACCTTGCCGCGGGCCCAATTTCTGGCGGTGACCCTGGCCGGGGCGCAGGCCCCCGCGGGCGCCGAGCCCCTGGCCAAGCTGGTCAGCTGGCTCTCGGCGCCGCGGACCGACTTTCCGATCGTGACCCGCTAAGGGCGGCGGCTCAGGCGGCCGCCGCGACGTTCCCGGCCTGGGCGGCCTCGGCCCGGGCCGGGACGGGCAGGGCGTTCCCCGCCGCCTTGGCCCGTTTGGCGCCCCGCGCGATCTCCTTCAGGAGGTCGTGAACGTAGATGCCGAAGTCCACCTGAATCGTGTGCCGGGCCGACTTGTAGTAGGGCCCGAGGTGCAGCGCCTCGTCCTTGGCGGTGATGGCCCGCATCTCGTCCGGCGGCGGCGGACGGTACTGGCCCGTCAGATAGGCGCCGGCCAGCTTGGCCTGCTGCTCGGCGAAGTTCACCAGGGTCGGCAGCGGCTGGGCCAGGCCCATGAAGAACAGGTTGGGGATCTCGGGCTTCATCATCCGCTTGAACAGCGGGAAGCGGTGCTCGGCGTCGGGGAGCAGCTCTGGGGCCGAGAAGAACGGGAAGCTGATCTTGTAGCCGGTGGCGTAGATGATGGCGTCCACCTCCTCGACGCTGCCATCCTCGAAGCGGACCTTGCGGCCCATGAGTTCGGCGATGTTCGGCTTGAACTTGACGTCGCCGCAGCCGGCTCGGGTCAGGAACTCGCCCGACACTGAGGGGTGCGCCTCCAGGGGCTCGTGGTCGGGCTTGGGCAGGCCATAGTCCTCCATCCGCCCGATGGCGCGCTTGATCCTCTTGCGGGCCAGGGCCAGGCCCAGCTTCCGCGGGAACCAGGGCGGCAGGGCCGCCTTGTCCGCCGGACGGCCGTCCATGTACTTGGGCAGCACCCAGACGCCCCGGCGGGCCGCCACCCACAGCGTCTTGGCGATCGGCCGCTGGGAGAGCTCGGAGGCGATATCCATCGCCGAATTGCCCATGCCGACGACGACGATGTTCTTGCCCCGCATGTCCACGGGGTCGAACGGGGTGCGATACTCGTGAGCGTGGAAGTGCGGCCCGTCGAAATGGCCCGGATACTCCGGCACCCGGGCGTCCCAGTGATGGCCGTTGCAGACGAACAGGACGTCGTAGAGCCGCGTCTCGCCCGTGGAGAGGCTCACCGCCCATAGGCCATCGGCGGTACGCTCGGCCTTGGTGACCGCCGTATTGAACGTGATCAGCGGCCGCAGACCGAAGTGGTCGACGTAGTCGTGGAAATACTGCAGCAGCTGGGCGTGGTGCGGGAAGTCGGGCCATTCGGCCGGCACCGGAAAGTCCTCGAAGGCCAGGCGCCACTTCGAGGTGTCGATGTGCAGGCTCTCGTAACAGGCCGAAAGGCCGTTCGGGTTGTTGAAGTACCAGTTGCCGCCGATGTCGTCCGACATCTCGAAGCAGTCGAACGGCACGCCAAGGTCCTTGAGCCGCTTGGCGGTGGTGAAGCCGGAGCAGCCCGCGCCGATGATGCAGGCCTTGGGCAGGGGCGCTGCCATGGGTTCCTCCCGTCGTTGCTTGTTTTCCCGGAAGTCTGATCGCCTTACGCGACGGCGGGCAAGTGGCGCTCAGGCCGGTGGCGGCGGAACGCGATTCCGCGCAAGAGGAGGGGCATGACGGCCAAGCTCCTCGACGGCGAATACGACTATATCGTGGTGGGCGCGGGCTCCGCCGGCTGCGTTGTCGCCAACCGGCTGTCGGGGGATCCGAACGCCCGCGTGCTCGTGCTGGAAGCCGGCGGCCGGGACGACTGGATCTGGTTCCACGTGCCGGTGGGCTACCTCTTCGCCATCGGCAATCCGCGATCGGACTGGCTGTTCGAGACCGAACCGGAGCCGGGGCTGAACGGCCGGGCGCTGAAGTACCCACGGGGCAAGGTCATCGGCGGCTCGTCGGCGATCAACGCCATGATCTCCATGCGCGGCCAGGCGGCCGACTACGACCACTGGCGTCAGCTCGGCCTTTCGGGCTGGGGCTGGGAGGACGTGCTGCCCGTGTTCCGGCGGCTGGACGACCATTTCCTGGGCGACAGCGAGCATCACGGCGTGGGCGGCGAATGGCGGGTGGAGCAGCCGCGGGTGCGCTGGACGGTCCTGGACGCCATCGCCCGGGCCGCGGTGCAGATGGGTGTCCCCGCCACCGAGGACTTCAATACGGGCGACAACACCGGCGTCGGCCTTTTCCACGTGAACCAGCGGCGCGGCATGCGGTGGTCGGCTGCGCGCGCCTTTCTCAAGCCCGCCCTGAAGCGGCCGAACCTGCGCCTCGAGACCGGCGTGACCGTGGAGCGGGTGTTGATCGAAAATGGCCGGGCGGTGGGCGTGGCCTTCCGGCGGGGCGGTCAGGTTTTCACGGCGCGGGCCCGGGGCGAGGTGATCCTCTCGGCGGGCGCCATCGGGTCGGCCCAGATCCTTCAGCTCTCGGGCGTGGGACCAGGCGAATGGCTGAGCGAGCTGGGCCTGCCGGTGATCGCTGACCGGCCGGGCGTCGGCCGCAATCTCCAGGATCACCTGCAGCAGCGGGCGATCTACAGGGTCACCGGGGTTCCCACCCTCAACAGCGCCTATCACTCGCTGCTCGGCCGGGCCTGGATGGGGCTGGAATACGCCCTGTTCCGCACCGGGCCGCTCACCATGGCGCCCTCGCAGCTCGGCCTCTTCACCGTCTCCTCGTCGGAGCACGAGCGGCCCAACATCCAGTTCCACGTCCAGCCGCTGTCCCTGGACCGGTTTGGTGAGCCGCTGCACCGCTTCCCGGCGGTCACGGTGGCGGCCTGCAACCTGCGGCCGACCTCGCGCGGGACCGTGCGCCTGCGCTCACCCGATCCGGCGCATGCGCCGCGCATCGCCCCCAACTACCTGGCCACGCCCGAGGACCGCCGGGTGGCGGCCGATGCCATCCGCGTGACCCGCCGGCTGATGGCGCAGCCCGCGCTGCAGCCCTATCAGCCGCAGGAGCATCTGCCGGGGCCGGAGGTGGGCGACGATGACAGCGCCCTCGCCAAGGCCGCCGGCGACATCGGCACGACCATCTTCCATCCCGTGGGCACGGCGAAGATGGGCATGCCGTCCGACCCGGAAGCGGTGGTGGACGCGCGGCTGCGGGTGATGGGGCTGGAGCGCCTGCGGGTGATCGACGCCTCGGTGATGCCGACCATCACCTCGGGCAACACCAACACGCCCACCGTCATGATCGGTGAGCGCGGCGCCCGATTCGTCATCGAGGACGCGCGCGCCTAAGCGTGTCCTCGCCGGTCAGGGATGACGGTCCTCTCCCGCGGCGCGGGAGAGGCGGCGATCACACCAGCGCGCCGTGGCAGTGCTTGAACTTCTTACCCGAGCCGCAGGGGCACGGATGGTTGCGGCCGGTGTTCTCCCAGCCCTCGGGCAGGGCGGTGACCGGCAGCGCCTCGCGCTGCTCCGGAGAAATGTTGTCGGGCGTGAAGCCGGGCGCAGCCTCGTTCTCGCCGGTGAGCGGGTCGAGGTGGACCTCGAACATCTGGGCCGGTTCGGGCGGCGGAGGCTGCTCGAACTGGATCTCGACGTTCATGAGCCAGCGGGTGACGTTCTGGCGCAGGTCCACGAGCAGCTTCTCGAACAGCGAGAAGGCCTCGGTCTTGAACTCGTTCAGCGGATCGCGCTGGCCGTAGCCGCGCAGGCCGATGACGTTGCGCAGGTGGTCGAGGTGCATCAGGTGCTCCCGCCACTGCACGTCGATGACGTTCAGGAGGAAGTTCTTCTCCACCTCCCGCATGCGCTCGGGCGACAGCAGGTGTTCGCGCTCGGCGGCGCGAGCGTCGGCCGCCTGGACGATCCGCTCCTCGATCTCCTCGTTGGCGATGCCTTCCTCGGCCGCCCACTCGGCGATCGGCAGGTCGAGGCCCAGGTAGTCGCGCACGTGCTGGGCCAGGCCCTCCACGTCCCATTGCTCGGCATAGGCCTTGGGCGGCAGGTGGCGCTGAACGAGGTCGGAGATGGTGTCATGCCGGAACTCGACGATGATCTCGGAGAGGTCCGACGACTCCAGGAACTCCTGGCGCTGCTCGAAGACGGCCTTGCGCTGGTCGTTGGTGACGTCGTCGTACTTCAGCAGGTTCTTGCGGATCTCGTAGTTCCGCTGCTCCACGCGCTTCTGGGCGGTGGCGATGGCGCTGTTCAGCCACTTGTGGGTGATCGCCTCGCCTTCCTGGACGCCGAAGGTGCGCATGATGGCGTCCAGCCGGTCGCCGGCGAAGATGCGCAGCAGGTCGTCCTCGCACGAGAGGAAGAACTTCGAGTGGCCCGGGTCGCCCTGACGGCCCGTCCGGCCGCGCAGCTGGTTGTCGATCCGGCGGCTTTCGTGACGCTCGGTGCCCAGCACATAGAGGCCGCCGGCGGCAAGGGCCTGTTCCTTGAGGTCCTTGATCTCGGCCTCGATCAGCGCGCGCTGGGCGAAGGCCTGCTCGGGCGTGGGCTCGATGCCCTGCGCCCGCTGCTCTTCGCGCCACTTGGCCAGCCGCATGTCGACGTTGCCGCCCAGCTGAATGTCGGTGCCGCGACCGGCCATGTTGGTGGCGATGGTCACGGCGCCCGGCACACCGGCGTCGGCCACGATCAGGGCTTCCTGCTCGTGGTAGCGGGCGTTCAGCACGTTGTGCGGGATGCCGACCTGGGGCTTGCCGTCCTTCTCGAACCGGTGCGCCTTCAGGAGTTCCGACAGCTGTTCGGACTTCTCGATGGAGACCGTGCCCACCAGGATCGGCTGGCCGCGCAGGTAGCAGGCCTCGATCTGCTTGACGATCGCGGCGTTCTTCTCGGCGGCGGTGCGGTAGACCTCGTCGTCCTCATCGATCCGCTGGATCGGACGGTTGGTCGGGATCTCCACCACCTCCATCTTGTAGATGTCGGCGAACTCTTGGGCCTCGGTGGCCGCGGTGCCGGTCATGCCCGACAGCTTGGAGTAGAGGCGGAAGTAGTTCTGGATGGTGACCGAGGCCAGGGTCTGGTTCTCGGGCTGGATGACCGCCCCTTCCTTGGCCTCGATGGCCTGGTGCAGGCCTTCCGACAGCCGGCGGCCGTGCATCATCCGGCCGGTGAACTCGTCGATCAGGATCACCTCGCCGGCACGGACGATGTAGTCCTTGTCGCGGGTGTAGAGGACGTTGGCCCGCAGGGCCTGGTTCACGTGGTGGACCACCGAGACGTTGGCCGGGTCGTAGAGGCCGGCGCTGTCCTCGGCCAGGTGGCCGGCGGCCTCGAGCATCTGCTCGATCTTCTCCGAGCCTTCCTCGGTGAGGATGACCTGACGCTGCTTCTCGTCGTGGTCGAAGGTCGACGGGTCCTGGATCAGCTCTTTGATCAGCAGATCGATGGTCTTGTAGAACTCGGAACGGTCCTCGGTGGGGCCCGAGATGATCAGCGGGGTGCGCGCCTCGTCGATCAGGATCGAGTCCACCTCGTCGACGATCGCGAAGTTGTGGCCGCGCTGGACCATCTCGCGCCTGTCGTAGACGAGGTTGTCCCGGAGGTAGTCGAAGCCGAACTCGTTGTTCGTGCCGTAGGTGATGTCGCTGTTGTAGGCGGCTTGGCGCTGGCCCTGGGACAGGCCGTGGACGATCACCCCGGTGGTCAGGCCCAGGAAGCGATAGACCTGACCCATCCAGTCGCTGTCGCGCTGGGCGAGGTAGTCATTGACGGTGATGACGTGGACGCCCTTGCCGGTCAGGGCGTTCAGATAGGTCGGCGCGGTGGCGACCAGGGTCTTGCCTTCGCCGGTCCGCATCTCGGCGATGCCGCCCTGGTGCAGGATCATGCCGCCCACGAGCTGCACGTCGTAGTGCCGCTGGCCGAGCACCCGCTTGGACGCCTCGCGGACCACCGCGAAGGCCTCGTCCAAGATCTGGTCCAGGGTCTCGCCCTTGGCCAGGCGCGCCTTGAACTCGTCGGTCTTGCCCCGGAGTTCGGCGTCCGAGAGCGCCTGGATCTTGGGTTCGAGCGCGTTGATCTTCTGCACGCGCGCCAGCAAGGCCTTGACCTTGCGGTCGTTGGAAGAGCCGAAGAACCGTTGGAAGATGCTCAAGAGAGATGTCCGATCGCCGGCTGCGCCCTAGGCCCTGCGCATGCCGAAAAAGCCGCTCTTTAGGGGCGTGGGTGACTTAAGGACTGCCCCCGCCCAAGTCAACGCAAGCCGCCCTGCGGCCTGATCGCCGACCGGGCATGGCCAACTGATCGCCGATACGAAAAGGCCCTCCCGGCGAGGGGAGGGCCGATCCGGTTCGCCCGATGGGCGAGGGCTTAGAAGACCTCGAACAGGCCCGCGCCGCCCATGCCGCCGCCGATGCACATGGAGACCACCACGTGCTTGGCGCCGCGGCGCTTGCCTTCCTGCAGGATATGGCCCGCCAGACGCGCGCCGGTCATGCCGAACGGGTGGCCGATGGCGATCGAGCCGCCGTTGACGTTGTACTTGGCCGGGTCGATGCCGAGCTTGTCACGGCAGTACAGGCACTGGGACGCGAAGGCCTCGTTCAGCTCCCACAGGTCGATGTCGTCGATCTTCAGGCCATGGCGCTCCAGGAGGCGCGGGATGGCGAAGACCGGGCCGATGCCCATTTCGTCAGGCTCGCAGCCGGCGACGGCCCAGCCCTTGAAGACGCCCAGCGGATTGAGGCCGCGGCGCTCGGCTTCCTTGCTTTCCATCAGCACCACGGCGGCGGCGCCGTCCGAGAGCTGCGAGGCGTTGCCGGCGGTGATGAACTTGCCCTCGCCGCGGACGGGCTGGAGCTTGGCCAGGCCTTCCAGGGTGGTGTCCGGGCGGTTGCACTCGTCCTTGGTGACCACGTAGTCGACGATGGACTCTTCCTTCGTCTCCTTGTTGACCACCTTCATCTTGGTCTTCATCGGGACGATCTCGTCCGCGAACTTGTCCGCCTGCTGGGCGGCGGCCATGCGGCGCTGGCTTTCGAGCGAATATTCGTCCTGGGCCTCACGGCTGACCTTGTAGCGCTCGGCCACGATGTCCGCGGTGTCGATCATCGGCATGAAGATCGCCGGGTACATGCGGGTCAGCTCAGGATCGAAGTTGTCGGCGCTGCCCGGGCCCGGGTTGGGCATGGAGATCGACTCCACGCCGCCGGCCACCACCACGTCGGCGCCGTTGTTGCGGATGTAGTCGGCGCCCATGGCGATGGTCTGCAGGCCCGACGAGCAGAAGCGGTTCACGGTCACGCCCGAGGTCGTGATCGGCAGGCCGGCCAGCAGGCCCGCCTGGCGGCCGAGGTTGCCGCCGCCGTGCGCCACATTGCCCAGGAACACGTCCTCGACCTCGGCGGGCGCGACGCCCGAGCGTTCCACGGCGTGCTTCACCGCGTGGGCGGCCATCGAGACCGTGGGGGTCATGTTGAAGCCGCCGCGGGCGGACTTGGCCAAGCCCGTGCGGGCGTAGGAGACGATCACGGCTTCGCGCATTCTAAATGATCCTTCGCGACAATGATGGCGCTTTTAAACGAGCGTTCTAACGCTTGGGCAACCTTTGCATCCCGCAGCGGAAATGGCTAGGGACGGCCAACGTCCGCCGGACGGCGGCGCCGCTCCGACAAACCGTGGGTGAACTCGCATGGCGGCAAAGCCCCTCCGCACAGCCGGCCTGGTCCTGGCCCTGGGCGCCGCCCTGGCCGCCTGCGGCCGCGGCGGCGACGGCGACCAGCCGCCGGAGCGGGGCGACGTGGCCGTGGCCGGGGTGGACGGGCGCGCCGTCTGGACCTCCGACGTCAAGCGCGAAGCCGTGGCCCAGGGCCTGATCGGCGAGGGCGAGCCGCTGGACCCGTCCTCGGAGCTGTTCCGCCGGGTGCTCGAGGAGGTGATCGACCAGAAGCTGCTCGCGGCCGAGGCGCTGAAGCGCAAGCTGGACGAGAACCCGGTGGCCCAGCGCCGGCTGGAGGCGGCCCGCGACCGCATTCTCGGCGACATGCTGGTGGAGAGCGTCGTCTCCGGCGCGGTCACAGAGAACAACATCCGCGGCCTCTACGAGGAGCAGCAGAAGCTGGCCAAGCGCTCGGAGGAGATCCGCGCCCGGCAGATCGTGCTGGCCACCGAAGCCGACGCCGAGGCGGTGAAGAAGCTGCTGGCGGCCGGCGCCTCGTTCGAGGCCCTGGCCATGGAGCGCTCGCGCGATCCGGCCACCCGCTTCAACGGTGGCGACCTGGGCTATTTCACCACCGACGTCATGCCCGAGGCCTATGATCTGGCCCTGAAGGACGCCAAGCCGGGGCAGGTGGTCGGCCCGTTCGCGGTGGAGAACGGCTTCGCCCTGGTGAAGGTCGAGGACCGCCGCCTGGAGCAGCCCATCACCCTGGAAGCCGCCCGGCCGCAGATCGTGCGCTTCCTGACCTATGACCGCATCCGCGACCTGCTTGAGAAGCTGCGCGGCAAGGCCAAGATCGAAACCCTGGTGAAGCCCGACGCCGACACGCCCCGTGCGCCGCCGCCGGCCGACGCCCCCAGGACCTCTCCGCAATCCGCCCCGACCAAGGGAACGCAGTCATGAGCCGTAAGCCGACCTCCTCGAAGGGCGCCAAAGCCCCCGCCAAGCCGGTGGAGGTGGTAGGCCAGACGCTCGAGCGCGCCTTCGACCCCCTCGCCAGCGCGCTCAAGCGCGCCGCCCTGAAGCGGGCCGACAAGCTGGCCCACGCCTTCGACCGCGAGCCGGCGCCTGCCCCCGCAGCGCAGGCGGCCAAGGTGGACAAGGCCGCCATGCCGGTCTCGCCGCTGGCCGTGCCCTTTCCGAAGATGCCGCCCATCGCCGGCGTGCAACTCGCCGTGGGCCGGGCCGGCTTCTACAAGCATGAGCGGGACGACCTGATGGTCATGGTCTTCCCGGACGGCGCCAGCGCCGCCGGCGTCTTTACCCGCCACGGCGTGGGCTCGGCCCCGGTGGACTGGTGCAAGCGGCATCTGGAAGCCACCAAGGGCGAGGGCGTCCGGGCCCTGGTGGTCAACGCCGGCTGCGCCAACTCCTTTACCGGCAAGCCCGGCGCCGACGCCGTGCGCCGGGTGGCGGCCGGGGTGGCCAAGCGGTTCGACTGCCGTCAGCGGGACGTGATGGTCGCCTCGACGGGCGTCATCGGCGTGCTGCTGGACGACGCCAAGATCACCCAGCGCCTGCCGGACCTGGAGCAGAAGCTGTCGCCCGACAACTGGGCCGCCGCCGCCCGGGCGATCATGACCACCGACACCTTCCCCAAGGGCGCCTACGCCGAGGCCAAGATCGACGGGGTGACGGTGCGGATCGGCGGGATCTGCAAGGGTTCAGGCATGATCGCCCCCGACATGGCCACCATGCTGGCCTTTGTCGTGACGGACGCCGCCATCTCGCCGGCGGCGCTGCAGAACCTCTGCAACCTCTACACCCGCAACACCTTCAACGCGGTGACGGTGGACGGGGACCGCTCCACCAATGACACCCTGCTGCTGTTCGCCACCGGCAAGTCCGGCGCGCCGAAGATCAGTCGCGCGGGCGACAAGCGCCTGGCCGACTTCCGGGACAAGCTGGAAGCGGTGCTGATGGACCTCGCCCACCAGCTGGTCCGTGACGGCGAGGGGGCCACCAAGTTCATCAAGATCACCGTCACCGGCGCCGAGACCCCGGCCTCGGCCCGCAAGATCGCCAAGTCCATCGCCGAAAGCCCCCTGGTGAAGACCGCCTTCGCGGGCGAGGACGCCAACTGGGGCCGCATCGTCATGGCGGTGGGCAAGGCCGACGAGCCGGTGGACCGCGACTCGATCAGCGTGAAGTTCGGCCCCTACTGGGCAGCGCAGGACGGCCTCATCGCGCCCTCGTACGACGAGGCCAAGATGAGCGCCTATATGAAGAAGCAGGAGCTGGAGGTGACGGTGGACGTGGGTGTCGGCCGGGCCAGCTCCACCGTCTGGACCTGCGATCTCACCAAGCGGTACGTCGAGATCAACGGCGACTACCGCTCCTGACGCTGAGGACCAGGCCAGGGCCCTGAAATGACGAGGGGCGCGCCGTCGCCGGCGCGCCCCCTTGTTTTGCCAGGCTGAGGCCTGCCCCTTGCGACTATCGGTTCGACCACACGCCTGAACGCTCTGGGCCGCCCGAGCGGCCGCGTCCGCCGGCGCCGCCGCCTCCGCGACGCGGGCCCTTGAAGGCCGGACGCTCGGCGCCGCCACTCTTGGAGCCTTCGCGCGGCGGGCCGCCTTCGGGACGCCGGCCGGGCTTGGCCTGGCTGTGGTTGCGGTTCGGCTTCTTCGGATGGCCCTGGCGGTGCGGCTGGGCCGGACGTTCGGGCTTGCCGACCTCGGGCATGGCCGCCGTGGCGGCGCCCAGGTGACGGTCGTTGCGCCGGTCGAAGCTGGGGATCCGCTGGCGGGTCACCTTCTCGATGTCCTTCAGCAGGCCCCGTTCGTCGTCGGCGCAGAACGCCACCGCCGAGCCGTCGGCGCCGGCCCGGGCGGTCCGGCCGATCCGGTGGACATAGGCCTCGGGGACGTTGGGCAGCTCGTACTGGACCACGTGGCTGACGGCGTCGATGTCGATGCCGCGGGCGGCGATGTCGGTGGCCACTAGGGCGCGGACCTCGCCCTTTTTGAAGGCGGCCAGGGCTCGCTCGCGCTGCCCCTGGCTCTTGTCGCCATGGATGGCGGCGGCCTCGACGCCCACCTGCTCCAGGGAGCGGGCCACGCGGTCGGCGCCGCGCTTGGTGCGGGTGAAGACGATCACGCGCTTGAAGCTCTGATCGTCAAACAGCTCGGCCAGCAGGGCGCGCTTGCGCTGCTGCTCGACGAACAGGACGCGCTGGTTGATCCGCTCCACCGTGGTGGACGGCGGGGTCACGGTGATCTTCAGCGGGTTCGGATTGAGAATCTCGCCGGTGAGGCTTTCGATCTCGGCCGGCATGGTGGCCGAGAAGAACAGGTTCTGACGCTGCTTGGGCAGGTAGCGGACCACCTTCCGGATCGGGACGATGAAGCCCATGTCCAGCATCTGGTCGGCCTCGTCGAGGACGAAGATCTCGACGCCCTCAAGCGTCATGGTTTTCTCGGCCAGATGGTCCAGCAGGCGGCCGGGGGTGGCCACCAGCACATCGACGCCGCCGGCCATGGCCCGCATCTGCGGCCCGGCCTTCACGCCGCCGAAGATCACCGCCACCGAGACGCCCAGGTGACGGCCGTAGGCCTTGAAGCTCTCGCCGATCTGGGTGGCGAGTTCGCGGGTGGGCGAGAGGACCAGGGCGCGGCAGCTCCGGCGCGGGGCCGGCTTCCGGTTCTCAGTGAGGCGGTGGAGGATCGGCAGGGCGAAGGCGGCGGTCTTGCCGGTGCCGGTCTGGGCGATGCCCAGGAGGTCGCGCCCGCCCATGACGCCCGGGATCGCCTGGGCCTGGATGGGCGTCGGATTGACATAGCCCTCGTCGGCCAGCGCCTTGAGCAGCGGCTTGGCCAGGCCAAGGTCAGTAAACTGGGTCAAACAGATATCTTTCACGTATGCGCCGAGCGCGCCGGCTCGGCCATTCCGAGGGCGCGGACATCGCGGGTCTATGGGGAAGCGCCCCGCGTGATGGGCGAATCTTATGGGATCGGTGGGCTCGACAGGCTGAGCTTCCGTCTGGAAGCCCCACGCGGCTGGAGCGCCGATAGCGCCATCTTTCAAAGCGCACAGCTCAGATCGGCGTTCGGGACGGCAAAGTCAACCCACGATGGACGTTCGGCGCCGGCCTGTGTCTGAAACGCCCAGGCCTCTCGCCTCGCAAAGACGGGGAGGCTATTGGCCAGAGCATGAGCAAATCCATGCTGCTGGTGGCCGCCGCCGCCCTGATCGATGTCGATGGCCGGGTGCTGATCTGCCAGCGGCCGGAGGGCAAGCAACTGGCCGGCCTCTGGGAGTTTCCCGGCGGCAAGGTTGAACCCGGCGAAACGCCCGAGGCCTGCCTGATCCGCGAATTGGACGAGGAACTGGGCGTGCGGGTGTCCAAGGCCTGCCTCGCCCCCTTCGTCTTCGCCAGCCATGAATACGAGACTTTCCACCTTCTGATGCCGCTCTACCTGGTGCGGCGCTGGGAGGGGCAGCCCATGGCCAAGGAGCATCAGGCCCTGAAGTGGGTGAAGCCCGGCAAGCTCGACGACTATCCCATGCCGCCCGCCGACGCCCCGCTGGTGGCCTGGTTGAGGGACCTGATCTGATGCGTCAGGCGGCGCGGACGCTCTCAGTCGCCACGCCCGGCCAGGGGCTGCACGAGATCACCCGGGAGGTCGCGGCTTTCGTGGCCGGCGCCGGCATGACCACGGGCCTGCTCACCGTCTTCTGTCGCCACACCTCGGCCTCGCTGCTGATCCAGGAGAACGCCGACCCCGACGTGTGTCGGGACCTGGAGGACTGGGTGGCGCGGCTGGCGCCCGAGAGTCCCGCCTACCGCCATCAGGACGAGGGCCCGGACGACATGCCGGCTCACCTGCGGACGGCGCTGACCACGGTGCAGCTGTCGATCCCGGTGGTCGGCGGGCGCCTGGCGCTCG
This sequence comes from Phenylobacterium composti DSM 19425, assembly GCF_059568645.1. Lineage (NCBI taxonomy): Bacteria > Pseudomonadati > Pseudomonadota > Alphaproteobacteria > Caulobacterales > Caulobacteraceae > Phenylobacterium > Phenylobacterium composti. The sequence goes on along the minus strand of NZ_JCANTT010000002.1, from coordinate 58,268 downwards.
GGACCTGGCAAGGGATCTACCTCTTCGAGCACCGCACGCGCCCGCATCGGCGCGAGGTCGTGCTCCACCTGCTGGGTGAGTAGCGGACGCGGCTGCCGGGAGGCTAGCCCACGGCGGCCCGCCGGATCCTCGCCGGCCGCGTCGCCTCCACCACGCACTGGCCGGTCTCGGTCATCGCATGGACGCCCAGGCAGTAGATGTCCTCGTAGTGGGTTCCTGCGCTCGCCAGACACTGGTGGAAGTTCATCTTGGCCCACCTTAGGCAGGCGCCTGTGCGGGGTTCCGAAAGCAGGCTGCGCCCCTGGGCTTCCTGGCCCAGGACCGTGAGGGCCGCGAGGGCGAGCCCGCGGGCGACGACGGGGCTCGCCCCGCCGCGCCGACCGCCCTCGGCCACGGCGGCGGCGACCCGGGCGCGATCCTCGGGGGCGGCGCGGTGGCCGCCGGTGGAGATGCGCTTCACCTGGGCGAGGCGTGCCGGGCCGTTGGTCAGCCGGGCCGTTGACCACTTATGCTTCTGGACGGAATAGGCGGCCTTCCGCACTCGCCCCCCGGCGTCGACCAGGGCCTCGCCCCGGCGGTGGAGAGCTCCGTTGGCCCGCCCCGCCGCGGCGGCGGCCCCCGGCAGGTCGAACGCAGCCTCCGGATTGGCGGCGAGCCGCCGGGCAAGGTCGCGGCCTCCCGCCTTCTTGACCCCGGCTACAAAGGCGGGCTCCTGCAACGCGGCCAGGGCGGCGTAGGCGATCATCCCGGCTTCCAGTTGGCGGGGCTCATAGGCGGCCCCCGCCTGGAGGCCGCGGCTCACGTCCTCCACCCCGGAGAAGGCGGGCGAGATGGCGCCGGCCTTGCGAGTGAAGGCCTCGAAGGCGCCGGCCTGCGCGGCGAGGCCGACGTCGACGTGGGCTTGCGGCGCGGGCGGTCCGGCGGGGCCGCTGGCGGGCGGCGGCATGGCGCAGCTTGCGAGCAGGAGAGCGGCGACCGCAGCGGCGGCGCGCGGGTATGGACGGGCAAACACGTCAGATCTCCCTGACGATGCGCCCCCCGCGGGTCAGGTTCTCGCCAGGGAGGTTAAGGCTTGGTCGCCAAGCTTGGCCTTAAGAGGGCGCCAGTAGGGCGGCGGCGTCAGCCCGGCGGGGCCCAGCCGGTCAGGGTGATGATCTCGAAGGTGGCCGGCACGCGGCCGTCCTCGTCGCGGAAGCGTTCGAAATAGATCTCGAAGGTCCGCTCCAGGAGCGCCCTGGTCAGCTTGCGGGGGTGCCGGTCGGCCAGGACGCTGGTCTCGCCCATCTGGCGCAGGTCGAACAGCAGCTTCAGGGGATGGTCATAGGTGACGGTGACCTTGTCCACATCGGCCACGGGCATGGAAAAGCCCGCCCGCTGCAGCAGGCCCGCGGCGTCCTGGCTGTCGGCGAAGGGCGAGACGCGGCTGCCGGCCCCGCCCAGGATCTCGCTTTCGGCGGCCACCAGCGACTGGCGCAGCTCGGTCAGGGTGACGCCGCCCAGAAGCGCGCCGATGAACAGTCCGTCCGGCTTCAGCGCCCGCCGGGCCTGGATCAGGGCGCCGACCACGTCATTGGTCCAGTGGAGGCCCAGGGTCGAGACGATCAGGTCCAGGCTGGCCTCGGCGAAGGGCAAGCGCTCCTCGTCCAGCACCACCCGCGGCCCGGCCCGGCCGCCCAGCATCCGGGGCGAGAGATCGCTTTCGATGAGCAGACCGACCTGGCGGGCCGCAGCCCCTGCGGCCAGAGCCTCACGGAAGGCGCCGCCCCGCGCCGACAGGTCGACGGCCAGGGGGAAGTGGCGCATGATCGGGATCAGGCGCTCGGCCACATCCTCGGCGGCCCGGCGCTGAAGGAAGTCGGCGTTCGCATAGTCCCGGGCCGCCCGGTCCAGGCGTTTGCGGTGCAGGGCGCGATCGAAGAGCCGGGGCGGGCTCGAGGGGGGCGAAGCGGGCATGGCCGCGGAAGATGGCGATTTCACCCGCCGATGGGAACCGGGCCCGCGCCTGAAAGGCCTCTGGCGCAGCGCCCTGGATCTGGTTTTCCCCCCGCAAACCCTCGACGGCGGGCCCCGTCCGCTGGCCGGCGGCCTCTCGAACGGCGCCTGGAGCCGCATCCATTTCCTGGACGGCCCGGTCTGCGACGGTTGCGGCGTTCCCTTCGACTACGACATTGGCGCCCGCTGCGCGGCGTGCCTGGCGCGGCCTCGGGCCTTCGACCGGGCCCGGGCCGCCTGCCTCTATGATGAGACCTCCCGCGAGCCGATCCTGAAGCTGAAACATGCGGACCGCACGGACCTGGCCCCCCTGATGGCGCGCTGGCTCTCGCGGGCCGCCCGGGACCTGGTGGAGGACGCCGACGCAATTGCGCCGGTGCCGCTGCACCGCCTGCGCCTGCTGCGCCGCCGCTATAATCAGGCCGCAGAGGTCGCCCGGGCGCTCGCCCGGCTCACGGGGACGCCTTACCTGCCCGACGTCCTGATCCGCCGCCGGGCCACCGACAGCCAGGCGGGCAAGTCAGGCTCGGGGCGTCGACGCAACGTGGCGGGAGCTTTCGTCGTACCGCCCGGCCGGCGCGAGCGGGTGGCGGGCCTGCGCATCCTGCTGGTGGACGATGTACTGACCACCGGGGCCACGGCGGAGGCGTGCGCGCGGGCGCTGAAGGCGGCGGGGGCGGCCTGCGTCGATCTCGCCGTAGTGGCCCGGGTTAAGGAAGCCGCCGGACTCACCATATGAGTGTTTCTGTTGAACCTTGAGCGAAGGCTCTCCCGTTAAGGCGCCATGGCAAACGTCACGATCTACACCAAGCCGTTCTGCCCCTACTGCATCCGGGCCGTGAGCCTGCTGGAAGAGAAGGGCGTGGAGTTCACCGAGATCGAGGCCGCCTTCGATCCGGAGAAGAAGGCCGAAATGGTCCAGCGGTCCGGCCGCATGACCTTCCCGCAAATCTTCATCGGCGACCGTCACATTGGCGGCTGCGACGACATGATGGCCCTCGAACGCGAGGGAAAGCTCGACCCGTTGCTGCAGGCCGCGGCCTGACGCCTGTCTCTCCCCAGAGCGGGACGGGACGGCTATAGCTCGGCGCCATGAAGATCGGCCTCGTCCAGACGCGCACGCCCACCAGCCACGCTGCGGCGCTGGCCCACATCGAGCCCCTGGTGCGGGAAGCGGCCGCGGGCGGCGCCCGGCTGGTCGCCACCCCCGAGGGCAGCAATATCCTCGAGAAGGACAAGGCGCGCCTGTTTCCGCAGTTGAAGGCGCTCGCCGAGGATCCGGTGGTGCTGGGCCTGCAACGGCTGGCGCAGGAACTGGACGTCTGGATTCTCTGCGGCTCGGCCCTGGTGCTGCGGGACGACGGCAAGGCGGCCAACCGCCAGGCGCTGATCGCCCCGGACGGCCGGATCATCGCCACCTATGACAAGCTGCACATGTTCGACGTCGACCTGCCGAACGGCGAGACGGCGCGGGAATCGGCCACCTATGAGCCGGGCGAGCGGGCGGTGCTGAGCGCCGTGGACGGCGTCCACCTTGGCCACGCCATCTGCTACGATGTGCGTTTCCCGGCCCTGTTCCGCGCGCTGGCCGTGGCGGGAGCGCAGGTGCTGGCGATCCCGGCGGCCTTCACCCGCCCCACCGGCGAGGCCCACTGGGAGGTGCTGCTGCGGGCCCGGGCCATCGAGACCGGCAGCTATGTCATCGCCCCGGCGCAGGGCGGCTTCCACGAGGACGGGCGCGGCACCTGGGGGCGATCGCTGGTGGTGGGGCCATGGGGCGAGGTGCTGGGCAAGCTTGACCATGACGAACCCGGCGTGCTTCTCGCCGACATCGAGCCGGAGGCCGTGGCCAAGGCGCGTGCGGCCATTCCGGCGCTCGCCAATGCGCGGGCCTTCACGGGTCCCTAAATCCTACGCTGATGATCAAGTACGCCCTTATCTGCGACCGCGAGCACGCCTTCGAAGGCTGGTTCGGCTCGTCGGCGGACTATGACGACCAGCACGCCCGCGGCCTGCTGGAATGCCCCGTCTGCGGCGCCAAGGCCGTGCGCAAGCAGATCATGGCTCCGGCCCTGGCCGGGGTCCGCAAGACCGTCCAGGATGAAGTCGCCGGCCCGCCGCAGGCGATGATGATGGAGGTGATGAGCCGCATCCGCCGCCACGTTGAGGAGAACTTCGACGACGTGGGCGACGCCTTCGCCGAGGAGGCCCGGGCGATCCATGAGGGGCGGGCCGAGCAACGTGGCATCTACGGCCAGGCTACGCCCACGGAAGTGCGCGAGTTGCTGGAGGACGGCGTTCCCGTCGTCCCCCTGCCGCCCGAGCCGCCCAAGAAGACCGAGCTGAACTGAGCCTCGGCTAGAAGCTCATCCTGAGCCCCGCCGACATCAGATAGCCCGTCCCCTGCACGTCGCCGCGCAGGCGCGTGGTCACGGCGGCGGGCGTGCCCGGATAGAACTCGGTGTCATGGAACACCGTGCTGTCCTCGAAATGGATGTAGGCGCCGGCGAGGTCCAGGGTCGTGCGTTCGTTGAGGCGGGCGCTGGCGCCGGCCCCGAAGATCCAGCGGTCGCCGTCCGGCACCCGGGCGGTCCGCTCATCGTCCGGCGTCGGCGTCGGGTCGTACTGCACCCCGGCCCTCAGGGTGAGGCGCTCGTTCACGGCGTAGTCGAGGCCGACGCCGCCCGAGGTCACGTCCTTGTAGTTCTGGGCGAGGGTCTGGACGCCGCCCGCAGTGCGCACCTCGATGGCGTCGAATTCGCCCCAGCCCACGCGCTGGACCTGGCCGTTCAGCGTCAGCTTGTCGGTCACGGCCCAGCGGGCGCCGACGGTGGCGATCCAGGGCGTGGAGAAGTGGGCCTTGCCGGGGAGGTCGGCATTGCCCCCCGCCAGCGGTCCCATGAGGCCGCCCACGAAGACGTCGCCCTTCAGCTTGTGGTCGATGGACGAGCGGTAGCTGGCTCCCAGCGTCACCTTGCCGAGCCGGGCCTGGGCGCCCGCGGACCAGCCGAAGTCCCAGCCATCGCCCGAGAGCTGGGTGACGCCGTCCGGCAGCAGAGGCGAGAGGTTCGGCTGGGCGGTGGAGAGCTTGGCGTCGGCGTACTCGGCGTTGACCCCCAGGCCCACGTCGAGCCAGTCGGTCACCCGCATGGCGCCGGTGAGCTGCAGGTCGGCGCTGTTCAGTCGCGACTCCAGGGCGTCGTAGCGGGCCCAGGCGCCACGGCGGTACTTGGTGGTGAAGTTGTAGGGCGCCGCCATGGAGAGGCCCACGGCGAAGCGGTCGCCCACGGGTGTCGCCACGGCGAGGTTCGGGGCGACCCCGTCGCGGATCGGCTGAAAGGCTCGCGGCTCGCCGCCGACCGGCGTCGTCGTCCCGTCAGGATAGGTGATGGTCGAGCCCCGGTCCGACACTTTCGATTCCAGCAGCACGGCATGGGCGCCCACATAGGCTTCGCGTCCCGAGCGAGCGATGGCGGCCGGGTTCCACCACAGCGAGGCGACGCCGGTGTCGGCGACCTCGCCGGAATAGGCGCGTCCGGCGCCGCGCACCGACTGTTCCTGCAGATAAAAGCCGCTCGCCTGGGCAGAGGTGGCGAGGGCCGTGGCGGAAAGGGCGGAAAGGGCGATGGCGGAGGTCTGAAGGCGGCGCATGGCTGTGTCCCGAACTGAAGTCCTGGCCCCCCAAGCGCAGAGGTAGGCATGGGTTGCGCCGTTCGCTTGCCGACCTGACAGTTTTGCGCTGGCCGACCGCTTGTGTTGCCCCAAGGCCACACTAAATCGGGGCTGTCGGCGACCGTGCTTGGATCAAGGCGGTTGTCGTTATCCGCCTGGATAGGGGACCTATGAACATCGACATCTATTCCGACCGCGCCAAGCAGGCGATCCAGTCGGCCCAAAGCCTGGCGCTTGCTCGCCGCCATCAGCAACTCGCCCCGGAGCACCTCCTGAAGGTGTTGCTGGAGGAAAAGGACGGCCTGTCCCGCGCGCTGATCCAGAGCGCCGGCGGGCGGCCCGACGCCGCCGACCGGGCTGTGGACGCCCTGCTCGCCAAGCTGCCCAAGGTCGAGGGCGGCTCAGGCCAGCTCTACATGAAGGCCGAGAGCGCTCGGGTCTTCGCCGAGGCCGAGGCCGGCGCCAAGGCGGCGGGCGATGCGTTCGTCACGACCGAGCGGCTGCTGATCGCCATCGCCAAGGAAGGCGGCGAGGCGGCCGAGGCCATCCGGCAGGCTGGGGCCACCGCCAAGGGCCTGGAAGAGGCCGCGACCGCCATGCGCAAGGGGCGCACCGCCGACAGCGCCTCGGCCGAGGAGGGCTATGACGCCCTCAAGCGTTACGCCCGCGACCTGACCCAGGCCGCCCGGGACGGCAAGCTGGACCCGGTGATCGGCCGGGACGAGGAAATCCGTCGGACCATCCAGGTCCTGTCGCGCCGGACGAAGAACAATCCGGTCCTCATCGGCGAGCCCGGGGTCGGCAAGACCGCCATCGTCGAAGGGCTGGCCCTGCGCATCGTCAACGGCGACGTGCCGGAGGGCCTCAAGGACAAGCAGCTGCACGCCCTCGATATGGGCGCACTGATCGCCGGAGCGAAGTACCGCGGCGAGTTCGAGGAGCGCCTGAAGGCGGTGCTGAACGAGGTCACCCAGGCCGAGGGCTCGATCATCCTGTTCATCGACGAGATGCACACCCTCGTCGGGGCCGGGAAGACCGACGGGGCCATGGACGCCTCCAACCTGCTCAAGCCCGCCCTGGCGCGGGGCGAACTGCACTGCGTGGGCGCCACGACCCTCGATGAGTACCGCAAGCACGTGGAGAAGGACGCGGCGCTCGCCCGGCGCTTCCAGCCGGTGTTCGTGCAGGAGCCGACGGTTGAGGACACCATCTCGATCCTGCGCGGCCTGAAGGAGAAGTACGAGGTGCACCACGGCGTGCGCATCTCGGACAGCGCCATCGTCGCGGCCGCCACGCTCTCGAACCGCTACATCACCGACCGCTTCCTGCCCGACAAGGCCATCGACCTCGTGGACGAGGCGGCCAGCCGAGTGCGCATGGCGGTGGACAGCAAGCCCGAGGAGCTTGACGAGATCGACCGGCGCATCGTGCAGCTGAAGATCGAGCGCGAAGCCCTGGCCAAGGAGACCGACGCCGCCTCCAAGGCGCGGCTCGAGAAGCTGGAGGAGGAACTCGTCGGCCTGGAGGCCCAGTCGGCCGAGATGACCGCCAAGTGGCGCGCGGAGAAGGAGAAGGTCTCCTCGGCCGCCCAACTGCGGGAAGGCCTGGACCGCCTGCGGGCCGAACTCGCCGCCGCCCAGCGGCGCGGCGACCTGCAGCGCGCCTCCGAGATCGCCTATGGCGAAATTCCGCAGCTTGAGAAGCGCCTGGCCGAGGCCGAGACCGCCGAGGGCGGGGCCATGACTCCCGAGGTGGTGGACGCCGAGCAGATCGCGGCGGTGGTGTCCCGCTGGACGGGGGTGCCGGTCGAGAAGATGCTCGAGGGCGAGCGCGAGAAGCTGCTCAAGATGGAGGACGGCCTGCGCAAGCGCGTGGTCGGCCAGGAGGAGGCCCTGGTGGCCGTCTCGGACGCCGTGCGCCGCGCCCGCGCCGGGCTGAAGGATCCGAACCGGCCCATCGGTTCGTTCCTGTTCCTCGGCCCTACTGGCGTCGGCAAGACCGAACTCACCAAGGCCCTGGCCGAGTTCCTGTTCGACGATGAGTCGGCGGTCACCCGCCTCGATATGAGCGAGTACATGGAGAAGCACGCCGTCAGCCGCATGATCGGCGCGCCTCCCGGCTATGTGGGCTACGACGAGGGCGGGGCGCTCACCGAGAGCGTGCGCCGCCGGCCCTACCAGGTCGTGCTGTTCGACGAGGTGGAGAAGGCCCACCCGGACGTCTTCAACGTCCTGCTTCAGGTGCTGGACGACGGCCGCCTCACCGATGGGCAGGGCCGCACGGTCGACTTCCGCAACACGCTCATCATCATGACCTCCAACCTCGGCTCGGAATTCCTGGCCGGGCTCGAGGATGGCGACGACGTGGAGAAGGCCCGCGGTCCGGTGATGGAGGTGGTCCGGCGCCACTTCCGGCCCGAGTTCCTCAACCGCATCGACGAGGTGATCCTCTTCAAGCGGCTGGGCCGGGCCGAGATGGACGACATCGTCCGCATCCAGTTGCAGCGTGTGGAGAAGCTGCTGGCCGACCGGCGCATGTCCATCACCCTGGACCCGGCGGCCCTGCACTGGCTCGGCGACAAGGGCTACGACCCGGTCTATGGCGCCCGGCCGCTGAAGCGTGTGATCCAAAAGGAGCTGGTGGACCCTATCGCCCGCAAGCTCCTGGCGGGCGAGCTGGAGGACGGGACCGTCATCGACATCCATGCGGGCGAGGACGGCCTGGAGATCGGCCGCGCGAAGGTCCACTGAGTCGGCGACGCCTCCCCATTGCGGGGAGGCGTCCCTCTCTGCCCATCCTGGTCGCTAGAACGCCACCTGGGTCACGCGCCCGCCGCGAGTGGTGACCCGCTTCATCAGGGCCAGGGTTTCGCCTTGCGGCTGACCGGCGGGGCGGGCGATGGTGATCACGTACCAGGCGCCGTTCGGCAGGCCGGAGAAGCTGAAGCGGTCCTGCTGGTCGCAGGTGGTGCGCTTCACATATGGGCCAGCGTCACCGGGCGGGGCCGAAGGCGTGCGCTTGCGAACCTCATCGGCGGGCAGGGCGGCCCGTTCCGTCGACCCGTAGAGGGCGGCCATCCGGCGGCGCGACCACGGAGTCTCGGGGGTCAGGACAACGCCGGCGCCGGCGCAGGTGTAGGCGGTCTGTCCCTGGCGCAGGCTGCCGCGGCCGACGATGCCGTTCGGGCCGGGCGCCGCGGCCCATCCGAAGTCGGCGGGGTTGAACTCGGCGGGCCCCGAGGGGCGCGGGCCGGGACGACCGGGCGGCGGAGGGCCCAGGGTCGGGGCGCAGGCGGCGAGGGTCAGGGCGGCGAGCCCCACGGCGGAGATCGGGCGGAAACGCGTCATCACGGGGCCAGCTTATAGGCGATTGCGGCGAAACCATGCCAGGGGTCGCCGCCGACCTTTGCCTTGCGCGCTTGACGGTGGCGCTTCCCGTCCCGCTATCCTGCCGACCGGGGGGCCGCATCAAGGAGGGACCGACATGGCCCACAAGTTTGAGATCTACAAGGACAAGGCCGGGGAGTTCCGGGTCCGTTTCAAGTACAACAGCGAGACCATCTTCTCGACCGAGGGCTATGCCTCCAAGGCGAGCGCCAAGAACGCTATCGAGAGCATCAAGAAGAACGGGCCGGACGCGCCCGTCGAAGACAACAGCTAGTCGTCGCCGCGCGGGCGCCCGCGCATAACCTTGACGCTGGCGCGCTGGGACTTGGCCTTCAGGCGACGCTCCTTGGCGGCGCGGGTGGGTTTGGTTTTCTTGCGCGGCGGGGGCGGCGGACGGGCCGCCTCCCGCACCAGCTCCACGAGGCGTGCGACCGCCGCCTGCCGGTTCAGCTCCTGCGAGCGGTGCTCCTGGGCGACCAGCACCAGCACCCCGTCCATGGTCAGCCGGCTTCCCGACAGGCGGTAGAGCCTGGCCCGGACCGGTTCAGGCAGGGACGGAGAGGCGCGCACATCGAAGCGTAGCTCTATGGCGGTGGACACCTTGTTTACAGTTTGGCCTCGCCATGGCGGCGTGAGCGACCGGCGAGCCGAGGATCGCAATGGTTAGGCAGCAGGCTCACTCGCGAGTTTGGTTGACGAACCGGCATCCCATGAGAGTTTCGTCGTATGAAAGGCTTTGGCCTGCCAAGATCGGAGTCACATGGATCGGCTCACGCCGGAACGCAGATCGGCAAACATGCGTGCGATCCGGTCGCACGACACGAAACCTGAACTTGTCGTCAGGAAGTCGCTGTTCCGCTTGGGATACCGATTTCGGGTGAACTTTCGGGCTGCGCCGGGCTCGCCGGATATCGCCTTCCCCGGCCGGAAAAAGGCTATTTTCGTCCATGGCTGCTACTGGCACCGACATCCGGGGTGTCCAAAAGCCTACATGCCGAAATCGCGACAGGAGTTCTGGTCCGCGAAGTTCGAACAGAACGTGTCTCGGGACTCGCGCAAGCTCCGACAGCTTATCGACGCAGGGTGGGCGGCGCTGGTTGTGTGGGAGTGCGAAGCAGTCGAGGGTGACTCGCTTCGCCAGCGGCTGACCGATTTTGTCGGCCCGACTCGTATTAGACTGGCTTCATCATGACCGACGCAGCTATCGCCCGGAAACTTGAACGTCTCGCTAGTGGTAAGCCCCTGCGGGTGTTGGACCTGTTCGCTGGCTGCGGAGGTATCTCGCTCGGGTTCAGGCGGGCGGGATTTCAGATCGACGCTGCCGTCGAGTTCGACCCGTTAGCAGCACGTTCACACGCAACGAACTTCCACAAGCATCTGCAAGGCTCGGAGTTCGAGCAGCACGCCGCTGCACGGGACATCACACAAACTGAACCTACCGACCTCGTGCGGGACCTCGGGCTCGATGGCGCCGCTTCGGATGTGTTCGACGTGGTGGTTGGCGGCCCTCCCTGCCAAGCCTATGCCCGTGTTGGCAGAGCGAAGCTGCGCGAGGTTGCGCAGCACCCTGAAGCCTTCCGAGTTGATGCTCGGGGCAACCTCTATCTCCGATATCTGCACTTCGTGCGCGAGACCAAGCCGCTTGCGCTCCTGATGGAGAACGTGCCCGACATCATGAACTACGGCGGGCACAACGTTGTCGGTGAGATCGCGGAAGCGCTCGCGGATATGGGCTACGTCGCTCGTTATACCCTGCTCAATGCTGCGAGGTTTGGCGTTCCGCAGATGCGCGACCGCGTAATCCTCCTCGCTCTACACGAGAGCCTTGAGACCACGCCGACCTTTCCAGAGCCGACACGACACGTCGATCTCCCGCCCGGCTACAGCGGCACGCGTGCGGTGGCGTTTAAGAACATCGACATGCTGGTGGAGCAGTTCTTCGTTGAAGAGCCGATAGGAGCAAAGACCCTTCCCTATGCCGTCACCGCAGAAGAAGCGATTGGGGACCTGCCGCCGATCACGCTGCATCTGGAAGGCAAGCTGAAACGCGGCGCCCGGCGCTTCAACGACATCATACCGTATGAACCGTCTCGAGACTTGTCAGCCTATGCCGCTGACATGCGGGCGTGGCCTGACTTCGAAAACGAAGAGGGCCTGCGGGATCATGTGATCCGCTATCTCCCGCGTGACACGTTCATCTTCAGAGAGATGCCGCACGGTGCTGAGTATCCCGTGGCGCATCAGACGGCCGTCCGACTCTACGAGGAGGAGATTGCTCGGCTGGAGCGACAGAAGGGCCGTCTGCCTCAGTCGGAGCGTGACGCGCTGCACCGGAAAATGGTGCCGCCTTACCCCGTCACCAGCTTTCCCAATCGCTGGTGGAAGCTTCGTCCCGACCAGCCGAGCAGGACATTACTGGCGCATATGGGCAAGGACACCTACTCGCACATCCACTTCGACAGCGCGCAAGCGAGGACGATCAGCGTTCGCGAGGCGGCCCGCTTGCAAAGCTTCCCCGATGGCTTCGTGCTCTGCGGGACCATGAACCCGGCTTACCGCCAGATCGGCAATGCGGTGCCACCGATGCTGGCGTTTGCGCTGGCGAAGCACCTCCGTGCGTCGCTCGAAGAAGCCGTCGCGGCACGGTCTCTCGAAGCCGCCTAGTCCTCTTCGGTCGGTAGCTCCTGCGGGGCACCCCACTTCAAGACATCCGTTCGGACTTCGATATTCGTTGCGCGCACGCCTGTTGGCAACGCTGCAAGCTGCGACAGCAGGGCGGAGGCCAACGTCCCTATCGGGTCGGAAAGCCGCACCTTCGGTCCGGTGCCGTTTTCGAGGTCAAACACACGCGCAATCCGGTAGGCACTTGCTGAGGCCGCCGTCTCAAGCTCAGCCGCAGAGACGTGGATGGTGCCGTCGAATGGGCCGGTGGTGCTCTTTACGTCCACGAGCACGCTGGCTCCGCCGTGTTCAGTGATGGCGAAGTCAAAAGGGCTCGTCGCGTTCTGGTCGGCCGTCCACTCGAACGCCGCGATGCGGCCTGTATCGCGTTCGCGTTCAAGATAAGCGCAGAAGAGCGCTTCCCCAGCGCGGCCGATTTCCTGAGCGCGGAGTTTTGCGGCCGCAAGCTCGGCGGCGCTCACCGGCCGGGCAGAGCCTGATCGTGCCTTCGAGTCGAGCCTGCGCCGCGCCTCTTCATCTCCATCGGAGGCGGCGATCAGATCGGCGGCACGAGAGGGATCAGGCAGAAGGAGCCTGAGCGGATGCCCGGCCGGGGCTGGAACAGCAGCCAAATCGCTTGTGCTGAGATCGACCATTGACCGCGTGCGGGGAGCCAATGCGAAGGTCGTGACCAGGTGGTCATGGAGCGGCTTATCGAGCGGCGAGCCTGCTGACAGCACGACCATGCTGATCGATGTCGGAAGCGGTTCTCCGTCAAACCCAAAGACGGCGAGATCGCCGGGTTGCAGCCCGTTGTAGCGGGTGGGATCGGAGGCGGGTGCTTCGATCAGCTTGCCGTTCAGGCGCCAGTTCTTGCCTGCTTCCGGCTTGATGATCTTTCGTTTCACCCGTAGCAGCGGGGTGCCGTTCGGGCCGTAGATGTCGAGCACGACCGGTTGCTCGAATGTGCCTGTAATGGCGTGCGGCAGACTCGGGAAGAGGCGCCCGGCGAGCACATCGCCGTTGAGGTTAACGCCCTTCTGCTTGCTGGACGAATTGAGCCGAAAGTAAGCCTCAAACAACGTCAGATCGCTGCTCGTAAGCAGCTTCACCGCATAGTGCACGCCCAACCTCCCCGCTCAGGAGGGCATTCGATAGCAGAGGCAAAGCCGCTCCGTCAGCTTGGTTCGGATCGGATGCTCGGCCATGCCCCCGCGCCGATCACAGCTCACTCATGAACGGGCCTACCTCGCAGCGACTTGATGCCGCCCCGTCGCGCCTTTGATTCCAGCCTGCGGAGCTTCGATGCCTTTGTGGGTTTCGTCGGCCTTCGGGTCTTCGGCCGATGAAGAGCCTGCCGGATCAAATCGGCCAATCGTTTCCGGGCTTCCTGCCGGTTCATCTCCAACGAGCGGGAGCCCTGCGAAAACAGGATCAACACATCATCCTGCGACAGTCGACTACCGGCTAGTCGTCTCAGTCGTTCCTTGGCGTCGTCGGGTAGACTGGATGCCCCTACGTCAAAGCGAAGCTCTACAGCATTGCTGGTCTTATTGACGTGCTGGCCGCCGGGGCCGCTCGCCTTCACCATGCGCTCAGAGATTTCGTCATCGCTGAGCGAAAAATTGGGGGTGATTCTCATCATGCCCGCGATTTAGGTCGGACTGTCTTCACTCGCTGGCCACCCGGTCCCGACGCGCGGACGGCGCGCAGTTGCACCTCCTCATCGGCGAGCTGGATGGAGCGCGTGACCTCGATCATTGGGCGCAGGGTTGCCACGGTTTGCGGCGCGGCGCGACGATTTCACCGGGCCGCTCAGATGGGCCTCGCTTGACCTCTGCGCAAAAAACGGCTTGAGAGCCCCGGCTTTGCTGCACCGCCGTTGCGCGGCGGCGGCAAGATTGTCGTATCAGGAGAAACAAACATGCGCGTCTACTACGATCGCGACGCCGACCTGTCCCGGATCCTGGACAAGAAGATCGCCATCGTAGGCTATGGCTCGCAAGGCCGTGCGCATGCGCTGAACCTTACCGACTCGGGCGTGAAGAACGTGGCCGTGGCGCTCCGCCCCGGTTCGGCGACCGCCAAGAAGGTCGAGGCCGACGGCCTGAAGGTGATGACGGTGGCCGAGGCTTCCGCCTGGGCCGACGCGATCATGATCCTGGCTCCCGACGAACTTCAGGCGCAGATCTATCGCGACGAGATCGCCCCCAACATCCGTGACGGCGCGGCCCTGCTGTTCGCCCACGGCCTGAACGTCCACTTCGGCCTCATCGAGCCGAAGAAGACGGTCGACGTTCTGATGGTCGCCCCGAAGGGCCCCGGCCACACCGTCCGCGGCGAGTACCAGAAGGGCGGCGGCGTGCCCTGCCTGATCGCGGTCCACCACGACGCCACGGGCGGCGCCATGGACCTCGGCCTAGCCTACGCCTCGGCCATCGGCGGCGGCCGTTCGGGCATTATCGAGACTAACTTCCGCGAGGAGTGCGAGACCGACCTGTTCGGCGAGCAGGCCGTGCTCTGCGGCGGCCTGGTTGAGCTGATCCGCGCCGGCTTCGAGACCCTGGTCGAGGCGGGCTACGCCCCGGAGATGGCCTATTTCGAGTGCCTGCACGAAGTGAAGCTGATCGTCGACCTCATCTATGAGGGCGGCATCGCCAACATGAACTACTCGATCTCCAACACGGCCGAGTACGGCGAGTACGTCACCGGTCCGCGGATCATCACCGCCGAGACCAAGGCCGAGATGAAGCGCGTGCTGGAGGACATCCAGTCCGGCCGTTTCGTCCGCGACTTCATGCAGGAGAACGCGGTCGGCTCGCCTTTCTTCAAGGCCACCCGCCGTCGCGGCGCCGAGCATCAGATCGAGGAAGTCGGCCAGCGCCTGCGCGCCATGATGCCCTGGATCACCAAGAACAAGCTCGTCGACACCGAGCGGAACTGATCGCCACCGCGCATTCCAGATCAGAAGGCCCCGGAGCGATCCGGGGCCTTTTTGGTTTCAGCCCCTGGCCGACGAGCTCTCCGGTTCGGCGGCTATTCGTCGGGTCCCTTGCGCTTCTGCTTGATCCAGGCCCGCGCCTGCTTGTGCCGACCGGCCCACAGCTTGCGGTTCTCCTGGGCGGCGCGGGGATCCTCCCGGCGGCGCTCATGGGCGAGTTCGGCCTGCAGCTTCTGGAAGCTAGCCCAGCGCTCCGGATCGAGGTCGCCGGCCTCCAGGGCGGCCCGGACGGCGCAACCGGGTTCGGCCCCATGGCCGCAGTCCGTGAACCGGCATTGCGCCACGAGGGCCTCAATGTCGTCGAACACCGCGGCGACCCCAGCGTCCGCCTCCCACAGGCCGAGCTCCCGCATGCCCGGCGTGTCCAGGATCAGGCCGCCTGACGGGAGCAGCACGAGCTCGCGGTGGGTGGTGGTGTGGCGCCCCCGGGCGTCGTCCTCGCGGATGGCGCCGGTGGCCATGACCTCGCTTCCCGCCAGGGCGTTGAGCAAAGTGGACTTGCCCGCGCCGGACATGCCGAGCAGCACTGCTGTCCGGCCTGGCGCCAAGTGGGCGGCCACGGCGTCCAGCCCCTCGCCACGGGGCGCCGAGATCGCCAGGACCGGCGCGGCGCCGGCGATGGCCGTCACCTCGGCGATACGGGCGGGCAGATCCCCGGCCAGGTCCGCCTTGGTCAGCACGATGACCGGCGCCGCGCCGCTCTCATAGGCGGTGGCCAGATAGCGCTCGAGGCGTCGGAGATTCAGGTCCGCGTTCAGCGAGGTGACGAGGAACGCGACGTCCACATTCGCCGCCACCACCTGGGCGTGGGTTCCGCGGCCGGCGGCCTTGCGCACGAAGGCGGTGGCCCGGGGCAGGACATGCTGGACGAACAGGGGCTCGGGCGGTCGGCGCGGCTCGAAGGCCACCCAGTCTCCGGCGACGGGACGGGCCATCTCTTCCCGCGCTTTCATCAGCCGGCCGGCGGCCTTGGCCTCGGCCTCGCCGTCCTCGGTGATCAGGCGATAGCCGCCGCGTTGCTGGACGATGACGCGCCCGGCCTTAAGGCCCCGCGCAGCATGGGGCGTGAAGGCAGCCTCCAGGCGGGCGTCCCAACCGTACCGGGTCAGCAAGGGGTGTGTCGCGACATCGGCAGAGGATCCGCTCGGGAAGGCGCGGACCTTGGCGGGCGTCCCGCTTCGCGTCAAGAAGACGGGAGCAGCGAAGGAGCCCGGCCATGGCCGAAGCCGTGAACGTCGTGATGAACGAGGCGGAACGTCAGTTCCAGGTGAAGATCGGCGATGAGATCGCCTTCGCCGAGTATCGGCTGGTGGATCATGGGATCATCCTGCCGCACACCGTGGTGCCCGAGAGCTTCGAGGGCAAAGGCGTCGGCTCGGCTCTGGCCAAGGCCGCCCTCGGCTACGCCCGCGAGCACGGTCTGCAGGTCATCCCGCTCTGCCCCTTCATGGCTGGCTACATCAGGAAGCATCCCGAGTGGCACGACATCGTCCACGAGACCTACAAGGCCCAGCTCGGCATATCCTGACCTGCGCCATCTAGGCGGAGGCCAGCGCCGCCCCGCCCCGCAAACTTGGCGGATGCGAAGTGCGGGGAAGGGGCGGCCTCGCGCATCACGGCGCTCGATCTTCGCCCACCCGGACGGCTCCCACCGGCGCGGCGATGATCCCGGCGCCCTTGCCGGCGTCCCGGAAGGTCCAGGCGTCGATGATGAACTCCTTGCCTTCCGCCTCGGCCTTCTTGCGAAGCTTCCGCTGGTTGGGAGTCAGGTCTGCGCCGGGCCCCATCTTGGCTTCCAGATAGCCTTCGTCGATCACCTGGTCGGGTTTGCTCGACCGCCCGCCGCCCACCGGAACCGCCTCCTTCTTGACGTTCGGTATCTTTCCCCGGCTGACGGTCTTGCCGTACGAGAGCGCCTCGCCGATGGCGCCCTTTGTCTGGTTGGATCGCAAGGCGGTTCCGTAGGTCCCGGCGACGCCGCCGATGCCGCCCAGAACGGCTCCGCCGTGCGCCGCACTGATCGCTCGCCCTGCGGCTGGCGCCCGCCCCTCGGCGAGGTCGCCGACGATGGACTCCGCCGCTCCGCCGAGCGCGCCGCCGACCATGGGGCCGCGTCCCAGCGTCACCAGACCGCCCGCCGCGCCCCCCAAGGCTGCGCCCACGTATCGGCCCCGACCGCTCAAGCGTCTGGAGGCGAGGTCCTCGGCGCCCTGGACCCCGAGCCCCGCCAGCGCGCCACTGCCGGCGGCGAACTGCGCCAGCCCGCGAGGATCCACGCCGCCCAGCTTGGGAGCCTTGGCGATGGCGTTGGCGAGTTTGAGCCCCTTCGGGACCGTGGTCAGCGCCGTCTTGGCGGCGGCGCCGGCGCCGCCCGTTGCGGCGATGCCCAAAGCCAAGCCCGCAGCCTGACCTGTCAGCCGGGCGGCGCCATAGTTTTGACTGTCGTAGGCGTCCTGGGCGCGCTTTTCCGCCATGTTGGCCTGATACCGGTCGCCGAAGCCCGCCAGTCCGCCGCTTAGCAAGGCGTCGCCTGCCGACAGCACCCGATCGGCTGCGCCGAAGGTGAACTCATCGACGGCGCCGCTGAGGGCGGCCCGCGCCAGTTCTTGCTGCGCTGGCTTGCTCGCCACAGCTGATGGCCTGACGGCCTTGGGCGAGGGTCGTACCTGCGTCGTAGGCCTAGATGCCGAGGCAGGGCCGGGCGTCGATCTGATGGTGCGCGCCAGTTGCTGCACCTGTGACGGCGCCTGACCCAGAACGGTCTGGCCTGTCTGGATCGCCGTCCTTACGAACTCGCGGCCTCGCGTCGTGAGCTCACGCGCGTCATCTCGCAGATCGTTCAACCGCCGCTCGGTCTCGCGCTTCCGCCTCTGCAGTTCCTCAACCCACCTCACGTCTTGGGCGCCTCGTTATGATGTTGATCCTCGGGTACGCGGCACACGCCGGGCGCGATCGTCCCAGCCTCGGCATCCTATGCGCAGCACTCCCCAAAAAGCAAGAACAAAACAAGAACAAATGCCTTGGCGGTCCCCGGCCAAGCGCTGTCGCCTAGCCCCAAATCAGGGCCGCTTCACCTCGGAGGATCGCTTCAGCTTCGGGGGTGTGTTTGGCCCCGCCCCGCTCGTGGAGGACCAGGGCGGGCAGGAGCTTCAAGGGCGCCCGACCGGTCTTGATGGCGCGCACCAGGACACGCTTCGCAGGCTCGTCGGCGAAGGGATGGATGGGGCGGATCTGGAACGACCCGGCCTTGACGCTCAGCAGGTCCAGGAGGTCGGCGAGCCGGTCGGCCCGGTGGATCACGGTGATGGTTCCGCCCTCGCGAACCGCCTTGGTGAGGAACGGCGTCCAGGCGGCGAGGCCGCCCTCGGCCATCCAGGCGTTGGTCTTCTCGGGGGCCGGCGCGCGCAGGGCGGTCGGATCGTCGAAAAAGGGCGGATTGGCGATCACCGCGTCGAAAGGAGAGAGGCCCAGCTTGGCGAAGGGAACGTTCACGTCGCCCGCCCGAACCTCGACCCTGTCCGCCAGGCCGTTCAGCGCCACGTTCCGCTCAGCCAGGGCCCGGGCGGCCGGGTCGCGCTCGACCCCGGTGAAGCGCGTCTCCGGCTTGCGAACAGCCGCCGCCAGAAGCGCGCCGCCCGCGCCGCAACCGGCCTCGATGACCCGCTCGCCGGCTCTCGCGTCGCACGCCGCGGCCAGCAGGGCCGCGTCCAGCCCCGCCCGATAACCCCGCTGGGGTTGCAGCAGGCGCACCCGGCCGCCCAGCAGCCGGTCCTCGGTGGTGGCGTCCCCGGTGGCTTCCATGCGAGGCCCTTGATAGAAGGCTAGCGAGCGCGTGTGTGGGTCGCTTGACCGTGACCTAGCGTGTCACCATTGTCCCGGCAAACGGCGACCGGCTCGGGGGGGCGGCCGCCCACTGTGTGGTTAAGGAAGTCGTCGTCTTGGAAGCCGCTCAGGCCATCGCTCGTCCCGCCCCCTCCATCGCTGCGCTGCTGGAACTGGCCGGGCCGGACATGGCGTCCGTCGACGCCCT
The DNA here is from genome assembly GCF_059568645.1 of Phenylobacterium composti DSM 19425. NCBI lineage: Bacteria > Pseudomonadati > Pseudomonadota > Alphaproteobacteria > Caulobacterales > Caulobacteraceae > Phenylobacterium > Phenylobacterium composti. The sequence goes on along the minus strand of NZ_JCANTT010000002.1, from coordinate 39,526 downwards.
GATCCGGGCGCACATGGACAGCCCGGTGCCGGTGATTCCGGCCCTGGCCGATCACCTGATCGCGGGCTCGGCCAAGCGTCTGCGGCCGCTGCTGACGGTGGGCGCCGCCCGCCTTGCTGGGGCGCGGAACGACGCATGCCTGAAGCTGGCCGCCGCCGTCGAGTTCATCCACACGGCCACCCTGCTGCACGACGATGTTGTGGATTCCTCGGAGCTGCGGCGCGGGCGGGTGGCGGCCCACCTGATCTGGGGCGCGCCGTCCAGCGTGCTGGTGGGCGACTTCCTCTTCGCCCGGGCCTTCGAGCTGATGGTCTCGGCCGGATCCATGCCGGCTCTTGAGGTGCTGGCCCGCGCGTCGCGCGTGATCTCCGAGGGAGAGGTGCTGCAGCTCACCCGCAGCCACGACCTCGACCTCACTCAGGAGGTCTATATCGAGATCATCGGCGCCAAGACCGCCGAGCTGTTTGCCGCCGCCGCCGAGGCCGGGGCGATTTCGGCCGGGGCTGAGCCAGAACGCTGCCGGGCCCTGCGCCAGTTCGGCCGCGACCTGGGCCTGGCGTTTCAGCTCGTCGACGACGCCCTCGACTACTCCGGGGACGCCGGCACCCTGGGCAAGAACGCCGGCGACGACTTTCGGGAGGGCAAGGTCACCCTGCCGCTGCTCTACGCCATGGCCCGCACGGGCGCGGCCGAGCGCGACTTCTGGGTCCGCACCGTGGATCGCCGCGAGCAGGTCGAAGGCGACTTCGAACGCGCCCGAGCCCTCATGGCTGAGACCCGGGCGCTCGACGACACCCTGGCCCTGGCCGGCCGCTATGCCGACACGGCCAAGGCCGCCCTGGCGGACTTTCCGTCCAGCAGCTGGCGTCCGGCCCTAGAGGAACTGGCCGACTTCGCGGTCCGCCGGAGGGCCTGAGCGACCGCCTTCTGACCAGATCTTGACCAGTGTCGGCTCGCTGACACTGGAACCAGCCTGCCGTCTGCGCGCTCCCTGCGGTCCAGACGGAGGTTGTATATGTTTCCTGGAACGAGGCTGTCGCGACTGGGTGCGTTCAACCCTGAATTCCCCGACGCCGAAGCCCTGCACCTGGGCCTCGCCCGCTGGAACCGCGAGCGGCTGGCCCCGCGGACGCCCGATTCCGGCTGGCTGGCCGAGCTTAGTCGCGACACCCGGATGCTGCGTCTGGAGGGCGCCTTCATCGAGGCGTTCCGCGCCCATGTGACGGATCTGGTCAACGACGTTCCCGAGGACGCCGACGGCTTCATCGCCTGGTTCGAGGGGCTGAAGGAGAGCGGTCCTGGGCAGTACGACCCGTTGTTCGACTGGCTCGCCACCGAGGCGAGCCTCGACCAGATGCGCTGGTTCCTGACCCAGGAGGCGGCCGGAGAGGCCGGCTTCGACGACCTCGTGGCCTACACCCAGGTGAAGTTGCCCGCCCGGCCCAAGCTGGAGCTGGCCCGAAACTACTGGGACGAGATGGGGCGTGGTTCGGAAGGGGGCATGCACGGCCCCATGCTCGACCGCACCATAGAACTGCTGGAGCTGACCCCGACCATCGAGGGCACCTGCTGGCAGTCTCTGGCTCTGGCCAACACCATGACCGCCCTGGCCACCACCCGGCGTTATGTTTACCAGTCGATCGGCGCTCTTGGAGCGGTGGAGCTGACCGCGCCCACCCGCGTGGCCCTGGTGTCCGAGGGGCTGAAACGGCTGGGCATTTCGCCGGCGGGGCGGAAATATTTCCAGCTCCACGCCCAGCTCGACATCGAGCACTCCAGGGCCTGGAACGCCGAGGCGCTGATTCCGCTGGTCAGCGAGAACCCGGCCTGCGCGCGCCACATCGCGGAGGGGGCGATCATGCGCCTGATCCTTGGGGAACAGTGTTTCGAGAGCTACCGCGCCCATCTCTGGGCCCACCATCATCCGGTGGTCTACGCGGCGGAATAGGGCCAGATCAGGCGGCGACGCCGAACAGCGTCCCCACGGCGGCGGTGACGCCCATGGCCGCCGCCCCCCAGAACGTGACCCGCGCCACGGCCTTCAGCATGGGCGCGCCGCCGGCCTTGGCGCCAACCGCGCCCAGGGTCGCAAGCGCCAGGATCGAGACCCCCGCCGTCGCCGGCGCAAGCGAAGGCCCGGTCGTCAGGAGCGCTGCGAGCAGAGGCACGGCGGCGCCGGCGGAGAACGTCAGTGCGGAGGTCAGCGCCGCCTGTAGCGGCCGCGCCGCGGTGAGGTCGGACAGCCCCAGCTCGTCCCGGGCATGGGCGGTCAGGGCGTCCTTGGCCATGAGCTGATCCGCCACCTGCCGGGCGAGCTCGGGCGTCAGGCCGCGCTGAACGTAGATCTGGGCCAGCTCCTCATGCTCGAAATCGGGCTGGGTGGCGAGCTCCTGCGTCTCCCGCGCAATGTCGGCTCGCTCGGTGTCAGATTGCGAGCTGACCGACACATATTCGCCGGCCGCCATGGACATGGCCCCCGCCACCAGGGCCGCGAGCCCGGCGACCAGAATCTCTCCCCGACCCTGCGCCGCCGCGGCGACGCCAACGATCAGGCTCGCCGTGGAGACGATGCCGTCGTTGGCGCCAAGCACCGCCGCCCGCAGCCAGCCGACGCGGGCGATCTGGTGGCGTTCGAGATGCCGGGCGGTCGCCAACCGATCAACCGGGGCTGATCATCTTTTCCGGACGCACCCACTCGTCGAACTCTTCGTTCGTCAGGTAGCCGCCGCCGACAGCCTCCTCGCGCAGGGTGGTGCCGTTCTTATGCGCCGCCTTGGCGATCTTGGCGCAGGTGTCGTAGCCGAGCTTGCCGTTGAGGGCCGTCACCAGCATCAGCGACCGCTCGAGGTTGGCCTTGATGTTGTCCTCGCGGGCTTTGGTGCCCACCACCATGTTGTCGGTGAAGCTGATCGCCGCGTCGGCCAGCAGGCGGCACGACTGCAGGAAGTTGTAGGCCATCACCGGGTTGTAGACGTTCAGCTCGAAGTGCCCCTGGCTGCCGGCGAAGGCCATGGCCGTCTGGTTGCCCATGATGTGGGCGCAGACCATGGTCAGGGCCTCGGCCTGGGTCGGGTTCACCTTGCCCGGCATGATGGAGGAGCCAGGCTCGTTCTCCGGCAGGGCCAGCTCGCCAAGCCCCGCCCGCGGGCCCGAGCCCAGGAAGCGCAGGTCATTGGCGATCTTGAAGAGCGCGCCGGCCGCGGCGGTCAGGGCCCCGTGGCTGAACACCATGGCGTCGTGAGCGGCCAGGGCCTCGAACTTGTTCGGCGCGGTGACGAACGGCAGCTGGGTGATGTTCGCGATCTTTTCGGCCACCAGCTCGGCGAAGCCCACGGGGGCGTTCAGGCCGGTGCCCACGGCGGTGCCGCCCTGGGCGAGTTCGTAGAGGCCGTAGAGGGTTTCCTTCACCCGGCGCACGCTCATGGCCACCTGATGCGAATAGCCGCCGAACTCCTGGCCCAGGGTCAGGGGCGTGGCGTCCTGGGTGTGGGTGCGCCCGATCTTGATGATGTGGGCGAATTCTTCGGACTTGGCCTTGAGGGCCGCGTGCAGATGCTCCAGCGCCGGCATCACCGAACGGGCCACTTCCTCGGCCGCGGCGATGTGCATGGCCGTCGGATAGGTGTCGTTCGAGGACTGGCTCATGTTGACGTGGTCGTTCGGGTGGACGGGCTTCTTGGAGCCCATCTGCCCGCCCATCATCTCGATGGCCCGGTTCGAGATCACCTCATTGGCGTTCATGTTCGACTGGGTGCCGGACCCGGTCTGCCACACCACCAGCGGGAAGTGGTCGTCGAGCTTGCCGTCGATCACCTCCTGGGCGGCCGCGACGATGAACTTGCCGATCTCGGGGTCGAGCTTGCCGAGCTCCATATTGGCCTCGGCGGCGGCGCGCTTGACGATGCCAAGGGCGCGGATCACCGGCTTGGGCTGCTTTTCCCAGCCGATCTTGAAGTTGCCGAGGCTGCGCTGAGTCTGCGCGCCCCAGTACCGGTCGGCCGGGACTTCGATCGGGCCGAAGGTGTCGGTCTCGGTGCGGGTGGCGCTCACGGCAGGATCTCCAATGGAAACTGGCCGCCGGTTTAGCGAGACGGCGCGAGACTGCAAGGCGCCGGAGCGTTAGTTGAGGCAAATGAGCGACGTCTGGACCCAGCACGGCAAGGTGCGCGCCCGCGAGGCGGAGGGCGTGCTGGAGGTCACGGTCGACGGCCTGACCACCCAGGCCAAGTACTACAAACCCCTGATCTACGAGTTCTTCCGCAAGGCCTGGCGCGGGTCGCGGCCAGCCTGGGGCGAGTTCTCGGTCGAGATCGGCATGGAATATGTGGGCGAACCGCCCTGGCTCGATCTGGACAACCTCGCCAAGGCCCTGCTCGACGCCATCAAGGGCTACACCTTCCACGATGACGCCCAAGTGGCCCGGCTCCTGGTCGAACGCCGCCCTGGTGATCGAGAACGCATCACCATTCTTGTCCGCCGCCTGAGCTGAGCGGATCGGAGCTGAGCTCAGCGGGTCGGTCGGGTTGGGGCGGGCTAGTGCTGCCTGGGCTCCATGGTCGCCCCCGCCTCACGGCAGACCGCGGCGCAGCGACGGCAGGTCTCGGCGCAGATCCGGCAGTGGGCATGCATGTCCGCGTGACGGCCGCATTCCTCCGCGCAGAGACGGCAAGTTTCCTCGCAAGCCTGCAGGATCGTCAGCAGCAGGCCATCGTTGGATCCGGTCCGGCGAGACGCAAGGGTGGCGGTGAGCGCGCAGACGTCCGCGCAGTCCAGGTCGGTGCGGATACATTGGCGCAGGTCCGCGACCATCTCCTCGCCCAGACAGGCGTCGGCGCAGCTGGTGCAGACCTGGGCGCAATCAAGGCACGTCTCAATGCAGCGGGTCAGCGCTTCGTTTGCGTCTCCCCGGACCTGCGGGTGCGCGGAGATCATCTCTTGGGCGTGCATGGGCGCCTCCAGCTCGGGTGAACAGAAGGTCCAACCCGGCTGTCGCGGCGCTGTTCCCATCATCTGGGCGTGAGGCCGAAAGAAAACGGCCGCGCCTCGGAAGGGAGGCGCGGCCGGCGTTTCGCCAACCTTGTCCAGGGGAGGGTTCGGTTCAGCGATACTGTTGCAGGCGGGTGGTCCGCAGGCCGGCCATCCCATGGCGGTCGATCGAGCGCTGCCAGGACTGAAACTCGTCACTGGTCAGCGAGTAGCGCTCAAGGGCGTCCTCAAGGGAGATCAGGCCGCCGCGAACCGCGGCCACCACCTCGGCCTTGCGCCGGATCACCCACCGCCCGGTGTTGGCCGGGGGCAGGTCCTTGATCGTCAGAGGCGCACCGGTCGGGCCGATGACATACGCCTCGCCGCGGCTGTTTGTGCGCAGCTGCTGCGTCTGTTGCAACATGGCTATTCTAGCCTTCCCACCATCACTGTTGATGGGAACCATAGCCAGCGCCCGTTACCGGCCGCTGAATCGCTAAAGTAAAGAAACGCCTAATCACAAAGGCCCCCGTGTACGCTTTGTTACTCTTTCAAAGGTTGGCGGCGGTTAAGCTAAGCTAACGCAAAGTTCTACCGCTTGATGTTGATGAGCTCCTCGAGCATCTGATCCGCGGTCGTGATGATCTTGGACGACGCCGAATAGGCCTTCTGAGTGGCGATCAGGCCGGTGAACTCGGACGACAGGTCCACCGTGGAGGCCTCGAGACTGGACGGCGAGATCGCCCCGGCTCCGCCGACGCCGGGCTCCTTGATCACCATTTCGCCCGCCTGGATCGTCGGCCGGTAGGCGTTGCCGCTGACCGCCTGCAGGGCGTTGGCGTTCGGGAAAGTGGCGATGCCGATCTTGGCGATCTTGCGGATCTGGCTGTTGTCATAGATCGCCGAGACGATCCCCTGCTCGTCCACCTCGATGGCGATCACGTTGCCCACGCCCGCGCCGTCCGACAGGATCGAATTGACGGTGGAGGTGCTCGCGTACTGGGTGATCTTGCTGAGGTCGAGCGCCACATCCTGGGCGCCGAGGCCCAGGCCGCCGGCCCAGCGCAGACCCGTGGCCGCGTCCGAGGCGCCGATCGACAGCATCGGTTCGCTCGGCGTCGGCGTGCCGAAGAGGGTGGTGTTGGGCATGTCGATCGTGCCGTCGGCGTTGAAGGTCACCACGCCGCTGCTGATCAGGCCGTTGGCGCCGCCACCGTCGATGTCGCTGGCCGGCACGGCGTAGATCTCCGCGTGCCAGGTGTTGGCCGGCGTGTCGCTCTTCAGGAACGACATGGCGATCTTCCGCGAGCCGCCCGCGGAGTCGACCACGTTCATCTCGATGACGAAGTCAGGCTTGGTGCCCGTGGCCACGCCGGCGGCATAGGCGGCCATGGAGGCGGTCGCCGAGGGCGCATAGGTCGCCTCCTGGGCCGACACCGTGCCTTCCTTGTTCAGGTTGGCGCTGACGCCCAGGCGGGTGGTGGGCGCCACCGCCGAGCCCAGGTTCTTGACGTTGATCGACGTCATCTTGGTGAGGTCGGAAGGATTGACCGGGAAGGTGCCGTCCGCCTGGATCGGCCAGCCCTGCAGGTACAGGTTGGCGTCGTTCACCAGGTAGCCTTCGCTATCCACGCCGAACGAACCCGACCGGGTGAAGCTGCGGGCGTCGGCGGGGGTGAGGCCCGCACCCTTGTTGGCCACCACGAAGAAGCCGTCGCCCGAGATGGCGAGGTCGGTGGTCGAGCCCGAGGCCTGGATCAGGCCCTGCTGGCTGACGAACTGGCGGGTGACGCTCTGCACCCCGCCGGCGGAGTACTTGCCCTGCACGGCCTGGGCCGTGACCACATTGGCGAAGTTCACCTGGTTGCGCTTGTAGGCGACCGTGTTGACGTTCGCGATGTTGTCCGAGATGGCCGCGAGCGCCGAGGAGTTGGCCACCAACCCCGAGACGCCTGCGAGCATGGCCGAATTGATGCTCATGGCTGACTTCCGTTCTTCTCCTTGAGGCCCGCGTCCTGCGGGGGGCGTCCTTCAGCCGCCGGTGGAGACGACGTTTTGCCGTCCGGGTTGTTGTTCTCAGGCCTCGCCTGCGGGCGGGGCCTGTTTGATGGTGGTGATGTAGTTCCAGAGGACCTGAGACCCGTTCACGGTGATGAGGGTCTCGCCGTTGGACTGTTCGACCCCGCTCACGACCCCTTCGATCGCGACCGTGGCGGGAACCGTGGCGAAGCTGCTGTCGGTGGCCCGGACACGCAGGCTGTAGAGGCCCTCGGGCATCTTCACGCCGTTGGCGTCCTTGCCGTCCCAGGTCACCTTGTGATCGCCGGCCTTGAGGCCGTTCTCCGGCGCCGGCAGGCTCTTCACGGCCTGGCCGGTCCGGATGTCGATGACATCGAGACGAACATCGTGGGCGTCGCGGGGCAGGGTGTAGATCCACTCTGCCTTGTCGTTCTGCAGCTTGGCGTCCGTGGTGATCGCCCGGACCTCCTTGCCGATCAGGCTGACCGCGGTGGAGACGCCGTTGCTGGTGTTGACCACCAGGGTCTTCAGCAGGTCGTTGGTGAGGAGCTGCTGCTCCACGCCCGTCATCTGCACGATCTGCTGGGTGAACTGGGTGGAATCCATCGGCGACAACGGATCCTGGTTCTTCAGCTGCACGGTGAGCAGCGACAGGAACGTGTCGAAGCTCTCGGCCAGCCGGGTGCGGCCGATGCTGCTGGGGTCCTGTCCGTAGCCGGAAACGGCATTGACCATCCTAGATCCTCACGTCCACGCCGCCGATCACGCCCCGGCGCAGCCGAAGCTCCCCCGAGGTTGCGGCCAGGTCGGCCTCGCTCGCCGTATCCAGGGCCTGCTGGAAGGCCCGGCCGCGGGGATGTCCCTGGCTTTCGCTCCAGTCCTGCCGGGCCTGGCCTCGCTCGCCCGCCACGTCGAAGGAAAGGCCGCCCGACAGGTCGAAGCCAGCCTGTTCGAGCGCCCGCTGAAGTTCGCCCGATCGGGCCTTGAGTTCGGCGGCCGCCTGCGGGTTGTCGAAGGCCAGGGCGGCGGCCACCCGGCCCTGGGCGTTGATCTCGACCCGCACATCGACCTTGCCGAGGCCGGCCGGGTCCAGTTCCACGTCGAAACGGGTCGAACGGGCGTCCAGCTTCTTGAGGATGTGAGCCGCCAGGCTGGCCACGGTCTCCGGAGCGCCCCGCACGGCGTGCCCCACAGGCGCGCCGGTGGGCGCTGCGCCCTGGGCTGCACGGGTTTCAGCGGGTTCGGAGCGCAGCTCCAGGGTGTCGGGGCTGTCCATCCGCCGCGCCTCGGGCTCGACCGGGGTCACCTTGGGCGCCTGGGCCGAGGCGGCGGCCTTGCCGCCCGCAGCGCCCGTGGGGGGCGCAGGCGCGGGCGCCCTGGCGGTCTGGGCGGCAGGGGCGGCCTCTGCCTCGTCTCCGCCGAGGGTCTCCACACCACCGGCCGACTTCTTCTCCTTGCGGGAAGGCGGGGTCGGCGGCGCGTCGGCGGCGCGGCTGATCTCTTCGCGAGCGGTGGAGGCGGTCAGGGGCGAAAGGGGCGGCGGCGATACGGCCGGATCGACGGTCGAGGCGTTGGCGGCCGGCTGGACCGCCGAGGGGGCCTGGGCCGGTTCAGTGGGGTCCAGGCTTGCGGGCGCCGGCATCTGCGGCGGCTTGGCGGCTGCGGGCGCGTCTGCCTGAGCTGGAGCGGGCGCCCGCGGGGGCGCGATGAACTCAGCGCCGAGCGGCTTGACGCTGAGCGGCTCGGCCGCGGCTGGCGCTGGGGCTTCGCCCGTCTCGCCCATAGGGGGCGCCATCGACGGGCGAATTGGAGGCGCGGCGACCTGGACGCCGGCGTCGGCCGCAACGGCCTCTGCGCCGCTCCCGCTCGGCGCAGGCGTCACCGTCTGGACGGCCGTCTGGGGCAGGACGAAGGCCAGCAGCAGGGGATCGACGACGTGGGCGTCCGATCCATTCGAGGTCACGTCTTCGCGCGCGACCTCGCCGGTTTCTCTGCCCGGGAGGTCGCCGGGTTCGATCTGCGCGCGGAGCGGAGCTGCGACCGGAGCGGCGCTGTGGAAGACAGGCGTGGCGGCCGGAGCTCCGTCCGTTCCGCCCACGGGCACGCCCGCGATGTCGGTGTCGCCGAACAGGGCGGCCAGCAGAGCCTCGAAGCCGGCCAGGGCGCCCGTCGGGGCGCCAGCCATGCCGGTTCCGCCGCCGCCGGAGGCCAGGCCGGGCGCAGTCATCAGCGGATTGATCGCGGGCGCAGTCATTGCGGGCGGTCGAAACCTTGCAGGTGCGGCGCGTCCTGCGCCGGGTCCATTCGACCGGTCCGCAGCAACCTTCGCGCCAACCTGGCAAGTGGCTGATTTCGCAGCGAAAGGCGGTCGACTGGCGGCGATCTTCGCTCTGCGACCACGGCGGAAATTGCCGAGCGAAGAGGGGGGTGATGGGCGTTCCCTGCCGATCGGCCAAGGCCCATGCGGTTCTGGCGCCAGACTTGCGCTGTGATGGGCAAGTCCACCGGCCCCTGAAGGGACCACCGTTGAAAATGTTAGGTTTTTCCCGGCGCCCTTCGCGCGCGATCACTTTCTTCCCGGCAGAATCCGCCGGGTCGGGGGTGAGCCTTTGCCGGGCGGAGCGTTAAGCGATGTCGCTAAGCGTCACCTTGAAGACCGCCGCCTCGGGCCTCAATGCCGCCCAGGCTTCCCTTCGCGCGGTTTCGGACAACATCGCCAACGTCAATACGCCGGGGTACGTCCGCAAGGCGGTCGACCAGCAGCCCCTGGTCGTGGACGGCGTCGGCATGGGCGTCCGCGTCGACGGCGTGAAGCGGATCACCGACGACTACCTCCAGATGGCCAGCCTCACGGCGGCCTCGGACTCGCAACGCTGGAGCGCCATCTCCCAGTACCTGGACAACGCCCAGAGCCTGTTCGGCAACCCCTCGAGCGACACCTTCTTCTTCAATCGGCTGGACGCCATCTACGGCGCGTTCGCCACAGCCGCCGACGATCCATCGTCGTCGCTGCTGCGGAGCCAGGCCCTCTCCAATGTTCAGGACTTCCTGGCCGAGGCCGCCCGCATCAACGGGCAGCTCGAGGAACTGGGCGCGACCATCGAGACCAAGATCAGCGCCGACGTCGAGCGGGCCAACAGCCTCCTCCAGCAGATCAACCAGCTCAATGTGGAGATCAGCCGCGCCAAGCTGGTCAACGCCGACGCCTCGGGATCGGAAAACATCCAGAGCCAGCTGATCGACGAACTGGCCTCGCTGATGAACGTGCGGGTGCAGCAGCGTGAGGGCGGCGGCGTGACCATCCGGTCCACCGAGGGCGCCCTGCTGGCCGGCGACGGCATGGTGGCCAAGCTCGCCTACAACCGCACCGATTCCACGCCGGGCTACATCACCGCCCAGGTCTCGGGCGGCGCTGCGCCCGTACCGATCCAGATCACCAGCGGCGACCTGCGCGGCCTGATGGACCTGCGCGACGTGGAGCTGCCGCAGCTCTCCGATCAGCTGGGCGAGTTCCTGACCCGGGCCGTGGATCAGCTCAACGCCGCCCACAACGCATCCGTGGCCTATCCGGCGCCGGGGTCGCTCACCGGCCGCAACACCGGCCTCGACCTGCCGACGGCCATCAGCGGCTTCACCGGCTCCACCACCATCGCGGTGATGAACGCCAACGGCGTGCTCGCCCGCCGGGTGGACATCGACTTCACCGCCGGGACCATGAGCGCCGACGGCGGCCCGGCGGTGGCGTTCACCCCCGCCACCTTCCAGGCGACCCTCAACGCCCAGCTGGGCGGGGCGGCCACGGTCGCCTTCAATAACGGAACCATGTCGATCACCGGCGCGGGGACCAACACCCTGGCCGTGGACGAAGGGACCTCCCAGAAGGCCGGCCGGGCCTTCTCGCACTTCTTCGGTCTCAACGACCTGATCCGCACCAACGGCTTCAGCAACTACGACACGGGTCTGAAGGGGACGGACGCCCACGGCTTCACTCCCGGCCAGCAGATCTCGTTCCGCCTCTCCAGCCCTGACGGCCTGCCGATCCGGGATGTCACCGTCACGGTGCCGGCCGGCGGGACCATGAACGACCTGCTGGCGGCGCTGAACAACACCAGCACCGGCGTCGGCCTGTACGGCAGCTTCACCCTGGACGCTTCGGGCAACCTCGCCTTCGACGGCGCGCCGCCGTCCAATGCCCAGCTCTCGGTGATCAGCGATGGCACTTCCCGGGGGGGCGACGGGCCGTCCATGAGCCAGCTGTTCGGCCTCGGCGCCCTGGAGCGTCGCTCCCGCGCCAGCCGCTTTGTGGTGCCGCAGGCTTTCGACAACGATCCCTCGAAGCTCGCCTTCGGCAAGCTGGACTTCACCGGCGCTGCAGGTCAGCCGCTGATCCGTCCCGGCGACGGACGCGGGGCCCTGGCCCTGTCCCAGGCCGGCGACGTGCCGACGGCCTTCCAGGCGGCCGGCGCGCTCGGCGACGTGACCATGACCGTGTCGCGCTACGCCTCCGAGTTCGGGGGCTCGATCGGGCGCAAGGCGGCCGCCGCCGAAACCCGCATGGTCAGCGCCCAGGCGGTGCTGACCGAGGCCACGGCCCGCCGTCAGGCGGTGGAAGGCGTCAACCTCGACGAGGAACTCGTCAACATGACCACCTACCAGCAGGCGTTCAGCGCCTCGGCCCGCATGATCCAGGCGGCCAAGGACCTGTACGACGTGCTTCTGGCCCTGGTGTGAGGAGGATAGGCAGATGGTGACCCGCGTCTCGACCCCCGGAAACTATTCCGCTGTCCTGGCCAACCTCCTGGCCGCCCAGCAGAGCCAGATGGCCGCCGGGACCAAGGTGGCGACCCAGAAGAACGGTTCCGATCTCAAGGACTATGCGCGCGACGCCGAGATGCTCACGGCCATGCGCTCCCTCAAGACGCGGATCGAGGTCTACCAGGACCAGAACACCTTCATCTTCGAGCGGCTGGCCACCCAGGACACCGCCCTCAACCAGGTGACCGAGGCCGCCCTGGGGGCCCGCCAAGCCATCGCCGACGCCCTGGCGTCGGGCCGGGTGGACACTCTGATGGAGGATCTTCAGGCCCAGTTCCGCAACGCCATCGAGGGCCTGAACACCCGCTATGGCGGCAAGTACGTGTTCGCGGGCGGTCAGGTGGACACCCGGCCTCTCACCGCCACCAGCATGGCCGACCTCACCTCGGGACCGCCGATCTCCGCCTGGTTCCAGAACGACCACTACGAGGCCACCGCCAAGGTGGACGAGGCCACCACCGTTCAGGTCGGCCTGCTGGCCAATGTCCTCGGCGAGGACCTGATGGCCGCCTTCCAGGCGATCCAGGCCTTCCAGGAAGGCCCGGACGGTCCCTTCACCGGTGCGATGACCGATGCGCAGCGCACCTTCCTCGAGGGGCAACTGGCCACCTGGGATTCTGTCCGGGAGGACCTCACCAATGCGACGGCCCGTAACGGTCTCGTGCAGAAGCGGGTGGAGAGCGTCCGCGACGACCTGAAGACCCGCTATAACCAGCTCCAGGGCTTGATCGGCGACATCACCGACGCCGACATGGCCGAGGCCGTGGCCCAGCTCGAGCAGGCCCAGCTCGCGGTCCAGGCCGCCGCCCATGTCTTCACCACCCTGCAGGAAAGCTCGCTGCTCAACGTTCTGCGCTAGGGCGAAACGGCGCGCGGCCTCGAAAAGCCGCGGCCCAGCCGCTACATAGGCGGCCATGAGCGTCTGCCGTGTCCCTGTCGCCATCACCGCCGAGCGTCTGTCCGACGGTCTCGTCGAGGCCGCGCGCGCGGCCGTGCGCCTGCCGGCGGGGACGCGGATCGTCGCGGCCATGTCGGGCGGGGTGGATTCCACCGTCACGGCCGCCCTGCTGTCGCGGGCCGGCTATGACGTGGTGGGCGTGACGCTGCAGCTCTACGACCACGGGGCGGCGATCCAGAAGAAGGGCGCCTGCTGCGCGGGCCAGGACATCCACGACGCCCGCACGGCGGCCCAGTCCCTCGGGATTCCGCACTACGTCCTCGACTACGAGAGCCGCTTCAGGCAGCAGGTCATCGACGACTTCGCGGACGCCTATCTGCGCGGCGAGACGCCGATCCCCTGCATCCGCTGCAACCAGACTGTGAAGTTCCGCGACCTGCTGGAGGTGGCGAAGGACCTGGGCGCCGAGGCCATGGCCACGGGTCACTACGTCCGGCGGGAAGAGGGCGCGCACGGGCCTGAGCTGCATCGGGCCTTCGACCCGGCGCGCGACCAGTCCTACTTCCTGTTCGCCACCACGGCCGAGCAGCTGGCCTACCTGCGCTTCCCCCTCGGCGACATGCCCAAGCCGATGGTCCGGGCCGCCGCCGCAGAGCTCGGCCTGGCCGTCGCCGACAAGCCGGACAGCCAGGACATCTGCTTCGTCCCCGAGGGGCGCTACACCACCCTCATCGACAAGCTCCGGCCGCAGGGCGCCGAACCCGGGGAGATCGTCCACCTCGACGGCCGGGTTCTTGGGCGTCACGAGGGCGTCACCCGCTACACCATCGGCCAGCGCCGGGGGCTCAACGTGGCCGTGGGCGATCCGTTGTTCGTGGTGAAGATCGACGCCGATGCGCGGCGCGTGATCGTCGGCCCGCGCGAGGCGCTGCTGACCCGGGCGCTCACGCTCAAGGAAACCAACTGGCTGGGCGATGAGGCTTCGCTGGAGGCCGCCTGCGAGGCCGGCCGTCCGGTGCTGGCCAGGGTTCGCTCGACCCGCGAGCCCGCCGCCGGCCGGCTGGCCCTGGTGGACGGCGCGCCCGGCGTGGTCTTCGACGCCCCGGAAGAAGGCGTGGCCCCCGGCCAGGCTTGCGTGCTCTACGCCCCCGAGGCGGCGACCCGCGTCCTCGGCGGCGGCTTCATCGCCGCCACGGTTCGCGCGGCCTGACCGCTCGGAAGGGTCTCGATCCTACCCTTGCGTAGCAGGCGGCGGTCCCGGGACTTGCCCCTGGGTCACCTTATGTCTCACCGACCGGTGAATTATATCTGAGGTCATGACCCAGACTTCCGATCCCGTCGTCATCGCCTCCTACGCCCGCACGCCCATGGGCGGCTTTCAGGGCGCTCTCTCGGGCGTCAAGGCCACCGAACTCGGCGCTGCGGCGGTGAGGGCTGCGGTCGAACGGGCCAAGGCCGCTCCGGACGCCGTCGAGCAGATCCTGATGGGCTGCGTGCTTCCCGCAGGCCTGGGCCAGGCCCCCGCCCGGCAGGCGGCCCTGGGCGCGGGCCTGCCGAAGTCGGTGGAGGCCACCACGGTCAACAAGATGTGCGGCTCGGGGATGCAGGCCGCCATCCTGGCGCACGACACCCTGGCCGCCGGCGCCGCCGACGTGATCGTTGCCGGCGGCATGGAGAGCATGACCGGCGCGCCCTACCTGATGACCAAGCACCGGGGCGGCGCCCGCATCGGCCACGACGCCATCTACGACCACATGTACCTGGACGGTCTTGAAGACGCCTATGAGCCCGGCCGCCTGATGGGTTCCTTCGCCGAGCAGACCGCCCGCCAGTACCAGTTCACGCGCGAGGCGATGGATGAGTACGCCATTGGCTCGCTGACCAAGGCCAAGGCCGCCGTGGAGTCGGGCGCCTTCGCCCGCGAGATCGTCCCGGTGGAGGTTGTCGGCCGAAAAGGGGCGGTGGTGATCGACACCGACGAGCAGCCCCTCAAGGCCGATCCGGCCAAGATTCCGACCCTCAAGCCGGCCTTCGCCAAGGACGGAGCCATCACCGCCGCCAACGCCTCGTCCATCTCCGACGGCGCTGCGGCCCTGGTCATGACCCGCGAGAGCGTGGCCAAGCGTCTCGGCCTCGCCGTCGTCGCCCGGGTGGCCGGCCATGGCGCGCACGCCCACGAGCCGGGCCTCTTCACCACCGCGCCGGCGCCGGCCATGCGCAAGGCGCTGAACCGCGCCGGCTGGAGTGTGGAGGATGTGGACCTCTTCGAGGTCAACGAGGCGTTCGCGGTGGTGGCCATGATCGCCGAGCGCGAACTCGCCATTCCGCGTGAGAAGCTCAATGTGAACGGCGGCGCCTGCGCCCTCGGCCACCCCATCGGCGCGTCGGGCGCCCGCATCCTGGCCACCTTGCTCAGCGCGCTCGAGGCCCGCGGCAAGAAGAAAGGGCTCGCCAGCCTTTGCATCGGCGGTGGCGAGGCGGTCGCCATGGCTGTGGAGCTCGCCTAACCCCGCGCGAACTCGGGCGAGCTAGGCGCGGGCGGGCCTCTCTGGCATCAGAGACTCCTGACAGGAGGTCCGATGTCCGAGTCCGTGGTGATGCTGTCGCACGAGATGCTGGCCGGCGTACGCCGTCCGCTGGAGGCCGCCGGCTTGCGGGTGGCCGAGCGTTGGACGCTCACCGAGGCCGAGCGGCAGGCCACCCGGGCAATCGTGCACGCGGGGGAAATTCCGCTGACGCCGGACTTCCTCACGAGCTTTCCGCAGTTGGGACTGATCGCCTGCGTAAGCGTGGGCTACGACGGCGTCGACGTGCCCTGGTGCCGGGCGCGCGGCATCGAGGTGACCCACGCCAAGGGGTTGAACGCCGACGACGTGGCCGACCATGCCCTCGGGCTCATGCTGGCGTCCTGGCGCAAGATCGTGGCCGGCGACGCCGTGGTGCGCGAAGGCGGCTGGCGGGATGATCCGCGGTTGCGCCCGCCCCCTGGGCTGAAGGGCCGCCGGCTGGGCGTGATGGGGCTCGGCGCCATCGGCGAGGCGGTGGCGGTGCGCGCCGAGGCCTGCGGCATGCAGGTGGCATGGTGGGGACCGAACCCGAAGCCCGCCCGCTGGCCACGGGCCGAAAGCCTGTTGGCGCTGGCGCAGGACAGCGACGTGCTGGTGGTGGCCTGTCGGGCCGACGCTTCCAATCGCAAGGCCGTTTCGCGGGAGGTCATTGAGGCCGTGGGCCCGAAGGGGCTGATCGTGAATGTGGCGCGCGGCTCGGTCATCGACGAGGACGCCTTGATCGCGGCGTTGAAGGACGGGCGTCTCGGCCGCGCCGCCCTGGACGTCTTTGAGGAAGAGCCGACGCCGGCGGCCCGCTGGGCGGATGTCCCGAACACGGTGCTCACGCCCCACACCGCCGGGGGCACGGTGGACTCCATTCCGCGCATGGTGGCGCAGGCGGTGGAGAACGTGCGACTGTTTCTCTCTGGCCAGCCGGTGGCGAGCCCAGTTGACGCCTAAAACGCGCTGCGGAACGGCTTGACTTAAAGACATAAAGATATCTTTATGTCGCGCCATGGAGCTTTCGGCGGCACAGGCTGTAGATGTGTTGCGCGCGGCGGGCGAGCCGACGCGCCTGCGGATCCTTGCGCTTCTGGCTCGCGAAGAACTGGCGGTGCTCGAGCTGTGCCGGGTGCTCGACCAGAGTCAGCCACGGGTTTCACGTCACCTGAAGCTTCTGGCTGAAGCCGGGCTGGTGGAAAGATTTCCTGACGGAGCGTGGGTGTTCTACCGCCTTGTCCAAGGCGGACATGCCGGGGAACTTGCGACCGAGGTCCTCAGGCGGATCGATCCTGCCGATCCAGCGCTGTTCCGCGACGCCGAACGTCTCTTGGCGGTGCAGGCTGAACGGGCGGCCGAAGCCGACGCCTATTTCGCCCGCAACGCCGCGCGGTGGGACGAGATCCGCTCCCTCTACGTGGCCGAAGCAGACGTGGAGTCGGCGATCCTTCGCGCCGCGGGCCCGGGGCCTTTCCGCCGGCTGGTGGACTTGGGCACCGGGGCGGGCCGTATGCTGACGCTGCTCGGCCCGCGCGCCGATCAGGCCCTGGGGTTGGACCTGTCGCAGCAGATGCTGAACATCGCCCGGGCGCAGGTGAACCAGGCGGGCCTGGAGCGCTGCGAACTGCGGCACGGCGACATTTTCGGCACACGCCTGCCCGACAAGAGCGCCGATCTGGTGGTCGTGCATCAGGTGCTGCATTACCTCGGCGATCCGGCCGCAGCCGTGAAGGAGGCGGCCCGCATCACCGCACCGGGCGGTCGGCTGCTGATCGTCGACTTCGCCCCGCACGCCCTTGAGTTCCTGCGCGAGCAGCATCAGCACCGGCGGCTGGGGTTCTCGGACGCCGAGATGGACCGCTGGCTGGGCGAGGCCGGCCTGGAGCCGGTGGATGTCCATGCCCTGCCGCCCGAGCGTGGCGAAGGCCTTACCGTGAAGATCTGGACCGCCGAGCGGACCGCCGCCCGGCAGAGGAGCGCCGCATGACCGCCCTAGGACCTGTCGCGCGCGCCGGCGTTGGTGGGACGCCGCGCCCGAATGTGTCGTTCGAGTTTTCCCCGCCCAAGACGCCGGAAGCAGAGGCGCGGCTGTGGGAGGCCATCCGTCGCCTGGAGCCGCTCGCCCCGTCGTTCGTCTCGGTGACCTATGGCGCGGGTGGGTCGACGCGTGACCGGACGCACCGCACGGTGCTGCGGATGCTGGCCGAGACCACCCTGAAGCCCGCCGCGCACCTCACCTGTGTTGAGGCCAGCCGGGCCGAGGTGGACGAGGTGATCCGCGACTACTGGGCCTCGGGCATCCGTCATATCGTGGCCCTTCGCGGCGATCCGCCCGGCCAGATCGGCGGCGCCTATACGCCGCGGCCGGATGGCTACCGCAACGCCACGGAACTTACCGCCGGCATCCGGGCGATCGGCGATTTCGAGGTCAGCGTCGGCCTCTATCCGCAGGTCCACCCCGAGAGCAGCGGCGTCGACCACGACATAGATGTTCTGAAGGCCAAGATCGACGCCGGGGCCACCCGGGCCATCACCCAGTTCTTCTTCGACGTGGACGGCTTCCTCCGGTTCATGGACCGGGTGCGCAAGGCGGGGGTGACCATTCCGATCTCGCCCGGGATCATGCCGGTGACCAACTTCGCGGGCCTGAAGAAGATGGCCGGCCCCATTGGCATCGAGCTCCCAGCCTGGTTGGGCAATTTGTTCGAGGGTCTGGACAAGGACCCGGAGACCCGGCGGCTGATCGCCGCCTCGGTGGCCAGCGAGATGTGCGCCCGGCTCGCCGAGGAGGGCTTCAGCGACTTCCACTTCTACACCCTGAACCGCGCCGACCTGACCTACGCCATCTGCCGGGTCCTGGGCGTGCGCGAGACTGGACCCGAGCCCAAGGAAGCGGCGGCATGACAAGGCAGGAGCGTATCGCGGCGTTGAAGGCGGCCACCAAGGAGCGGGTGCTGATCCTGGACGGCTCCTGGGGCGTGATGATCCAGAAGCGCGGCCTGGCCGAGGCGGACTACCGGGGCGAGCGGTTCAGGGACGCGCCTGGCGAGCTGCGGGGCAACAATGACCTGCTGTGTCTCACCCGTCCTGACATCATCTCGGAACTGCACGACGCCTACTACGCGGCCGGTGCGGATATCTCGGAGACCAACACCTTCTCGGCGACGTCCATCGCGCAAGCCGAGTACGGCATGGAAGCGGCGGTCCGCGACATCAACCTTGAAGGCGCGCGGCTGGCTCGGGCCCGGGCCGACGCCTGGACCGCCAAGGAGCCGCACAAGCCGCGGTTCGTGGCCGGGTCCATCGGGCCTTTGCCGGTGATGCTGTCCATGAGCTCGGACGTGAACGACCCCGGCGCGCGAAAGGTCACCTTCGAACAGGTCTATACAGCGTATGCCGAGCAGGTGCGGGCGCTGCACGAGGGCGGGGTGGACCTGTTCCTGGTGGAAACCATCACCGACACCCTGAACTGCAAGGCGGCGATTAAGGCGATCCTGGATCTGGAGGATGAGGGCTACGAACCGCTGCCGATCTGGATTTCAGGGACCATCACTGACCGTTCGGGCCGCACGCTCTCCGGTCAGACCGTCGAGGCTTTCTGGAACTCCGTGCGCCATGCCAAGCCCTTCGCCGTGGGCCTGAACTGCGCCCTCGGCGCCGAACTGATGCGGCCGCATATCGCCGAGCTTGCGCGGATCGCCGACACCCTGGTCAGCGCCTATCCCAACGCCGGCCTGCCTAACGCCATGGGCGAGTACGACGAGCAGCCTCACCAGACGGGCCACATGCTGCATGACTGGGCCAAGGACGGCCTGGTCAACATCCTGGGGGGCTGCTGCGGGACCACGCCCGAACACATCCGGCACGTGGCCGAGGCCGTGAAGGGCGTCAAGCCGAGGCAGGTTCCTGAGCGGCCGAAGGCCATGCGGCTGGCCGGCCTGGAGCCGTTCGAACTGGCCTGACCCCATCCCTGCGCCTTGCCTTCGGTTACAGGCCGGAGGCAGACGCACGCCGCCCCGGGAGATGGCGAGGCGGCGTTTGCAAGTGTCCCACCGCCATCCGGTGTCCCATGGGTTCCTGGCCGCGGCTGCGCCGAGGCTGGACAGCAGTCTGAAGTAGAAGCGGAAATGCGCCCCATCTTCGTGAATGTCGGCGAGCGGACGAACGTCACCGGCTCGGCCAAATTCCGCAAGCTGATCGCCGATGGCGACTACGCCGAGGCGCTATCGGTGGCGCGCCAGCAGGTCGAGGCCGGCGCCCAGGTCATCGACGTGAACATGGACGAGGGCCTGCTGGACTCGGTCGCGGCCATGCGGACGTTCCTCAACCTCCTGGCGGCGGAACCGGACATCGCCCGGGTGCCGGTGATGATCGACAGCTCCAAGTGGGAGGTGATCGAAGCCGGCCTGCAGTGCGTGCAGGGCAAGTCCATCGTCAATTCGATCAGCCTCAAGGAAGGCGAGGCCAAGTTCATCGAACAGGCCCGCGCCTGCCTGCGCTATGGCGCGGCGGTGGTGGTCATGGCCTTCGATGAGGCCGGGCAGGCCGACACTGCCGATCGCAAGGTGGAGATCTGCACCCGGGCTTACCGCATCCTGACCGAGCAGGTGGGCTTTCCGCCCGAGGACATCATCTTCGATCCCAACATCTTCGCCGTGGCGACGGGGATCGAGGAGCACGACAACTACGCCGTCGACTTCATCGAGGCGACGCGCCGGATCAAACAGACCCTGCCGCACGCGCGGGTGTCGGGGGGCGTCTCCAACGTCAGCTTCTCGTTCCGCGGCAACGAGCCGGTGCGGCGGGCGATCCACTCGGTGTTCCTGTACCACGCCATCGCCGCGGGCATGGACATGGGCATCGTCAACGCCGGCGACCTGCCGGTCTATGACGACATCGAGCCCGAGTTGCGGGAGGCGGTCGAGGACGTGATCCTCAACCGCAAGCGCGCGGACGGCCAGTCGCCGACCGAGGTGCTGGTGGAGCTGGCGCCGAAGTACAAGGGCCAGAAGGGGGCGGCGAAGGTCGTCGACCTGGCTTGGCGCGACCAGCCGGTGGAGGCGCGTCTGACGCACGCCCTGGTCCACGGCATCACCGAATTCATTGAGGCCGACACCGAGGAGGCGCGGCAGAGGGCCGAGCGGCCGCTGCAGGTCATCGAAGGGCCGCTGATGGCCGGGATGAATGTGGTGGGCGACCTGTTCGGGGCCGGGAAGATGTTCCTGCCGCAGGTGGTGAAGTCCGCCCGGGTGATGAAGCAGGCCGTGGCCTATCTGATGCCGTTCATGGAGGCCGAGAAGGAGGGCAAGCCGCGGGAGTCCGCGGGCAAGGTCCTGATGGCCACGGTGAAGGGCGATGTGCACGACATCGGAAAAAACATCGTCGGCGTGGTGTTGCAGTGTAACAATTACGAGGTCGTGGACCTCGGGGTCATGGCGCCGGCGGACCGAATCCTGGACGAGGCGGAGGCCTGCGGGGCCGACATCGTGGGCCTGTCGGGCCTGATCACGCCGAGCCTGGACGAGATGGCGTTCGTGGCGTCGGAGATGGAGCGGCGCGGCTTCAAGATCCCGCTGCTGATCGGTGGGGCGACCACGTCCAAGACCCACACGGCGGTGAAGATCGCGCCGCGCTATCCGTCCGGCTCGACCACCTATGTGCTGGACGCCTCCCGGGCGGTGGGGGTGGTCTCGAACCTCCTCTCGCCGACGGAGAAGGCGAAGTTCCTGGCCGAGACGGCGGCGGAGTACGAGCGGGTGCGCGAGCAGTTCGCCCGCGGCCAGGGGACCCGCGCCCGGGCGAGCCTCAAGGAGGCCCGGGACAACGCCTTCAGCCCCGACTGGGGCGCCTATGATCCGCCCAGGCCCAGCTTCCTGGGCGTGCGGACCTTCGCCCCCTACGACCTGCCCGAGCTGCGCCGGCACATCGACTGGACGCCGTTCTTCGCGAGCTGGGAACTGGTGGGCCGCTTCCCGGACATCCTGTCGGACGACGTGGTCGGCAAGGCCGCCACGGACCTCTACAACGACGCCCAGCGGATGCTGGACCGCATCATCCAGGAGGGCCTGCTGGAGGCCCGGGGCGTGGTGGGCTTCTGGCCGGCCAACGCCGACGGCGACGACATCGTCCTCTACACCGACGAGACCCGGACCACGGAACTGGCCCGGCTGCACACCCTGCGCCAGCAGATGATCAAGTCGGGCGATGGGGCCAATGCGGCCCTGGCCGACTTCATCGCCCCGGTGGGGACCAAGCCCGACTATCTGGGGGGCTTTGCGGTGACCGCCGGCCACGGGGAGCTGGCCCAGGCCAAGGCCTTCAAGGACGCCGGCGACGACTATTCGGCCATCCTGTTCACGGCCCTTGCCGACCGCCTGGCGGAGGCCTTCGCCGAGGCCATGCACCGCAAGGTGCGCACCGAGCTGTGGGGCTATGCTCCGGACGAGCCGTTCGACGTGGACGCCCTGATCGCCGAGCAGTACCGCGGCATCCGCCCGGCGCCCGGCTATCCGGCCCAGCCCGACCACACCGAGAAGGCGACGCTGTTCCGGCTGCTCGGCGCCACCGAGGCGGCCGGGATCGAGTTGACCGAGAGCTTCGCCATGACCCCGCCGGCGGCGGTCTCGGGCCTCTACTTCGCCCATCCGGAGAGCCACTATTTCGGCGTCGGCCGGATCGAGCGGGACCAGGTGGAGGACTACGCCCGCCGCAAGGGCTGGGACCTGCGCACGGCGGAGCGCTGGCTGGCCCCGATTCTCAACTACGACCCGGTGTAACGCCCGCGCCTTCCGGCCTTCGGCGCTGCTCAGGCCCTGGGGCGCGGTGTCGCGCCGGACGGGGTTTGGCGTCCGAAAACCGCCTGCTACGACTTACGCCTCTGTTTGCTGATGTTGGGGGTGTTTGATGAAGCGGCTTCTTCTGGCGGCTGTGGCGGCGATGAGCCTGGCGGGGGCGGCGAACGCCGAGCCGCTGTCGGCCGGGGACCGGACGGCGATCAAGGCCAGCGTCGACAAGGCCTCTTCGCGCCTCGGCCAGGTGGCCCTGCAGATCTGGAACTACGCCGAGGTCGGCTACCAGGAACACAAAAGCTCGGCCCTGCTGCAGGCCGAGCTGAAGAAGGCCGGGTTCAAGGTAGAGGCGGGCGTGGCGGGCATGCCCACCGCCTTCGTCGCCAGTTTCAAGACGGGCGAGGGGCCGGTGATCGGCATCCTGGCCGAGTATGACGCCCTGCCGGGCTTGGCCCAGGCGGCGACGCCGGAGCGCAAGCCGGTGGACGGGATCGCCGGCCACGCCTGCGGCCACCACATCTTCGGCGCCGCCTCGGTGCAGGCCGCCATCAGCCTGAAGGAATGGATGGTCGCCAATGGCGTGAAGGGCGAGGTCCGAGTCTATGGTTCGCCCGCCGAGGAGGGCGGCTCGGGCAAGGTCTATCTGGTGCGCGCGGGCCTGTTCAACGACGTGGACGCCACCCTGCACTGGCACGCCGGCGACGCCAATGACGCGAGCCAGGGCGTCAGCCTGGCCAACATCAGCGGCAAGTTCCGCTTCACCGGCGCCTCGGCTCACGCTTCGTCCGCCCCCTGGCGGGGCCGCTCGGCCCTGGACGGGGTGGAGGTGATGAACGACGCCGTGAACATGCTGCGCGAGCACGTGCCGGACGGGACGCGCATTCACTACGTCATCACCGATGGCGGCAGCGCTCCGAACGTCGTGCCCGAGAAGGCCGAGGTCTATTACTACGTCCGGCACCGCGACCCGCAGGTGGTGCGTGACGTGATGGCCCGGGTGAAGAAGGCCGCCGAGGGCGCGGCCATGGCCACCGAGACCAAGGTCACCTTCGAGCAGACGGGCGGCGTCTACAACATGCTGCCCAACGAGACCCTGGCCCGGATCATGGACGAGAACCTGCGCGACGTGGGCGGGGTGGTCTGGAACGCAGAGGAGCGGGCCTTCGCCGAGGCCATGCAGAAGCAGCTCCCGGTCAGCAACGCCCGGCTGGAGAGCGCGGCCGAGGTGCAGCCCATGACCATCGGCGGGGACGGCGGCGGCTCCACTGACGTGGCCGACGTGAGCTGGGTGACGCCCACCGTGGGCATGCGGGCGGCCACCTGGGTGCCCGGCACCCCGGCCCACTCGTGGCAGGCGGTGGCGGCGGGCGGCACGTCCATGGCCATCAAGGGCGGCGTGGTGGCGGCCAAGTCCCTGGCCCTGACCGGCGCGGCCCTGTTTCGCGATCCGGCGGCCATCGAGAAGGCCAAGGCCGAGCTCGCCGCCAAGCGCGGCCCGGACTTCCGCTACGAGGCGATGGTGGGCGACCGCCCGCCGCCGCTGGACTACCGGGCGAAGGCCGGCGGCAAGTAGGCGATCGGGTCAAGACCTTTCGGGAAGGCGCCGCGCGAGCGGCGCCTTCTTCGTTTGTGGGGCGCTCCTCGGTCCGGCTCGGGGGGCTACCAGGGCCGGTAGGGATAGGTGGTCTGCGGATAGGTGGGCTGGGGATAGGTCGGATAGCGCGGCTGGGGCGCGCGGTAGTAGCCGGACTGCTCCTCCTCCCAGGCGCGACGGCGAGCGGCCGCTTCCTCGTCATAGGCGCGCTGGCGAGCCTCGGCGTAGAGCCGTTCGCGCTGTTCGGCCTCCAGGCGGCGCTGGCGCTCCGCTTCCTCCTCCACGCGGCGACGCTGGGCCTCGGCGGCAGCGGCTTGGGCGCGGGCGGCCTCGAGCTGGGCCTCGACGACGGCTTCGCGGCGGGTTTCCTCCTCGGCCCGGGCCTTGGCCTCGGCCTCGGCGGCCGCCCGGGCCCTGGCCTGGGCGGCGATCTGGGCGCCGCAGACCCGCAGGTCGGCGAGCCCCTGATCGGAGCCCGACAGGGAGACGGACACCGGCTCCTCGGCCAGCCAGGCGATGTCGAGGACCGCGCCCTTGCGCAGGGCCGCCTCGGCCTCCTCGGACAGGAACAGTTCGCCGGTGACGCCGTCCGGCTGGCGCAGCACCAGGTTGGAATAGCGGACGCGGTCGATGCGAATGGGCAGGAAGGCGCGTTCGGGCAGGTCGGCCTTGGCGAAGGTCAGGCTGACCACCCGCCCGTCGGAGATCAAGGTGACGGGCGTCACCGCGCCCGACCGTGCGGCCAGTTCAAGCTGGGTGCGGCAGGCTGCATCGGCCGGCTGCACCACCCAGGGCAAGCCAGCCGGGATGGCGGCCTCAAGGGCCGCAGGGGCGCCGCCCGCGGCAAGGGCGGCC
The DNA here is from genome assembly GCF_059568645.1 of Phenylobacterium composti DSM 19425. NCBI lineage: Bacteria > Pseudomonadati > Pseudomonadota > Alphaproteobacteria > Caulobacterales > Caulobacteraceae > Phenylobacterium > Phenylobacterium composti. The sequence continues at coordinate 15,043 of NZ_JCANTT010000002.1, read as the reverse complement.
GCGGCGGCGAGGTTCCTGGTCACGTGACGCACTTGGCGGGCTCCGGCTGACACGCGGGGGCGTTGCAGGCGGATTTGAGCGCAGGGCGGATGAACGGGGGATGAGCAATGCTCCCCTTTAGGGGAGCTCCCGCAGAGCAGGTGAGGGGGTGGTCGCCGGGAGCCCCCTGGGACGGGTGAGCGGCTCCTACGGCCGGTTCAGGCCGCCGCTTCCACCGGCAGGGAGAGGGTGAAGACGCTGCCGCGGCCAAGCTCGCTCTTCACCGACAGCTTACCGGCCATGCGCTCGGCCAGGCGCCGGGCGATGGTCAGGCCGAGGCCCACGCCGCCGAACCGCTTGGCCACGGTGGAGTCGGCCTGGACGAAACGCTCGAAGACCACATCCAGCCGATCAGCGGCGATGCCGATGCCGGTGTCGGCCACATGGACGGCGAGGCGGCCGTCCACCACCTCGACGCTGACCGCCACATGGCCGGACTCGGTGAACTTCACGGCGTTGGAAAGGAGGTTCAGCAGCACCTGCCGCAGGCGGGGGACAGGGGCGCGGACGTGGGGAAGGCGCGAGGGGGCGTAGAAGCGCAGCTCCAGGCCCTTGGCGCGGGCCTGTTCGGCGACCAGGTCGAGGACCCCACGGGCCACCTCGCCGACATCGGTGGGACCGTGGGGCTCGTCCTCGGGGTCGGAATCGAGCCGCGCGAGGTCGAGGACATCGTTGACCATGGCCAGCAGGGCCTGGCTCGCGCCGTTGATCTTGCCGGCGAACTGGCGCTCGCGCTCGGGAAGGTTGGTCGAGGCGGCGAGAATGCCGGCGTAGCCGATGATGCTGGTGAGCGGGGTGCGCAGCTCGTGGCTCATATTGGCCAGGAACTCGGATCGCGCCTCGGCGAAGGCCTCGGCCTGGCGGCGGGCCAGATCAAGACGGCGGGTGGCCAGGCGCAGGTTCATCTCGCTGACCACGGCGGCGGCGAGCACCGACAGACGATGCTGGTCCTGGGCGCTGGGGGCGGGGCGGGGGCGCTGGTCGAGGACGCAGAGGGCCCCGAGCCGCTGGCCGTCCGGGCTGGTGAGCGGGGCGCCGACGTAGAAGCGGATCTTGGGGTCGGTGGTGACGAGGGCGCTGTCCCGGAAACGCGGGTCCGCGGTGGCGTCGGGCACCACCAGCACCTCGTCGGAGCGGATGGTGTGGTTGCAGAAGGCGTCCTCACGCCGGGTTTCCCGGGGCGTCAGGCCATAGGCGGATTTCATCCACTGGCGCTCGGCGTCGATGAGGGTGACCAAGGCCATGGGCGCGTCGAACAGCTCGGCGGCGAGCTGGGTTATGCGGTCGAAGGCCGCCTCCGACGGGGTGTCGAGCACGTCGTATTCATGCAGCGCCGCCAGGCGTGCGGTCTCGGACGGGCTCAAGGCGGGTTCCTGCATAGGGGCGACGAAGGGGGCGTCATGCTAGACATGACGTGACCCGGCAAGATAGCGCGACATGACGTCCTCCGACTCCTCCGCAAATCCCCTGATGGCGCTGCGCCAGCGCTTCCTTGCCCGCGCAGCGGACGACCTCGCCTGGATTCGCGGCAGCGGCGGGGCGCCGGCCGACGAGCTGCTGGCGCGGGCCCACAAGCTGGCGGGTTCGGGGGGCGTATTCGGCCATCCCGAGGTGACCGAGGCGGCCGCAGCGGTGGAGGACGCTCTGCGGGCGGGCGAAACCCCGGACCTGGCGGCCCTGACGGCCGCCCTCGAGGTCCTGCCGCCGCCGGCGAGTTGAAACCTGGGCGCGGGCTCGCGGCTTACCTTCACCATGACCCGTTTAGGCCTGGTCGGCGGGGGACTTTCCAGAACGCCGCTCTTGACCTGCCGGGCTTCGGCCTGCACCTCCAAGGGACGCACAACAAGGAGAGCCGATGCCGCACGACGACAGCTTGATCCTCATGCTCGTGGGCGGCTTCGTGCTGGCCTTTGTCCTGGGCATGATCGCCCTGCGGTTCAAGCTGTCGCCCCTGGTGGGCTATCTGCTGGCGGGGGTCGTGGTGGGGCCGTTCACCCCCGGCTGGGTGGCGGACACGGGCCTGGCGCAGCAGCTGGCCGAGATCGGCGTCATCCTCCTGATGTTCGGGGTGGGCCTGCACTTCTCGCCCCGGGACCTGCTGGCGGTGCGCAAGATCGCCCTGCCCGGGGCGCTGGTTCAGATCATCGTGGCCACGGTTCTCGGCTGGGGCGTGGGGCGGCTGATGGGCCTGGGCGACGCCGAGGCCGCGCTGATGGGCTTTTCCCTGTCGGTGGCCTCGACGGTGGTGCTGCTGCGGGCCCTGGAGGAGCGCAAGGAGATCAAGACCCAGACTGGCAAGATCGCCGTCGGCTGGCTGATCGTCGAGGACCTGGTGATGGTCATCGCCCTGGTGTTGGTCCCGCTGCTGGCGGTGGCGGGCGCTCAGTCGGGCGGCGCGACCGACTGGGGGCAGGTGGCCATGACCATCGGCGGCACCCTGCTCTCGGTGGTGATCTTCGTGGCCTTCATGCTGGTGGTGGGCGCGCGGGTGCTGCCCTGGGTGCTGGTGCGGATCGCCCACACCCGCTCGCGGGAGCTGTTCACCCTGGGCGTGCTGTCGATCTCGCTGGGCATCGCCTACCTGGCCTATGCGGTGTTCGGCGCCTCGTTCGCGCTGGGCGCCTTCATCGCCGGGGTGGTGCTGAACGGCACGCCGCTGGGCCACAACGCCGCCGAGCGGGCGCTGCCGCTGCGCGACGCCTTCGCGGTGCTGTTCTTCGTCTCGGTGGGGATGCTGTTCGACCCGCGGGTGCTGCTGGAGCAGCCGGCGGCGGTAGTGGCGGTGGTGGCGATCATCGTGGCCGGCAAGTCGGTGGCCGCCCTGGCCATCACCAGCCTCTTCAGGCTCGAGCGCACGCCCAGCCTGCTGATCGCCGCGAGCCTCGCCCAGATCGGCGAATTCTCGTTCATCCTGGCCGGGGTCGGGCTGAAGCTCGACATCATGAGCCGCAGCGTTCACGACCTGATCCTGGCCGGGGCGCTGATTTCGATCGTGGCCAATCCCTTCGTCTTCAAGCTGGCCGACCGGCTGAGCGGCAAGCCGCCGACCGAGCCGCAGCCCGCGTAAGGCCGCAAATAAAGAGCCCCCGGTTTCCCGGGGGCTCTCCAAGACCTGTCGGGAGGTCCTGCCAAGGCTTACCAGCCGTTGGCGATCACCTGGGCGATCAGGCCGGTGGCGACGGCCATCAGCACGAAGTTGCCGTCGGCATAGACCCAGCGGTGGCCGGGCGGCGGGGCGCGCAGGCCGTAGTAGCCGTAGTCCTGCACATAGTAGCTGCGGTAGGCCCGGGGCACGTAGGCGCCCTTACGCCAGGTGTAGCCGCGGGTGTACGGCCTGTAGCCGTAGCCAGGGGCGTACCAGTAGCCCGCCCGGGCGCCGCGATAGTCGCGCCACTCGGGGCGGCCGCGCCAGCTGTCGGCGCGGCGGCGGTCGTAGCGGGCCTGGGCCTGACGCACGTCCTGGCGTTCGCGGGCGATCTGACGGCGCTCGGAGGGGGTCACCACGCCGTCGCGGGCGGCCTTGCGCTCCACCTGACGAACGTCGCGCATCTCCTGACGCACTTCGCGGGGTTGAGCCGCAGCCGTGGTGGCGGTGGCGATGGGGCCGGCGGCGGTCAGGACGGCCGCGGCGACAAGCACATACTTTTTCATACCTTGGTCCTTTCGGTTCAACCCCGAGGAGGACTGCAATGTAGGCCTCCCGACTGAACGCCGCTTGAACCCCCAAGGTCAGGATTGGTTCAGGTTCGAAGCGGGCGAAAACCGGTGTTACGCTGGCGGCTAGCAACCGGCGAAGGGAGGTTCTCGCCCATGGAACGCAGTCTGAAGGCCCGCTGGATCGGAGCCGCCGCAGCGGCGCTGCTGTTGGGCGGCGGGGCCCTGGCGGGAGCGGCGCTGGCCCAGACCCCCGCGACGCCTGCCCACATCGCCGCCGCACTGGCCGATCCGGGACGCCCTGCCGCCGACGTGGCCCGCGACGGCCCCCGCAAGCCCGGCGAACTGCTGGCCTTCGCCGAGGTGAAGCCCGGGCAGCAGGTGGCCGATTTCATCATGGGGGGCGGCTACTTCACCCGCATCCTGTCGGCGGCGGTGGGGCCTGAGGGCCGGGTCCACGCCTATCAGCCGGATGAGTTCATCAAGTTCCAGGCGAGCTATGGTGAGAGCCTGGACCAAGTGGCCGGCTCCTATGGCAACGTCACCGCCAGCCGCGAGAGCCTGGGCGCCCTCGACTTGCCCGACGGGCTGGATCTGGTGCTCACGGTCCAGAACTACCACGACCTGCACCTTTCGGCGTTCCCCAAGGACTGGGCGGGGAAGGTGAACGCCGAGATCTTCAGGTCGCTGAAGCCCGGCGGGCACTATGTGATCGTCGACCATGTGGCCGCGCCGGGGGCGGGGCTGGAGGCGGCCCAGAAGGTGCACCGCATCGAGCCCGCCATCGTTCGGCAGGAGGTGGAGGCGGCGGGCTTCCAGTTCGTCGCCGAAAGCCCGCTGCTGCGCGACGCCGCCGACCCTCACGCCGCCAGCGTCTTCGACCCCTCGATCCGCGGCAAGACCGACCAGTTCGTCATGAAGTTCCGCAGGCCGTAGGGCTCAGCCCCGCCGAGCGGGCTACTTCAGCTTGCGATCGAAGAAGTCGAGGGTCTGCAGGGCGCGGTGGAGACGGTTCATGGGCGTCCAGCCGCCGCGATGGCGCAGGCCCGGATAGACCATGGTCTCGAAGGCCACGCCCCGGGCCTGGAGCTCGAACATCACCCGGGTGGAATGGTCGAAGGTGACGTTGTCGTCGGCCATGCCGTGGACCAGCAGCAGGCTGCCGGGCTGCAGGCGGTCGAGGCGGCGGACCACCTCGGAGGCCTCGTAGCCCCTGGGGTTGTCCCGGGGCGTGCCCATGAAGCGCTCGGTATAGTGGGTGTCGTAGAGCGTCCAGTCAGTGACCGGGGCGCCCGAGCCCCCGGCCTTGAAGGGGCTGTCCGGGGCGGTGAGCAGCAGCAGGGTCATGTAGCCGCCGTAGGACCAGCCGGTGACGCCGATGCGGTCGGCGTCCACATAGGGCAGGCTCTGGAGGAACTTCGCCCCGGCGATCTGGTCGTCCACCTCGAGCTGGCCGAGGCGGCGGTCAATGGCGGTCTTGAAGGCCACCGAGCGGTTCGGCGTGCCGCGGTTGTCGAGCTTGAAGAGGATGTAGCCGGCGTCGAGGAGGATCTGGTCCTCGGGGCTCTGCCAGGTCTTGGAGACTCGGGCGCTGCCGGGGCCGCCATAGACCTGGACGATCACCGGATATTTCTTCGCCGGATCGAAGCCCGGCGGGGTGCGCAGGGAGTACCAGAGCGGGCTGCCGTCGGCGGCGGGGATGGTCCCGTACTCAGGCGTGCGCAGGCGGCCGAGGTAGGGCCAGAACGGATGGCCCTCGGCGAGGCGGTTTTCCTCGATCCAGCGCACCCGGGTCCCGTCGGCGCGGTAGAGGGCGGTCTGGGGCGGGGTCCGGGGATCCTCATAGGTCCCGACGAAGGCGCCGCCGGTGCGGGCCACTTCGGCGCTCCACCAGCCGCCGGCCGGGGTGAGGGCGCGGGGCTCGGCGGGGCGGCGGTAGGAGACCTCGTAGATGCGGCGCTCGACGGGGACGTCCTTGTTGGCGCTGAAAATGGCCACGCCCCGGGCCTCGTCCACGCCCAGGAGCTCGGCCACCGGCCAGTCGCCGCGCGTGAGCTGGCGGATCGCCTTGCCGCTGGCGTCGTGCAGATAAAGGTGGCGGAAGCCGCTCTTCTCTGACGACCAGAGGAAGGTTCCGTCCGACAGGGGGCGGAAGTCGTCAGTGAGGTCCACCCAGTGCGGGCTGGTCTCGGTGAGGATCACCCGACCCTTGCCGGTGGCGGGATCGACGGCGATCAGGTCCAGGCGGCGCTGGTCGCGGCTCTGGCGCTGGACGTAGAGGGTGCGGCCGTCCTTCGACCAGTGGACGCGGCCCAGATAGATGTCGGGATCGGGGCCAAGGTCCACCTTCACCCGGGCGCCCGAGGCCAGGTCTTGGACATAAAGCTCGACCACGGCGTTGGGTCGGCCGACCCGGGGATAGCGCTGGGCCACCACCTTGGCGCCCGTGCCTTCGACCTCGGGGCGGTCCACCACGTCGACGCCGGTCTGGTCCACATGGGCGATGGCGATGCGGGCCTCGTCGGGACTCCACCAATAGCCGGTGTGGCGGTCCATCTCCTCCTGGGCGATGAACTCGGCCGTGCCCCAGCTCTTCAGCTCGGTCCCGCCCTCGGTGAGGGCGCGCTCGGGGCCGCCGTCCACGGGGGTGATGTAGAGGTTGTCGTCGCGGACGTAGGAGACGTAGCGGCCCCGGGGGCTGATGCGCGCGTCAATCTCGTCTCCCGGGGTGCGGGTGAGCTGGCGCACCTGATCGGCGGCGATGTCATAGAGGTAGAGGTCGCCTTCTACCGGGGCGAGGATCAGCTTGCCCTGGTCGTCCCAGGCGTAGTCCACCACCCCGCGGGTGGCGACGCCGGCCCGTTCGCGGCGGGCCTTCTCGGCCTCGGAGAGTTCGCGGGCGTCGGGGGCGAGCTTCTTGCCGTCGATCAGCAGGCGCGGCTCGCCGCCGGCCACGTCCGCCACCCAAAGGTCGGTGACGGTGAGGTCGTCGGCGCGGACCTTGATGTAGGTCACCGAGCGGCCGTCGGGGGACAGCTTCACGCCCCGGGCGCGGGGGCCGTTGAGGTCGGGGCTTTCGAAGATTCTCTTCGGCGGGAGCTGGTCGGCCATGGCGGTCCCGGCGATGGCGGCGGCCGCGAGCGCGGCGAGGATAAGCTTCATCCTGCTGTTGAAGCCGTGAAGCGGCCCGACCGCAACCCGGAACCGGCGCCAGCGCCCTCGCCAACGGCCCCTGCGCGAACGAGGCGAATGGTCGCGGCGGGGACGCGGCTCCGGAAGCGAGTGCGGCGCGCGACGTCTCGCCGCCTTGAGACTGGCCGGGATTCTCCTGATCGGTCAGTCCGCCACCTGTGTCCGCGCCCCTCCGGCGTCAGGGCGTGAGCAAAGGGAGCCGCCGCCCATGAGTGTCAGATCGCATCCCCGGCGGCGACTGTTCGCCGGGCCGGCCCTGGCGGCTTCGATCGCCGTCGCCGCCCCCGCCCTCGCCGACAGCATCCGCGCCAACGCCTCGATCGGCGCGGGGGGCGCAGTGACCAGCATCTCGGGGCCCGCCGACCGGGTCGAGGGCGGCGCGGCGGTCCACGACTTCGGCGCGACGGCGGGCGACCCGACCGCGAACCTGACCGTCAACAGCGTCGCCTCGCGGATGGACTACGCCCTGGCCGGCGACATGGCGGGGACGCTCTCCGACGTGACGCTGAGCCATGTGGTGGGCGCGGCGGGGGCGGCCGGCCGGCTGGCGATCACCCAGAACGGCGGCGTCGTCGATCTCGCCCTGATGGTCAAGGGCGGGACCTTCGCCAGGGGCGGCGCCCGGCCGGGGTCTGCGGGGGTGGTGATCAACCAGGCCAGCACCAACGCCGTGACCGACGTGGCGCATACGGCCGCGGCCAATGGATACGCCATCACGGTCAGCCGGTAGGGTCCTGGTCCTCGACCAGTCCTCTAGGCGGGGGTCAGCCGGGCGGCGGCCTCGGCGGCCTGGCGGGCGCGGTGGTCGGTGTGGGCGGCCATGAGGGCCTTGACCTGGGCCAGCACTTCGGGCCGGGCGAGCTCGGGCCGTCCGGCGACGAACGGCGGGTCGGGGGCGTATTCCAGGCCCAGCTGCACGGCCTCGGCGTAGTCGCGGCCGGCGAGTTCGGCGAGCAGGGTGAAGGCGAAGTCGAGTCCCGCTGTGACCCCTCCGCCGGTGATGACATTGCCGTCGCGCTCGACGCGGGCGTCGGACACGGTCACCCCAAACGGAATCAGCAGGTCGCGCCAGGCCCAATGGCAGGCGGCCCGGCGGCCGGTCAGGAAGCCCGCGGCGGCCAGGATCAGCGAGCCGGTGCAGACGCTGGTGAGATAGCGGGCCTGGCCGCCCAACCGGCGGATCTCGGCCATGAACGCCTCGTCCAGCATGGCCTCGGTGCAGCCGAAGCCGCCCGGAACCAGCAGGACGTCGCAGGCGGGGATGGCGGCGAGGTCGGCGAGCCCCGTGAAGGCGAGGCCGTCGGCGACCATGTCCCGGCCGCCCAGGGACGCGACGATCACCTCCGCGTCGGGCGTGCGGCTGAGGACCTGATGCGGGGCGGTGAAGTCCAGGTGGGTCACCCCGGGATAGAGGGCGATCACGATGCTGAGGCTGGCCATGGAGGGACGCTCCGGTTGGTTGACGCCTGCACCCTAGTCGGGGCACCGTCTGGCAGAAATGCCATTAATCCCACTGATCCGGACATAACCGCATGGGCCGACAGGTCGCCGTCGTGATCTTTCCGGGCTTCCAGATCCTGGACGCCGCCGGCCCTCTGGCGGCGTTCGAGATCGCCGCCCGCCTGCGCCCCGGGGCCTATGAGCTCAGGGTTCTGGCGCCGGGCGGCGGCCTGGTGACCAGCTCGTCGGGCGCGCCCATGGCCGCGGAGGATCTGGACGCGGGGCCGCACGACACCCTGGTGATCTCCGGTGGCGACGGCACCCGGGCCCTGGGCCAGCTGGCCGCCATCGTCGCCTGGCTGAAGGCCGTGGCGCCCCGGGCCCGGCGGGTGACCAGCATCTGTTCGGGGGCCTATCTGCTGGCGGAGGCCGGGCTGCTGAACGGGCGGCGGGCCACCACCCACTGGGGCCGCACCGACGACTTCGCCCGGCGCTATCCGAAGGTGAAGCTGGACGCGGACCGGATCTTCGTGCGCGACGGGAACGTCTGGACCTCGGCGGGGATCACCGCGGGCATAGACCTGGCCCTGGCGGTGATCGAGGAGGACCTGGGGCTGGAGGTCGCCCGGCGCACGGCCCAGCAACTGGTGGTGCATCAGCGCCGGCCGGGCGGTCAGTCGCAGTTCTCGGCGCTCCTCGACCTGGGCGGCCGGACCGGGCGGTTCGCGGAGCTGATGGACTGGATGCGGGCCAACCTCTCCCGGCCCCTGACGGTGGAGGAACTGGCGGACCGGGCGGCCATGAGCCCGCGCAACTTCGCCCGGGCCTTTGCGGCCGAGACCGGGACGACCCCGGCCAAGGCGGTGGAGCGGCTGCGCCTGGAAGCGGCGCGGACCGAGGTGGAGGCCGGGCGGCTGCCCATCGACCGGGTGGCGGAGATATCGGGCTTCGGCGATCCCGAGCGGATGCGCCGGGCCTTCCTGCGGGCCTTCGGCCAGCCGCCCCAGGCCCTCAGGCGCGCGGCGCGGGCCTAGGCCTTTCCCGCGGGCGTTGCGTGCAGCTTGCGCAGAATCCGCAGGGCCTCGTTCTGGCGGCGGACGACCTCGATCAGCTCTTGCCGGCGGAAGGCGTCGAGCTTGTCGTGCAGGTGCATGATCTCAAGCTCGGCCCGGAGGTTGACGATATAGTCCTGCTCGGCGGCCTTGCGGTCGCGCTCGGCCGCCCGGTTCTGGCTCATCATGATGATCGGAGCCTGCACCGCCGCCAGGGTGGACAGCATCAGGTTGAGGAAGATGAAGGGGTAGGGGTCGAAGGCTAGACCCAGCGACTTGCCCCAGGCGTTCCAGCCCATCCAGAGGGCGAGGCAGACGGCGAAGCCGATGATGAAGCCCCAGGAGCCGCCGATGGCGGCCACCCTGTCGGCCAGCTTCTGGCCTGGCGTGCGGGCGTCGAGGTTGAGTTCGGGACTAGCGAAGGTGGGCGCCTCGGTGGCCACCAGGTCGATGACGCTGCGCTGGATCGGGGTGAGCTGCTCGTATTCACAGCCCAGCAGCTCCCGGGCCAGCTGCTGACGGGTATCTTTGGACATGGTCGCCGGCCTCGCGCGGAAAGGGTCGGCGGCAGCATCGGGCGGACTCACGTCCGCCCGCAAGCGTTGGCCGGGAAGCCTCAGGAGGCGGCCGCGGCCGAGGCCGGGGTGGCCTTCAGGACAGCCGAGTCCGCGCCCTTGGCGGAGTGGGTCGGGGCCGGCTTGATATCCACGGCGGGGCGGCCGGCGCCGGCGGCCGCCGGGGCGGCGTGCGGGGCGATATGGGCCGGAGCCGGGTGGAGCGGAGTGGCGTCCGCGGTCTCCTCGCCGGCCTCGATGTTCACGGTCTTGGTCAGCCGGTACTCGATGGGCTTCTCGGGCAGGCCGGCGGTGAGCACCGCGGGGGCGACCTCGGGGGCCTGGATCACGCCCCGGGGGCCGAACTTGTAGAAGACGTGGACGCCCACCTGGGCGACGCGGCGCATCTGGGCGCCCCAGGCCGGGGCGACGCCGGTGGTGTGGAAGTGGGTCGCCGAGCCGATGTCGGCGACGGCGGCGCCCGCGAGCACACGGGAGGCGACCTTGCGGGCCTCGTTCCAGGCCTGGGCCTCGCGGCCCTGGCGCATGGAGCCGTCGCAGGCGAAGCTGAACTGGCAGCCCTTGCGCTTGCCGGCGCCCTGATAGACCACGCCGCAGACCGTCTGCGGGAAGGCCGGGTGCTTCACCCGGTTCATCACCACCTGGGCCACAGCGAACTGGCCCTGACGGCTTTCACCGCGGGCTTCGTAATAGATCGCCTGGGTCAGGCATTCGAGGTCGCGCTGGGCCGAGGCGGGGGCCTGGTCGCCCTTGGCCTGCAGCCGATCGTTGAGGGCGGCGAGCTGCCGCGACGAGCCGGGAACAAAGGCACCGGCCGGTTGTTGGGTGGACTGCTGAGTAAGGCGCAGGGCGGCTTCGTCCTGCAGCACGGCGTCGGAATAGCCGCCCGCGGCGGCCTCGGCGATGCGCGCCACGCGGCTGTGCTCCGCGGCGTGCTGGGCCATGCCCCCGGCAAGATAGGCTGCGCCAAGGCTCAGGCCGACGCCTGAGCCAATCAAGGCGGCGCTCATCAGCACGCGCCAATCGGCGCCTGCCTGCGTTCCAAATTTCAAGACTCTCGGTTCCCTGACCGCGAGGGCGTCTAGAGGCCCCCCGACGTTTGTCGCCGCGGTCGCTCCTGCTCTTGCTGGCAGCGCCCGCCGGCAGGCCTGACCCCGGATCCGCAAGTGGGGCTAGGCGACGGCAAATGGTGAAGGATGTATGAAGGAACTCCGTCGCCCGCGCAAGTCATTTTTGCATCGCAGCATAGGACTGACGGTCGCACCCCGGGCTGTTCCGATATGAACCACTGACGCAAGCTTATGGCAAAGGGCGGGCCACTTGCGGGAACTGGGAATAATCAATGTTCATGACGAGATATACTGCTCCACATTCCCGCCTTATCTATAAATGTGGCCGGACGATCTTTAGCGCCAAGTCTAAGCTTGAGCGGAACCGGTGGGCGGCGAGGGTGTTTCCGGCAACGCACCCCGAAGGAGATCCGCCATGACCAAGATGATTTCGCTGATCGGCGTCGCCGCCGGCGCGGCCCTGATGCTGTCGGCCTGCGGGCACAGCACCGAGCAGAAGGCCGCAACCGGCGCTGTGGCCGGGGCGGTCGTGGGCGGCCCGGTAGGCGCCGCGGCGGGCGCGGCCGTGGGCACGGCGGCCGGCAAAGTCGACGATCGCTAGGCCGCCTCACAGAACGGGGATCGCCCTCGCCGGTCGGCGTGATAGCCTGCGCCGTAAAACAATCCGGGGAGGAGTTGATGATCCGCACGCTGATGGCGCTCGCCGCGGCGCTGACGCTGGGCGCCGCGGCGCCGGCCATGGCCGCGCCGCAGGATCGCACCGCCACGAACGGCGGGGTGAGGCTCCATTATGTTGTAGATGGACCCGCGGCGACGGACGCCCCGCTGGTCGTGCTGCTGCACGGCTTCCCCGACTACTGGGCCACCTGGAAGCCGTTGATGGCCGAGCTGAACGCGGCCGGCTGGCGCACCGCCGCCGTGGACCTGCGGGGCTACAACCTCTCGGACAAGCCCGAGGGCGAGGCCGCCTACGCCATGCCGAACCTGATCGGCGACGTGGCTGCGGTGATCGGCGCCGAGGGCCGCAAGGATGCAGTGGTAGTGGGCCATGACTGGGGCGCGGCCATCGCCTGGCAGGTGGCCATCAACCGGCCGGACCTCGTGCGGCGGCTGGTGATCCTGGGTGTGCCGCATCCGGCGGGCTTCGCCCGGGAGATGGCGACCAACGAGGCCCAGCAGAAGAACAGCCAGTACGCCCGCAACTTCCAGCAGTCGGGCTTCGAGAAAACCCTCACCGCCGAGGGTCTGGCGGGCTGGGTGAAGGATCCGGCGGAAAAGGCCGGCTATGTGGAGGCCTTCCGGCGGTCGGACTTCACCGCCATGCTCAACTACTACCGCGCGAACTATCCCCGGGGGACGGGCGAGGCGGCCGCCCCGCCGGCGCCGGAGGGCCTGCGGGTGAAGGCGCCGACCCTGGTGATCCACGGTATGAAGGACACGGCCCTCAACGCCGCCGGCCACGGCGGGACCTGGGACCATGTGGACGCCGACACCACCCTGGTGATGTTCCCCGCGGCCGCTCACTTCGTGCAGCACGACGCCAGGGATCAGGTGAACCGCGCGATCCGCGACTGGTTGGCGGCGCGGCCCTGAGGGGCAGTCCCAGCGCCGGAAAAGGAAAGGCCCCCGGCGCGCGGGGGCCTTTGGCTTACGAACCTAGCGGCGGGCGCAGAGCAGGTCGCGCAGGACCGTGGAGCGGCCGATGATCTGGCCGTCCGGGGCGATCGCCCGGTTGGCCTTTTCGCTCGAGTCGTACCAGACCGCCGGGCCCAGGCCCTGGCGGCGGCAGTACGCGTCGGCGCCGGTCTTGCCGGCGGCCACGTCGACCCCGCGGACGGCGGGGCGGGCGAAGAAGACCGTGCGGGTCCCGTCCACGCCGCGGGCGTCGCCGCCGGGCGGGCCCCAGTTGTCGCCCGGACGCGGCGGTGCGCCGCCGGGACCGCCGGGGCCGGGCCGGCCGCCGCCCACGGGCTCCAGCGACGAGACCTGGGCCATCAGGCCGTACTGGGTGAGGTCGGGCACGTCGGCGCGGATCTCCTGGCAGCGGCCGCGGAAATCGTCATGCTCGCACAGCCGCCAGGCGCCGCTGATGCGGGCGCTCTGGGCCTTGTCGTTGAAGCGCCAGGCGCCGAGGTCGGGGGTGACGCCGGTGAGGGTGATCGAGCGGCCCTGATAGTTGCGCCCTTCGTACAGTGTGATGGACGGCGCGGAAGGGCCGCGCTGGGCGGTCGCCGTTCCGGCGCAGGCCAGGGCCGCCGCAACGCCCGCGATCAGAGCCATGGTCTTGGTCATGTGAGCCTCCTGAAGCTTGGCCGTAGCAGAGGCGGGCCGGGATGAACACCGGCTGAAGGCGGTCGGGCGACGCGGGCTCCGGCGACTCAAGAATTTCCAGACGGGCAACGATCTTCTCCTCGCGTGCGCATTTGTCGCTGAAATGGATGAACTATCTTGACCTACGACAGCGGCGGCGCGCTCAACCGGCGCCGCCCCAGGAGAGATCACGATGATCGAACGCAGGCCCTTCGCCGCCCTCGGCGGCGCCGACCACGGCTGGCTCAAGGCCCGCCATCACTTTTCGTTCGCCAACTACTACGACCCGGCCCGGATGGGCTGGGGCCCGATCCGCGTGTGGAACGACGACGAGATCGCCCCGCAGTCCGGCTTCCCGCCGCATCCGCACGCCGACATGGAGATCGTCACCTATGTGCGGCAGGGGGCGGTGACCCACCAGGACAGCCTGGGCAACCGGGGGCGCACCGAGGCCGGCGACGTGCAGGTGATGAGCGCCGGCACGGGCATCCGCCATGCGGAATATAACCTCGAACCGGGCGTCACGACGCTGTTCCAGATCTGGATCCTGCCGCGGGCCCGGGGCGGCGAGCCCGCCTGGGGCTCCAGGCCCTTCCCCAAGGGCGACCGGGCCGGGAAGTTCGTCACCCTGGCGAGCGGCCTGGCCGGCGATGAGGAGGCCCTGCCGATCCGCGCCGATGCGCGGGTGGCGGGCGCCACGCTGAAGGCCGGGGAGACGACCCAATACGCCGTGGGCGAGGGGCGGTACGTCTATCTGGTGCCGGCGGTCGGGTCCGTGGAAGTCAACGGCGTCCGACTGGATGCCCGGGACGGGGCCGCGATCCGCGACGAAGCCGTCCTGACGGTCAAGGCGCTGGACGACGCCGAGGTCGTGCTGGTCGAGGCGGCCTGACAAGTTTCGGGCCCGCGGTAGGGCGTGCCGCGGGCCCGATTCCGCACATCCGCCAGTGTTGGGGGGTCAGCGGACGGCGTAGGCCCGGGGGAGGGCAGGCTCGCCCTGGGAGGTGAGGTGGTCGAGGCCTTGCGAGGCGGTGGCCGGGGTGGCCAGGGGGGCGGCCTGAGGCGCGGCCTGGGCGGCGGTGGACAGGGCGGCCATAGGCAGGGCCGCGAGGGCGAGCGTGGCGATGCCGGAGATGCGGCTGGCGAAGGTGGGCTTGTACATGATCGTTCCCTCTTTGCGGTGCGCGGCGGGCGTTGCGTCCGTCGACGAAGGAGCGAATACTTCCGGGGTGGTCAGAACTCCCGTGAATACGAGGTAATGACGCGGATTTAAGAATATTACGGAGTATTAATACTGAAAGCTTCGCCGTGCGTGCCCGAGGTGTTCAGCGCGGGCGCGCGAAACCGACGGGCGTTTCGGCCCGGGCGGCGCGTCGTCAGGGCGGGAGAAGGCCGGGGGCGGGCCGCGCCCCCGCGAGGGCCTAGGTCGTGGACTCATAAGCTCTGAGCCACAGGCGGGTTGAGGCGAGCAGGACGGCGGCGAGGAAGTTCCTGGCGAGCTTGTCGAAGCGCGTTGCGATCCGCCTGAAGTGCTTGAGCTTGCAGAAGAAGCGTTCGACCTGATTGCGCTGGCGGTAGATCGCCGGCTCGACGGAGCGCTGGACCTTGCGATCCTTCTGGGTGGGGATGTGGGCGCAGCCGCCGCGGGCGCGGACGAGGTCGATGACGGCTTGGGCGTCGTAGCCGCGATCGGCCACCAGCGCCTGAGCGG
>NZ_JCANTT010000001.1:67634-137231 GCF_059568645.1 Phenylobacterium composti DSM 19425 | reverse complement strand
GCTGCCGGGGCATGACATCCGGCTGATCGACGAGAACGGCAAGGAAGTGCCCCAGGGCGAGATCGGCGAGGTGGTCGGCCGCTCGGGGGCGATGATGGTCGGCTACCACAACCAGCCGGGCAAGACCTCGGACGCCGAATGGTGGAGCCCGGAGGGTCTTCGCTACATCCGCACGGGAGACGTGGGGCGGTTCGACGAGGACGGCTTCCTCACTCTCATGGACCGCAAGAAGGACATGATCATCTCGGGCGGGTTCAACATCTACCCGAGCGACCTCGAGGCCGAGGTCATGCAGCACCCGGCGGTGCTGGAGGTGGCGGTTGTGGGCGTGCCCTCGGAGCAGTGGGGCGAGACGCCCGTGGCCTTCGTGGCCCTGAAGCCCGGCCAGGACATCGCCGCCGAAGAGCTCAAGACCTGGGTCAACGCCCGCCTCGGCAAGACCCAGCGCCTCGCCGACCTCAAGATCGTCGAGAGCCTCCCCCGCAGCCACATCGGCAAGGTCCTCAAGCGCGAACTGCGGGACTCTTATCAGGCGGCGACCGCTGGTTGAGCCGTCATTCCGCGGACACTAAGAGGAGAGGGGCCGCTGACCGAAAGTTCACCGCGAATGACCCCACGCAGAAGCCAGCGCTTCGAACGCCGCAGACGGGACATCATCGCGGTGGCCGTGGCGTCGTTGAACCGCCGGGGCGTGCGGGGCATGACCCTCACCGACGTGGCCGCGAAGCTCGGCATCGTGCCCACCGGCGTCAACTACTACTTCAAGAACAAGGAGGAGCTGGCCGAGGCCTGCTACCTCCTGGCGGTCGCGCAGTACGAGGCCCTGCTGGAGGCGGCGGAGGCGGCGCCCACGGCGCGGGAGCGGATCGCCGCGTTTAATCGCGGCTATTTCGAGTTCCGCCGGGCTGAGGCGCTCGGCCAGGCGGACAACATCGCGGTCTTCAACGACGTGCGGGCCCTGAACCGCGAGGCGGTCAATGTCGCCTACACCCAGATGTTCAGGCGCATGCGGGGGCTCTTCGACGGCGCAGGCGCCGAGGGACTCACGCGCCTCGAGCGCAATGCGCGCACCCACCTGCTGCTCTCCGAAGCGTTCTGGGAGGTGGTCTGGCTGCGCAAGCTGGAGCCCGAGGACTATGCGCGCGCCGCCGACAGGACGGAGTCGCTGCTCCTCGACGGCCTGATGGCCAGCGGGGCGCGATGGAATCCCCAGCCGCTTCCCGATCTGGCGGGCGATGCGGAGCCGGACGCCGGCGAGCTGTTCCTCCGGGCGGCCACCCAGCTCATCAACGAGGAGGGCTATGTCGGCGCCTCGGTCGACAAGATTTCGGCCCGGCTGAACCTCACCAAGGGCGCCTTCTACTATCACCACGAGACCAAGGATGAACTCGTGGTCGCGTGCTTCGAGCGCACCTTTCAGATCATGCGCCGGGCGATCCGCCAGGCCGAGCGGATCTCGTCGAGCGGCCTCCAGGCCCTGGCGACGGCCGCCGCCGCGCTCGTCGCCTGCCAGGCGTCAGGCGAGCTGCCCCTCTTGCGAACCTCGGCGCTGACGACGGCGCCGGTCTCCATCCATCCTCAGCTTCACGCCAAGTTCGACGGCGTGGCGGACCGTTTCGCCGCCCTGCTGTGCGACGGCGTGGCCGACGGCTCGGTGCGCCCGGTGGACGTCAATATCGCCGCCCAGATGCTGACCGCCATGATCAATGCGGCGGCCGAACTGCACTTCTGGACGCCGGGCATGGAGAAGGGCCAGGAGGTGGACCTCTACGTCCGCCCCTTCTTCGAAGGATTGCTCTCGCCCGGCAGGGGCTGATGCGCCGGTGGCCAGGCGACCAGTCCCGAGGGGCTGGCCGCCCGGCTGGCGGCCTTTAGAAGATTTCGAAAAGGCCCGCGGCGCCCATGCCGCCGCCGACGCACATGGTCACCACGCCGTAGCGCGCGCCGCGGCGCTTGCCTTCGATCAGGACGTGCCCCGTCGAGCGGGCTCCGGTCATCCCGTAGGGGTGGCCGATCGAGAGCGCGCCGCCCGAGACGTTGAGTCGGTCGTTGGGGATGCCGAGCGTGTCGCGGCAGTAGAGGACTTGGCTGGCGAAGGCCTCGTTCAGCTCCCAGATGCCGATGTCGTCGATGGTCATCCCAGCCTGCTTCAGCAGCTTCGGCACGGCGAAGACGGGGCCGATGCCCATCTCCTCGGGGGCACAGCCGGCGACCGCCATGCCGCGATAGGCGCCCAGGGGCGTGAGCCCGCGTCGCTCCGCTTCCTTCGCCTCCATCAGCACCACGGCGGCGGCGCCGTCGGAGAGCTGGCTGGCGTTGCCTGCCGTGATGTAACGGCCTTCCTTCACGAAGGAGCCGCCCTTGAACACCGGGGGCAGCTTCTGCAGGTCTTCCAGGGTCGTCTGCGGGCGATTGCCCTCGTCGGCCGACAGGGTGACTTCCCGGCGGCTTTGCTCGCCGGTGGCCTTGTCCACGACCAACATGGTGGTCGTGATCGGCGCGATCTCGGCGTCGAGGCGGCCCGCCGCCTGGGCCTCGGCGGTGCGCCGCTGCGACTGCAGCGCATATTCGTCCTGGGCCTCACGGCTGACGCCGTAGCGTTCGGCCACCAGCTCGGCCGTTTCGAGCATTGAGATGTAGAGGCCGGGAACCGACTGGATCAGGTCCGGGTCGCCCGCCCGGTGGTGGTTCATGTGGGCGTTCTGGACCAGCGAGATCGACTCGACGCCGCCGCCCACCGTGACGCTCATGCCGTCGACGATGATCTGCTTGGCCGCCGTGGCGATGGCCATCAGGCCGGAAGAGCACTGGCGGTCGATCGTCTGGCCCGCGACGCTTTGCGGGAGGCCGGCGCGCAGGGCCGCTTGGCGCGCAGTGTTGAAGCCCGTGGCGCCCTGGGGCAGGGCGCAGCCCATCACCACGTCATCGATCTCTTCCGGGGCCACGCCGGCGCGTTCCACCGCGTGACGGATCGCATGTCCCCCCAGGGCCTGTGCAGGCGTGTCGTTGAACGCGCCGCGGTAGGCGCGGCCGATCGGCGTGCGGGCGATGGAGACGATTACGGCTTCGCGCACTGTGCTTCCCCCATATTCCGTGGTTACAAATTGTTGAATCGGTATTGCGATGTTCCGGGACGATAGCGGCTTACGCCGAGTGAACAATGCCGTTTTTGCGTAAATTTGAGGATGCGGTTTGCAAACCGTATCGTTCTGGATAGTGTCTGGCCTCGAAGGGGGCGTGCCGGCCGTGCGGATCGACGCCGGTCGCTGCGGGCTTGTCGACGCGCGGCTCCGGACGTTCGCCGCTGCGGCTTGGGCGGCGCCCCGACTTCTGGAACCGCTTGAGACGAGTGAACGATGTCAACGACCGACCTGGACGCCGAAACCTACCTCGCCAAGGCTGAGCAGGACTGCTGGCTGGTTCCAGACATCCCCTCCGACACGCCCGTCCGGCCGGTGGCGAAGGTCGGCGTCATCGGCGCCGGCACCATGGGCGGCGGGATCGCGATGAACTTCGCCAACGTCGGCCTGCCGGTAACCATCGTCGAGGCCAAGGCCGAGGCGCTGGAGCGCGGCCTGGCCGTCGTGCGCCGCAACTATCAGGCTTCCGCCAGCCGGGGACGTTTCTCGATGGAGGAGGCCGAGGCCCGCTTCGGGCGGCTGACCGGCGCCCTGTCCCTCGACGCCCTGGCGGACTGCGACCTGATCATCGAGGCGGTCTATGAGGACCTGGGCCTCAAGCAGAAGGTTTTCGCCGACCTCGACCGCATCGCCCGGCCGGGCGCGATCCTCGCCACCAACACCTCCTACCTGGATGTCGATGCGATAGCCGCGGCCACCTCGCGGCCGCAGGACGTGGTCGGCATGCACTTCTTCTCGCCGGCCAATGTGATGAAGCTGTGCGAGATCGTGCGCGGGGAGAAGACGGCGAAGGACGTGATCGCCACCGCCCTGGCTGTCTCCCGGCAGATCGAAAAGATCGCCGCCGTGGTCGGGGTCGGCCCCGGCTTCGTGGGCAACCGCATGCTGTTCCCGCGCCAGGACCAGGCGAACCTGCTGATCCTCGAAGGCGCCATGCCCTGGGACGTGGACCGGGTGCTGCGCGAGTTTGGCTTCCGGATGGGCCCCTTCGCCATGAGCGACCTGTCGGGCCTCGACATCGGCTGGGACGCGAGTCGGTCGCGGGGCGAGACCCTGCGGGACGTCCTCTGCGAGATGGGCCGCCGCGGTCAGAAGACGAGCGCCGGCTACTACGACTACGACGCCGACCGCAATCCGCGCCCTTCGGCCGAGGTGGAGCAGATCATCTCCGACTTCGCGGCGCGGAAGGGAGTGGCTCGCCGAGAGATCGACGACGCCGAGATCCTCGCCCGGCTGATCTACCCGATGATCAACGAGGGCGCCCGGATCCTCGAGGAGCGCAAGGCGATCCGCGCCTCGGACATCGACGTGGTCTGGGTGCACGGCTTCCGCTGGCCCACCGACAAGGGCGGCCCGATGTTCTATGCCGACCAGGTGGGGCTGCCCGCGATCGTCGGGGCGCTCGGCCGCTTCGAGGCCCAACTCGGTCCGGCGCTGAAGCCGGCTCCGCTGCTCGCCAGGCTCGCCGCCGAAGGCGGGCGTTTCCGCGATCTCTGACGCCTAGGCTCCGCCGCGTCGGCGCCCGGGCGACGCGGCGGAAAGCTTAGGTTACCGGGCGGGGGAGGGGCGGATGGACCGCCATACAGGCACGCCGCGCAAGAGCGTGCTCGACAAGATCGGCTACGGCGCTGGCTCCATCGCGTTCGGGGTCAAGGACAACGGTTTCGGCACGCTGCTGGTGCTGTTCTACAATCAGGCCCTGGGCCTGCCGGCGAGCACCGTCGGCCTGGCGGTGATGATCTCGCTGGTGGTCGACGCGGTGATCGACCCGATGATCGGCCACGTGTCGGACGGATGGCGTTCCCGGTGGGGCCGCCGGCATCCGTTCATGTACGCCGCCGTCATTCCCACGGCCCTGGGCTTTTACTTCCTCTGGCACCCTCCGCAGGCGCTGAGCACGTCCCAGCTCTTCCTGTACCTGGTGCTGCTCTCGGTGGCGGTGCGGTTCTCCATCTCGCTCTTCGAGATCCCCAGCCATGCCCTGGTCGTCGAACTGGCCGAGGACTATGACGAGCGCACCAGCCTTCTGGCCTACCGCCAGTTCTTCGGCTGGGTCGCCGGCTTGCTGCTGTCGATCGCCTCGTTCAGCGTCTTCCTGAGGCCCACCAAGGACTATCCGGTGGGGACTCTGAACCCCGAGGGTTACGCCACCTACGGGCTCGTGGGCGCGCTGATCATGGGCGCAGCGATGCTCGGCTCGTCGCTGGCCACCCACAAGCACATCAAGACCTTCCGGCCGACGCCGCCCGCCCCCAAGCTGAACCTCCGCCAGACGCTGACGGACATCTTCGCCGCCGTGACCTACCGGCCGTATGTGATTGTGGTGGGCGCGGCGCTATTCGGCGCCATGGCCGCGGGCGTGGCCAATTCGATGCTGGTCTATTTCCGGCTGTTCTTCTGGGAACTCACCAACGACCAGATCTCGCTCATCATCGCGGGCAATTTCGGGTCGCTGGCGGTGGGCGTCTTTATGGCCGGGCGGCTGTCGCGATGGATCGGGAAGAAGTGGGGCGCCGCCGCGATGCTGGCCCTGGCCATGACCGTGAACCCGTCGCTCTACATGATGCGGGTGCTCGACGTCCTGCCGCCGAACGGCTCAACGACCCTGCTGGTGATCCTGGTGGTGGCGAGCTTCCTCAACACCGTCTTCACCATCGTCGGCGCGATCCTGTCCGCCGCCATGCTGGCCGATGTCGTGGAGGACGCCCAGGCCCGCACGGGGCGCAAGACGCCTGGGCTCTATTTCGCGGCGAACAGCTTCGCCCTCCAATGCGTGTCGGGCGTGGGCGTGATCATCGCGACCACCATCATCGACCTGGCGGGCTTCCCGGTGGGCGCCAAGCCGGGCGCTGTGCCGCAGGACACCTTGAACCGGCTGGTGATCTACGAGGTGCCGATCCTCGTCAGTCTCTACATCCTCGCCCTCGCCTGCGTGATCCTCTACCCGATCACCCGCCAGCGCCACGCCGACAACCTCCGCGCCATCGCAGAGGCGGAGGCATGAGGCGGGTGTAGGTCGGGTTCAGCCTGTCGGCGGGAGGGCCGGCGTCAGGGCGTCGAAGGCGGCGGGGGCGGTCAGGGCGTTCGCGCCAAAGCCCATGGTGGCGATCACCATGTCTTGCTCCGGAAGGACGAAGCAGAACTGCCCGCGCGCGCCGGACGCCATGAACATGGATCGAGGCGCGTTGGGCACTCGCCCGGTCCCATTCAGCCACCATAGAAAGCCGTAGGCGGGATTCAGGGGCGAGGGCGAGACGGCCTCCCGCACGTAGGCGGCGTCGATCAGGGGGCGGCCGCCCCACAGGCCGCCGTCCAGGAAGAGCTGCCCCAGGCGGGCGAGGTCGCGACAGGACAGGAGGATCGAGCCGCCGATCCGGATGTTGCCGGCCTTGTCCACGCCTTCCGGCTGGTAGACCAACGTCTCGCAGCCGAGCGGCCGCACCAGGTGCTCCGTCATGTAGCGATGGCTGGTCATGCCGCTGGCCGCGGCCACGATGTTGGCGAGGTGGTCGGCGGCGGCGCCATCGTAGTAGAAGGTTTGGCCCGCCGGGATGGAAATCCCATAGCCAGGGGGCGAGCCCGGCTCCCCCACAGTCTGCCACTCATACTCGACGCCAGGGCCGGGCGGGGCCGGGTCGTCCAGGCGCCTTGGCGGGACCGAGCTGGGCTTCACATTCAGTGTCCCGCCGGACGTCATGGTCAGCAGGTGGCGGATCGTCACCTCGGGCTTCAGGCCTGAGACTTCAGCCGGATGGTATCGGGCTGCGAGATCGTCGAGCGTCAGCAGGCCTTCGGTGATCGCGCGTCCGACCATGGCCGAGCCGAACGACTTGCCGGCCGAGAACGAGACATTGCGCCAGGTGGGCGTCGCCCGGGCGTAGGGCGTGTCCCAATACTGTTCAAAGACGAGCCGGCCGTGCCGGATCACCACCAGGCCCTGACGCTCTCCTGTCGCGCCGATCCGGGCCGCCGCCGCGGCGAGGGCCGCAGTGGACAGGCCATGATCTTCCGGGCGCCCGGGCCGCCACGGGCCAGCGCCCGGACCGCGCGTCTGGGCCTGGGCGCGGGCATGCGGCGCGAAAGCGACGCCGGCGACGGCGCCGAGGAGGTGGCGACGGTGCAGCATGAAACTACCGGTCATCTCGGGCGGTGGCGCGGACGGGCGGATAGCGCTCCATGAAGCGCCGCTCGACCGCGAACGGGTCTGCGGCCAGGCGAGGCGGCGCGTCGAACAGCATGACATTCCGCGTCTCAAGGTCGTAGGGCGTCCAGCGAGGCAGCCCGCCGTGGTTCGGGTCGCCGTGGCGCGCGAACGCCAGCCAGGCTTCAGCCATGCTGTCGGCCATGGCGCGCGTGGCCGGGGTCTCCGGTCCGGTGAGGTGCGGGGCGCGGGCCACGTTGTCGAACACGAACGGCACGTCGAGGGTGTGCTGGCTGTAGCGACGCCCGCCCTCCGCTGGGGAGCGCCAGGTGAGCTGGTACATCCAGGTCGGATTGTCCGGGCCGTTCAGACGGCTGCGCGCCTCGGCCATCAGGGTGGCGTTGCGGATGTAGGACCGCCACGAGGTGATCTTGAAGAACAGTTCGGGGGGCGAGGCGTTCGGCGCGCTTTGCCTGAACGTCTCCACGGCCTCGGCGACGTCGTCGTCCGGGAGATAGAGCCGCAGGCGGCGACGCAGGCCCGCGTCGTCGAGCTCGTAGACGGACGGGTCGCGCCCCAGCTGGTTTGAAAGCTCGGTTTCGGTGGTTCCCAGCATCATCGGGACCCGGGCGGTCAGGGCGGGCGCTTCGGGCAGGAACGGATGCTGGCTGAAGGTGACGCCGTCCATCACCGGTTCGAAGCGGTAGCCCGCCGCGGCGATCACGGCTCGTTGCGCGGCCTGCAGCTTGTCGAGCGGGACGGTCTGCAAGGCCCGGGCGTCCTGTGGGGCGATCCCCAGGGCTTTGAGCAGCGCCTCGGTGAGGCGGCCCGACTGTTCCCGCGTCTGCACCATCAGGTGCGAGCCTGACTGCACGACGCCTCGGTGGAAGAGGCCCGCCGCATCGCGGCCGGCGAAGCAGAGGCTCACCTTCCGGCCGCCGCCCGACTGGCCGAAGATCATCACATTGCCTGGGTCGCCGCCGAAGGCCTCGATGTTCTCGCGCACCCAGCGAAGCGCGGCCACCAGATCAAGGTAACCGCAGTTTCCGGACTGGGCGAAGTCGGCGCCGAGCGGGCCGGACAGGTCGCAGAAGCCGAGGACGTTCAGGCGGTGGTTGATGGTGCACAGCACCACGTCCCCGCGCTTGACCAGCCTGGCCCCGTCGTAAAGCGGGCTGGAGCCGCTGCCCGCCTCGAAGCCCCCGCCGTGAAACCAGAGCAGCACTGGCCGCCGCCGGCGGTCCGCCGCCGGGGTCCAGATGTTGATCCGCAGGCAGTCCTCGCTCATCGGCGTCGCCGCGGCCAGCCGCCCAGCGTATTGCGGGGCCTGGTCGCCATAGTCGAAGGCGTCCCGGACGCCGGCCCACGGTTCGGGCGGCCGTGGCGGCCGGAACCGGTGAGCGCCTCCAGTGTCTGCGCCGTAGCGAAGGCCCTTGAAGACGAGGACGCCATCAGCCTGGCGTCCTCTGACCCGGCCCTGGGCGGTCTCGACGACCGGTTCAGCGGCGGCCCAGCCACGAGCCGGAAGTCCCGCAGCGAGGATCGCCCCGCCTGCCAGAAATGCGCGTCGGTCCATGCCTCCCTCGTGTTCCGTAAAGCGGAACGATGTTTCATATATTCGGCATCGCTTTGTCTGGAGTTGTCAACCGGCGCTTTCCAGTGGAGAGGGACTCGGCGAGGAGGGCTCATGGACAGAGCCGTGCACCGGGCGTTCCGGATTCTGGAGGCCGTCACGCGGGCTTCGGAGCCCCAACGGCTGTCAGCTATCGCCGCTGAGCTCGACCTTCAGAAAAGCACGGTCCACCGAATCCTGCAGACCCTGGCGGCCATGGGCTACGTCCGCCAGGAGCCCAATGGCGGCCGGTACCGGCCCACGCTGCGGACCTGGGAAATGGGCTGCGACGTGCTGCACGCCCATCCGGTCAAGCGCGCCGCCGCTCCATTCCTCGCCGAGCTCCACCGGCTGACCCAGGAGACGGTGAGCGTGCTCGTTCCGGACGGGGACGACGTCATCTATCTGGACAAGCTCATCGCGCCGCGGCCGGTTCGCTTCACCACGCGCGTGGGCAGTCGCATTCCGGCGCCGCTTACCGCCGGCGGTCAGGCCATCCTGGCGCTGGAGCCCGATCCTCGGCCGATCGTCGAGCGGGTCGCGGCGCGCTTGCCGGCGGATCGCGGCTTCGACGTCGAGACCTTTATGGCGGCGCTGGAGACGGTCAGGTCCCGCGGCTACGCCGTATCGCGCAACAATCCGGCGGTCGTGAGCGTGGGCGGCGCGATTCTCGGACGTGACGGCCGGGCCGCCGGCGCCCTCTCGGTCTCGGCTCCTCTCGAGCGCACCGACGCGGCCAAGCTCGAATCGACCATCGAGGCCGTCCGGGTGACCTGCACCCGCATGGCCGAGGTCCTCGGCCAGATCTGACCCCAGCCTTCGCCTATCGGGACCGCGCCGTTCCGGCGAGCGGTCTTTCGCGTTTCGCGTATTGACACGGCGTTCTGTCCTGCGGAACACTATTGGGCAGAACAGCGTGCCATGTTGCGGCACGACGCAGAAGGGGAGGTGACCATGCGGGCTGTGATCCTGGCGGGAGTGTCGTTGGCGGCGTTGGCCGCGTCCGCAGGGGCGGCGATGGCGCAGGATGCGACGTCGGATGTCGAGGAGGTCGTGGTCACCGGGTCGCGGATCGCCCGGACGGACTATGTGGCGGAAAGCCCCATCGTGACCCTCGGCGCCCAGGCCGTGGAGGCCCGGGGTCCGTCCACCATCGACGCCACGTTCAACCAGATGCCGCAGTTTGCGGCCAGCAACGCCAACAGCGGTTCGAGCCCGGCCCGGCAGGGGCGCAACAACGCCAACCTGCGGGGGCTTGGCATCCAGCGCACGCTGGTGCTGCTCGACGGCCGTCGCACCCAGCCCTCCGACGCCCTCGGCGCCGTGGACCTGAACTCGATCACGCCGGCGCTCATCGAGAGCGTCGAGGTGATCACCGGCGGCGCCTCGGCCGTCTACGGGTCGGACGCCGTGGCCGGCGTCGTGAACTTCAAGCTGAAGCGCAACTTCCGCGGCCTGGAGCTCGACGCCCAGTACGGGGTCACCGACCGCGGCGACGCCGAGGCGGTGTCCTTCTCCGCCACCATGGGCGGCGCCTTCGCTGACGACCGCGGGCGGGTCATGGCCTCGCTGACCTATTTCGACCGCGGCGGCACTTTCCGCGAGTCCCGGCCGTTCTTTGAGCGCTCCGGCATCGCCAGCGCGCTCCAGGGCGGGGCCATCGTTTCGAACGCCTCGAACCTGCCAAGCCAGGCGGCGCTCAATGCGCTGTTCCAGGGCCAGTACGGCTCGTCCACCCCGCCGGCCCGGAACGCCTCGTTCGGCGTCAACGCCGACGGTACGGTCTTCACCACCGCCTCGCCGATCCTGAACCTGCGCTATCCGGAGGGCGAGCCTTACATCACCCACGAGGGCCGGGTCGGCTATCCGCTGGGCAACACCCTGCCGCTGCAGACGCCGATCGAGCGGTACACGGGCTTCTTCCACGGCAGCTACGAGCTGACGGAGCATGCCGAGGCCTATCTTCAGTTCAACTACATGACCTACGATTCCGCCTACAGCCGCCCAGGCTGGTCGGCGGGATCGACGGCGCCTCTGGCGCAGATCCCGGTCACCAATCCGTTCATCCCCGCCGATCTGCGCCCGGTGCTGGCCTCGCGCCCGAACCCGACGGCGCCGGTGAACTTCACCTTCAGCACCAGCCGCGTCGGCCGCACCGCCTATGAGTTCAACTACGACCTGATGGAGACGCTCGTCGGCCTTCGCGGGAGCGTGCCGGGGCGCGACTGGACCTGGGACGTCTACGGGTCCTATGGCCGTACGGACGCCCGCGAAAGCACCTCGGGCTGGGTGAACGTCGAGGCCTGGAACACCCTGGTCAACGCCCCCGACGGCGGCGCTTCGATCTGCCCCGGCGGCTTCAACCCGTTCATCCCGGCGGCGCTGGAGAGTACCCCTGGCCAGGAGGCCTGCTTCGACTACCTGAACCGGACCCTCAACGAGGAGACCGAGCTCACCCAGCAGATCGTCGAGGGTTCGCTGCAGGGCGGCCTCGTTGACCTGCCGGCGGGTCGTCTGCGGTTCGCCGTGGGCGCCAGCTATCGGCGCAGCACCTATGACTATGTCCCGCCGGACGCCCGCGTGCGGGGCGAGGTGTGGCCCGTCCAGGCGACGGGGCCCTCGCGCGGCTCCTATGACGTCCGGGAAGTGTTCGCCGAACTGTTCATCCCGGTGGTTCGGGACCTGCCGCTCGTGGAGGAACTGAACCTGGACGTCGCCTACCGGCGGTCGGACTACAACCTCGTGGGCGGGGTCAACACCTACAAGGCGAGCGTCGACTGGGCCCTGGGGGCTGGGGTGCGGTTCCGCGGCGGCTACCAGCGCGCCATCCGCGCGCCGAGCCTCGGCGAGCTGTTTGCGCCGCCCGAACGCGCCTCGTCCGCCCTCGGCTCCACGGCCAGCGGTGCGGGGGACCCCTGCGACTCCACCGGCCGCCTGCGCAATCCGGCGACCAATCCCAACGCGGCCCAGGTTCGTGCGCTCTGCATCGCCACCGGCGTGGCGGAGTCCATCATCGACATCTACCGCTTCGCCGGCAGCTCGGTGAGCGGCATCGCCTCCGGCAACCTCGACCTGAAGGAAGAAACCGCCGACACCTGGACGGCGGGCCTCGTGTGGCAGAGCAAGTTCGACCAGCCGTGGCTGAGCGGCCTGTCGGCGTCGCTGGACTACTATGACATCAAGGTGAAGGACGCGATCGGCGTCATCACCGCCAGCGTCGGCCTCAATCGCTGCTTCAACGCCGATGGTCAGTCGAACCCGACCTATGACCCCAACAACTACTACTGCTCGCTGACCACGCGGAACACGAACGGCGGCATCGAGACCCAGCTGCAGCCGACCCTGAACCTCGCGGCCTATGAGGTCTCCGGGCTCGACTTCCAGACCGACTGGCGGGTGCGCCTCGATGACGTGGGCCTGGGCGATCTGGGGACGCTGAACCTGAACCTCGTGGTCTCGCGTCTGCTGGACTACCGGATCCAGAATCTGCAGGGGGCGCCGTTCCTCGACTACGCGGGCACCATCGGCAACTCGCAGATCGACTCCGGCGCCATCGGCTTCCCGAAGTGGAAGGTCGCCGCCAACCTCACCTATGAGTACGGCCCGGCGACCGCGACCCTCAGCTACCGCTGGTACGATTCCATGTCGCACGCCTCCGACGTCGGGCTTCCCGCCCCGACGCTGCCGGGCGTAACGACCCGCCAGTACGTCGATCTCACCGGGACCTGGCGAGTGGGGGAAAAGACCACCCTGCGGGCCGGTGTGCTCAATGTGTTCGACACCGCGCCGCCGGAATGGACGGGCTCGGGCGCGACGGACCTCGCGCTCTATGATCTTTTGCAACGCCGCTACTTTGTCGGCCTGAAGAGGCGCTTCTGATGATCCGTTCCAACCGACGACAGGCGCTCTTTGGCGCCGCCGCCGCGGGGCTGCTGGCTTTGCCGGCCGCCCGCGCGGCGGCCCAGGCGGCGGCTCCGGCCACGGGCGTGACCCCGCTTGTGACGGGTCCGATCAGCGCGTTCATCGCCGGGGCCCAGAAGATGGCGATCGACGCCGAGACGCTCGATCTCGGCCGGCGGCACATCCTCGACACCCTCGCATCCACCGTGGCGTGCCGGGATCTCGAGCCCTCGGAACTGGCGCGGCGGTACGCCCTCAGCCAGAGCGGCGACGCCCGCCGGGGGACGGTGACCATCCTGGGCACCCGCCTGCGCGCGGGCCTGGCGGATGCGGTGTTCGCCGGGGCCATGACGGCGCACGGGGCCGAGATCAACGATTTCATCCCGTCCGCCTTCGTGCAGCCCGGGCCGGCCATCGTCAGCGCCGCCGTAGGCCTCGCGGAACAGCGGGGGTACTCCGGGGCGGAGGTGCTGCGGTCGGTGATCGTGGGCTACGAGCTCGCCGGGCGCATCCCCAAGGCGCTCGGCCTGGAGAACCTCCGGCGCGCCAACATCGCCAACCATGGGATCGGGCCGGTGTTCGGGACGGCGGCGGCCGCCGCCTCCATCATCGGCCTGCGGGAGGATCAGATCCCGCACGTGCTGACCTACTGCGCCCAGCAGGCCTCGGGCTCATGGCAGTGGATGCTCGACGTGGAGCACGTGGAGAAGTCCTTCGTGTTCGCCGGCATGGGCGCCCGCGCCGGGCTTCAGGCGGCGCTGTTTGCCGAGCTCGGATTCCGCGGCGTCCGGGACAGCCTGGACAATCCGGCGGGCTGGATGAACTCGGCCATCTTCCGCGAGCGCGACGCCAACCGGGCCTATCTCATCGAGGCGCTCGGGCGGCGCTGGGAGCTGCCGGAGACGGCCTACAAGCGCTACCCGGTCGGGGGGCCGACCCAGCCGGCGGTGCATGGCCTGCTGCAGCTGCTGCCGCAGATCGACCGCAACCGGGTGGCGTCGGTGAAGATCTCCATGCCGGGCCGGTGGCAGGCGTTCCGCGACGCAGCCATGCCGGCGCTGAACCTCCGCTACCTGACCTCGATCATCCTGATCGACGGCCGCCTGGACTTCGTCTCCGCCCAGTCGCTGGAGCGGATGCACGGGGACGCTCAGGTCAAGGCGCTAATGCCCAAGGTGGACGTGGTGCACGATCCCGCCCAGGAGCACGCCCCTGGCGAACCGCGGACCGAATCCGCCCGTGTCGAGGTGGTGCAGGAGGATGGGCGCCGGTTCGAGATCTACGTCCCGTACGTCGTCGGCTTCCCGTCCCACCCCATGAGCAAGGCGGATGTGGAGGCCAAGGCGCTCGAGCTGATGACGCCGCGCCTCGGCGCCGGACGCGCCCGGGACGTGGTGGCAGCGGTCTGGGACATCGAGGGGCTGTCAAAGGGCGGCAAGCTCGCGTCGCTGATCGCGACCTGATGCGTCCGGTCCGCACCGCCCTGGCCGCCATCGAGGCGATCGGCCGGCTGCAGCCGGTCGGCGTCTCCGAGCTGGCCCGTCGGCTCGCCCTGCCGAAGTCGACGGTCCAGCGCACGCTCGGCGTCCTTGAGGAGGCCGGGTGGATCGAGGCGGCTGACGGCGAGCGCGCGGGGTGGGTCCTCACCCTGCGCGCGGGGCTGGCGGTGGGACGCGCCGACTACGCCACCCGCCGGCTCCGGACCGCGGCCCTGCCGGTGATGGAGGAGCTGCGGCGCCGCACGAGCGAGTCCATCTACCTCGCCGTCCGCTACGAACGGCAGATCGCGCTGGTCGAGCGCCTGGATGGCCTGAACCCGGCCGTCCACGCCTGGCCGCTCTGGCGGGCCGGGCCAATGCACGCCACCTCCCTCGGCAAGGCGATCCTCGCGGCCCTGCCTCCCGACGAGCTGAACGACTATCTCTCGCGGCCGCTGCGGGCCGTGACGCCGCGGACTCAGACGGATCCGGACGCCCTGCGGGCCGAACTCGACGAGGTCAGGGCGCGGGGTTTTGCGGTGACCTTCGAGACCAACTGGCCGGGGGAGAACGGCGTGGGCGCGGCGATCCGCGACGGCGCCGGCGCCCCCTTTGCGGCGATCTCCATCTCGGCCCCCGTCGAGCGCGTCAATGCCGCCGCCGCCCTGCAGCTGGGCGAGGCGCTGATGGAGGCGGCCCGGCGCATCAGCCTGGGGCTGTCGGCCGCCGGCGCCAAATGACGAGGCCGCCGATCTAGGCGGCGCCTCCGGACGGATGATCCTTGGCCGGCGCTAGCGGCAAGCCGGTCAGCTGGGCGAGCTTTTCCAGCGCAGCATCGCCGGTGAGGTCCCCCAGCGCCCGCTCCAGTTCCGCGACCTTGGCTCCCACCAGGAACCGGTACCAGTAACCCTGGAGGAAGTGGTAGATCGCCCCCTCGCGACCGTCCAGGAAGCCGAGCTGGACCACATAGCGCAGCAGGAAATAGGCCGTGGCGCTCACCTCGAAGGGCAGGCGGTTGTAGACCCTCTCCTTCAGAAGGCGCGTAAGGCCAGCTTTGGCCGAGCTGTTGCCGGCGGCGAGGGCGGTGTCGCGGGGAAAGAGGCCGCGCCGCTGGTTGATTACATCCACCGCCTCGCGGGTGGCGTAGCGGTTGTGCTTCTCCGTGAAGAAGCTGAGATCGTTCAGGTTCACGTCGGCGAAGCCGCCCCGGAAGGTCACGGCGCGCCCCTCGGTGAGCAGCATGTGCTCGTCCATCCAGCGCTGCTCGATCCGCGCCTTGCCCCGCCGCCAGATGCGCAGCAGCACCAGCGGATAGCGCCCGCCATGGCGGATCCAGCGGCCCATGAAGATGTGCTTGCGCCTGAGGTTCACCCCCGTCACGTCCGGCGGCAGCCGGGGCAGTTCGCGGGCGATCTCGGCCGCCAGGTCGGGCTCGACCACCTCGTCGGCGTCCAGCCGCATCACCCACTCGGCGGTGATGGGGGCGTTGTCGAGGGCCCACTGGAACTGCTGGGCGTAATTGGTCCACCGGTTGTGCAGCACAGTGGCCCCGAGCTCACGGGCGATGTCCGCGGTGCCGTCGGTGGAGCCGGAGTCGATCACGAACACCTGCGGCTGGAGCGCGGCCACGGACTCCAGGCAGCGCCGGATGTGCCGGGCCTCATTGTGCGTGAGTACGACAACCGCGAGCCGCATCACTTACCGCTCGGCGTAGGCGAACATGGACTTGGAGAGCGGATAGAAGCGGCCGGCGTAGGCAAATCGGATGTTCCGGAACCCAGCCTCCTCAAGCAGCTGGCCAAGCGTCTTACGCGACCAGAACTTGATGTGGCCGTGATCCCAGAGCGCAGTGAAGTGATCGTCCATCTTTCCGGTAGCGGCTAGTAGCAAATTCTTCCAGTAGCCGTGGAAAGGCGTCGAGATGATCAGATGCCCGCCATCCTCAAGAAGATTGTACGCGGTCCGGGCGAACGTCCGGGGCGCGTAAAGATGTTCGATGACTTCCAGCGCAAAAACGCACGGGAACTTGCCGTATTTTCCCACCAGGTCATCGTACGCCGAGCCTTGCTCGATTCGGGCCTTGGGCGCGTTGTGATGCGCTAAGGCGACCCCGTCCACCGATGGCTCGACGCCCACAACCTCGTACCCCGCCTCGGTCAGGTGCGCCGCAGTCCAGCCGACGCCGGCGCCGATCTCAAAAAGCCGCTGAGTGGGTGGGGCGACCTGACGAAGCAGGCGAAGCAGGAACGGGCGGAGATAGCCTTCGGACTCCGGTTGGTCGCTGCTGTGTCCATAGACAGCGGCATTGACTGTGTTTGAGGGCATGAGATGGCTCCGACCTTTGGGTCAGGTGAGTTGGGTCCGACGCTTCACTGGCTTGGCGGGGTTTCCCGCATAGATCGTCCAGGGATCTAGATCGCGGACGGTGACGGCTCGCGCCCCCAGCACCGCGCCCTCGCCCACGGTGACGCCCGGACCGACGAAGGCTTCGGCGGCGATCCAGGCGCGGGCGCCGATGCGGATCGGCCGGGTCTTCAGCTGGAAGTGTGCATCCTCCACGTCGTGGGTTCCGCCGCACAGGAACGCGCCCTGGGAGACGAGGGCGTAGGGGCCGAGCTCGATGCGATCCATGCAGTAGATGCGCGCGCCCGGCCCCACCGTGGCGTGCTCGCCCATGACGAGGTTGGGCGGGTACCAGACACGGGCGGAGCCGTAGACATTGGCGGTGGACGCCACACGAGCCCCGAACAGCCGCAGCAGCCATCGCCGCCAGGCTCGCAGAGGCGGCGGCGTCCAGGCCGCCAACAGCGTCCAGGTCACGGTCCAGGCCAGCCGCCGCAGCCGGTGACGCAGCGAGAAGCTGGGGCCGCCGTGCAGGGGCGAGGTTTCGCGGGCATCGAGCAGGTCGGTCATGCGGGCGCCCTCATGAGCTGGGCAAGCCGACGCGCGGTCTCGGCCACGTCGAAATGCCCAGGTGGTCCATCGTCGCGACCAGGGCCTTCACGGACCCGATCGCCGTGAAGTGCTGCTCATAGGTCGCAAGGGCCTGAGCGGACATCGCGGCGCGCTCGTCCAGGCTCATGGCGGCGAACCGCCTGAGCATGGCGCCGAGGCCATCGACGGTGTCTTCGCAGGCGAGCGCTGCGCCGCCTTCGACCGCTTCGCGCCAGATATTCACCCGCCTGGTGATCAGCGCCGGCACGCCACAGGCCAGGGCTTCAGCGACCACCATCCCGAAGTTCTCCTGATGAGACGGGAGCACGAGCGCGCTCGCCCCCCTCAGCGCCGCCCACTTGAGATCGCCGTGCAGCATCCCGGGAAAATGGACGCGGTCGCCAACACCGAGTTCGCGAGCTTGCCGTCGGAGCGTTTCGCCGAGCTGGTTCGTGTCGGGGCCGGCTATCATCAGGTCGCATGCCAGGTCCTCGGCCAGGTCAGCGTAGGCTGCGATCAGCTGATCGCAGCCCTTCACCGGATGCAGACGGCCGAGAAACAGGAGATAGGGGCGGGCGGAGAACGCCGCCGTCACCTTCGCCCATTCGCCGGCGGCGTCGGGGCATATGGGAGGCGGAGGATTGATGCCGGAGGGCGCCACCCGCGTCGTACAGCGGTACGGAAAGAAGGCGTTCTCCGCGAGGCGGCGTTCCTCCTCGGCGGTGAACAGAAGGGCGGCGGCGTCGTGAACCGCGCGGCCTTGCGCCAGGAGCCACCAGGCCTGCTTGGCCGCATGCTTCAGCCTGAACTGTCGAAACCACGGCGAGAGCATGCCATGGGCCACGATCACATAGGGCGTGGATCTGCCCTTCAGCCCTCGCCAAGTTCCGATCGAGGCGTGGTTCCAGAGGCCGTGGGCGATCACCACGTCGTAGCGCCCGGCGTTCTCCGCTAACCAACGGGCTAGGCGCGGCGTGTACCCGTATCTGGCGATACGGGCAGGCAGTCGGGCGTCAGGACTTACGCCAAGCCGATGGACCTTGATGCCGGAGCTGTCCGAGTTCGTGTCCGGCGGTTCGAGCGTCGCGACCTCGCGCTCGATACCGAGCCGCTCGGCTGCGACAAGGGCCGCCTGGAGCGCCGAGACGGGACCGCCGCCAACGGGGTCCATCGAAGGAATAACGTCGAGAATCCTCATGGGCGGAGTCTCGGGGCCTGGGTTCCGAAGTAGGGCGTCGGCGGCGGGTAGCCATCCAGCACGTGCGCCAGGATGCCGGCCAGAGCGCGTGCGCCGGCCTCGCCGGTGAGATGGCGATGCGCCCAGGTCGCACGGGCGAGGCGGCTCGCGTCCGAGCGCATCTGCGGTTCGAGGAGGGCGTCCACCGCGGCGGCGATCGTTTGTGGGGTCACCGTTTCGAGCACCGCGCCCAGGGCGGGATTGACCTCGACACAGACCGACGCCCCGGCCCGCACGGAGACGACCACCGCCGCGCCCGCAAGAAGCGCTTCCGAAACGACGGCGCCCCAGCCATCCTTTACGGTCGAGGGCAGGATCAGAACATCAACGTCGGCGAGACGCGCTCTCACCTGGGCATTGGAGAGCGCAGGCGTGTAGCGCACATCAGCCGCGGCGCTTCCCGCAAGCTCCTCGGCGACGGGCCGCAAGCTGCCGTTGCCGATGATCTCGACGCGGTGCGGTTTCTGCAAAAGCGGCAGCGCGGCTGCGAACCGGTCGAAGCCCTTGGTGGTCTCAAGGCGGCCCACATAGGCCACCGTGGGGATCGTCCTGGCCCCACGCCCCGCCTGCGGCATGGCTCCGCCATCGAGAAAGTAGGCGAAAGGGAAGACGGCGCCCGGCCGGTAGCCCGCGCGCGCAAACCAGGGCGGGCCGTTGCGCCCAATGGCGAGCACCATCCTTGCATTGCGGCGGAGCGGTCCCTCCGTTAGCCAGGATTGCAGCAGCCGAGCGCAGCCCGCGACGCCCTCCGAAGCGCGGGGCTCGCTCATGATGCCAAAGGTCCGCTTGTGGCGCCGGGCGGCCCGCAGCCCTGCGACGATCATCGGCACATGGCGGATGCCGGAGAAGATGTGCACCGCGTTCATGTCGGAGTTCTCGACGATGCGCGGGATTTCCGAGGCGTCGGGGCCGATGATGAAGCGGTCCGAAGGGTGAGGGGCCACCGACCAGCCCTGGGCGACCCGCTCGGGCGGAATATGTTGCGGCGCGATGTAATAGGCCGCGCCAAAGGCCTCCGATGCATTGACCGCGCGATAGAGCGCGATCTTGTGGGGCGAGACGGACGGGTCCCAGAAGTAGATGTCCCGCCGTGGCGGCGTTGCGGGCATGGCCATGGCTCAACGCATCGCGGGCGCAGGCCGGGCGACCTGCGCCACAAGCCGCCGCACGTCCGAGGCGCGCAGCGCGACCCAGATGAGGCGGGTCCACAGGCGTTGCAGCGGGGCCGCCCGGTCCGGCAAGACCTTCGCCGCCATCCGCTGCTGGTCCCGTTCGTAGGCCGGGATGAGACGGCCGCTGCCGCTGATGGACTCGGGATAGATTCGGAACAGCCCCCAGTCGCGCCAGACGCGCCGGAACGTCGCGCCGCGGCAGGCGAGGTCGAAGAGGACTTCGCCGTCCCAGCAGGTCCGATTTTCGACGTTGAAGCCGCCGATCTCGCGAAGCTTCGCGGTCCGGAGGAAGGTCGACTGCTGCACCACCACGGCGAGGCCGCGGGCGTAGAGCCGGGGCGTCATGCGGGGCGCCGAAACCAGCCGACGGATGACCTTGTCCTCCTCGTCGATGACCAGGCCGTTGCCGTAGACCACATCGACGCCGGTGGCGTCGAGCAGCTGGACGGCTTCAGCGAAGGCCCCTGGCGCCACCATGTCGTCGGAATTGAGATAGTAGAAATAGTCGCCGGTGCTCGCGGCCAGTCCCTTGTTCAGCCCGTCGGCGGGGCCGGCGTCGGGCTCGAAGATCGTTCTGGCGATCCGGTCGCCGTATTCCCTGATGATCTCGCGACTGCCGTCCGTAGAGCCCGGATCGACAACGATATATTCGACGTCGACGCCGGTCTGGCCGAGGACAGACTCTATACAGCGCCGAAGATAGGGCGCCTGGTTGTACGAGATCGTGACGACCGAGAGCTTAGGCATGAGGCCCCGATGGTCTGAGGTGGAACGCACGTGCGCGGGCCACTTGTCTCGCGAATGGAGCTGGCCTGGGCAGGCTCCTGTGTTCGCGGAAGACCCAGATGGCCGCGATGATCTGGCCTGCCGCCATGAAGCGGGCCTCCGCGCCGAAGGGTGAGAAGGGGATCGCCCACAGCATCTGGATGATGAGATAGCTGACGAACGGCGTCGCTGGTGACTGCAGGTCCAAGAGCCGGAACAGGGCGGTTGCGACGTAGGCGAACGCGAATGCCCAGAAGACCGCGCCCAGGACTCCAGCCTCAACCCAGGCGCCTAGGATGTAAGAGTGGGTCGGGATGAGTTCCGAGGTAATGCTCTCGTTGGCCTGGACGCCGCGCTGTCGCCGCAGGAGGACGCCCAGCGCCGCGTAGGATCGATCACTCGCCCAGGAGCCGCGGCCGATGATCGGCGAATCCGCGATGGCTCGGACTGACACCAGAGATTCCCACCGGCCAGACATCAGCAGGCCAAGGTCGCCTCGGGTCTGCATCTCGTATTTTTGTTTCGCATCCTGGCCGAGCAGGCCACTGCCGGCGGCGTGACTGTAAAGCGTCGTGCTTCCCCAGGCCGCGACCCCGCCCAGAACCAGCAAGGCGCCGACGAGGGCGGGCGTCACGACCCGGCGCCCCGGCGCAACCCTGGCGGCGACCGTTGAGAAGGCTGAAATCGCGGCCGTCCCGACAAGCATGGCGTAGTGGCTGCGGAAGTTGAACGCGAGGTTCAGCGCGCCCATGCCCAGCGGCAGGGCGGTGGGCGCAAACGGCCGTACGCGCCGCTGGGCTGCAGGCCAACTCGCCAGGACCACGCAAAGGAGTCCAAGCGGAACGGCGTAGCCGAATTTCCAGGGCGCGCCTTGTTGAAACCCAGTGGGCATGAACGCCGTCTGGATTGCGCCGGCCGCGGCCACGCCGAGGAAGAAGACCATGAGGCGGCCAATTCTCGCGTCGGTCAGCCAGAGAAGGCCGACAAACGAAACCATGAAGAAGATGATCTTCGCCCACCCGCGAGCGTAGTTCTCGAAGGGGCTCTGCCGCACAATGTCTGACACCATCAGCCCCACCAGCCACAGCATCATGAGGACGATGAATGGGGCGGCGGATCGCCACTGTGCAGGCCGCATACGAAGAAGGGCCAGTGGGACGAGACCAAGAAGCAGGATGTCGGTGAGGAACAGTTCGCCGATCACCCGGATAGAGACGAGCTGCCCAAAGCCGATCAGGAACAGCAACGCCCGGATCCAGAGTTCGCGTGCTGTGACGAGGCGGTCAGTCGGAGACGACAACGACATGGCTCAGCGCCTCCAGAACTGCGCCAGTCGAGCGATGGCGACGTGGCTGAGTGCGAGGTCATCTCGCCGGGGCAGAAACGCCGCGCGAAGAGTCATCAGGGGAGATGCGCCAAGCAGTGCGCCGGCACGGTGTAGTGCGATCGCCGCGATGACGAGTTCCGCCGCCAGAAGGATCGTAGCCGGTGCGGGCGTGTATTCGGCCGGCGTCAGCAGGCAGGCCGCGACCGCCAAGCTGTTCACAACCAGATGAGAGGCCGCCAACTCACGATGGTTGTTGGAGCCGTTGAGCACGATGTAGCTGGGATAAGCCGTCGCCTGGACGGCGGATGCCGCCATCAGAAACAGGAAGGTGGGCCAGTCCAGCTGGACTTTCCCCGCGGTCCACGCGTGGACGAGAGGTTCAGCGACCAGACAGAGGCTGGCGGCGATCGCCAGCGAGAGCCAGGTGGCCATCCACGTGAGGAGGTGCAGCATCTGGCGCAGACGCTCCAGTTGGTTCAGGCCAAAGCTGCGCGAGATTTCAGGCCGAACGGATTCCAGCAGTGTCCGGATCGGCATGATGGCCAGTCGCGAGGCCGTCCGCAGGGTCGAGAAGAGGACCACCGCCTGTGGAGACGACGAGGCGCCGACCGCCAGCAAGACGCCTTGGTTGTTCAGCGCGTTCGAGGCTGGAAAGAGGAGAAAGGACAGAGACGGGCCGGCAAGCTCCCAGAGTTCCTTCCAGCTGACGCCGACTTTGCTGCTTGTGAGCCACGGAGAGGTCAACCTTACAAAGAGCCCATAGGCGAGGGTGAGCAGCAGCGAGGTCAGCAGCGTTACGAGCGCACAGGCCGCGGGCCCGCCGCCGGCGAGGGCTGTAGTGGCGAGGGCGGCGAACTCCACCGCCCGGGCCGCAGCGAGGAGGATAAGGCCCAGCGGATAGCGCCCGTCGGCATAGAGGACGGAGTAGAAGACGGCCCTGATCATGCCGAGCAGTGTGCTGATGCTTAGCGCGGACAGGATCACGCGCGCGTCGTCGGCGGAGATCTGCCCGCCCAAAAACGTCTCAAGCGGAAGCAGCGACGCTGCAAGCAGCGCCAACGCTCCACAGACGACCGCCGAGGTCAGGGCCAACAGGATAGCGGAGTGGAAACTTCGGCTGGCGCCGGCGAGGTCGCCTCGCGCAAAGCGCATCGCCATCTGGTTGCTTGCCGCGGTGCCGAAACCGAAGTCGCTGAGGCTCAGGTAGGTCGGAATGGCCGCCAGCATGAGCCAGGCGCCGTAGGTGGACACCCCCCAGGCGGAGAGCAGGATCGGAACGGAAGCGAGTTGGATTCCAACCGCGAGCGCCTGTTGGACGAGCGATGCGCTAGCCGCCTTCGCAAGACGCTGCAGCACGCTACTCATGGGATGCCGTTCCCGGCGTTACGCTCGACGAGCACGCGCACGCTACGACGGTTGGTGTTTGGCAAGGCAAGGCTCGCAGCAGCGGCCGTTCCACTGCCAGATGGAAGGCGAGCCCCGCCAGGCAGGCCCCGACGACGCTGAGCACGAACCAGAGCGGCGCCGGTAGGCCGAGCGTAACCCCAATCTTCGCGAAGGCCGAAAGCGCCGGGAAATGGATGAGGTAGATGCTGTAGGAAGCCGCCCCGAGGATCGTCAGCATCTTGGGCGGGCGCAGTCCGGCCCGCTCAAGGGCGATGAGGCCGACCAGGCTCGCCATGGCGCCTAGGCCGAACCCCCAGATGACGAAAGGCAGGCGGCGGGGGACGTCGCCAAATGCGACGAGGCCCCACATGCCGGCGAACAGCAAGAGGCCGCAGGTGGCCAGCAGACGGGGGGCTGGGACCGACGCTCGCTCTGTCGCCCAGGCGGCCAACATCCCCATGCCGAAGAGGGCGTGATACGGCGAGGCCAGGAAGCTGAGTGGGTATTCGAGCTTCCAGAACAGCGAGAGCGCTGAGGCCGCGCACCACAGCCAGAGCGCGGGCAACCCCAAGCGCGGGCGCCACAGGGCGAAGGCGAAGAGCGCGTAGAACAGGACCTCGTGGCGCAAGGTCCATTCGACGGCCAGCAGGGCTTCCTCACGAACGGGCGTGATCAGGAACGCCGCGGCGACGGCTTTCCAGTCCAGGCTTTCGGCTGCGCGGCCGAACAGGAAGACCTCAGCGGCCAGCACCAGACACAGCACGGGCCAGAGGGGTAGGTAGATGCGGCGGAAGCGTTTCCAGAGAAACGTCAGCGACGCGCCGGCCATCCCGAACTGCCGGCCATGCGCCAGCACCATCACAAAGCCGCTGAGCACAAAGAAGAACTCCACGCCGGAGTCTCCGGCGGAGAACATGGCCCACTCGCGGCCGTAGTATTTGGGCAGGCCCATCACGGCGTTGGCGTGGAAGAGGACGACCGCCAGCGCCGCCAAGGCGCGCCCAGCTTCAAGGACTTCAACCGTCCCGCGCTGGCGCTCGGAGGTTGGCCCGGTCATCGCCGAGCCTCCGCCGAGACAGAGCGGGCCTTGTCCGCCTCTGCTGCAAACCCTGCATACACCGCCGCGACGCCCTCCCTCAGGCCGATGCGGGGGCGCCAGCCGAGGGCGCGGAGCTTGTCGCCGCTCATGAGCTTGCGGGGCGTACCGTCGGGCTTGGTGAGGTCGTGGCGGATCTCGCCCGTGAAGCCCACTACCTCGCAGACCAGGCGGGCGAGGTCGATGATGGGGATGTCCTCGCCCGAGCCGACGTTGACGTGTTCGTCCCCGGAATAGGTCTTGAGCAGGAAGACCAGCGCGTCGGCGCAGTCGTCGGCGTGAAGGAACTCGCGCCGGGGGGCGCCCGTGCCCCAGATGGTGATGTGATCCGCCCCCGCGGCCTTGGCCTCATGGGCCTTGCGGATCAGGGCCGGCAGGACGTGGCTGGTGTGAAGGTCGAAGTTGTCGCCCGGCCCATAGAGGTTGGTGGGCATGGCGCTGATGAAGTCGCAGCCGTGCTGGCGGCGGTAGGCCTGGGCCAGCTTGATGCCGGCGATCTTGGCCACCGCGTACCATTCGTTGGTCGGCTCCAGCGGGCCGGTGAGGAGGGCGTCCTCGGGGATCGGCTGGGGGGCGAACTTGGGGTAGATGCAGGACGAGCCGAGGAACAGCAGCTTCTCCACCCCCGCCTGCCAGGCGGCGTGGATGATGTTCGCCTCGATCATCAGGTTTTCGTAGAGGAAGGTGGCCGGGCGGGTGTCGTTGGCCAGGATGCCGCCGACCCTGGCCGCCGCCAGCACCACGGCGTCGGGGCGGTTGGCCGCCATCCAGGCCTCGACCTCGGCCTGGCGGCGCAGGTCGAGGGCCTCACGCCCCACGGTGAGGATCTCGCAGTCCTCGGAGGCAAGCCGGCGCACCACGGCCGAGCCGACCATGCCGCGGTGGCCGGCGACCCAGACGCGTTTGCCGGCCAGGGGGTAGATGACGTCAGGCATATTTGGCGATCGGTTCGTTGAGCATGGCCTTGAGGTCGGCGCGGACCATTTCGCGGGCGAGCTCGCGGACGCTGATCTGGTGGGTCCAGCCGAGCTTTTCGCGGGCCTTGGTCGGATCGCCGATGAGGAGGTCCACCTCGGTGGGGCGGAAGTAGCGTGGATCGACCTCAACCAGGCAGCGGCCGGTGACAGCGTCATAGCCCTTCTCGTCGACGCCATGGCCCTCCCAGCGCAGGCGGAAACCGGCGTCCTCGAAGGCCCATTCCACGAACTGGCGAACGGTGGTGGTGACGCCGGTGGCCAGGACATAGTCGTCGGGCTGGTCCTGCTGCAGCATGAGCCACATGCCGCGGACGTATTCGCGGGCATGGCCCCAGTCGCGCTTGGCGTCGAGGTTGCCCAGGAACAGCCGGTCCTGGCGGCCGTGGGCGATGGCGGCGGCGGCCCGGGTGATCTTGCGGGTGACGAAGGTCTCGCCGCGGATCGGGCTCTCGTGGTTGAAGAGGATGCCGTTGGAGGCGTGCAGGCCGTAGGCCTCGCGGTAGTTCACCACGATCCAGTAGCCGTAGAGCTTCGCCACCGCGTACGGGCTGCGCGGATAGAAGGGCGTGGTCTCCTTCTGGGGGATCTCCTGGACGAGGCCGTACAGCTCGGAGGTGGAGGCCTGGTAGAAGCGGGTCTTCTTCTCCAGCCCCAGGATCCGGATGGCCTCGAGCAGCCGCAGGGCGCCCACCGCGTCGGCGTTGGCGGTGTATTCGGGCGTCTCGAAACTGACCTGCACGTGGCTCTGGGCGGCCAGGTTGTAGATCTCGTCCGGCTGGGTCTCCTGGACGATGCGGATCAGGTTGGTGGCGTCGGTGAGGTCGCCGTAGTGCAGGACGAGGCGCGGGTCCTCCTCGTGCGGGTCCTGGTAGAGGTGCTCGATCCGCCCGGTGTTGAACGACGACGAGCGCCGCTTCACCCCGTGGACCGTGTAGCCCTTGTCCAGCAGGAACTCGGCCAGATAGGCCCCGTCCTGTCCGGTGACCCCCGTGATCAGCGCGACCTTGCGGCCCGATTTATCAACCATCTCGATCCCCTCCGGACCCTAGGCCGCCTCGCGGCGGCTGGTTGTGGTTGCCTGGGCGGCCGGCAGGAACAGCGCCGCCCGCTCGAATTCGCGGATGCCCGCCTGTTTGGAGAGGCTCGCCGCCAGGGCCAGCCGCCCGCGCTCGGCCGCGGGGTCGGGCGGGGCGGCGGCGGCGTCTGCGATGGCCGCGGCCAGGGCGTCGGGATCACCGGGCGGGGCAAGACGGCATGAGCCGCCCAGGAAGGTGGCCAGTTCGGAGCCCTCGTCGGCGGTCACCACGATGGGCCGGCCCGAGGCCAGCATGCCGCCCAGCTTGGAGGGCAGCAGCAGGTCTGCCGCCTTGCGCTCCTGGGGCAGGACGTGAAGGTCGGCGACGCGCAGAAATTCGCCGAACCTGGCCTCGGGCTGGAAGGGCAGGAACCGCAGGTTGGGAAGCTCGGCGGCGGCGGCCTCGAGCTGTGGCCGCATGGGCCCGTCGCCGGCGACCACGAAGACGATGTCCGGCCGCGCAGCCAAGCGGCGGGCGGCCTCGATCAGCAGCCCGAGCCCCTGTTTGGCGCCGAGATTGCCGGCGTAGAGGATCACGAAGTCGGACGGCGCAAGGCCCAGCTCCCGGCGGTAGGCCCCGGCGTCGAGGTCCGGGCGGATCTGGTCGATGTCGACCCAGTTGCGGATCACCGCGATCTTCTCGGCCGGGACGCCCTTGGCGGCGATCTTCCCGGCCATGCGGTTGGAAATGGTGATCACCCGGTCGAAGGCGCGGGCGGCCCATCGGTCGAACCAGGCGGCGAGCCGCGCCGCGAGGCTGCCGCCGTCCAAGTGGCCCACGGCGAAGGCGGCCTCCACCTCAAGATCCTGCACGTGCAGGACGGCCTTCGCGCCCACCAGGCGCGCGCCCAGGAGGGCAACGGGGGCGACGAAAAGCGTGGGCTCCACCGCCAGCACCACGTCCGGCCGCTGCCGCAGGATTCGCCACAGGGCCACGGGCGCGGAACTGAGGGCGAAGGACAGCGGCGCCAGCATCCGCCGCACGCCGCTCATCTGCTCGTGCAGATAGAGCGGGCAACGATAGAGCGTGACTCCCGCCAGGGTCTCGCGCGTCCAGCCGTTGGAATAGCCGGGGCGGCAGCGCCAGCCCGGATAGTGGGGCGGGGTGGTGATGACCGTGACCTGATGGCCCTGGGCGGCGAGATGTTCGCCGATCTCGCCGGTATAGCGGCCCACCCCCGCAATCTCGGGGGCGTAGTTCATCCCGTAAATGACGACGCGTTTGCCCAAAATCACCGCCCCCCGCGGCGCCTCCGCTTGCGAAGGTCTCAGATGCGCATGATGACTACTGGCTCGTGGGTCCCGCGCTGCAACGTGTAGTGCGGTCATGATACAACGTCTGCACGAATGGCGCCGCGCGTTTCGGCGCCGTCTCGGCCGGGGTGGAAATTGAGCGAAGTTGTGAAACCCTTCGCGCGCGCCGTGGTCACCGGCGCCAGCGGCTTTATCGGCACGCGCCTTGTGGCGCGGCTGGCCGGGCAGGGCGTGGAGGTGGTGGCGGTGGACATCGCCACGCCGCGGGCTGTGCTGCCGGGCGTGTCCTATGTCACGGCGGATGTCCGCGAGCCCCTGGACCCGCGCCTCGCTGAAGGGGCGGACGCGATCTACAACCTGGCCGCCGTGCACCGCACGCCCGGCCATCCCCCGCACGAATACTACGACACCAACGTCAAGGGCGCGGCGCATGTCGCGGCCCTGGCCGAGGCGGCGGGCGTGGCACTGATCGTCTTCACCAGCTCGATCTCGGTCTATGGTCCGTCGGAGACACCGCTCACCGAGGACTCGCCCCTGCGGCCGACCACGGACTACGGCCGCTCCAAGCGGATGGCCGAGGAGGTGCATCGGGGCTGGCTGGAGGGCGGTGCGGATCGCCGACTGGTCACCGTCCGCCCGGGCGTGGTGTTCGGGCCCGGCGAGCGGGGCAACTACACGCGCCTCGCCAGGGCGTTGAAGCGGGGTCTGTTCGTCTATCCGGGACGGCGGGATGCGGTGAAGAGCGGCGGCCACGTGGACGAACTGCTCCGGGCCATCGACTTCGCCGTGGGCCTTGGCCGGCGCGAGGTGCTGTTCAACTTCGCCTTTCCGGAGGAGAGCACCACCGAACAGATCGTCGAGGCTTTCGCCCGGACGGCGGGCTATCGGCGCGCCTTTGCGACCCTGCCCCTGCCGCCGCTCCTGGCGGCGGCGCGGGTGTTCGAGGCAGCGGACAGGCTGGGCCTGAAGAACCCGATCCATCGCGAACGGGTGATGAAGCTGGTGCGGTCGACGCGGGTGACGCCCCGGTGGTTGCTCGACAACGGCTACCGGTTCGAACTCGACCTCGAGACCGCCCTGGCCCACTGGAACGCTGAGACGCACGGTCATTTCGACTGAGCTAATAGACGCCGCGGCGCAGGATGACGGCCGGGACGGTGGCGGCGAGGATCGCCAGGTAGCGACCGACGGAGCGGGTCCTGGCGTAGAGCACATCCAGGGCCACGCGGCGCCGATAGCTGACATCGTTGCGGCCACGCACCTGCCAGAGGCCGGTGATCCCCGGGCGCACGGCGACGTAGTAGCGGAACCAGCGGCCGTAGCGCGGAACCTCGGCGAGGACGATCGGCCGCGGCCCCACCAGGCTCATGTCGCCGGCCAGGACATTCAGGAGCTGGGGCAACTCATCGAGGCTGGTGACCCGGATCAGGCGTCCGATGGGCGTGACCCGGGGGTCGCGACGCAGCTTGTGGGTGGCGTCCCATTCGGCGCGGGCGACAGGGTCGGAGGC
This sequence comes from Phenylobacterium composti DSM 19425, assembly GCF_059568645.1. Classification (NCBI taxonomy): domain Bacteria; kingdom Pseudomonadati; phylum Pseudomonadota; class Alphaproteobacteria; order Caulobacterales; family Caulobacteraceae; genus Phenylobacterium; species Phenylobacterium composti. The sequence goes on along the minus strand of NZ_JCANTT010000001.1, from coordinate 108,227 downwards.
GAGGAGCGCATTCAGCCGCGCTTCGGCGTCCACGACCATGCTGCGAAACTTCCAGCAGCGGAAGGTGCGACCGCCGCGGCCAATCCGGGCATGGCCGAACAGGATCGGGCCGCCGTCCTGCAGCTTGACCGCCAGGGCCAGCATCGCGAGCGTCGGCAGGAAGAACAGGAGCAGCGCAAGGCTCAGGACAATGTCCAGGGCCCGGCAGACATCGAACGCCACGGCGCGACGGCCACGGCCGACAGACTCCGGATGTCCGGAATCGGGACCGCCGTCGATCGCCAGTCGATCTGTGCCAGCTAGAAACACCGTCGCCCCCCGACTACGGCTAACGTCGTTCTAGCTCGCCAAAAGCGTGCCAACCACAACTTTCCCCCCCCTCGTGCGCCAGAAAGCGGAACGGCGTTCGCCTTTGCGTCCCGCGAGGCCCCAGAGACGGACTGTTAAGCAGCCGGCGGCATCCTGCTTCCGCACTTGGGAGGACAGCCGTGGCGCGGCCTCTGCAGAAGCCAGCAGAAGCGCTGGCGCCCCCGCTCGGCCGAAAGGCCGCTCCGGCCCTGGTCGTGGCCGTGCCGCCGGACGGCGATGGTCCGGCCCGACGCCTGCAGCGGGAACTGGAATGCGCCCTGGCCGGCGGGCCTGAAGACCTGCGCTGGTCCGCCCGCCGTTCGACGGCCTTTGCGCTGGCCGTGAACGGCGCGCTCTGGCTGGCCCTGGCGGGCGGTCTGCGCACCGTCCTCTAGCTCGCGTAGTACTTCTTGTAGTCGGCGTAGTAGTAACCAGGATCGCCATAGCCGTACCGGGCTTGCTGACGCATATCCATCTGGGTGAGAGCGACGCCCGCCACATGGCCGCCGGTGCCCTCGAACTGGCGGAAGGCGGCCTCGATCGCCTGCTGTGGCGTCTTCCGCCAGCGGGCGAGCAGCACCACCGTGTCCACTTTGGACGCCAGGACGCGGGTGTCGGCGACGGGGAGAACCGGGGCGGTGTCGAGCAAAACTAGGTCGTAGCGCGAGCGCAGGTCCGCCAGGAGGCGATCCATGGCGCCGGACCCGAACAGGTCCTTCGGCGTAAAGGCGCCCGGCGCCAGTGACAGGAAGTGGGCGCCCGACGCCTTGTCGGCGATGATCGCCTCCTCAAGCTTGGCCGCGCCGCTGAGCACTTCAATGAGGCCGCAGGTGGGCTCCTGCCCCAGGATGCGGTTCACGGTCCGGCGCCGGATATCGCAGTCGACGACCACGACCCGCGCGCCCTGCAGGGCGACCGTGCGGCCGAGGCAGACGGCGGTGGTGGTCTTGCCTTCGCTGGGCAGCGCCGAGGTGATGGCGACGATCCGGACCGGTTCGCCCAGGCGGGCATAGGTGATTGACGCGCGGAGGTTCCGGAACGCTTCGCTGAACCCTGAGAGGGGCTTTGCGACCACATAGTCGATGGGCGAGGCTGCGCCTTCGGCCACCGATGAGAGCAGCGGAATGGCGCCGAGATAGGCGGTGTCCAGTTTCCGCTCGACGTCCTCGGCGGTGGCGAGGCCGGAATCCAGCAGTTCCGCCACCACGACCGCGCCGCCGCCGGCGGCCACGGCCAGGAGCGCGCCTAGCAGCAGGTTCAGGCCGACATTCGGCGAGCTCTGGCTGGTCGGCACCTTCGCGCGGGAGACGATGCGGGCGTCCGACTGTTCGATGCCCTGCTGAGCGCTGGTCTGCTTGTAGCGGGCAAGATAGCTCTCATAGAGCGTCCGGGAGGCCTCGGCCGTGCGTTCGAGCTCGTTCAGCCGCACCATGGCGCGGTTGTTGGCGGCGAGCGTGCCCTTGGCCCCGCCGAGGCTGCCGGCCAGGGCCGCGGCGCGTTGTCGGGACACCGCGGCTTTCGCCTCCAGGTTCGAGATGATCCGCTGAATCTCCTGGTCGATCTGGGCGTCGATGTCGGAGAGCTGGCGCTTGGCCTTGAGCATCTCGGGGTGGCGCTCGCCATAGCGCCCCTGGAGATCGGCGACCTGGCCGCTGACCTGGGCCCGCTGCGCGCGAAGTTGCTGGACGACCGGGGAACTCAGGGCCTCGCCCACATCGTCCCCCGACGAGCCGGCGGCCAGCTGACGCCGTGCCGTGGCCAGGCGCGCTTCGTCCTCGGCCACCTGCGCCCGCGCCTGGGCGAGGGTCATGTTGTAGTTCGAGATCTCCTGCTCGGTGAGGCTGGTGCCCGAGGCGCTGAGGAGATTGTTGGCGATCTTGAACTGCTGGACCGCGGCTTCGTCGGCGATCACCTGGGCGCGGAGGCTGCTCAGGCGTTCATTCAGCCAGTTGGTCGCCTGCTGGGTGGCGTCGAACTTCGCCTCCATCTGCTCGAGCAGGTAGAGCTCGGCGTACTTGTTGGCGATGGTTGCCGCCTTGGCGGGGCTCTTGGCCTCGTAGTCGATGCGGATGACGTAGGTGAGGCCCGAACGGCGCACGGACAGGCCGCTGAGCACGGCGTCGATGACGGCGTCCCGCTGCCGCTCCAGCTCTAGCCTCGTCGGCGTCTTTGCGGGCGTCCCTATGCCAAGGGCATCCCTGGCCCCGGCGAGGATCGCCCCCATGCCCTTGGGCTTGCGGAGGACGGCGTTGAATTCCGGATCCTCGTCGAGCTTGAGGGCCTTGACCACGCGGCCGGCCAGTTGCCGCGACTTCAGGACCTCGACCTCGGTGTCGACGGCGCCGGAGTCCGCCGGCAGGCCCGAGAGCACGGCCTCGGCGTCCATGACCTTCTCGGTCCGGGTGTCCAGCATGACGCTGGCCGTGGCCGTGTACTTGGGCGTCGCCTGGACGGTCACGAGCACCGCGGCCAGGAACACCAGCAGGGCGATGGCGGAGAACAGCCGGATACGACGCAGGAACGTCGCATACAGCCGCCGCAGGTCGAGTTCACCGAACTGCCCGCGCGATGGAGAACGGTTCTCCGCACCGACCGGCGCAGACGCATGAATGTTCATGTGCAGCCTCTAAACCGGCGGCTCGCATCCTGATGGACCAAAGCCAGACTCCCCTGTCGCCGTGATGACGACAGCGCGCGCAGCCGCACGCTTCGAACTCAGAACTGGGCGGTGAGGGTGGCGAAGACCTTGTGCTGCTTGTAGCCGACGCCCACGCCCTTCACGACGTCGCGGCGGTCGAAGCTCCAGCCCCCCGTCACGCCGAGGCCGCGGTTGAGCAGATAGGTCGCGCTGAGGCCGGCGGCCTGCCGCTCGTCGCGGCGGCCGACCACGTCGTACTCGTCCTCGCCGTAGCTCGCGCGGGCGGTGAGGATCACGTTGCGCAGCAGCTCGTGATCAACCACGACGCCCACATTATTGGCCAGATAGCCGCCGGACCCGGGCGTGGCGCTGTCCTCCACGCTCCGCGAGCCGCTGAAGGTCACGGTGGTGAGTTGGGTCGGGAACCATTCGAGCTCGGCCCGGACGCCGAAGCCGTCGATCTTGTCGAGGCGGGCATCGTCGAACTTCTGCTCCAGGTAGCCCACGGCCAGTTCGCCGCGGAGCAGGGCGCTGAGCTCGAAGTTCGTCCCGGCCAGCACCTGATAGCCGTCGGAGTCGCGTCCGAGATCCGTGGCCGAGCCGTTGTAGTCGTAGTTCCGGTCGTTGCCGGTCACCTCGACGAAGACGGCGGAGGCGGGGCTGACCGCATAGTCGATCCGACCGCCGTAGGTTTGGATCACGCGGTCGCGGTAGCTCTGGTCGACCCGGCCGCCGCCCACGCGGTCGACGGACTGATAGTCATAGCGACGCGCGTCGTAGCGGGCCGTGAAGCGCAGCCGGTTCACGGTGTGTTGGCCAACCAGGCCGAAGACGCCCAACTTGTAGCGCACGGGCTCGGCGGCCAGACCCGGGCTGTCGGGCGAGGTGCGCGGCTCGGTGAGCTTGGAATAGTCGATGTTGCCCCGCAGGTTGGTGAAGCGCAGGACGTCCATGCGGCCGTTGGCGCCGACGGAGTAGTCGGTGGTGTTCTCGTCCTTGGCGTCGGAATAGCGGCTGAGGGTGGTGCGGGCGTAGGCGCCGATGGCGTGCCGGTTCCAGTCGGACGACAGCGAGACTTCCGGCGTCACGCGCCAGATCACGTCGTCCTCCTCGAGGCCCTCGGTGGCGTAGATGTTGTCGTTGTACTCGGCGGTGGCCGTCACCTTCGGGTACAGCAGCAGAGTCCCGGCGCGCAGGCCGCGGGCCTCGTAGCCCTCCCGCGGGCGTTGGGAGACGCTGATGTTGCGATCCCGGGCGAAGAGGTCCGCCGCGTCGGTAGGCAGGGCCACCCCGATGCGCTCGCCGCCCTGCGGCGATGTCGATGACGGCCCCGCCGGCTGAGCGATGCCCGCCCCAGCCATGCCCAGCACAAGAGCCACGGCCGTTCCGGCCGCAAGGACGCGCTTATCCCCGTTCACAGCTTTCCCCTGCTCTCATTGAATTTCGTCAGGCCCGCGCCTCCCCGACGCGCGCCTGACGACCAACTTCTCACTCAGTCACTGGCCGGTCCGAACGCCTGGCCGGTCCGGCGGTCAGCCCAGACCGGGCAGATAGTCCGGATCGGAGTTCTCTTCCGTATCGACACGGGTAGGCGTGTCGGTCTGGGTTTGAGGTTGCGTGGTCGTGGTCTGAGTGTTCGTCGCCGCCGTGTTGGTGGTCGGCGGCGCCAGCGCCACGGCGATGCCCTGACTGGCCAGGTTGTTCTGGGCGACGGCCACCGCGGCCGCCACCACGGCGTCGGACGCGCCCGAGGCGGCCACGACGGACTCCGTCGCCGCCTGCGGATCGGCGCCGGAAGCGACGGCCGTAGCGATGGCGGCAGCCACTACTTGGGTCTGGGCCGCCTGGACGCCGGCCAGGACCGCGCCCTGCAGCGCGCCGGCCTGGCTGAGGTTGGAGACGGCCTGAGCCACGGCGACATTGGCCACGGTCGGCGGAGCCTGGGCGGCGGCGAGGGTGGAATTGACCGCCGCTTCCACAGCGGCGGGCGTCACGGCGCCGCCCGTCTGGACGACCACGGCCTGGACCGCGGCGGTGACGGCCGCGCCGACCACCACCTGCTGCACGGTCGTGGCGACATTGGCGCTGAGCCCTTCGCCCTGCAGGGCGACGGCGGCTTGCGCCAGGGCCTGGGCCGCCACTTGCGGCGGGACCTGGGCCACTTCCTCGGCGATCACCTGCTGGATCAGATCGTCGAGATTCGAAGCCCCCTCGTTCTCGCGGACGACCTCGGCGACGCGCTCGGCGATCTCCGCGGCGAGGGCCGCGGGCGCCTGGGGCGCTTCAGCGGCGGCAGGCGCCTGGCCTTGAGCGATGGCGAGGCCGCCGACGGCGAGAGATGCGAAGAGGGCGGTGGCGACGCGCGCGCCTGCGCCCTTGCGAGTGAACACACCAGCCATACTGACCCCCAATCCGTAGCGGTGTTCGTTGCGCCGGGTTCATAATCCAGTGGTCGCCGAGAGTCTATAGTTGCGATTTCGAGGCTCGGTTACTGCTGCTTTTCTAATCAGCGAGCGCCGCTAATCGTGCGAGTTGAAATAATCGCGCGCGAGTTGAAATTTCCGCAGCAACAGGGCCGCGGCGACGCGCCCGGCCGGATCGCTTATTTCCCCAAGCAGGGCTTCCACCCGACCGGCCTGGCCATGGAGCCTGTGGACAGTCTCGATTTCGTAGAGCGCCGCCTGCCGGGTGGAGGGATCGAGGGCCGGCCAGTTCTCCAGGGCCAGGCGGCTGCGGCGCAGGGCCGCCCGGGGATCCACCGGCAGGAGCCGGTAGGAGAGCGCCAGCTGGTCCTCGGCGGCGGCAGAGAGATAGCCCAGACGGTCGCGCTCGAGGCCGGCGAGACTCAGCCGGGCGGCGGTGTTCATCGGCGAGAGCGCCAGGGCTTCACGGAGCCTGTCCTCGGCGGCTGCGAGGTCTTCGGGACGTCCGCCGGCGGCGAGGCGGTCGGCGGCCAGGCTGTAGCCGTGGCTGAGCCCGAGGCGGACCGGTCCTGCGCCTACGGCGCCGCCGGTGTTCAGGGCGACGAGGCCGGCAAGGCCGCAGGCGGCCGCCAGGGCGGCGACGGCGGCGGCGAGGAAGGCGGGCGAAGGCGTCTTCATCGGACGGACGATCCCTGGGCGGCGCTGAAGCCCAGACCCAGCAGCAGGCTCCACAACATGGCGATGGAATAGAGTTCGAGGGCGAAGTCGCTGGCCCCGTGGACCAGGACGACCACGCTGGCGGCGAGGAGGCCGAACAGGATGGGCTTCAGGCGGGTGCGGCGCAGGGCGTTGCGCACGGTCAGGGCGAGGACGGCGCCGATGGCGGTGAACATCGGCAGGGCGCCGAAGAGGCCGGCCTGCTCCAGCCAGTTCAGATAGACATTGTGGGCCGCAGCGGCGGTCCAGACGCTCTGGATGCTGGCGGCGGCGGTGACCATGCGGTGCACGGTGTCGAAGGTCCCCAGGCCGTAGCCCATGAGCGGGGCGGCCTTGAATGCCTCCCAGTGCATCTGGAACAGCAGCCGCCGGCCGTCCGCGTCCCAGGCGTTGGTCGCCAGGCGGTCGAGCAGGCGGTCGCCGAAGATCCCCAGGGCCGCGGCCGCCAGCAGCAGGCCGCCCAGGCTGAGCACGGCGGCGCGAGAGAGCTTCACCGCCCCGCCGAAGGTTAGGAGGGCGATGAAGGCGACGAGGCCTAGGGCCGTGGCGACGAATCCGCCCCGGGACGCCGTCGCCAGGACCGCAACCAGGATCAGCAGCGCGAGGCCGCCCGCGGGCGCGGTCTTGCTGAACCGCAGCTGCGGCGGGGCGGCCCGGGCCCGGGAGACGGTGACGCCAAGCGCCGCCATCAGGAGCGCGCCGAACATGGTAGCGGCCGGGTTGGGCATGCGGAAGGGCGCCCCCAGCCGCAGGCCGCCGGCGCCCAGCGGATCGGCGGCGAAGGCGATCAAGGACCAGAGCGCGAGGCCGCCCGCAAAAACGGCGATGACGCCTGCCGTCAGTCGGGCCCGGTCGTCGGACGAGCCCAGGCCCAGGCCGAGGGCGAACACGGCGGCGAGGCCCAGGAGCTTGAACAACTCGGTAAGGGTGCGCGACTTGTCCACGGTGGAGGCCGGCGGCGAAACGCCCGCATAGTCCCAGACCGGATGCGGCCCGCCGGGCGCCCATGGCGTCAGCGACCAGACGATCACAAGCAAGGCGAGGCCGAAGGCGGCCGCCGGGGTGGTGAGCCCGCGGATCCGATTCAGGTCCCGGCGCAGGGCCGGGTCGAACAGGGAAAGCCCCAGCAGGATCGCTGCAGCGAGGGCCAGCGTGAAGGCGGGTTTCGAGAGCGCCGCGCCCGCCGGCGCCCACTGGGCGGCGAAGACAAGCAGCGGAGCTGCGAGGGCCAGCCAGCGTCCCCCCAGCCCCCACCAGCGCGGACTCCAATACGGAGCCGACGGACCTGCGTTCTCCCGAATCTGCACGCGTACCCCCGTTATCGGGGCGCGAGAAAACTCTAGCCGAGGCGGGTGGGCAAGGGCGGCTCGGCGCCCGCGGAGGTCGCGGGCTCGGCCCCGGACGCCGGCAGCGCCCAGCGGGTGGATGAGCCAGCCACTTGGCGCTGGAGCCAGCGATAGCCGGTCTTGCTCCAGGGCAGGATGTAGGGGGTCAGGTTGTCGAGGGCGTAGGCGCCGCTGGCGGTCTCCACCAGCAGCACGGCATGGCGCTCGCCCTTGGGCGTCACCACGACGGCGATGGACAGGGCGTCGCGCCGCACCCCGGCGGCGAGCAGGGCCCGGCGCTTCTCCAGCACATAGTCTTCGCAGTCGCCGAATCCGACGCCGGCCTGGAGCGGCAGGCTCCAGAACTCGTCCACGCCATAGGCCTCGATGTCGGCCTTGCGGGCGATGGCGCGGTTGATGCGGTCGTTGACGCTGGTGAGGGTCGCCCAGAGCTTCGGCGTCAGCTCCACCGCCTCGGGGGCGAGCGCGGCTTCTATGGCCGCCGCCGGCGGCGCGGCGTGGGCCGCCGGCGCGGTGCGCAGCAGGGCCGACCAGTGGGGCTGGATCGCCGAGACGGCCTCGGCGGCTTCGGCGGCTGCAAGTTCCGGCGCTGATTCAGCGGCGGCGGGCGTGAGCCTGACGGCGGCGAAGGCGCCGCCGCATTCGGCGGGCTCGCGCTGGCAGAAGGCGATGAAGCCCTGCGGCGGAGCGGCGCGCAGGCCCAGGGGCATGGGGGAGGAGGCCTCGGGGGTGGTCGCGCAGGCGGCGGCCGAGCAGGCCAGGAAGATCATCAGCGCATACTGCGCGAGTGTGTTGATTTGTCGCACTTGGCCACGTCCCAATTCTTGGGTTGCGGCCTCCGGTATTGCAGGTGCTGCTTAACTGCGGCTGTATGATTGTGGACTATGACTAGCAAACAACTATGGTTGAGTTGCAATTTACCATGAACTTTCACTGAAAGTGGCGGTTATTTATTTAAATCGCTGTTATCCAAATTTTGCCGCTCAGGGCTGCGGCCTGGGGTTGCAGGCGGGGCTATTCCGCGCGCGGGCCGGCTGAAGTAAGAAAAGCGCCGTTCGGGAAACCGCGGTTGCGGAGTTATTGCGTCATGACGAGACTGTTCGGCCTGCTGATGGCCGTCACGGCCCTGGCTCTGACCTCGCCGACTGTGGCTGCGGCGCAGAAAGCCGAAGCCACGCGCGAGGTGCCCGAATACCGGCTGGGTTCGGGCGACAAGATTCGCGTGATCACCTACGGCGAGGACTCCCTGACGGGCGAGTTCCAGGTGAGCGGCGCCGGGAAGGTGTCGCTGCCGCTGGTGGGCGAGGTCGAGGCCGCCGGGCTCACGGCCCGGGAATTCCAGGAGCGCGTCGAGGCGGCCCTGAAGGACGGCTACCTGAAGGAGCCGCGAGTCAGCGTCGAGGTGCTGAATTACCGGCCGTTCTACATCCTGGGCGAGGTCACCAAGCCGGGGGAATACCCCTACACCAACGGCCTGACCGTGCTGAACGCCGTGGCGACGGCCAACGGCTTCACCTACCGAGCCAACAAGAACAAGGTGTTCATCAAGCGCGCCGACGGCGACAAGGAAGAAGAATACCCCCTGACCAGCACGACCCAGGTCGCGCCGGGGGACACCATCCGCATCGGGGAGCGCTTCTTCTAGGCCCAACTCCGCGTTAGACGAGGGAGATGACCTCCGCAGATCACATCCTCTACGGCGTTCCCCATTCGCTCTACACGGGCAAGACGCGGGCCTACCTGCGCAAGCAGGGGATTGTGTACGAGGAGCGGACCCCGGCCTCGCCCGAGTTCCGCGAGCAGATCATGCCGGTCATCGGCCGGTCGATCATTCCGGTGGTCGTCACCCCCGACGGCGAGATCATCCAGGACACGGTCGACATCCTCGACCATTTCGAGGCGACGGGCGCTCGGGTCAGCGCCTATCCACCGGGCGCCCGGCAGCGGGTGCTGGCCCATGTGCTGGAGCTCTACGCCGTCGTCACCCTGAGCCGCCACGCGATGCACTACCGTTGGTCCTATTTCGACCAGCAGGAGGCCTTCCTGGTGGACGCCTTTGCCCGGGGCTCAGGCCGGGAGGCGGCCGAGGCGGTGATGCGGCGCATGGCCTCGTACCTGCCGGGGCTGGGCGTCACGCCCGAGACGATCCCGGTGATCGAGGAGTCGTACCGGCTGCTCCTGGCCAATCTCGAGGCCCATTTCTCGGTGCACCCCTACCTCTTCGGGGGCGAGCCGTCGGTGGGCGACTACGGGCTGTTCGGGCCGCTGTTCGCGCACCTTGGCCGCGACCCCATCCCTGCCGACCAGATGAAGCGCGAGGCTCCGCGGGTGGCCCGCTGGGTGGAGCGCATGAACGCCCCCGACCCCGACCTGCCGGAGTACCGGGACTATCCGCCGGCCTATCTCGACGGCGACGCCGTGCCCGAGACCCTCGCGCCGCTGCTCGCCCAGGTCGCCGAAGAACTGCTGCCCGAGGCCGAGGCCAAGCTCGCCGCCTTCCGGGCGTTCGTGGAGGCCAACGACCCGCAGGAGGGGGCGCCGGTGGCGCCCAAACCGCATCAACGGGTGATCGGCCTGACCGCCAGCAGCTTCCGGGGCGTGGCGTGCGAGACCGTGCTGCAGCCCTACATGCTCTATCTGTGGCAGCGGGTCACGGACGCCTGGGAGGCGCTGGAGCCGCGGGCGGCGGATGAGGTCCGGCAATACCTGGGCCGCTTCGGCCTCGACCGACTGCTCACGGCCGAGCGGCCGATCCGGGTGGAGCGGCGGAACCACATCGAGGTGTGGGGCCCGCGTCAGGGCGCGTCGCTGGCCGGCTGAGCGGGCTTCAACGCAAACGGTCCGGGAAGGTCCCGGGCCGCAGGGCGTCGTATGCGGAGGCGGGGCCTAGCGGCGCTGCTGCGCCTCGGCCGCCGCCTTGGCCTTGTTGGCCTCGCTGACCACATAGTGCCAGATCATCTCGGCCTCCCCGGGCGCCAGCAGGGTCTTGAACGAGGCCATGCCGCGGGCGGCGCGCGATCCATCGATCACCACGGCGTTCCAGTCGGCCAGGCTGTTCAGGGTGGTGGAGTAGCGCAGGTCGGGGATCGACTTGTCGGCAACCGCGGCCGCGCCATGACAGCCTGAGCAGACCCGGGCATAGGCGGCTTGGCCGGAGATGACGTCCTCGTTGGTGCCGGTGAGGAGCGGCGGATCCAGGGTCTGCCGGATCGTGCCGGCCTGGGCGGCCGTGAACGGTTCGGCGGGCAAGCGGGCCTCGCCTCCCAGCTTGTAGACCAGCAGGCGGGAGTTGTTGGCGCTGACCGGGCTCGTTCTCTGCTGGCCGTCCGGCAGGCCGCGGGCCCCGGCCAGGACGGCCACATACTGTTCGCCGCCGATCTCATAGGACATCGGTGCGGCGACGATCTTGGCCTGCGTCGGTTGGGACCACAGCCGACGGCCGGTCGCAGCGTCATAGGCGTCGAAGGTCCCGGCGTGGTTGCCGGAGAAGACGAGGCCGCCGGCCGTCGCCATCACCCCGCTCGACCCATAGACGGCGTTCTCCACGCGCCAGACTTCCTTCGCCTGGACGGGGTCCCAGGCCTGCAGGTAGCTGCGCACGGCCCCACCCTTGGGCGCGCCCGGCTGCTTGTAGAGGGGCAGGGCGGCGGCGGCGTCGACCCCCGTGTTGTAGGCGCGGTCGCTGACCTTGAGCTCCGCCGTGCTGCCGTAGGGGCCGTTGTTCTCGGTCACCGGCAGGTACACGAGGCCGGTCCGGGGGCTGTACGACCAGGGGTGCCAGTTGTGCGCTCCCAGGGGGCCGGGCGAGACGATCACCGGCTCGCCGGTGCGGTCATAGCGCGCGGCGGGGCGCTCGACGGGGCGGCCGGTGGCGAGATCGACGCGCTCGGCCCAGTCCACCGGCGCGAACTTCTCGGCCGACAGCAGGGCGCCGGTGCGCGCATCCAGGACATAGAAGAAGCCGTTCTTGGGAGCCTGCAGGACCACCCGGCGCGGCCGCCCGCGCCACGGAAGCGTCGCGACCATGATCGGTTGGGCGGCGGTGAAGTCCCAGGTTTCGCCCGGCGTGGTCTGGTAGTGCCAGCGATAGGCGCCGGTGTCCGGATCGAGCGCGACGATGGAGGACAGGAACAGGTTGTCGCCGCCGCCGGGGCTGCGGAACCGCTGGTTCCACGGGGTGCCGTTGCCGACCCCGATGTAGAGGAGGCCGGTCTCGACGTCATAGGCCATGCCGTCCCAGACCGTGCCGCCGCCGCCGAGCTTCCACCATTCGCCAGTCCAGGTGCGAGCCGCCTGCTCGAGCTCGGGCGTTTCGAAGCCCGCGGCAGGATCCCCCGGCACGGTGTAGAAGCGCCAAAGGCGCCGGCCGGTGGCGGCGTCATAGGCGGTGACATAGCCGCGGGCGTTGTAGTCGGCCCCGCCGTTGCCGATGATCACCTTGTCCCGCACGATCCGGGGCGCCCCGGTGATGGTGTAGGCGCGTCCGGGTTCGGTCGTCAGCACGGACCAGATTTCCTGGCCGGTTCGGGCGTCCAGGGCGATCAGCCGGCCGTCGAGGACGCCCAGGTAGATGCGGCCCTTCCAGGCGGCGACGCCGCGGTTGACCACGTCACAGCAGGCGATCTGGGCGACCGCGGGATCGACCTTCGGGTCATAGGACCAGAGCGGCCGGCCCGTGGCCGCATCGAAGGCCTTCACCTTGCTCCAGGCGGTGGTGACGTAGAGCACCCCGTCCACGACGATGGGGGTGGCCTCCTGGCCGCGCTCGGTGTCGATGTCGGCGTACCAGGCCAGGCCCAGCTGTCCGACGGTCTTGGTGTTCACCTGGGCGAGGGGGCTGAAGCGCTGTTCATCGTAGGTGCGGCCGACCGCGAGCCACTCGCCGTTGCGCTCGGCGCTGCGCAGCCGCCGCTCATCGACGCCCGCCGACGGCGACGCACCCGCCACAAGGAGCAAGGCGGCCAGGGCGGTCGTCAGCGCCATCGCCCCGCCGCGCCGGAAGTTTCGCGCGCCCGGGAGCCGCGCCCTCCCACGATCCGTCGCCAGCGTCATTTGCCCCTCCATTGCTGACATCATCACCATAAAGGCCGGTGGCCAACTTTGTGAATGTTGGATCGCCCTGGCGAATCCGGCCGGATGTGTCGCCGGATACAGCGAGAGCGTATTGACGATCAAACCATTATGATCTCCATTCAGCGCCACAATAGGAGACGCTCCAAAGGGGGGAACCAATGCAGCGCGCGCTTCTGGCGTCGGCGTCTTTTGCCGCCATCGCCCTGACCACGCCGGCCTTCGCGCAGGACGGCGGGGGCTCTGTCGTCGATGAGCTCATCGTCACCGCGCAGAAGCGCGAGGAATCCATTCAGGACGTGCCGATCGCGGTGTCGGCCTATAGCGAGGAGGCCCTGCGGGCGCAGCGAATCGACGGCGTGGGCAACCTCGTGCAGTCGGTGCCGAACCTTACGTTCCAGCGCCGGTCCCTGCGGACCAACTTCCAGATTCGCGGGGTGGGGGCCCAGCTGATCGCCACCACGGGGGACGATGGCGTCGGCGTTCACCTCAACAACGCCCCGCTCACCGCCAACCGTATCGCAGACGCCGAGTTCTTCGATGTGCAGCGGGTGGAAGTGCTCCGCGGTCCGCAGGGCACCCTCTACGGGCGCAACGCCACCGGCGGGGTGGTGAACGTGATCACAAGCAAGCCCGAGCATCAGTTCAGCGCGGGCGTCACGGCAGAGCTGGGCAACTACGACACGCGGCGGGCCCAGGGTTATCTGAACCTGCCCCTCGGCGACATGTTCGCCGTGCGCCTGGCGGCCTTCGGCCTCGACCGCGAGGGCTACACCCGCAACACCGTGGACGGCCGGCGCATCGACGGCCGGGAGATCCTGGCCGGCCGCGCGACCCTGCTGTTCGAGCCGACCTCCACGTTCAGCGCCACCCTGATGTGGGAGGGCTTTTCCGAGGACGACACCCGCGGCGCGCGCAAGGCGCTCTGCAAGTATGACGCCGGCCCGGCGACGGTCGGCGGCGTCGCCACCGGCGCGGCTCAGGCGGCCTTGAGCCAGGGGTGCCTGACGGCCTCGGTCTATGGCGACGACGTGTATGACGCCGCCAATGTGCTCGCCACGTTCCCCGGCATCCTCGGGCGGCAGATCGGCCTGTGGACCGCGGATCCGAACGCCGGGGCCACCGTGTCGCGTAACCTGCGTGAGGTGGAGGTGGTCGGCCGGCCGGTCTACCGGCCGCGCACCGACATCTATCAGCTGAACCTGGAATGGCAGGCCACGCCGAACCTGACGGTGACGTCGCTCACCGGCTATGCGGAGAACGAGAGCTACGCCCGCGGCGACACCACGGGGGTCCGCACCCTCCGGCCCTTCGGCGTCACCCGCTTCACGCCCGCCGGCACGCTCACCGACGGGCAGTTCGGGGTGACGGACCGCTTCCAGGCCGAAGCCGGGGCCGCCGCGCACAGCGAGCAGTGGAGCCAGGAACTGCGACTGCAGTCCGACTTCGACGGACCGATCAACTTCAGCCTCGGCGGCATTTACCTCGACTACGAGACCAGCACGACGACCTATTCGGCCTCGAACGTCACGACCCTGGCCACGCAGGTCCTAGTGCCCACGGCCTATGTCGATCCTCTGGCTGATCCGGACTTCACCGGCCACAACTACTTCATCAGCCTGACGGAATACGACCTCACCTCGAAGGCGCTGTTCGGCGAAGTTTACTGGCAGGCGACCGACACCCTGAGGATCACGGGCGGTCTGCGCTACACCGACGACCGGAAGAAGACCCGGGGCTCCGGCGCCACCCTGCTGGCGCCCGGGCGCGGCCCGACCTTCAGTCCCGAGCAGCGCGTGCGGTTCAAGGAGACGACCGGGCGACTCAACGTCGACTGGTCGCCAGACCTGCCGTTCACGGACAGCACCCTGATCTACGCCTCCTACGCCAAGGGCTATAAGGGCGGCGGCTTCAACCCGGCCAGCGTCGTCACCATGGGCCTGCGGGAGGCGTTCGCCCCCGAGTTCGTCAACGCCTATGAGATCGGGACCAAGAACACCCTCCTGGGCGGCGCCATGGTCCTCAACCTCACCGCCTTCCAGTACGACTACAAGGGCTACCAGATCGCGCGCAGCGTGAACCGGTCGATCTACAACGAGAACGTCGACGCCACGATCAAGGGCGTCGAACTCGAGGGAATCTGGGAGCCGGTGCAGAACCTGCGGCTGAACGCCAACATAGGCTATCTCCGTACCCGCATCGACGAGGGAAGCGCAGTCGACACCTTTGACCGCACCCACGGCGACAGCCGGTACATCTACGCCAACGCCACCACGGGCGGCTGCATCCTGAACGCCGCGGGCGTGGCCGATCTGCTGCGTAATCCGGTGGGGCCGGCCGTCCTGGCGGGTGTGGCGTGCAGCGGTCCGGCGACCATGATCGCGCGGCTGACCGCCGCCGGGGTCGCCCCGGCTGCAGCGGACGCGCTGGCGGCGGGGGTGTACTCCTACGATCCCGGCGTCGCCCTCTATTCGACCGGGGCCGGCGAAGGGGTGGTTCAGAGCCTGGTGGGCAACGACCTGCCGGCGGCGCCCAAGTGGACTGTCTCGCTCGGCGCCCAGTACCGCTGGACCCTGCCGGGCGGCTGGGAGGCGACGGCGCGCGGCGACTACTACCGCCAGTCCCAGAGCTACATGCGCTACACCAACCACCCGACCGATCGCATCCGGGCCTGGGACAACGTCAACGCCACCCTGACCCTGGACCGGCCGGAAAACGGCCTGAGTGTCCAGCTCTTCGTCAAGAACCTCCTCGACGACGACACCATCGTCGGCTTCGACATCTCGGACGAAAACCTCGGGGCTCTGCGGAACGTGATCCTCCTGGATCCGCGCACCTACGGCGTCGCCGTCACCAAGCGCTTCTGACGGTGTTCCCCTACCGGGCGGCGGCCGGCCGGGCCGCCGCCCGATCTTTTCCATGGCGCGCCGCATCGCGTGTCCGCCCAAAGCCGACTAAGAAGGGCCCGGTAGAGGAGGGCCGCGTGGCAGGCAGGCAGAGGCTGACGCCGGAAATCCGCCGTCAACAGATCATCGCGGCCGCGAGGACGCTGCTGCTGGAGAAGGGCTATCTGCCCCTGCCCATGGAGGCGCTCGCGGCGCAAGCCGGGGTCTCGAAGGGCCTCGTCTATGGATACTTCCCGACGCAGCACGATCTCTTCAACGCCATGCTGCTCGAGGAATTCGCCGCCCTGGAGGAGGCCGGGCTGGCCGCCGCGCTGTCCGCCCCAGGCCTCGCCGCCCGGACCCAGGCCGCAGCGGAGCTCTACCTTCGGCATGTGGCCCTTCGCGGGCCCGCCCTGCACTACATTCTCCGCGACAGCTATATGGCCGGCCGGTTCGATCCGCAGGCCCGGAGGCTGAGGGACCGGATTTTGCGAGGCTTCGCCCGGCTCGCGCGCCGTGAACTGCGCCTGCCGCCGCAGGAGGCCATCGCGGCGGTCGCCATGGTGATTGCGATCCCCGAGGAGACCGGGCGGCTGGTTTGGCAGGGCGAGCTGCAACTGCCCCGCGCCCTTGAGATGGCGGGCCGGCTCGTGGCCTCGTCCATATCCGCCCTGCGGCCGGCCGGTCAGGCCTCGGCGTCGGCCGTCGGGGAGCGGTAGGCGCGCACCAGGTCGCGGTGGCCGGTCATGGTGATGGCCAGGGTGAGCCGCTCGGCGGCGTCGATCCCGATCTTGCCGCCGGCCACAAGGCGGCCGGCTCGCAGGCAGACCGCGGTCAGCACCGTCGTCAGCACCCGGGCGGCGTCAGGCGGCATGCCGTAGGCGTCGGCGAGGCCGGCCACCAGCTGGGTTCTGTCCGACTGCTGGGCGGCCTGGCGTTCAGCCCGCAGCGCCTCGCGCACCTCGGCGGACTGGGTGAGGAGCTGGATCAGCGCCCCCCGGTTCGCCGCCTCGCGCAGATAGGCCATCGTCGAGAGCGCCAGGCGGGTGTAGCGGTCATGTCCCCGGTCGATCTCGGCGCGCCGCCGGGCCTCCATGGCCGCGAGCTCTCGGCGGGCCAGGGCGGCGAGCAGGTCGCGCCGCTGGGGGAAGTAGTTGTGGGCCTGGGCCTCGCTGATGCCGGCGGTCCGGGCGACCCGCTTCATCGTCAGGGCCGGCAGGCCTTGGGAGGTGATGATCTCGGCGGCCGCGTCGATCAGCTGCTCGCGCCGCTGTTCGGTAGGAAAGCGCGTCCGTTGGCGCCGGGAGCCGGGACGTTCGCCGCCAATGACGATTGGGTCCTCGACGCCGGGCGGCGGCGGCGGCAGGGGCGGGGGCTCCGGCGCCCGGCCGGCGGCGACCTTTCCCCAGTGGTCGCGGCCAGGATAGGGGATCAGCAGGCGGTCGCAGATCTTGGACAGGCCGCTGCTGCTGAGGCCAAGGTCGCGCGCCACCGCGCTCAGCGGCCGGGTCCAGATTCGCTCATAGAGATCGGCCCGACTGAGGACGGTGCGCGGCGGCTCGCTCATGGCGGGAAAGCCTAGCCCCGCCAGACGGCGACGGCCAGTCCGCCCGCCGCCCTACCGCGCCGCAGGGCGCTGGTAGAGTTCGATGGCGTAGCCGTCGGGATCGCGGACCACATGGACGGTATCCGCGAGGCGGGTGGGTTCATGACCGGCCGCGGCGGCGCGCTCGGCCATGGCGCGGCTGTCGGGCACGGCCAGCACCACGCGCCCGAACGCCGTGGCGCCCGGCGGCGGCGCGCTCTCCCGGAGGACGATCAGGGCGTCGGTGCGGACATCGCCGCTGACGCCCAGGAGATATTCGCGGGCCGGCCCCTGGGCGGGCACGCGCGCGGCCACCTTCAGGCCCAGCACCTCGGTGTAGAACTGCATCGAGCGCTCGAGATCCGACACCGACAGTCCGACGCCCGCCACCCGGATCGGGCGGAGCGGATCGGGAAGCGGCGCCGCGGGCTCGGCCTGGACGGCCGTGGTTCCGAAGGCGAGGGCGGCGGCCAGGGCCAGGGCCAGGGGCGATATCCTCATGGCGCGCCTCCGGCGGCGGTCGTCGACGATGGGGGCAGCAGCGCGCTCTCGGGGAGGGACTCGGCCTTGGCGCCCTTGGGCACGACGATCCCGTCCACCACGTTGAAGGGCGAAGGCTCGGGGACCGAGGCCTCAGGGCGGGCGAGGGCCTTGTAGGAGGTCGCGCGGGCGCTGCGCTTCGCGTCCGGGGTCAGCACGAAGGCCGGGATCGCCGAGACCCGGTAGGCGAAGGAGATGTGGGTCTTCTCGCCGTTCGGGCCCGTGGGGCTGTAGTCGGCGTGCCGGCGCAGGGCGTAATAGACGTCGGGCAGGCGCACCCAGGTCAGGGCCTCGATCACCGGCCCTCGCGCGCGCACATAGCCGTCGTAGACCGGCTTCCAGGGCCGGTAGCCGCCCACATAGCCGGAGAGGCCGCCATCGGGCTGCAGGGTCAGGTCGAGGCGGGCCTTGAGCAGCTGCAGTTCGCGGGCCATGCCGGCGTCCCGCATCCAGACCTCGTCCATTGGCCGGGTGGACACGATCCGGCCATTGACGCTCCTGGCCTTGAAGATGGCTTCGAGCTTGCGGTCGGGCTTGATGCGGAAGGTGTAGTCAGGCGCCACGCCGCCGGCGGCGTCTTTCACCAGCTTGTCCTGGCTCAGGTAGAAGCCAACGGTGACGTCGTCGTCGTTCATCGGGTCCTGGCCCCGGCCTTCCAGGACGACGACCATGGTCCAGGCGCCGTCGCGCATGGCGTCGTTGCTGGAGAGGGCCCCGCTGGATAGGCGCGGCGGCCCGCGGAAGGTCTTCCAGCATCCCAGGGCGCGGTAGAAGGCGTTGTCGATCCCGCGCTCCCCGGTCGGGCTGACGAAGCCCGTCGTGGGGTCGTCGTCGAGGTCGAGGCCCTCGCCGATGTCGCCGCTGACCCCCACCAGACCGCCGTCCGGCGTGGATGTGGGGTTGATGTAGACGTTGGCTCGCCCGGCGCCCCGGAAGGCCATCTGGTTCTGGCCGTGAACCGGGCTGCGGGTGGGGTTGGCCGGATTGCGCAGCCAGAGGGCCTGTTCCCGCGTATAGCCCGCGTCGATCAGCACCTTGATCCAGTCGGGCTCGGGATTGGTCCCGGCCGGGCAGTCGGTCCCGGGCTCGGTCGTGCCGCTCTTGGCCCCGTAGTACATGGCCGGCTCGTACCATTCGACCGCGAAGCCGCGGGTCCAGGCCGCCAGGGCGGGCGCCGGCGCGGCGAGAGCGGCGGCGAGCGCGAGCGCGACGCGGAGACGGATCGATCGCTTCACGCCATGAGCTCCGTGATCGGGCGGGAGGTCCGCATGCCGCCGACGCCGAATTCGCCCACCGACACGCCGACCAGCTGCTGGGCGGTCAGGGAGACCCGGGTCACGGCCTCGCCCTTGCCGGCGATGTGCTGGCCCGTTCGGTGGCGGCCCCCGGCGCCGCCGGCCAGGAAGATCGGGATGTTCTCGATCGAATGGATCTTGGCGTAGCCGGTGTCGCTGAAGGCCATCACCAGGGTGCGGTCCAGCAGCGTGCCGTCACCTTCCTTGATGGCGTCGAGTTCAGTGAGGAACGCGCCGAGGCCCTCCATCACCAGCCCGGCCAGCCGGCTGGTCTCGATCTGGTAGCCCAGGCGCGCGTCGGTGGGCTCGTCGTGGGTGATCTGGTGATAGATCTTGCTCTCGCCGGGAATGTAGGTCTCGGAAGCCCCCGGCGTATGGACGAAATTGAAGACCTTGGCCTGGTTGCACGCCAGCGCCATCGCCAGCAGCTTCGCCATGGTGCGGGTGTTGCTGTTGACCACGTCGATGGAGGCGCCCCGCTTCGGCGCCTCCGGCTCAGGCGGCACCGCGCAGGACTCGCACGGCTCGGGCCGCTCAAGGCCCAGGGCCAGCTGCTGCTCCAGTTCACGCACCGAGGTGAAGTACTGGTCGAGTTTGACGCGGTCGGCGCGACCGACGTCGGCGAGCAGAGCCTGGCGCTGATCGGTCACCGCCGAAAGCACGCTCTGCTGGAGCATGATCGAAGGATCAGGCGTCCAGTCGGGGCGGTTGGGGTCCTGGAAGCCGGGGCCGAACAGGCGGGTGTAGAGCTCCACCGGCGTGGTGTCGGGGGTGGCGAAAGCCGAGCCCGTGCGGGTGGAGTAGCTCACCACCTTGCCTGACGCCGAGGCGTCGAGAACCTTGAAGCGGACGCCCCCGCCGATGGCGTCCGCCACCCGGGTGTCGAAGGAAGGGCCGTCCATCCGGTTGATGGCCGCCGGGGCCACGCCGGACAGGATCGCGGCATGGCCCGTCCAATGGACGAGATTGGGCCGGCCGTCGCCGATAACCCGGAAACCGGACAGGACCGAGACCTTGTCCTTGACCGGCCGCAGCGGCTCGAGCTCCGGCGTGATCTCATAGTCGGGGCCGACGGTGGTCGGCACCCAGCGGCTGCCGCCGGCGGGGGTGTCGGTGAGGCCGAGGCCCCAGAAATAGGTGCCGAACCGCACCGGCAGGCGCTTCCCGTCGGCCCAGGCCTGGCCGTGGCCGTCGAGGAAAAGGTCGAGCGCCGGCAATCCGAGCGTCACCGCGCACCCACCAAGGGCGCCGCGCAACAGGGAGCGGCGGTTGAAACGCTGGCTCATGGCATGCCTCCCGTCTCGCCGGTCGGGGCGGCGGCCACGGTGGTGGCCGGGCGGGCCCGCGCCGGCAGTTTTACCTTGAAGAACTCTGGGCTTTCGGCGATGCGCGCCATCATCTCCGGCACGCGGTAGCCGTCCTTGGCGAAGGCCTCGGTCTGGTCGGCCAGGTAGTCCTCGTCGCGCTCGTCGGGCGCCTTGCCGACGCCGTAGGCGTAGACATTGCGCACGAGGCAGGCGGGGATCTTTCGCTGGGTGGACAGGTAGGTTCCGAGGCCCTGGGCGCCGACGAAGCGGGCGCCGTTCACCTCGGCGCTGACGTCGATCGGCTGGCCGTTCTCGAACATGCGCCGCTGTCCGATGCCGTCGAAGTGTTCGAGGGCGAGGCCCGCCGGGTCGCTGACCCTGTGGCAGGCCGCGCAGCCCTCATTGTCCATGTGGGCCAGCAGGCGGGTGCGGACGGTGCCCTGCTCAAGCGCCTGAACCTTGGAGAAGTCCACATCGGCGGGCGGCGCGGGCGTCGGCTCGCACATGAAGATCTCATGCAGCTTCACCCCCCGCCGGGTCGGCGACGACGCCGCCGGATGGGAGAACAGCGACAGGAAGGTGACCTCGGTCAGGATGCCCGAGCGCCCCGCCTCCTTGGGGAAGGTGAACGGCGACCACTCCTGCGTGGAGGTGAAGGGCACCTGGTACACCGCCGCCAAGTGGCGGTTGATGAAGGTCGAGTTGCTGGTGAACAGCTCGCGGTAGTCGCGCCGCTTGTCGATGAGCAGATCGATCGTCGTGCGGAGGGTCTGTTCCCGGGCGCTGTCGGCGAGGGCCTGGCTGAACTTGGGATAGGCGTTGGGGTCCTTGGTCAGGCCGTCGAAGTGCTCCAGCTGGAGCATGTCGGTGAAGAACGCCCGCGCCCCGTCGCGGAGCCTCGGCGATCCCACGAGCCGGGTCAGCTGGCGGCGCAGGCCGTCCGCCGTGTGCAGCTCGCCGGTTTCGGCCGCCCGGCGCAGGTCCGCATCGGGCGGCGCGTCCCAGAACAGGAAGGAAAGGCGGGAGGCCTTGCTGTAGCCGTCCAGCCGATACTGGTTCGGCTGCGCCGGATCAGGCTCGGCGCGCTCCAGCCGGAACAGGAATTCGGGCGCCACGAGCAGGCTCTTGAGGGCCAGGGCCACGCCCTCGTAGAAGTCGCCGGTCCGTTCGGCCCCCAGGGCGGCGGTCCGCAGGCGCGGCGCGATCTCGGCCTCGGTCAGGGGGCGCCTGAACAGTTGTTCCCCGACCTTGGCGATGATCCGGCGGGCGCATGCCTCGTCCGGGGCGGCGTCCGAGCCCGGGCGGCAGTCGGCCAGCCGGTCCCGGCGCTCCGGGGCGACGACTTGGGCGGCGATGCTGTCCGCCAGCCGATAGTACTGTTCGAAGCCGGCGGGGGTGATCGACAGCTGGCTGCTGCCGATGGCCAGCAGCCCCTCATCCCTCAGCTCAGGCTCGAAACGGCCGTCAACGCGGACATCTGCACCAAAAACCTCGGCGATCGATCGGCGGTACTGGCTTTCGGTTAGGCGCCGTGCGGCGACGATCATGGGGGCGCCGGACGTGGCCGCCGCGGAGGCCGTGGGGGCCGCCAGAGCCGTATGGACCGCGAATCCCCCTGCGCCGGTGAGGGCGCCGATGGCCAAGGCCGCCCCGGCAGCGCCGCTCCATTTCAACACGTCGCCCTCCCTTGCTCGCCAACTCCAGTTCGGCGGATAACTGATAATTGCACTAATAGCAATTCGCGGCTACGGGGAAGAGGCAGACTGTCGGAGGTGGTGGAGATGTGGTGCTGGCGTATGGCGGCGACGGTGGCGGCGACTGCGGTCCTGGCCTTCGGCGGGGCGGGGTGGAGCGCCCAGGGCGCAGGTGCGGCCGAGGCGGCCCAGGATGCACTGGTCCCCGACGAGGAAGCCGGGGCCGAAATCTACGCTGCCCAGTGCCGGGGTTGCCATACGGTGTCCATCGCGCCGACCCTGCGGGGCGTGGCTGATCGCCGCATCGCCAGCGTCGCGGACTTCGGCGGCTACAGCGAGGCTCTCAAGGCGAAGGGCGACCAAGTCTGGACCGCTGAGAACCTGGACGCCTTCCTCGCTGCGCCCCAGGATTTCGCCCCCGGGACGCGGATGGTGCTCGCCGTGCCCGACGCCCAGGCCCGGGCGGACGTCGTGGCCTATATCCGTTTGCTGCCGCCGCCGCGGGCCGCCCGCGACTGAGCGATCGCTCAGGGTGTGACGCCGGCCTGAGCACCACGCGTTCAACACCGCGCCATTTCGCGCTAAGCACGCGCGACAGGGGGCGGCATGGTTCGTGGTTGCTTGACAGTAGGAGGGGTCGGCTCGCCAGATGGCGCCCCGAGGGGGCGCCATGAGTGAGTTCGACGCGTCTCGCTGGGACGAACTGTTGCGGAAGCTGCGCCGAAGACTGCGCGGCGACGCATCCAGTGAGGATTACCTGCATTCGGCGTTCATCCGCCTGCAGCGCTATCGGC
This sequence comes from Phenylobacterium composti DSM 19425, assembly GCF_059568645.1. Lineage (NCBI taxonomy): Bacteria > Pseudomonadati > Pseudomonadota > Alphaproteobacteria > Caulobacterales > Caulobacteraceae > Phenylobacterium > Phenylobacterium composti. The sequence continues at coordinate 85,585 of NZ_JCANTT010000001.1, read as the reverse complement.
AGACGACCAGCGTCAGCAATCCGGACGCCTTCGTGCTGCGCACGGCGACGAACATCGCCATCGACCATCAACGGCGGGGACGCTGGATCAAGCCCGAACCCTGGGAGACGGCCTGCGAACTCATGCCGGCCGAGGGGCGGTTGCCTGATGAGGCGCTGGAGGCCCGCGAGCGCCTGAAGCGTGTCAACGAGGCGCTGGGCCGGATGCCGCCCCGGACTCGAGAGATCCTGCTCATGCATCGCCTCGAGGGCATGAAGTACCGCGAGATCGCGGCGACCCTGGGGATCAGCCAGGGGGCCGTCGAGAAGCACATCGCCAAGGCGACCCTCGTCCTTCTTGAGTATGCGGAGGGCTGAATGGCGGGTGACAATGACCTGCGCGGCATCCGCGAAGAGGCGGCGACCTGGCTGGCGCGGCTGCGCGCTGATGACGTCAGCGAGGCGGACCACGAAGCTTTCCGAGCCTGGATGAACGCCGACCCGCGCCATGGCGAGGTGTTTGACCGCGCCACCCGCCTGTTCGAGAGCGTGGGCGCTGTCGCCGTGGCGCCCGCAGGGGCGCGCGGTGAGCGCCGGAACCGCTCCCGCCGCATGGTGGTGGGCGGGCTGGTCGCCGTTTTGGGCGGGGGCGGGCTTGCCGCCGTGGGGTGGCGCCAGGCTGGGGCGCAAACGTTCCGCACCGGCCATGGCGAGCGCTCGGTCGTCCGCCTGCAGGACGGCTCGACCCTTACCCTCGACGCCCTGAGCGCGGCCAGGTTTGAGCCCCTGCAGCGTCGGCTGCTGCTCAGGGAAGGGCGGGCCAGCCTGGAGATCGCTGCGGGCCGACGGCCGTTCTGCATCAATGCCGAGGGGTGGAGCGCCGTGGCCGAGGGTGGGCTTTGTGAAGTGAGCCTGCTCGAAGGCGGCTACAGCCTCCTCGTCGTCAGCGGCCAGGCGCGGGTCTCGTCTCTGATGGCCGGACCCGGCGAGACCCTGGTCAGGGCAGGGGAGCGCTTCACCTCGGCCGGAGTTGAAAAGGCGCAGAGCGATCACCTGCTGGCCTGGCGGGAGGGACAACTGGCGTTCGAGGATGCGACACTTGCCGCCGCCTGCCGGGCGTTCAACCGCTACAGCCCTATCACACTGGAAGTGGATACGCGGGTGGCCAGCCTGCCGGTCAGCGGCGTCTTTGCCGCCGATCACGGCGAAGCGTTCGCGAAGGGCGTGGCGCAGATGCACGGCCTGAAGCTCCGAAAGACCGCCGGCGTGCTGCGGCTGGAGCCGGCGGGGTGAGCTGGACCTAGGCCATGAACGCTCGCCGACGAGCCGCGGGGCTGCAGGCGGTGGCGGCCATCGCGATCCTCGGCTGGTGTGGTCTGGCCCGTGCCGGAACTCCGGTGGAGTACGACATCCCGGCCGCCCCCCTGAGCCACACGCTGCGCGAGATCGGCCGCCAGGGCCGCATCGACATTCTGTTCCCTTCGAACCTGACTTCGGGGCGCTGGAGCTCGCCGCTCAAGGGCCGGCGAACGGCCGAGGCGGCGCTGAACGCGGTCGCGGAGGAGGCGGGCCTTGAGGTGGTGCGTACAGGGCCGACCTCGTTTCTCCTGCGCGCCCGTGCCCGGGCGGAAACGTTCGCGGGGCAGGATCAGCCGTCGCAAGAGACCTGGGCACCGCGGGAGACCCAGCTCTCCGAGATGGTGGTCACGGCGCTGCGGCGGCCGGAATACCTTCAGCGCAGTCCCGCGAGCATCACCCTCATCACGGAGGATCGTCTCTCCGCCGTCCCGGGGGCGGGGCTTTCGGAGATTGGTCGTCGGGCGCCCGGCCTGATTTTCACGGAGAACGGGACAGGCAAGCGGCGCATCACCATGCGCGGCATCCAGAGCTCAGGTGAGAACACGGTCGGTCTCTACATCGGGGACACGCCGCTCACCGGGCCCAGTACGGCTACCTCGGACATCAGCCAGATGAGCCCGGATCCGGCGCTGGTGGATGTGAACCGCCTGGAGGCGCTGCGCGGCCCCCAGGGCACGCTCTATGGCGCCGGAGCCATGAGCGGTGCGGTCAAGATCATCTACAACTCGCCCGATCTAGCCCGGGCGAGCGCCGAGGCGGCGGTCCGGGCCGAGCAGATAGGGGGCGGCGGTTCGGGCTATGGCGTCGAGGCGGTGATCAACGCGCCGCTCCTGCAGGACCGCCTCGGCGTTCGTTTCGTCGCCCATGACAGCGTGACGCCCGGCTATGTCGACAACGTCGTCCTCGGGCTTTCGGATGTGAACAGGGGCCGTACCAGCGGTGGGCGGATGTCCTGGCTCTACGTTCCCAGGCCTCGGAGCCGCTTCTCCCTGGTCGCCCTCCACCAACGACAACGCATTGAGGACAGCGCGTTCGGTCGGGCCGCGCTGGCCGACCAGGACAGCGACAACCTCGTTCGTCTGCCGTTCCCCAACGATCTGACGCTCATCAGCGCCTCGGCGGAGCTTCCGGTGCGGGCGCTGGCCCTGACCCTTAACAGTTCGGCGTCCCGCTGGGACACGGAACGCTATATCGACACCAATCCCGCGTCCCTCGCGGTCATCGAGCCGGCCACCTACTGCCCAGCCTTCGCGGGCGTTCCAGTCTGCGACGAAGCGCAGAAGGCCGCCTACCGCGCCTATGTCCGCGCGCGTCTGCCCGCCGTGAACCGGCAACCGGCGCGGGTCGAAAGCTGGACGCACGAGGCGCGCCTCTCGGCCAGCGGCGGCGCGCTGTCTTGGTCCGCCGGCGTCTTCCTGGAGCGCCGTCGAGACCACAGCGAGAGCGGCACCTATGTGGCCGACGCGGCGACGGGCCGGCCCTTGAGCCCGCCTGTCGTGAATCTCTTCCGGACGGTGTCTGTGGAAACCGATCAGACGGCGGTGTTCGGCGAGGCGCGGCTGGAGTTCGCGCCGCGCTGGACCCTGACCGCCGGCCTGCGCCGTTACGCCTATGACAAGGCGGCCAAGTCCCAGATTCTTGAGTCCAGCTACATCAACGGGGCCATGGCCGGACCGCTCATTCGCCGCTCTACGCATCACGACGGCGTCGCGCGCAAGGTCAATCTGGCCTTCGAGCCCAGTCCCAATCTCCTAGTGTACGCCCAGGCGGCGGAGGGCTTTCGCCCGGGTGGCGTCAACACCGTTCCCAACCTCCCTGAGCCGCTCGTGGTCTTCGAGCCTGACAGTCTCATGTCTTACGAGATGGGGCTGAAGGCCAGCTTGGATGGGGGGAGGGCGACGCTGAATCTGGCGGCCTTTCAGATCGACTGGCGCGACATGCAGGCCCGCGCCCGGCGGCCAAGCTTCACCTATGTGGCGAATGTCGGCGCCTCTCGAGTGAAGGGGCTGGAAGTCGAGGCCGAGGCCGAGGTCGCACGCGGGTTGCGCCTTCAGGCGGGGCTGAGCCTTGTCGACGCTCGCCTGACGAAGGATCAGACGTCAAGCGAAGTGGGCGCTGGCCGGCGAGGCAACCGCATCCCCTTCGAGCCCGACATCACCGCATCGGCGGGAATGTCCTACACCCACAGGTTCGGCGACCGCGCCGAAGCGTTCGGTCGGCTGGACTATGTCTATACGGGACACTCCGCCTCGGCCTTCAACGGGACTAGCCCCTACTACGAGACCATGGGCGGGTTCGGCGTCCTGGACCTGCGGGCCGGTTTCGCCATGGAGGCCTGGCGGGTCGACGCCTGGGTCTCCAACCTCCTGAACTGTCGGGGCGCCTACAAGGTCGAGTCAGACCTGAACTCGGAGCAGCTCACCCTGCGCGCCAGGCCCCGGACAATCGGTGTGGGGCTGAGCCGCCGCTTCTGATCGATCTGGAATATTTTGCCGCAAACACGCTGCTTTGCGGCTGCTCGCAAAATTTTTTCGCATTTTGGGGTGGGGTAAACCGCCGCCTCGTTCGTCCCCCCTCCGAAGCCCGAATGGGCAGAAGAGGGGATATCGCCATGATGCGTGTGTTTAACGGTCGCCAGGCGCGGCTTTTCTGTGGTGCAGCCATCTCGACGCTGCTGGCCGGTGGTGTGGCCGCCGCTCAGCCCGCCGATATCGAAGAGGTGGTGGTGACCGCGCTGAAGCGCGACACCAAGCTTCAGGACACGCCGCTTGCCATCTCGGCGGTGACGGGCGCCTCCCTGGAGAACGCCGGCGTCTCGGCCGTGAACGACATGATGCGCATGGTGCCGGGTCTGAACATGACCGAGGGCAACACCGGCCAGCGTCGCGTCACCATCCGGGGCGTGCAGAGCGCGGGTGAAAGCACGGTCGGCCTGTACATCGGCGAAACCCCGGTTTCCGGCCCGAACTCGGCGACGTCCGACCCGAGCAGCATCACGCCGGACCTCAACATGTTCGACATCGCCCGTGTCGAAGTCCTCCGGGGGCCGCAAGGCACCCTGTACGGCTCGGGCTCGATGAGCGGCACGCTGAAGATCGTCTTCAATGAGCCCGACGCGCGCAGCTACTCGGGCGCGATCGATGTGACCGGCAACTCCATCAAGGGCGGCGACACCGGCTACGCCCTGCGGGGCATGGTCAACGTGCCGCTGATCGAGGACAAGCTGGCTGCGCGGGTCGTGCTGTACGACGAACTGCGTGGCGGCTACGTCGACAATCCCCGCCTCGACGCCAAGAACATTAACGAGGCCCGCGCCTACGGCGCGCGGATGATGGTCAAGTATCAGCCGCTGGATCGCCTGACGATCAACGGCATGATCAACCTGCAAGAGCAGCGCGTCGCCGACTCGAGCGTCTGGTATCCGAGCGTCGGCCGCTATCAGGCTGACAACTACCACAAGCTGCCGTTCCCGAACTCGTTCCGCCTGTTCAACCTGCGGGCGGACCTTGACCTCGGCTTCGCCTCGCTGACCGCGACCACGTCGAAGTACGACTGGAAGGCCACCAAGTACATCGACGGCACCCGCGCCGCCCTGAACGTGATCCAGCCGGCGACCTACTGCGCCCGCTACCTCAATGTGGGCAGCTGCACCCCGGCGCAGCAGGAGATCTACCGCGACTACGTGCGCTCGGTGCTGCCGCTGAGCGGCTGGCAGCCGATGACCGTTGACACCTGGGTCCACGAAGTGCGGCTTTCCTCGACGGGCGACAGCAAGCTGAACTGGACCGTCGGCGCCTTCCTCGAGGACCGCTCGGACTGGTCGCAAAGCTCGACCGTGGAAGCGGATCCGACCACCGGCCAGGTCATCCAGCCCATCGTCTACAACTTCGCCCGCATGGTCGCCATCGACCTGCAGCAGAAGGCGCTGTTCGGTGAAGTGACCTACCGCCCGATCGACCCGCTGAGCATCACTGTCGGCCTGCGTCGTTACAGCTACGACAAGACCTCCAAGTCGCAGGTCCTGATGACCAGCTACATCAACGCCTCGGTGGCGGGTCCGCTCAGCGAGTACGACAGCGACGCCAACGGCTGGGTGAGCAAGGTCAACGTCAGCTACGACGTAACGCCCGACTTCATGGTCTACGCCCAGCGTTCGGAAGGCTTCCGTCCGGGCGGCATCAACAACACGCCGGGCCTGACGCCCGACCTGATCCCGTACACTTCGGACGAACTCGTGAACTACGAGGCCGGCGTGAAGTCGAGCTGGCTGGGCGGTCGCCTGATCCTGAACGCCTCGGCCTACCGGATCGACTGGACCGACATGCAGATCTCGGCCCGGATCCCGAACTTCAACTTCGTCACCAACGTGGGCGCGTCCCGCATCGAGGGCCTGGAACTCGAAGGCACCCTGCGCCCGATCCCGGGCCTGACGATCAATGGCAACATGAACTTCGTGAACGGCAAGCTCCGGACCGATCAGGTCAACGGGGTTGTCGAAGCGCCTGGCCGCAAGGGCGACCGCATCCCGTACGAGCCGAAGTTCACGACGGCCGTTTCGGCTGAATACACCTGGCCGCTCGTTGGCGACCTCTCTGGCCTGGCGCGCCTCGACTACTCCTACACGGGCAAGTCGTACTCGGAGTTCCGTCCGAACAACTCGAACTACGAGGAAATGGGCGACTACTCCAACGTGAATGTCCGCGGCGGCGTCGAGGGCGAAGACTGGGGCGCGTACATCTTCATCAACAACCTGCTGAACGACGTGGGCAAGGTGAAGGTCAGCTCGGGCGTGCTCTCCGAGCAGGCCACCCTCAGCACTGCGCCGCGCACCGTCGGCGTCAACGTCCGCCGTCGCTTCTAGGTCCAGGGGGAGATTCTCAGATGACCAACGTCACCCGACAAGGCTTCCTCGGCCTTGCGGCAGCCGCCTTGGCCGCAGGCTCGGCCAAGGCGCAGCCGAAGGCCGCGCCGACCCCCAGGCGCGGCCTTCGCACCCTGATCCGCGGTGTGGACGTCCTGACCATGGACGACAAGTTCACCGAGCTTCTGGGCGTGGACGTTCTGCTCGATGGCGGCAAGATCGCCGCCATCGGCAAGAACCTCTCGGTCGCCGACGCTGAGGTGATCGACGCGCGCGGCATGATCCTCATGCCGGGCATGGTCGATGGCCACCGGCACACCTGGCAGAGCATTCACCCCGGCCATGTGGTGAAGACCGAGCCGGGCTATAGCGGCCACTACCAGGCGTCCAAGATGAAATACATGGTCGCCTTCACGCCGGAGGACATGCATTTCGCCAACTACGTGGGGGGGCTCACCGCGATCTCCACGGGCGTGACGTCGATCATCGACTATGCCCACGTCCAGCACACGCCGGCCCTGGCCGACGCGGCGGCGGCAGGGCTCAAGGAGTCGGGCGTCGCCGGCTGGTACTGCTGGCAGATCTCCCACACGCCCAGCTATGGCCCGGGCGCGCGGATCCCGCTGCGTCAGGCCGAGGCCGACCGCGAAGCGCTGCCTGAGGCGTGGCGGTACGAGCACGCCGCGAAGATGCGCGACAAGTACTTCTCGGACTCTTCGGGGCTGCTGAAGTTCGGCCTGGCGCTCAGCGCCGCGCCGAAGAACAACTTCGCGCAGATCAAGGACGAGATCACCCGCTGCCGGCAGCTGGGCGCGGGCAAGATCGTTCACCACTATCGCACGCCCATCAATCCGCCGCCGGGCGCCTATCGTGGGATCCCCGACCTGCATGACCACGGCCTGATGGGCCCGGAAATGCATTTCGATCACGCCAACAACCTGACCGACGAGGACCTGCGGATCATGCGGGACCACGGGGCCAGCATGTGCTCCACGGTCATGGGCGAGTTCCCGTACGACCAGCCTCCGGCCCACTGGCGGGCTCGGGCGGCGGGCGTTGCGGCGAGCATCGGCGTCGACGTGCCGCTGGCGCTCAACAATGACTACTTCGAGAACACCCGCGCTGCGTTCTGGAACATGTACCGGACGCCGGAAGGGGCGAAGATGGCGGGCACGTACCATTCGTACGACGTGCTCGACTACGCGACCCGTCTGGGGAACCGCGCGCTCCGTCAGGAAAGCTACGCGGGCTCTGTGGTTCAGGGCATGCGGGCGGACCTCGTCCTGCTCCGCACGGACCGCTTCGGCTTTGCGCCCTTCGGGTCGCTGGCTTCGCGGGTGCTGAACTTCGCTTCGTGGGGCGACATCGACAGCGTCTGGATCGCCGGTGTGGCGCGCAAGCGCAACGGCGAGATGGTCGGGGTCGATATGGCCAAGATCAAGCAGAAGCAGATCGAGATCCAGGAGAAGGCGAGCAAGATCGCCGACACCATCGTCTTCACCTGATTTTCCGCCTGCCGTTGAAAGGGCCGACCATGCCTCGTCTTACTCGCAAGACCTTCCTTGGTTTGACTGCAGCCGTCGGCGCGGCGGGGGCCGCCTCGGGGGCGGCCGGCCCTGCGGCAGGCGCAGCCTCGCCCCAGCCGAAGGCCGCCCGGCGCCAGCTCATCCGCGGCGCCGACGTGCTTTCCATGGATCCGCGCATAGGCGACGCGCTGGCGACGGATGTCCTTGTTGAGGGCGGCCGCATCGCCGCCATCGGCAAGGGCCTCAGCGTCGCCGACGCCGAGGTGGTGGACGCCACGGGCATGATCCTCATGCCCGGCATGGTCGACGGCCACCGCCACGTCTGGGAATGCATCGACCTGGGCGGCGTGGTGAAGACCCAGCCGCAACGGTACGCCGGCTACCAGGAATGGAAGATGCGGACGATCGTCAGCATGTCGGCCGAGGACCACTATCTCGCCGGCCTGCTCGGCGGCCTGCTTTGCATCGACTCCGGCGTCACCTCCGTGCTCGACTATGCGCACGGCCAGATCGACGCCGACCGGGCCGTCGCCGCGGCCCGGGGCCTGCAGGCCTCGGGCGTCGGCGGCTGGTTCGCCTTCCAGATGGGGGTCTCGTCGAGTTACCGGCCCGGCGACACCGTGCCGCTCTCCAAGGCCGAGGGTGAGCGCATCGCCACCGTTACCGAAGCCCACTGGGCGACGGCCGAGCGCCTGCAGAAGGAGGTGTTCTCCGACAGCAACGCGATCCTGCAGCTGGGCCTCGCGCCGGCGGCCGGGGTCGGCGACAGGGTCGAGGCGGTTCGCGCGGAGTTTGCGCGGGCCAGGAGCATGGGCGTGAAGATGATCGCGGCCCACGTCCACAAGCCGCCGCGGCCCCTGGCCGCCGGCTATGTGGGGCATCGGGACTCGGGCATCACCGACCTGCATGCGGCCGGCCTCCTGGGCCCGGACTACCACCTGTCCCACGGCAACCGCCTTACGTCCGAGGAGCTTCAGATGCTCCGCGACACTGGCGGCATGGTCTGCGCCACGGCCATGGGCGAATTCCCCTACATGACCCAGTCGTTCCGCGGCCCCTCGGTCCATGGCCGGGCGCGGGCGGCGGGCGTCGCCACCGGCATCGGCCAGGACGTCAGCCTGGCGCTGCCCTTCGACTATTTCGAGCACTGCCGGGCCGCGTTCTGGAACCTCTACCTCGACGAGGAGAGCCGAAAGGTCGTGGAAGGGTACAGGTCCGAGGACACCCTCGACTTCGCCACCGCGCTCGGCGCCCGGGCGATGCGGCTGGGCGATGTGACCGGGACGATCACCGTCGGCAAGCGTGCGGATCTGGTGCTGCTGCGCACCGATCGTCCCGCCTTCAGCCACGTGGGCAGCTTGGCCGACCGGGTCCTCAACTTCGCGGCCCGGGAGGACATTGACAGCGTCTGGGTGGCGGGCGTCGCCCGCAAGCGCAACGGCAAGCTCCTCGGGGTCGATCTGGAAAAGCTGAACCTGCAGCGCCAGGCCGCCCAGGCCCGCATCCAGCGCGATGCGGCGACCATCACCTTCACCTGACGCGAGGGCGAAAGCCCGGCCTGACAGGTTTTCCGCGCGTAAGCAGCGCCCCCGGGCGGCGGCCCGTCAGGCCGCCATCAGGCGCCATCCTGACGGCGTGCCTGTGATCCCCAGAGGGGGAGCGATGTGTCTGGGGGGCTCATTTTGACCGAAGACCGACCTTCTGGCGGCAAGGTTGGGTGACCGGTAGCTAAACGTTCACGCTATTCCTTCGGGCATGGCTCGAGGCGCCGTCCTGCCGCAGGCTCCGATCCGCGCCGCCCGTCTGACCGAAGGGGCTGAGGCGTTCACCCAAGGCGGAACTGCCCAGGGGCGATGACTTTGGGGGGTGCCCTTCAACCTGCGCTGTCCCCGGGGTGGCCTCGGCGATCCCCTGGAACAGCTGGGGCGCCGTCGAGCAGCCGGCTCGATTTCGATGCGCGATTCTCGTCCGCGAATTCGATCGCGTGGAGATTCCCTGATCAGCAACTATGGATAATTCTTCGAATATTGCCGAGGTGCAGGGCAGTCGTCGGGGGCTCTGTCATGTATGCACATTCTCGCCCGGGGGCTGGGCGCGAGACATGGGAGCCGCTGGCGGATCACCTTGAGGAGGTCGGGCGTCGCGCGGCTGCTTTTGCGAGAAGCTTTGGGTGGATGGAGGCGGCGCGCGCCGCAGGCCTTCTGCATGACATTGGCAAGGCGTCGAACGCCTACCAAGCTTATATCGCCGCGCCCCAGGAGGGGGCGTCCAGAGGGCCTGATCATTCCACCGCCGGCGCACGGGAAGCTGAGAATCTCTATGGGCCGTACCTCGGGCGAATGCTCGCCTACGCCATCGCGGGCCATCACGGCGGCCTTCCAGACTTCAGGGATCTGGACCGCCGGGTTCGCGAGAAGGCGTTGGAAGACTGTACCCGCTGGCGCGAGGCCGTAAACAACCTGCCCGAGTGTGCAGCGCTCGTATCCAGGCGCAGCCGCCCTAACGTCCATCCGGGGTTCAGCGAGGCGTTCCTGATCCGGATGCTGTTCTCCTGCCTCGTAGACGCCGACTTTCTCGCCACAGAGCGATTCTACGAGCAACGCGAGCGTGAACCTCCAACCGACCTCGCCTTGCTGCAGGGGCGACTGATGTCGCGCCTGGCGGCGATGCGGCGCGACGACACGGAGCTGAACCGCAGGCGCTCGGAGGTTCTTGATCACGTGCTGCAAAAGGCGGGGCTGGAGCCCGGCCTGTTCACGCTCACGACGCCTACTGGTGGGGGAAAGACCCTGACGTCGCTCGCCTTCGCGCTGGAACACGCCCGCCTCCATGGCCTCAAGCGGGTGATCTACGTGATCCCCTATACGTCCATCATTGAACAGACGGCGGCGGTGTTTCGGGAGGTGCTCGATGCTCCGGAGGATGTGCTCGAGCACCATGCCAGCTTCGATTGGGAACCGCAGCGCCAGAGCATTGAGGAGGCGGACGATGAGGGACGCGCCGGCCTGACCAAGCTGCGCAGGGCCGCCGAGAACTGGGATGCGCCGATCATCGTCACAACGGCCGTCCAGTTCTTTGAAAGCCTGTTTGCACGCAGCCCGTCACGTTGCCGCAAACTGCACCGCATCGCGGAATCGGTGGTCATTCTCGACGAGGCGCAGACACTTCCTCTGCGACTGCTGCGTCCCTGTATGGCCGCGCTCAACGAGCTGGCGACGAACTACCGTACGAGCATCGTCCTCTGTACGGCTACCCAGCCCGCCTTACGTCTCTGCGACGGGTTCTCCGATGTTGGTCGTGCGCCGCGCGCCAGGCCGAAGAAGGTGGGTTTCGACATCGACGATAAGCGCGAACTCGCGCCTGACCCGAAGGGGCTCTTTGAAAGCCTGAAGCGGGTGGAGGTCGAACTGCGCGGGAAGACAGGGGACGACGAGGTCGCAGCGCGGTTCGCCGAGCAGCCGCAGATGCTGTGTATTGTCAATAACCGCCTCCATGCGCGCCGGCTGTTCGACCGCTTGAAGGCGGATCCGGACGTCGCGGAGGGCGTCCGGCACCTGACCACCCTGATGTGCCCGGCGCACCGCAGGGCCGTGCTCGCCGATGTCAGAACGCGCCTTGCGGGGGGCAGGGCGGTGCGGCTCGTGGCGACATCGCTCGTGGAGGCCGGCGTCGACGTCGATTTCCCCGAGGTCTGGCGCGCGATCACGGGGTTGGACTCGATCGCCCAGGCGGCCGGTCGCTGCAATCGTGAGGGGCGGCTGGTTCGGGGACGCACCGTCGTGTTCGAACCGGCGGACGCCGCGCCGCCAAGGGACCTTGAGCCGCTGATCGCCGCCGCGCAGAGCGTGTTCCGCCGAGGGCTGGACCCGCTCTCGTTGGAAGGCGTGCGGGCCTACTTTCAGGAGGTCTACTGGCTTCGCGGCGCCGATGCGATGGATCGGGCCGGCACGAGACGGAATCCGTGGTCCATTCTGCAGGCGCTTGAGGAGCGGGTCGACGGGCTCGAGTTCGAGTTCGAGACGATCGCGCGGGGGTTCCATCTGATCGACGACGACCAAGCGACGGTCATCGTGCCTTATGACGCCCCGGCGCGGACAGCGCTGTCGCGCGTGGCGACGATGGACCGACCTTCCGGCTTGGATTTGCGAAAGCTGCAGCAGTACGCCGTGTCGATCCCGCGCCGTGACCGGGACGCCTGGCTGGCCGCTGGCATTCTACGGCCTGTCAATCCGCGGCTCGGGGAGGCCTTGCTGGCGTTCCGGGACCTGGCGCACTACAGGGCCGACACGGGTGTGGATCTGTCCGAGCGGGACTGGCGCGACCCACTCGCAAACATCGTCGGAGACGCTGCGACCTAGATTTGACGTATCGACGTTCCGTGGCGTTGCGGCTTGGCCGTAAATATGTTCATCCTTCACTGGGGGGTGATCATGAACTACGGCGTCAGGCTTCATGTCTGGGGCGATCGGGCCTGTTTCACACGGCCCGAGATGAAGGTGGAGCGGGTCAGCTACGACGTCATGACGCCATCGGCGGCGCGTGGCCTGCTGGAAGCGATCTACTGGAAGCCAGCGATCCGATGGGTGGTGGATCGGATCCATGTTCTGAAGCCGATCCGCTTCCAGTCATTCCGACGCAATGAGGTCGGGGCCGTCGCCTCCGTTCGGTTGGCGCAGTCGGCGATGAGGCGGGGCGACGTCAACGGCTTGGGTTTGGTGGTCAGCGATCACCGCCAGCAACGGGCGACCTTGCTACTTACTGACGTGGCCTACCTCATCGAGGCGCATTTCGAGCTGACCGATCGCGCCGGCGCCGACGCTGACCCGGCCAAGCACATCGCCATGTTCCAGCGCCGGGCGGAAAAGGGGCAGTGCTTCCACCGGCCTTGCTTCGGTGCGCGCGAGTTTCCAGCAGAATTCGCGCTTCTTCCGAGGGACGCGCCGCCGCCGCCCAACGAGTTGCCGGCCGACCAGCGGGACCGGGACCTCGGCTGGATGTTGCACGACATCGAGTTCCGGCCGGACGGCAGCGCCAAAGGCTCCATCTTCTTTCACGCCCGGCTGAAGGATGGGGTGCTTGATATCCGCGACTGCCTCGAACGCGACGGGCTCGTCAGATGATCCTGCAGGCCCTCGACCGCTATTATGATCGCATGGCGGCCCGGGGGGAGGCCGAGCCGTTCGGTTGGGGAACAGTTCCGATCGGCTGGGTCGTCGAGCTTTCCGCCAATGGGGAGCCCGTGGCCGTGCTTCCGCTGCTTGATCCGGACAGCAACCGCCCCCGGCCGCGACCCCTATCGGTTCCGGGGCCCGTGAAGCGCGCCTCCGGGATCGCGCCGAACCTGTTTTGGGACAAGACGGCTTACACGCTTGGCCGCACGGCTGGTGACGGCAAGCGCACGGCGCTCGAGCACGCTGCTTTCAAGCGGGCGATGCTGGACCTGATCAGCGACAGTGAGGACGCCGGCCTGGTGGCGCTGCGTCGCTTCCTCGAAACTTGGAATCCTGAGCGTTTTGACAGCGCGCCGTTCCGGCCCGAGATGCTCGATGGCAATCTGGTTTTCCGTCTGGGCGGCGAGCTCGGTTTCATACATGAGCGGCCAGCTGCGAAAGCTCTGCTCGAGCGGCACGCCGCCTCGGCTGCGGGGGAGGAGGGCGAGGACCAGTGCCTCGTCACCGGCGTGCGGTCATCGCCGCTGAGACTTCATCCGACCATCAAGGGCGTCTATGGCGCGCAGAGCGCAGGCGCGTCCCTGGTGTCGTTCAATCTCGACGCCTTCAAGAGCTACGGGCGCGAGCAGGGCGCAAATGCGCCGACATCTGCGGCGGCTGGACATCGGTACGGCGCGGCCTTGAATGCCATGCTGGCGCGAGGCAGCCGAAACCGGCTGCCCCGGACAATTGGCGACGCCACGGTGGTGTTCTGGGCGGATGCGTCGGGGGCTGATGAAACTGCGGCCGCAGCCGCGGAGAGCTGGTTTGCACAGGTTTTTTCCGCTCCGGACGGTTACGAGGACGATGGTGACGCTGGCCAGACCGCAAAGCTTCGCGATGCCCTGGTCGCGCTGGCGGAAGGCCGAGGCCAGGACATTGATCCGCGCGGCGTCCGGTTCCATGTTCTCGGGCTGGCGCCCAATGCTGCGCGGCTGGCCGTGCGGTTCTGGCTCTCCGACACGTTTGAGGCCTTCGCCGCATCAGCCCTGGCCCATCTGGAGGATGTCTCGATCGAGCCGCGGCCGGGTGGCTGGCCGCCAGGGGGCGGTGCGCCGTCGTTATGGCGGTTGCTGATCAGGACGACGGCGGCGCAGGAAAAGCCGGAGAACGTGCCGCCGCTGTTGGCCGGTGAGGTCATGCGCGCCGTTCTTGGCGGCGGCTCATATCCGCGGTCCTGGCTGATGGCCGCCCTCATGCGCCTGCGCGCGGGGGACGATCCGGCGACCGGCTGGCACGCTGCGGCGATCAAGGCCTGCATCAATCGGCAGAACCGCGTCGGCCGTAGGGCCGGCGATCGTGCGAAGGAGGATCTCCCGGTGGCGCTCGATCCGGATCACGACAACACGGCTTACCAGCTCGGCCGGCTCTTCGCCGTGCTGGAAGCGGCCCAATACGCCGCGCTTGGGCGGGTGAATGCGACTGTCGCCGACCGCTACTACGGTTCGGCTTCGGCGACGCCAGCGCGGGTGTTTCCGACCCTGCTGCGCAATGCGCGACACCACGTTTCGGACGCGAAGAAGCGAGGCGGTGGCGGTTGGGTCGAACGGAAGCTGGACGAGGTTATTGCGCGCCTCCCGCCTGATCTGCCCGCGACCCTGACCCTCGAGGACCAGGGGCGCTTTGCTGTTGGCTACTACCACGAGCGTGCGTCACGGCCGCCAAAGGTCAGTGTGGAGGACGAGAACGCCGCAACTGAGGACGCCCAAGCCTGAACCGGAGGATCGCCCATGACGACCACTGCGCTCTCACGCCGTCATGAGTTCGTGCTGTATTTTGATGTGACTGACGGGAACCCGAACGGTGACCCGGACGCCGGCAACATGCCTCGCATCGACCCGGAAACCGGCCACGGACTGGTGTCGGACGTCTGTCTGAAGCGAAAGGTCCGGAACTACGTTGAGCTTGCGAAAGGCGATGCGCCGGGCTTCCGCATCTATGTGACGGAAGGGGCGATCCTCAATGAAAAGCATCGGGAGGCGTACATCGCTCACCCCGAGGCGGCCTCGGAAGATCGTAAGCAGGGCAAGATCAATCCCAAGAACGACGAGGCCGCCGCCCTGGTTCGCCGCTTCATGTGCGAAAACTTCTTCGATGTGCGTACATTCGGCGCCGTGATGTCCACCGGCGTCAACGCCGGTCAGGTCCGGGGCCCGGTGCAACTGGCGTTCGCACGCTCCGTGGAGCCTGTGCTCCCGCTGGAAGTTTCGATCACCCGGATGGCGGCCACAAATGAGGCCGAGAAGGCGCAGCGGGAGTCAGGATCGAACGTTGAGGAGAAGCGTGGCGACGCCCGGACGATGGGGCGAAAGCATGTGATCCCCTACGGCCTCTATCGCGCCTGCGGCTATGTTTCCGCGTCTCTGGCCTCCCAGGGGCCTAAGGCCACTGGGTTCTCGGAGCAGGATCTGGCGCTGCTCTTCCGCGCCCTCTGGGACATGTTCGAACACGACCGGTCTGCGGCTCGCGGTGTGATGTCGACGCGCAAGCTCGTGGTCTTTCGCCACCCGACCGCGCTGGGCGTGACCCACGCGGGGAAGCTTTTTGCGCGGGTGGAGCATGCCCGCGCCGGAGCGGAGGGCCCAATTCCCGTCAATGATCGTCGCAGCGACAACATCGCCCCAGCCCGCCGCTTCGAGGACTATGTCATCACGGTCGACCGCGAAGGCCTGCCAGATGGCGTCGAAGTCTTTGAGGACGAGGAAATTTTCGCGGCGATGCCCCTGACGGCCGGATAGCGGAGCCGGATCTTGCCGACTGTGGCTCCCCCCTTAGCGTCACGGGACATTGAGGAGGCGCTGATACCGCTGTCGGCCCTGCAGCACTGGCTGTTCTGCCCGAGGCAGGCGTCGCTCATCCACGTCGAGCGCATATGGGCGGAGGACCACGCGACGGCTGAGGGGCGATTGCTACATGCTGAGGTGGATCGGGGGCGGAGCGAAACGCGTCCTGGCTTCCGGGTCGCGCGCAGTGTTCAGATCCGATCTCTCGCCCTTGGGGTCGTCGGCAGGGCGGACGTTGTGGAGTTGCGCCTGGGCGCCGACGGCGATCCGATCCCGTTTCCCGTCGAGTACAAGCGCGGCAAGCCGAAGGCGCATCGCGCCGACGAAGTGCAGCTCTGCGCTCAAGCTATCTGTCTTGAGGAGGCCTTCGCCGTGGCCGTCACCGAAGGCGCCCTGTTTTATGGCGAAGGCAGGCGGCGGATCCACGTCACTTTTGATGCAGACCTGCGGGCCCTGACGGCCAAGGTGGCGGCTGAGGCGCGTCAGGCCTTGCTGAACGGCGTCACGCCCAGACCTGTCCTGACCTCCGCATGCCGGCTCTGCTCCCTGCATTCGGCCTGCCGGCCCGAGCCTCTGGAACGACCGCCAGCGGTTAGGACATGGCTCGCCCGCCGTATCCGGTCAGTCCTTGCGGTCGAGCCAGGGTCAGGCTCGCCCGTTGAGGCTGATCCATGAAGCGGATGCTGAACACGCTTTATGTGACGAGCGCATCCGCTTGGTTGCGTAAGGATGGCGCGAACCTTGTGGTGGAGGTGGATGGCGTCGAGAAGGGACGTGCGCCGCTGCACTTGCTGGAAGGCGTGGTGGGGTTCGGGCGACCGGGGGCCTCGCCGGCTGTAATGGCGGCCTGTGCTGAGACTGGGATCGCCGTGTCATTTTGCGAGCCGAATGGACGCTTCCTGGCGCGAGTGGAGGGGCCGCGCTCCGGAAACGTCTTGCTGCGGCGCACGCAATATCGGATCGCCGACGATCCCGCCGCGAGCGCTGCGATCGCCCGCAACATGGTGGCGGCGAAGGCGGCCAACCAGAGGACCGTGTTGCAGAGGGCCCTGCGGGACCATGGTCCCAGCATGACGATCGATGCGGTGGAACACCTGCGCGCTGCTGCGCGTCGGCTTGGGGACGTCGCTCGCCGGGTGATCGCAGCAAGGGACGTGGGGGTCGTGCGTGGGCTGGAGGGCGAAGCGGCGGCGGCCTATTTTAGTGTGTTCAACCGCCTGATCCGCTCGGAGGACCCGGCGATGCAGTTTGGCGGACGATCGCGTCGGCCGCCGCTGGATCGGATGAATGCACTCCTATCGTTTCTGTACGCGATGTTGGGCCATGACTGCCGCTCCGCCCTGGAGGCTCATGGTCTCGATCCGCAGGTGGGATTTCTGCATGCCGATCGCCCCGGTCGGGCCGGTCTTGCCCTGGATCTCATGGAGGAGCTGCGGCCGGTCCTCGCGGACAGGCTCGCCCTGTCACTGGTGAACCGCGGCCAGCTGGAAGCGGGGGATTTTGTTGTTGAGGAGGCCGGCGCTGTCCGGCTGACCGATACGGGGCGCAAGACCGTGCTCGTCGCCTGGCAGGAACGCAAACGTGATGAGCGCGTGCATCCGTTCCTGGGGGAAAAGGCGCCGTTAGGGCTCACTGCCTATCTGCAGGCCCAGTTGCTGGCCAGAACGCTGCGCGGCGACCTTGACGGATATCCGTCATTTATCTGGCGCTGAGCCTGACCATGCTCATGCTTATCACCTATGATGTGAAGACGGAGACGGCTGTTGGCCGCCGACGGCTGCGACGGGTCGCGCGAGCGTGTCTGGACTACGGGCAGCGCGTGCAGAATTCCGTCTTCGAGTGTGATGTATCGCCAGCCGAATGGGTAGGTTTGCGCACACGGCTCATCGCCGAGATCGATCCTACTCAAGATTCATTGCGCTTCTACCGGCTGGGCGCTGAGGGGCGCCGGCGGATCGAGCACGTCGGGGCGAAGCCTACGCTGGACCTCCAAGGTCCGCTCATCTTCTGAGCCTGCGCGAACGCCAATCGACGAAGCTCTCCTGCTGGGTTCGCGATTCACACAACTGATTGTTTTATCAAGCGGTTTCCGGCGGTCGCGGCAATGCGACATCCCCCCGGCCATCTGCCAGGCGACGGGTTCGCGTGGCGACAGGCTTTGTCCTAGCTGTTTCAAGCGGTTACGTTGGGGCAGTCGCCCTCCGCATGAGGGCGTGGATCGAAACGCCGCGCCC
>NZ_JCANTT010000001.1:0-65598 GCF_059568645.1 Phenylobacterium composti DSM 19425 | reverse complement strand
CGTCGCCCTCCGCGTGAGGGCGTGGATCGAAACAGGTCGGGTGAGGTTGAGATGATCCAGAGCGAAGTCGCCCTCCGCGTGAGGGCGTGGAGCCCGAGTGCCTCAGGGGAGGGGCATGAGGGTGACGGAAATGAAGGGCGTCAGACTTTCGGCCTGGATTGTCCGCCTTGAACGGTAGCGGTGCTGGCGGTGGGGCCTAGCGCTCATCTGGTGCGTAACCTTGCGAGATCAGGTTCGCGTCCGAACACATAGAGCAACACGGAGGGGCGGCTGAGCGCCACATAAATCAGTTCCGCATCCGCGAGCCCTTCGGTGTCGACGAGGATCACAACGGGGCGGTCCAGGCCCTTGAAACGGCGCACGGTGTCGAACACGAGTTCCGGGCTGCTGTTCTGCGTGGCGTCAACAAACGGATGGCCGCAGACTACCCGACGGCCGCGCGGCTGACTCGCTTGCGCGAACGGACCTCGACGAGGTGCAACGCCGGGCGCCACAAAGGGCAGCGGGCGGCCCGGATAACGAAAAAGGTCCGGGAGTTCTCGGGCCTTTTCAGGGGTTTGCGATGGTACCGCCCCTCCGGATCGAACGGAGGACCTCCAGAGCCACAATCTGGCGCTCTAACCAACTGAGCTAGGGCGGCCCGTCGCGAGCGGGCTTTCTAGTCGCGCCCGTCGATGGGATCAAGCCTGTGGCGGCCGATCCTGGCGCATCGCCCACAGGCCTCTTCGCACGGCTTGCCGGAGCGTTCGGCAAGGGGGCGGGCCGCTCGCTCTCAGGACATGAGACTGCGGCGGGAGGGCGCCGCCCGGCAGGGCGCCTGCCGCCTCGCGCGGCGCCGTGGCGCAAGGAGCGCGGCGGATGCCTTCCGCCCCCTTGCCTGCGTCCAGCCCCGCGGGTCCAATCGACTTCGGTGAAGGGGGGCGGTCCATGAAAGCTATTCTTCTCGCCGGGCTTGCGGTCGCGGTCGTGTCGCTCGGGGAGGCCGCCTGCGCCCAGCCCGCCAAGGGCGTCTCGCCGAAGGAGCTCACCGGTGTGTGGACCAACGCGGCCCTGACCCAGCTGCAGCGGCCCGCCGGCCTGCCGCTGGTGGTGGATGAGGTGCGGGCGCGGGCCATCGCCGCCTCCAACCCCATGGTCCGGCGGGCAGCCGCGGAGACCGAGGCCACGGACCCGTCCGAAGGGGCGGGCGAGGCGACGGACTCCATTCAAGGGCACAACGCCTTCTGGCTGGACCCGGGCTCAAGCCTCGGACGGGTCAATGGCGAGTATCGCACCTCCTGGATCGTCGAACCCGAGGACGGGCGGCTGCCGCTGACCGAGGCGGGACGCCAGGCGTCGCGGGCGGCGGCCTTGCGGCGCGACCGGCAAGACCCGGAGGGCCCGGAGGACCTGTCGCCCAACGACCGGTGCCTGATCGGCTCCCGGGGCATGGGCGGACCCGGCATGCTCAACAACATCTACAATTCCAACTACCAGATCGTGCAGACGCCCGGGGCGGTGGCGATCATGGTGGAGATGGTCCACGACGTGCGCGTGATCCCGCTGTTTGCGGACAAGGCCTCAGCCCAGGCCGGGCATGGGCCGGCGGCGCTGCAGCGGTGGCTGGGCGATTCCGTAGGCTGGTGGGAGGGCGACACACTCGTGGTGGAGACCGTCCACGTGAATCCGCAGCAGGGAACGTTCGGGCCGATCTTCCTGTCGTCCAAGGGGCGGGTGGTGGAACGCTTCCGTCGGGTTTCGCCGGAGCAGATCGCCTACAGCTTCGAGGTCGAGGACGATCACTACTACACCCGACCCTGGCGTGCGGAGATGAGCCTCAACGCCATCGAGGGGCCGATCTACGAATACGCCTGCCACGAGGGCAATTACGCCATCGCCGGGGTTCTGGCGGGCGCCCGGGCCGCCGAGGCGGCGAGCGGGCCCTGAGCGCCACCCTCGGAGCGCCGCCTGCCGGTTCAGCCGGCCGGACAGCCTGGGGTCTGCGGATCGGGACGCACCGCCGCCGGCCGGGCCGGGCCCTTGAGAGGACGGCCGGGCGTGGCGCCGGTCAGTTCGCCGGACCGGATCACCGGAACCCCATTGACCAGCACGTGGCGGATGCCCGTGGAATAGCGGTGCGGATCGTTGAAATCGGCGTGGTCGGCGATCTTCTCGGCGGAGAAGACGGTGATGTCCGCGAAGGCGCCTTCCTTCAGCCGGCCGCGGTCCGTCTGGCCGATCTGGTCCGCCGCCATGGACGTCATGCGCTTGACGGCCTCCTCCAGCGTCAGGACTTTCTGTTCGCGCACATAGCGCGCGAGGACCCGCGGGAAAGCCCCGTAACTGCGCGGATGCGGCACTCCCTCGCCGAAGCCTACCGGATCGCCGTCGGTCTCGATCATCGCCAGCGGATGCTGGAGGATGCGGATCACATCGGCCTCATCCATGGCGTGATAGATGGCGCTGAACCCGCCGGCGAGTTGCAGGTCGATGAGCAGACTGACCGCCGTTTCGGGCGTCTGGGGGAGGCCCTTGTCCGCGGCGAGGTCGGCAAGAGTGCGGCCGTCATAAGCAGGGGCGGAGGGCACGTGACGGAACTGCAGGCGACGCAGGTCCGCGCCGCCCCGCTGAACCAGCAGGATGCGCATCACCTCGGCCTCGATCCTCTTGCGCGTCGCCGGGTCGGCCACCCGCTTGCGGAAGGCCTCCGGCCCGCCGGCCAGGGCCCAGGAGGGAAACATGACCCCCGAGCCCGTGGCGGAGGCCGTGTAGGGATAGACGTCGTGACGGATGTCCAGGCCGCGGGCGTTGGCCGCGTCGATCAGCGCCAGGGTTTTCTCGCTCCAGCCCCACTGGCCGGCGCCGGTCACCTTGTGGTGGTTGATCTGGGCGGGAAGCTTGGCGACCTCGGCGATGCGGATCAGCTCGTTCACGGAATCCAAGACGCCGCGGCCTTCATCCCGCATGTGCGAGACATAGATGCCGCCATGACACGAGGCGACCTTGGCTAGGGCGATGACCTCGTCGGTCTTGGCGAAGTTGGCGGGCACATAGAGCAGGCCGGTCGACAGACCGAGCGCGCCGTCCTTCATGGCCGCGGCCACGATGGCCTGCATGCGCACAAGTTCGGCGGGCGTCGGGGCGCGGTTCTCGACGCCGAGCACCTGGGTCCGAGCATAGCTGTGGCCTGCGAAGAAGCCCACGTTCGGGGCGACCCGCAGGCGGTCCATATAGGCTCCGAGCGGGTCGGGCTGGGCCCCGCTATGCAGGCTGGCGATGATGGTGGTGATGCCTTGCCGCAGGAAGTTCTCGGCTAGGGGGTGCTCGTGGATGTTGGTGGCGATGTGGGCGTGGTTGTCGATGAAGCCGGGGGCGACGACATGGCCGGTGGCGTCCAGCACCTGGTCGGCCTCGCTGTCGGGCAGGGCTTCGCGGGAGATGCGGACGATCCTGTCGCCCTTGGTGGCGACGTCGGCCCGATAGGCCGGGGCGCCGGTCCCATCCACCACCTGACCGCCCTTGATCAGCAGGTCATAGGCCGCAGCCAGGCCGGCGGCGGGCGTCAGGACCGTGGACGCCGCCGCCAGGGCGGCCAGCCCGCGCCGGCGTCCCCGGGCGACCCATGAATGTCCAGACCGATCCTGCCTCATCCCACGCATGCGCCCCTCCCGTGCTGATGGGAGGCGATGATCGCGCACGCGCGACGGAACGGCCCTTACCGAATTCGCGCGGCCTCATAGCCGCTGGTTATCAACCGGCGCCTTGAGGGGCGTTGCGCATAGCGTGGGGCTATGGAGCGCCAAACACTCGGAAACAGTCAGCCTGCAGGAAGGGCCGCATCCTTTCCCCGTAGCTGAGAGCGGCATGGAGGGGGCTTTGCGGCGTGGAATCCTGAACGGCGCAGGCATGGGCGCCTTGGCGGTCTGCATCCTGGCGGGATGCGCCCCTCTGACCGGGGGCGCGGGCGGGAAGCCCAGGCAGGTGGATCTGCTGATCCGCGGCGGGGAGGTCTATCTGGGCGACCTGTCGCCAGCGCGGGTGGCGGACGTGGCTATCACCGGAGACAAGATCGTCTTCGTCGGTGACGCCAGGGGCGTGAAGGCGGCCAAGGTGATCGACGCCAAGGACAGGATGGTCGCCCCGGGCTTCATCGACGCCCATTCCCACGCCACCGGCGAGCTCGTCTCCGACGACCCCAAGCACCGGCAGCTCCTCCGACAGCTGACCCAGGGCGTCACCACCAGCATCGTCGGGGTGGACGGGGCCGGCGAGCCGGAGGTCAAGGCCTTCATCGACAAGGCGAACGCCGCCGGCGTCGGCAACAACTTCGCCACCTTCGTCGGGTTCGGCGCCATCCGCCAGCGAGTGCTGCAGAACGACGCCCGGGCTCCGACCCCGGCCGAGCTGGAGACCATGAAGGCCTTGGCGGCGAGGGGCATGTGCGAGGGGGCCCTCGGCCTGTCTTCGGGCCTGTTCTACGCGCCCCAGAGCTTCGCGAAGACCGAGGAGGTGATCGAGGTCGCCAAGGAAGCCGGCAGGCGCGGCGGCCTCTACGACACCCACCAGCGCGACGAGGGCACGACTTCGATCGGCGTCGTGGCCTCCACGCGCGAGCAGATCCGCATCGGCCGGGAGAGTGGTGCGACCCTGCATCTGGGGCACTTCAAGGTCTCGTCGGGGGCCAAGCCCGACGGCCAGTCAATGACCGAACTCGTGCAGATCGTCGAGGAGGCCCGGGCCGCCGGACAGAACGTCACCTCCGACCAGTACCCCTGGTCGGCGTCGAATACCGGTCTCGTAGCCATCGCTATTCCGCGCTGGGCGCAGGACGGCGGGCGTCCGGCGATGCTCAAGCGGTTTCAGAACCCCGCGGACTTGGCGCGGCTCAAGGCCGAGGCTCTGGCCTTCTATGAGCAGCGGGGCGGGCCCCAGAACATCCTGATCAATGGTGCGCCGGATCAGCCCGAGCTGGTGGGCAAGCGGATCTCAGAGATCGCCGCCGCCTGGAACGTCGACCCCGCCGAAGCCACGGTGCGTATTCTCACCAAGGGCAATGCGAGCGTCGCGGTGTTCGCCATCACCGAGGCCGACATCAAGATCCTGATGAAAAAGCCGTGGAACATGTTCTCCACGGACGGCGGGCCGAGCGGCCATCCGCGGGGCCACGCCAGCTATCCCCGGCTCTGGTCCAAGTATGTGGTCGAGGAGAAGGTGATCACGCCCGTGGAGTTCGTGCACAAGTCCACGGGTCTGGTGGCCGACACCCTGGGGATCACCGGCCGCGGCTATCTCAAACCGGGCTACTTCGCTGACGTGGTGGTGATCGACCCCAAGTCGTTCCTGCCGATGGCCGACTATGTGCATCCGACCCGGCTCTCGACAGGGGTCGAGGCGGTGGTCCTCAACGGCAAGCTTGAACTGGAGAGTGGGAAACCCACCGGCGCCTTCGCAGGGCGCGGTCTCCCCAAACCGACCCCTGCGGGCTGTTCCTAGGGCGCGATCCCCTCACCCTGGCAGCCGCTGGGACGCCGTCGGCCCGCAAGGTCGGCGGCGTCTCTTCGTGCGGCCCGGCGCAGGTATAGCCCACCGCTATGAGGCGCCGCCCGGTTGGCATTTTCCAACGCCGATGAGCCCCGGCTAATCGGGATGAGCTTGTTCCGCCCTCGTCTTGCGGCGGAGATCAAAGGACCTTTCTCCATGAATATACCGGGGCCTTACCTGCTCTATCTAGGCGACGCCCGGGACGAGATTTCGGTGAAGACCTCGCGTGGCATTGCGGTCTTCCGCCCTGATCTGAGCCTGGGCGAGTATCGGCGCTCCACCGAGGCGGTGACCCTCGGGCTGCGGCAGATGTCTTTCGCCGAGGCCGTCGCCGAGGGGGCTAAGACGCTGGTGATCGGCGTGGCCAACGCGGGCGGAGTGCTGGGCCCTGAAGCCGTGGCCGATGCGGTCGCGGCCCTGGACGCCGGCTTGAATGTGGCCGCCGGCCTGCACGATCGCCTGAACGCCAATCCCGAGATCCGCGCCGCCGCCGAGCGGAACGGCCGGCAGCTGTTCGACGTGCGCGAGCCGCCGCCGGTGCTGAAGGTCGGCACAGGTTATCCCCGGTCGGGCCGCCGCCTGCTGACGGTGGGCACCGACTGCTCGGTGGGCAAGATGTACGCGACCCTGGCCCTGACCCGTGAGCTGGTCTCCCGGGGCGTGGCCGCCGACTTCCGGGCCACCGGGCAGACCGGGATCCTGGTGGCGGGCGGCGGCGTGCCCCTCGACGCCGTGGTCGCCGACTTCATCTCGGGCGCCGTGGAGATGGTCTCGCCGGCTCGGGAGGAGGCCGGCTGGGACCTGATCGAAGGCCAGGGCTCGCTGTTCCATCCATCCTATGCGGGCGTTTCGCTCGGCCTGCTGCACGGCGCCCAGCCGGACGCCATCGTCCTTTGCCACGAGCCGGGCCGGGAGAGCATGCGCGGCCTGCCGGGGCGGAGCCTGCCGGACCTCAAGGTCTGCCTGGAGGCCAACCTGGAAGCCGCGCGGCTGACCAATCCCCGGGTCGTGGCCGTCGGTGTGGCCTTGAACACCTCCAAGCTGGACGACGAGGCGGCCCGGAGGATCTGCGCCGAGACCGCCGATGCCCTGGGGCTTCCCTGCCAGGATCCGTTCCGGATGGGCGTGGACTTGATTGTGGATCGGATGGACGAATGCTTCGGACTCTCCGCGCAGGCGCCGAGCACTGGCCGCTAGCGACCCCGTTCCGGATTTCCCGGGGTGTTCGCACCCAGGCCGACTTGGTGGTGGCCGAGGTCCGGCAGGGGAATGTCGTGGGCCGCGGTGAGGGCGCGCCCATTCCGCGCTACGGCGATACGGTGGAAAGCTGCGTGGCCCAGATCGAGGCCCTGAGGCCGCAGGTCGAGGCCGGCCTTGACCGCCGCGCCCTGCTGGATGCGCTGAAGCCGGGGGCGGCGCGCAACGCCCTGGACTGCGCCCTGTGGGACCTTGAGGCCCGTCTTGCCGGCCGCAGCGTCGCTGAGCTGATCGGGCGCACGCCGCGCGGCCACGTGACCACGGCGCTCACCGTCAGCCTGGACGCCCCCGAGGCCATGGGAGCGGCCGCGGCGAAGCTTGCTCACTATCCCCTGGTGAAGGTGAAGGTCGACGGCTCCGACCCCGCCGCTCAGTTGCGGACCGTACGAGCGGCCTGTCCGGATGCAACGCTCATCGTGGACGCCAACGAGGCCTGGACCATGCCGTTGCTCGAAGAGCTGCAGCCTGTGCTGGCCGAGCTCGGGGTGGCCTTGCTGGAGCAGCCGCTGCCCGCGGCCGAAGACGCCGCGCTCGAAGGCTTCGTTCCATCAGTGCCGATCTGCGCGGACGAGTCCTGCCACCTTGCCGCGGATGTGCCGCGCCTGGCCAGGCGCTATCAGGCCGTGAACATCAAGCTCGACAAGACGGGAGGCCTCACTGCCGCCCTCGAGCTTTTGGCGGCAGCCCGGGCTGCGGGCATGACCGTGATGACCGGCTGCATGATCTGCACCTCGCTGTCGGTGGCGCCGGCCTTCCAGGTGGCCGAGCAGGCGGACTTCGTGGACCTCGACGGGCCGACGTGGCTGGCCCGGGACCGTGAGGGCGGGGTGGTGATGGAGGGCTCGGCCCTGAAGGCGCCGAGCGGACAGCTGTGGGGCGGCGAATCGGCCAGATAGTGTGAGGCGGGCGCAGGTTCGAGGGGCCTCCTGACTGCTCCGGACGCCCTGCCGCGCATGGGTCGCCAGGGGGAAACGCATGTCCGAGACTGAAGCGTCTTCGACCCAGGCTGCGCCGCGGCGCAGCCCGCTGCAACGCTACTGGTTCGACATTCCGCTTTGGAAACGCATCCTGCCGGCCCTGTTGCTCGGGGCCGTAGCGGGGATGGCCTATGGACCAGAGGCCGCTCAGGTCAAATGGCTCGGCGACATCTTCGTGCGGCTCACCCGCATGGTCGTCGCCCCCCTGGTTTTCGTCACCATCATGGCCGGGGTCATGGCGCTCGGCGATCCGAAGCGGCTGGGGGCCCTGGGGCTGCGGACGGTGGGCCTGTTCGTGGGCACCGCCGCGATCGCCGTCTGCATCGGAGTGAGCCTTGGCCTGCTGCTGCAGCCGGGGGTGGGCGTAAGCCTCGCCGCCGCCGTCCCGCAGGAGATCAAGCCCGGTCGGAGCCTGAGCGAGCAGCTCCTGGCGATCATCCCGCTCAACCCGGTGCAGGCCCTGGTGGAGGGCGACATGCTGGCGATCATCTTTTTCGCCGTTCTGTTCGCCGCGGCGCTTCTGAAGCTCGGCGAGCGGGCCAAGCCGCTGGTTGATGCGATCAACGTCGCATCGGACGCCATGTTGACGGTGGTGAAGTTCGTCATCGAGACCGCGCCGTTCGGCGTCTTCGGCCTGGTGGCCACTGCGGTGGGGGTGAACGGCTTGGGCGTCTTCGTGAACGTCTCCCTGCTGGCCCTGGGCACGCTGGTCTGCTGCACGATCCAGACGCTGGTGGTGCAGCCGGGGCTGATCCGGCTTGCGGGCGCTCTTCCGGCGGCGCCCTTTCTGCGGGGCGCGGCCGACGCCATCCTGGTCGCCTTTTCCACCTCGTCCAGCTCGGCGAGCCTGCCGGTGGAGATGACCGTCGCCGAGAAGAACCTCGGGCTGCACAAGAGCATTATCTCTACCGTCCTGCCGGTCGGCGTCAGCATCGGCCGTGACGGAACCGCCCTCTATGTGGCCTTGCTTTCTGTGTTCGCCGCCCAGGCCCTGGGCGTGGCGCTTCAGCCGGTGGATGTGGCCCTGATCATCGGTGCGGCGACGCTGCTGGCGGTCAGCACGCCGCCGGTTCCTTCGTCTTCGCTGTTCATGATGGCGGCGGTGCTGTCGGTGGTGGGGATCGATGACGCCCAGTCCGCGCTCATCGTCGGCTTCATATTGCCGTTCGACCGGCCGCTCGACATGATCCGGACCGTGCCGAACGTTATGAGCAATCTGACGAATGCGACGCTGGTGGCGCGCTGGTCCGGTGAGATGGATCCCGATGTCCTGCGCAAGCCGCCTCGCGTCTGAGAATTTCCCGCCGGGATTTTCGGCAGAGCGGCGATCCTTGCGCATGACGAAGCAGCAAGAGAGCGCCGTTCTCGCCGTCGCCGCGAGCGGATGCGCGTCAGCGCGCTGGTCTCGCGCCATTTCCTATGCAGCCGTTGGGAGGCGGTCGGGGACAGGGGGCGATTATCATGATGAACCTGAGACACATCGAGGTCTTTCACGCGGTCTATGTGAACGGCACGGTTAGCGGCGCGGCCCGCGCGCTGAACGTCTCCCAGCCATCCATCAGCAAGGTGCTGAGGCATGCGGAGATCCGGCTCGGCTTTCCGCTGTTCGAACGGGCGAAGGGGCGCCTCACCGCCACCGAGGAAGCCCATGCACTGTTCCGCGAGGTGGACGAAATCTACGGCCGGGTCGGGTCGCTGCAGCAGACGGCCAAGAACATTCGCCGGGGAGGCGAGGGCCGCATCCGCCTTGCGGTTCTGCCGGGTTTCGGCTTGAGCGTCGCCCCCCAGGCGGTGGCGCGCTTTCGCAAGGAACGGCCCAACGTCTCCTTCGACATCCAGACGCTCCATCACGCCGACATCCTGCGGACCCTCACCGAACGCGAGTGCGATCTCGCCATCGGCTACGAGCCCCCGAAGCATCCCCGCCTGGCCCATACCCAGATCGGTTCCGGCGAACTGGTTCTCATGTTCCGCAAGCAGGACCTGCCGGACGCGCCGCCGCGTCTGAGCCTCAGGGTCCTGGAAGGGCGCGAGTTCGTGAGCCTGGCCCACAGCGGGCCGATGGGCAACCTGTTCAACAACGAGGTGGCGCGCCAGAACCTCTCGCTCCAGGAGAGCATCACCATCCAGACGCTCTATACGGCCGCGCCCCTGGTCCGGCAGGGCATGGGCATGGCGGTGGTGGACGATTTCACGGCCCGGGCCTGTCTGGATCCCGAACTCGACTATCGGCCCCTGGATCCGCCGGTGCGTTTCGGCGTCCATTGCATCTACCTCGCCGACCGGCCGTTGCCGCGGCTCATGCAGCCCTTCATCCGCGTGCTGTCGCAGTTCACCACCGAGACTGTGGCGAAGCCGCCGACGAATCGGCCGCCGCTGCGCGTGATCGGCGCCCGCTGAGGCGCCATTCCCCAGCGGGACGGATAGCTGCCGGCTATGGCCTCGCAAAGCATTGATCACTCACCTCGCGAGGCGCCCGTGACACTCTCGTGTCGCTGTTGGCGACGCGGCTGAAGGGGCCGACGAACGCCGCGGACAGGCCCGCCGGCGTCGCCTGTCGCCGAGATGAGGCGATGAGGGACGAGACGCGGACGAGGGCCTCGACACGATCTGAGGGGGCCAGCCGATGCTGAACGAACTGATGACCTGCGACGCTCGCCAGCCGCGCGTCGCGGCCTTGTGGAAACAGGGGCTTGCGTACGGCGCCTCGGCGCTGGTGCTTGCGGTAAGCGCCGGACCCGCGGCCGCTCAAGCCGTACTTCCCACCACGATGGAGCCGGAAGCCCGGTCGGTTGAGGAGGTGGTGGTCACGGGGAGCCGTGTCGTCCGCGACGGCTTTCAGGCGCCGACCCCGCTGACGGTCATCAGCGAGCAGGATCTCGAGGCGGCGGCGCCGTCCAATCTCGCCGACTTCGTGAATGACATCCCGTCCATCCAAGGCAGCGCCACCGTCCAGACCGGCAACGCCAACATCAGCGCGGGCACCGCCGGCATCAACGCGCTGAACCTGCGCAACCTGGGCGGTTCGCGGACCCTGGTGCTGCTTGACGGTCAGCGCTCGGTGGCCTCGACCATCACCGGGCAGGTGGACATCAACACCTTCCCGCAGGGCCTCATCAAGAGCGTCGAGATCGTCACCGGCGGCGCCTCGGCCGCCTATGGTTCGGACGCGGTGTCGGGGGTGGTGAACTTCATCCTCGACAAGGAGCTCACCGGCATCAAGGGCTCGATCGAGGCGGGCCAGACGACCTATGGCGACAACGACCAGTATCGCCTCAACCTGAGCGCCGGCCTGCCCTTCATGCAGGGCCGCGGCAAGGTGCTGCTGAACGCCGAACTCACCGATCGCGAGGGCATCTATGGTGTGCCGCGCGACTGGAACAACAAAGGCTACTACATCGTCAACAACCCGGCCTACGCGCCGGGGAACGGTCAGCCCGAGCGCCTGGTCACCTACAACGCCGGCCCCATCGCCGCCCCCGGGGGCGTGATCTGGAACGGCCCCCTGCGGGGCACCGCCTTCGGCGTGGGCGGGGCGGTCTATCAGCAGTCTATGGACGTCGCCCGGGACCCGTGGCTGATCGGCGGCGACTGGGAACGCAACCAGGCCAACAAGCTAAACACCCTCGACGCCGACGAGCGGCGCAAGAGCCTCTTCGGACGTGTCAGCTACGAGATTGCCGACAATCTGGAGGTCTTTGGCCAAGCGTCGTGGACTAAGCATGCCTCCTACGGCTGGCTTGGCCGGCAATATAACCAGGGCAACGTCAGCATCCGATCGGACAACGCCTTCCTGCCGCAGAGCGTGCGCGAGGACCTCCAGGCGCTGAACATCACCAGCTTCAACCTGGGCACCAGCAACGCCGACTTCCCGGTTCGCGGCACCAACAACAACCGCCAAGTCGGGCGCTACGTGGTCGGCGCCAACGGCGAGTTCGAGGCCTTCGGCGACTCCTGGCGATGGGACGCCTACTACCAGTACGGGCGCACGCGCTCATTCGAGATGGCGAAGGACATCACCAACAATAACCGGCTCGCCATGGCCACGGACGCGGTGTTCCACCCCGTCACCGGCGAGATCGTCTGCCGCTCGACGCTGACCGATCCCAACAACGGTTGCGTGCCGCTGAACCGGTTCGGGGTGGGCGTCGCCTCTCCCGAGGCCATCGCCTGGACCCATGGGGACATCCACCGGATCCAGTACTTCACCCAGGAGGTGATGGCGGCAAACCTGTCGGGCGACCCTTTCTCGACCTGGGCTGGTCCGGTGTCGCTAGCGCTCGGTGTCGAGCACCGTAAGGAGAAGGTCAGCGGCTATGTGCCGCCGGGCCACAGCTCCGGGTGGTTCGTGGGCAACTACCTGCCGAATTTCGGCGCCTACGACGTGACCGAAGGCTACGTCGAGACGGTGATCCCGCTTTGGGAGGGCTTGGACTTCAACGGCGCCGTCCGCGCGACGGACTACTCGACCTCGGGCTTTGTGATGACCTGGAAGGCGGGTTTCACCTACTCGCCGATCCCCGACATCCGCTTCCGCGTCACCCGCTCGCGGGACATCCGGGCGCCAAACCTGAACGAGCTGTTCGCCGCCGGCACCAGCCGCTCGAACCAGTTGATCGACCCTTTCATGGGGAACACGAACACCCAGTTCCTGGAGGTGACGACCGGCAACCTGGCGCTGAAGCCCGAGAAGGCGGACACCCTGGGCCTTGGGGTGGTCGTCCAGCCGCGCTTCCTGCCGGGCTTCGCCGCCTCGCTCGACTATTATGACATCAAGATCAACGACGCGATCGGCTCGGTAGACGCCCAGCGCATCGTCGATCGCTGCTTCCAGGGCAAACAGGAGTACTGCGCCGCCATCCAGAGGTCGGGTCAGTTCATCACCCGGGTCTCGATCAGCCCGTTCAACTTTGCCAAGCGCCAGGCCCGCGGCTTCGACATGGAGGCCTCGTACCGCTTCGACCTGGGCGCGGGGACGATGACCCTGCGGGGCGTGGCTACCCGCTATCTGGAGAACTACAACGACAACGGCATCGACCCGCCGACCGACAGCGTCGGCTCGATCTCACTGCCGAAGTTCGTGTACCGGGCTACGGCCACCTGGCGCGCCGAGCCCTGGACGATCCAGGTCGTTGGCCGCGGCGTGAGCTCCTCCACCATCAGCAACGACTATGTGGTCTGCCAGAGCGCCTGCCCGGGCTCGACGACCTTCAACCCGACCATCAACTACAACCACGTCAACTCGGCCTTCTACCTGGATACGTCGATCACTTACGACATCGACGTGCCGCCGTTCTCGAGCACCCAGCTGTTCGTGAACGTGAACAACATCCTGAACGCGGATCCGGAACTGGTGCCCTACGGGCCGGCCGGCACGGCCTGGAGCGTGCCCCAGACCGACCAGGGGGTGTTCGACATCCTGGGGCGGGTGTTCCGGGTGGGGCTGCGGTTCCGCTACTGAGTTCGCGCGCAGAGAGATTTTGGGGGAGAGCATGACCCGTCGCAGATCGATCTTCCGTCGGTTCCGGACATTCGCAGCCGCGGCGGCCATGGTGCTGGGCGTCGGCGCGGCCGGCGCCCAGGCTGAGGACTATGACGTCATCATCCGGGGCGGCCTCGTCTATGACGGCACGGGAAGCCCGGGCCGGACGGTCGATGTGGCGCTCAAGGGCGACCGCATCGCCGAGGTCGGCGCCATCCCGGCGTCGGCGACGGCCTCCAGGGTGATCGACGCCAGGGGCCTCTATGTGACCCCCGGGTTCATCGATCCTCATTCCCACGCCGCGCCTGGGATCGGCACGCCCAAGCTCGCCGCGGCGGAGTCGATCCTCTACCAGGGGATCACCACCGTGATGATCAATCCCGACGGCGGCGGACCGGGCGATCTGCGTCCGCAGATCGCCGAGATCGAAAAGAATGTCCCTGGCGTGAACGTCATCCCGATGATCGGCCACAACGGCGTGCGCCAGGCGATCATGGGGCTCGACAACCGGGCGCCCACGTCGGCCGAGCTGGAGAAGATGCGGGGCCTGGTCAAACAGGCCATGGATCTCGGCGCCTTCGGGTTCTCCAGCGGCCCGTTCTACGTGCCGGGCAAGTATTCCCAGACGTCGGAACTGGTGGCCCTGGCCAAGGTGGCGGCCGCCTATCCGAATGCCTTCCACATCAGCCACATCCGGGACGAGTCCAGCTACGACGTGGGCGTCCTGGGCGCGATCAAGGAACTGATCGAGGTCTCTCGCCAGACCGGCATCATCGGCGTGGTCACCCACATGAAGATGCTCGGCCCTTCCGTGTGGGGGAAGTCGGCCGAGGCCATCAAGCTGATCGAGGACGCCCGGGCCGAGGGGCTCTCGATCTGGGCCGACCAGTATCCCTACGCCGCCTCGGGCACCTCGCTGCAGGCCTCGCTGGTGCCCGGCTGGGCGCAGGAGGGCGGCCGCGACGCTCTGGCCAAGCGCCTCGCCAACCCTGAACAGCGGGCGCTGATCCGCAAGGAAATGGCCGGCAATCTCGAACGGCGGGCCGGCGCCAACGCGATCATGATCCGCGGTTATGCGCCCGATCCGTCCCTAGAGGGCATGCGGCTGGACGAGATCGCCAAGCGCAAGCTGCAGGACCCGCTCGACACGGCGATCGATATGCTGATGAAGGGCGGCGCCGGCGTCGTCTCGTTCAACATGAATGAGGCCGACCTGGAAGCGATCATGAAGCAACCCTGGACCATGACCTCGACCGACGGAGCCCTGGTGGAGTTCGGCAAGGGCGCCGAGCACCCGCGGGCCTACGGCGCCTTCCCGCGGAAGTTCCGGCGCTATGTGCTGGACCGCGGAGTGATCAGCATGGAGCAGGCGGTCCATTCATCCACCGGGCTGCCCGCCCAGGTGTTCGCCATCAAGGACCGGGGCGTGCTGAAGCCCGGCGCCTATGCCGATGTGATCGTTTTTGACCCGAACACCATCCGCGACGTGGCTACCTACGAGAAGCCGCACGCCTATTCCGAAGGGATGCGGTACGTGTTCGTCAACGGCCGGCTCGCCCTGGCCGAGGGCAAGGTCACCGCGGAGCGCCACGGGCGGGTGCTGCTGCGGGAACGCTGAACCGGCGGGGAGAGGTCTTGGACGGCGGAGTGCAGGTTGGGGCAGGGCAGACCTGGGCGCGACGGTTGTCGGCGGAGGTCGGCAAGGCGGTGCTCGGGCAGGCCCATATCGTCGAGCGGTTGCAGGTCGCGCTCCTCGTCGGCGGGCATGTGCTGCTGGAGGGGCTGCCGGGCCTCGCCAAGACCCTGCTGGTGAAGTCGCTGGGCTCGGCCCTGGGGCTCTCCTGCGAGCGGATCCAGTTCACGCCGGACCTGCTGCCCAGCGACATCATCGGGACCATGGTCTATTCGCCCAAGGACGGGGGGTTCACGCCCCACCTCGGGCCGGTGTTCGCCAACCTGGTGCTCGCCGACGAGATCAACCGCGCTCCGGCCAAGGTCCAGAGCGCGCTGCTCGAGGCCATGCAGGAACGTCAGGTCACCATCGGCCGGACGCAGCATCGCCTCCCGGACCCGTTCCTGGTCCTGGCCACCCAGAACCCGGTGGAGCACGAGGGAGCCTATCCGCTGCCCGAAGCCCAGATGGACCGGTTCCTGTTCAAGCTCGGCCTGGACTACCCGTCGCATGACGACGAACTCGCCATGCTGCGCCGCTGGGGGTCGGCCGCCCAGGCGCCGGTGCTGGAGGCGGTGTCCGACGGGACTGAGCTTCTGCGCCTCCGGGCTGCGGTGGACGGGGTGCATGTCGCCACGGAGATCGAGGGCTATGTCCTGGCCTTGGTGCGGGCCACCCGGGATCTTGTGAAGCCGGGCGCCGACGGCGTGGCGCTGCTGGCTTTCGGCGCCTCGCCCCGGGCCTCCCTGGCGCTCTATCAGTCGGCCCGGGCCCTGGCCTTCCTGCGGGGGCGGGATCACGTGACGCCGGCCCTGGTGCAGGAGTTGGCGCAGGATGTCCTGCGGCATCGCATCGCCCTGACCTATGAGGCCGAGGCGCTGGGGCTCACGCCCGACGACGTGGTCGCCCGGACGGTCGCAACCGTGGCCGTGCCGGACTGAGCGAAACCCCATGCAGGCTCCGCCCCGGACGCTGGATCCCCGCGCGCTGGACGCCCTGCGCAAGCTCGAGTGGCGTCTGCGCCGCAGTCCCGTGGCGGGCCCCCTGGCGGGGGCGGCGCGGTCGATCTTCCGGGGGCGCGGACGGGACTTCGACCAGGTGACGCCATATGTCTTCGGCGACGATGTCCGCGACGTGGACTGGAACGTCACCGCCCGGCTCGGCGAGCTGCACCGCAAGGTCTTCATCGCCGAACGGGAGCCGACCGTGCTCGTGGTGGTCCAGGACGGCCCGGCCCTGCAGTTCGGCTCGGGCGCCGTCAGCAAGCGCGACGTTCTGCTGGAGCTGGCCGCCCTGATCATGCTGCTGGCGGTCATCAACCGCGAGCGGGTGGGTCTCATCCACCTGCGCGCCGACGGGGTGAGACTCCGGTCGCCCAGCCGCCATCGCGCCCACGCCCTCGCGGCGGCGGCCGAGCTGTTCGCGGGGACGGCGCCCGATCCCCTGGCCGGGCCGCCGCCATCGGTACTCGGCCAGCCGATCCCGCAGGGCGCCTTCCTCGTGCTGCTGGGCGATCCGCCGGAGGGGCCGCCGCCCCCGGATTGGACGCGGCTGAGGCGCCGGCACGACGCCATCGGCGTGCGCGTAGAAGACGCCTGGGAGCGGACCGGGCCGCCCGCCGGGGGCTTTGCGGCCTATGATCCCACGGCCCAGGCGCTGGCCTGGGTGGAGGCGAGTCCGGCGAGCCGGGCGGCCCACGCCGCCTGGCGGGCCGCGCGCGAGCAGGCCTGGGCGGCCTGGTGGCCGGATCCCGCCGACCGACTGATGGTGGATGCGGCGGCCGATCCCCTGGCGGCCCTGGCGAGCTTCCTGCGCCGCCGCGGCGCCCGCGGCGCGGCGGCATGAGCGCCCTCCGTTTTGAGCATCCCCTGGTCCTCGCGGGTCTGCTGATCATCCCCGCCGTGCTCGCCCTGCGCGCCTGGCGCGGCCGCGCGCCGGTGCTTCTCGTGCCCTATGCCGCCGCCTGGGCCTCGGGCCGCCGCCGCACCCGGCCAAGCCTTCGGCTGATCCTCGGCTGCCTGGCGATGGCCCTGATCACCGTGGCGGCCGCCCGTCCGCAGCGCATGGAACGCCATGCAGAGGCGATCACCCATGGCCATGACCTGATGCTGGTCATCGACCTGTCGACCTCCATGCTGGCGGAGGACTACCGGGGGGAAGATCGCCGGCCGATCAATCGGCTGGAGGCCGTGCGGCCGGTGATCCGGCGCTTCATCACCGACCGCCCCAATGACCGGATTGGCGTCGTAGTGTTCGCCGGCCGGGCCTACACCCTGGCGCCGCTCACCCGCGACCTCGCCTGGGTGGAGAGCCGGATCGAGGGGTTGAAGATCGGGCTGATCGAGGACGGTACGGCCATCGGCGATGGCCTCGGCCTCGCCCTCGCCGGCCTCGAACAGGGGCGGCGAGACGGTGAAGACGCCACGGGGCAGTTCGTAGTCCTGCTCACCGATGGGGCCAGCACCAGCGGCCGCCTGACCCCGCCTGAAGCGGCGATGATCGCCAGGACCCGCAAGATCCCGGTCTATACCATCGGAGCCGGGCGCGGGGGCGTGGCGCCGTTCCCGGTCTTCGATGACACCGGCCGGCGGATCGGTACGCGCCAGTTGCCTTCCAGCCTGGACGTGGAGGCCTTGCAGGCCATGTCCGCCGCGACGGGCGGACGATACCTCGCCGCGGGCGATGTCGAGGGGCTGAAGCAGGCTTTCGCCGCCATCGACAAGGCTCGCAAGGCCGAGGTCGAGGTGCGGCATCGCACGCAGGCCGTCGAACTCTACCCGTGGTTCGCCGGGCCGGCCTTGGCGGCCCTGTTGTTGGCCTTCCCGGGAACATCGCCCCGGTGGCGGAGGCGGGCGGCGGCATGAGTTTCGCCTGGCCGCACATGCTCTGGCTGTCGCTGCTCGCGCCGCTGGCCCTGGCGATCCAGGCCTGGCGCGACCGGCGCGCCGGGCCGGATGTTGAGGGGCCGCGAATTCTACGGGGCGAGGTTCTCGGCGGCCGGGTGCGTCTTGGCCGCATCGGGCGGCGTCGCGCCTGGCTGCACGCCGGGGC
The DNA here is from genome assembly GCF_059568645.1 of Phenylobacterium composti DSM 19425. Lineage (NCBI taxonomy): Bacteria > Pseudomonadati > Pseudomonadota > Alphaproteobacteria > Caulobacterales > Caulobacteraceae > Phenylobacterium > Phenylobacterium composti. Next base: position 47,639 of record NZ_JCANTT010000001.1, on the reverse strand, counting down.
GGTGTTGCTGGTGGCGGCGGCCCTGGCCCGTCCGCAGGGCGCGCCCGGATCGGCGCCCGAAGCGGGTCTCCCCGCGGGACCGGTGGTGATCGCCCTCGACCTCTCCCGCAGCATGCTCGCCGCCGACGCCGCGCCGTCCCGCCTGGAACGGGCGCGGGCGCTCGCCCAAGGGCTGGAGGCCGAGTTGGCGGATCACCCTGTGGGGCTCCTGGCCTTCGCCGGCTCGACCCATGTCCTGGCGCCGCCCAGCGAGGATCGCGCCCTGATGGGCGCCTTTCTGCCGGCGCTGCAGCCGTGGCACCTGGTGGAGGCGGGGACGGATTTCGCGGCGATGCTGGATGGGTCCTTGGCGGCCTTCGGCGAGACGCCGCGGCCGGGCAGGGTGCTGGTGGTGCTGTCGGACGGCGAAGCCCAGCCCGGCGCATGGCGTGACCGCTTGGGCGCTCTGGACGAGGCCGGCGTCGCGGTGGTGGCCGTGGGGCTTGGCAGTCCGGATGGAGCTCCCGTCGTCGATGTGGATGGTCGGCCGGTGCGAGACGCCGCGGGGACGCCTGTGGTCTCGCGTGCGCAGCCCGCGGTCCTGACCTCCTTGGCCGAGGCGACGGGCGGCCGCTACCTGGAGGCGTCCAGGCTCGACGGCCCCGGGGCGCTGGCCGAGGCCGTCCGCACGATCCAGGCGCGCGCCGGAGAGGCGGCGAGTCCCGTTGCGATGGGCCCCGGCGCCGGACGGCGGGAGTGGTCTGCGCTTTTCCTCGCCGCGGCCCTGATCATGCTGGCGGTCAGTCTCGTGCGGGAGCATCCGGCCGAGCCGAGGCCCCCCCCGCGGCGGGGCGGTCGGTTTGCGGCGGCGACGATCTGCCTGGCCGCGCTTCTGCCGCTCCTGCCGCCGAGCGCCCTGTCGCAGAGCCGGCCACCGGATCCGTCTGAGGCCGAGCCGCTGGATCGCATGGTCGCCTTGGTCGAGCGCCTGATCGCGAAGCCCGCCCTGGACGCGGGCGACTATCTTGCGGTGGCCGAAGTGGCGATCCGGTATGGCGAGATCCACCGTGGACATGGCCACGCCTTGGAAGACGGCGTCCTGCGCGATGGCCTTGAGGCGGTGGACGCGGGGCGTCGGCTCGATCCGCGACGCGCCGACTGGACGGCCCTGGAAGCGCGTCTGCGGCGGCTGCGTGTTCCTCCGCCGCCCGTTCCCCTGGACGATCCCGGTCCGGCCGACCCTGCCAACGAGCCCCTGGACGGGACGGGCGAGCTCAAGGCGCCGGACGAGGCGGGCGACGCGGGCGGCCAGAAGGGGACGGCGGGCGAGACCCAGGAGCCCACGGCGGGCGAACAGGGCCTGCAGAGCGTCGGCGGCGCCCAACGAGACGTGTTCGATCCAGCGGAGTGGCGCAATACCGCCCTGGTGCGGCCGCTTGCGGTCCTGGAGGCGCTGCGTCGTGAAGACTCGCCTGCGGACCTATTCCGTCTCATGCAGCCGCCCGTCCCCCATGGCGAGCCTCTTGCGGAGCAGACCTGGTGATCTGCGCCTTGCTTCGTTCATGGCTGACGATCCCGGCGTTTGCGGGCTTGGCGGTCGCCTTGGCAGCCGGCGCCGGCCAAGCCCAGACGCCGCCCGCAGCGCCCAAGGCCACGGGCGCCTTTGAGACCCCCCGGGAAGTGTGGGCTGGAGAGGTGTTCGACCTCGCCCTGGCCTGGCGGGTGAACTGGGCGGATTTCGGACACCTCGAAGGCGACATGGCCTGGACCGCCGCGCCACTGGTGGCCGAGGCCTGGAGCGAGCCGAAGCTTCGCGAGATGGCGACGGGCTCGGACATGGCCGTGATCGAGCGGCGGACCCAGGCCGTGGCGCTAGAGCCGGGGACCGTCCGCCTGCAGCCCGCCCGCCAGATGATGGTGCTGCGCACGGGCGTGCTCAGGACTGAGGACTACGAGCGGGCGATCACCGCGGCCGTGCCGGTGCAGACGACGGCGGCCCAGTTGACGGTTCGCCCCTTGCCGTCGCCGCCGCCCGGTTTTTCCGGGGCAGTCGGCGCCTTCCACCTCACCTCCACGGTCGACCGGACTATGGTGCGCGTGGGCGAGACGCTGTCGTGGACCGTGTCCCTTGATGGCGCAGGCTCCTGGCCGGCGATCCGGGGGCTGCCCGCTCGCCGCCTGTCCCGGGACTTCGAGTTGATCGGGACGCCATCGGTGGAAGAAGCGGGCGAGACCCTATTCGCGCGTAGTCTGCGAGAGACGGTGAAGCTGACGCCCCGTCGCGCCGGCGACTATGTCCTGGGGGCGGTGGAACTCGTCGCCTTCGACCCGGCGGCGGGCCGATATGTCCGTCTGCGGTCCGCGCCGGTCCCGGTGCACGTCCAGCCGGGGCCCGGCGGCGAGGGCGCGGCGCCCCCGGTCGGTGCCTCGGCTCCGCCCGACGGCGAGGCCCTGCCGCAATTGCTGGCAAGCCCTGGCCAGGCGACGCCGCCGCCGCGGGACGGGGTCTGGTTCGCGGCTCTGGCGGCGGGCCCTGGCGCCGTGCTGGCCCTCTGGCTCTCCCTGGCGTTCGCGCGGGCACGGCGTCTCGATCCGCACCGCGGGCCCAGGAGGGCGCATGGCCGTCTCGCCCGCACCCTGGACCGGCTCGGTCGGGTGCGGGATCCGGCCGAGACTGCGCGCCTGCTGCGTGGTTGGCAGGCGGATGCGGCCGTGCGCCTTGGTGTTGGCAAGGCGGCGCCCACGCCCGAGGATTTGCCGGCGGATAGCGCCTGGCGGGTGCTCTGGGAGGAGGCTGACCTTGCGCTCTACGCCCGCGACGCCGCCTTGCCGGCGGACTGGCGCCAACGCGCGGTCGCCGCCCTGGGAGCCCTGGGGCGACCGCCGCCCTTCGATCCACGCAGTATCCTGCGGCGCGCTAGCTTGCTGCCGGCCCTGGCCGCCGCCGCGGTTTCGGTGTGTGCGCCGGACTTCGCCCGGGCGGCCGCGAGCGACGAGGCGGCTCTGACAGCGCGGCTTGCGGTCCAGCCCCTGGACTGGCGCTCCCGTCACGACTTGGCCGTGGTTCTGGGCGCTCAGCGGCGGTGGGACGAAGCTGCCGGACATGCCGCCGTGGCGTGGGTGCAGGCGCCGCGCGCGGCCGAGACGAGGCGGCTGTGGATACTCGTCGCCGACAAGGCCGGCGTTGATCCGCAGACGCCGCGGCCGGGGGCGAGGCTCGCCGACGCTCTGTCCGCGCCGGCGTGGCGTTGGGCTGTGCTGGGGGCAGCGCTGATCGGCTCCCTGGGCGCGGGTATGGGCGTTCTGGCGCGTTACCGGCGGCTGTCGCCCCTCTGGACGCGAGCCGGGGCGGCGCTGATTGTGGCCGGCGTTCTTGCAGGAGGCCTCGCCGCCTGGTCGCTCCGGGCCTATGGGCCGCTCGCCGCTCCCGATGCGGTGATCGTCTGGAAAGCCGCGCCCCTCCGTCCCGCGCCGGTCGAAACACCGGCGGAGACCGCGCCCGCACAGCTGCCGGCGGGCGCGACGGCCCGGGCCGACGGCGCGAGCTTCCTGGGCTGGCGCCGCGTCCGTCTGGCCGACGGCCGGACCGGCTGGGTCCGCACCGAGCATCTGGTCTGGGTCTGGCGGGCCACGCCGGGCTGATCCACAGCCGCACTTTCGGACGCTTGGCGATGGCGGGGGCCTTGGCCGATGCTGGCGGCGGCGACTCGGCGCGGCGCGATCGGCGGCCGGGCGCAGACGGGAGGAGTTTCATGGAACGCCGCAGCTTCCTGCTGTCCCTTGGCGCGGCCGCGGGCCTAGCCCCGTTCGGACCTGCCCCGGCCGCGGGGCCGACGACCCTGAGGGCGGCCGCCCGCGACGCCTGGCTGTACGGCCTGGCCCTGATCGAGATGGCGGGGTCGCGCAGCGAAGCGCTGAACAATGCGCCGCCCAACACCCTGATGCGTCAGCGCACGCTGACCACGGTGGAGACCCAGCGCGTCACGACGCCCAACAACGACACCCTCTACGCCCGGGCCTGGCTAGACCTGCGCCAGGGGCCGGTGCGGCTGACGCTGCCGCCGAGCCCCGGCCGCTACATGTCCGTGGCGCTGATGGACATGTATTCCAACAACTTCGCCATCCTCGGCACCCGCACCACGGGCGAGGACGGCGGCGAGTTCACTATCATCGGGCCCGACGCGGCGAACGCCGATTCCGGAGCCATCCGCTCGCCCACGCCCTGGGTCTGGCTGCTGGCCCGGACCCTGGTGGACGGGGAGGCGGACCTCGCCGCCGCCAACGCCGTGCAGGACCGCATCCTGGTGAAGGGGCCGACCGCGCCGACGCCGAAGCCGCCCGCCCGCCGCACCGCGCCCTGGGCCGAGTACTTCGCCTCGGTACATGAGCTGATGCGGGAGAACCCGCCGCCCGCCACCGACCGGCTCTGGCTGGCCCGCATGGCGCCGTTGGGCGTGGGAACCGCGGCCGGCTTCGACGCATCGCGGTTCAGTGCGGCCGAGGCGGTGGAGATCCAGGCTGGCGCCGTGGAAGCCCGGATGCTGCTGCTCTCCCGGCGCGCCGGGCGGCTTGAGCAGGGTTGGCTCTATCCCAGGGCCAATCTCGGCGACTTCGGCCAGGACTATCTCTATCGGGCGCAGATCGCGGTCGGCGGCCTCGCGGCCCTGCCGAACGTCGAGGCCATGTACATGCGGGCGGTGACCCCGGAAGGCCGGCCGACGTTCGACAGCGCAAAGCGCTACCGGCTGCGCCTGCCTGGCGACGCCCTGCCGCCCGCGGAGTCGTTCTGGTCGCTCACCGTGTACGAGGCCACGCCGGACGGGCAGTTCTTCTTCACGCCCAACCCGCTCAACCGCTGGGCCCTCGGCGACCGCTCGCCGGGGCTGGTGCGGACGCCCGACGGCGGGCTGGAGATCCTGATGCAGCGCGAGGCGCCCGCCGGGGCGATGCAGGCCAACTGGCTGCCGACACCGAGCGGCCGGCCGTTCTCGGCGATCCTGCGGGTCTATCTGCCGAAGGAGCCGCTGCTCGACGGCAGCTACCGCCTGCCGCCGCTCGAGGCGCTGTAGCGCCGAACCGGCTCAGGCCTGGAGGATCGGCAGGCGAATCGCGAAGGTGCTGCCCTGGTCGGGGGCGCTGCGCTTCAGCAACACGGCGCCGTCGTGCAGTTCGACCAGCTGCTTGACGAGGGCCAGGCCGATGCCGAGGCCCTCCTGGGCCCGGTCCACCGGCCCCTTCACCTGGGCGAACAGCTCGAAGATCTCGGCCTGCATGTGGTCGGGGATGCCGATTCCGGTGTCCGCCACCTCGATCTCAGCGAAGCCGTCCTGGGCGCGGGCCGAGAGGCTGATGCGCCCGCCGCGGGGGGTGTATTTGGCGGCGTTGTTGAGGAGGTTGCTGAGCACCTGGGCGAGCCGGGTGGCGTCGCCGTGCAGCCAGGTGGGCGGGGCCGCCACGTCGACGTCGAGGGTGTGGCCAGCGGCGTCGATCTGGGGCCGGCTGGCCTCAACCGCGAATTCCAGCACCGTCTGCAGCGAGACCCTGTCCTTGTTGAGGGCGATCTTGCCCTGGTCGATGCGCGAGATGTCGAGCAGGTCATCCACCAGGCGGGTCAGGTGCTGCACCTGACGCTCCATCTGGGCATGGATCTCGTCGACCTTGGCGGGATCGCGGGGGCGCTTGAGGAAGTGCAGGCCTGCCCCCAGAGCCATGATCGGATTGCGGAGTTCGTGGCCAAGGACCGCCAGGAACTCGTTCTTGTTGCGGTCGACGGTGCGCAGGCGCTCGGCATAGGCCTCCAGCTCGTCGCGCTGGACCATGATCTGGCGCCGCTGCTGGTAGAGGTCGAAGAAGACGTTGGCCTTGCTGCGGAGAATGTCGGCTTCCAGCGGCTTCTGGATGAAATCCACGGCCCCGGCCTCATAGCCCCGGAAGCGCCGCTGGAGATCGGCGGCGCCGGCGGTGAGGAAGATGATCGGCACGTGCCGCGTGCGCTCGGCGCCGCGCATGAATTCGGCCAGCTGGAAGCCGTCCATGCCGGGCATCTGGACATCGAGCAGGGCGAGGGCGACGTCGTGGACCAGCAGCAGCTCCAGCGCCTCCTCGCCGGAGCGGGCCTTCAGGCAGGCAAGGCCGTCCCGGCGGAGCAGGGCCTCGAGGGCCAGCAGGTTCTCCTCCAGGTCGTCCACGAGCAGGAAGTTGATGGGCTCCTCAAGGCGGGTCATCGGGCCCCCAGGCGCAGCAGGTAGGAAGTCATCTCATCCAGGTTCATGGGCGTCGCCGCCGGGCAGGCGCGCAGCGCCGCCTCGGGCATGGTCTGAGAGGCGGCGCTCGCCGGATCCTCGACAATGGCGATCCCGCCGGCCTCCGCCACCGCCTTCAGGCCCGCCGCCCCGTCCTCGTTGGCGCCCGTGAGGACGATGGCGGCCAGGCCCGGCCCCAGGGCGTCGGCGGCGCTTTCCAGCAGCACATCGATCGAGGGGCGGGAATGGTTCACCAGTTCGTCATAGGACAGGGCCAGGGCGCCGTCGGCCTCCAGCAGCAGATGATAGTCCGACGGGGCGAAATAGACGACGCCCGGCGCAGGAATCTCCTTGTCCTCCGCCTCCTTGACACTGACCCGGCAGCGGTCCTGCAGCAGCGGCACCAGCGCATTGTCCCGGTCGGCCGGCAGATGGACCACGGCCAGCATCGGCAGCGGATAGCCGGCGGGCAGGGCCGGGAGAAGTTGCAGCAGCGCCTGCACGGCCCCGGCGGAGCCGCCGATCGCCACCATGCGGATGTCCGGCCCGCTCACGGCTCGCGCCTCTGGTAGATCTTCTCCTCGCGCACGAATTCGGCGAAGGCGCCAGCGTGGGACGAGAAGCGCAGGCTCTCCTTTGAGCCGAGGCCCAGGAAGCCCTTGCGGGCCAGGGAGTCGTGGAAGAGGCCGATGGCCCGGTCCTGCAGGCCGCGATCGAAATAGATCAGCACGTTGCGGCAGGAGATGAGCTGCATCTCCGCAAACGAGGCGTCGGTGACGAGGCTGTGGTCGGAGAACACGACCCGGCTGCGCAGCGTCTTGTCGAAGATGGCCCGTCCGTAGTCCGCCACATAGTAGTCGGACAGGGAGGTGCGCGCGCCCGACTTCTGATGGTTCTCGGTGAACTTGCGGATGCGCTCCAGCGGATAGACGCCGGCCTCGGCGGCCCGTAGCGCCTCGGGGTTGATGTCGGTGGCGTAGAAAAGCGTCCGGTCGAGCAACCCTTCCTCGCGGAACAGGATCGCCAGGGAATAGAGCTCCTCGCCGTGGCTGCAGCCGGCCACCCACACCTTCAGCGAGGGATAGGTGCGCAGGTGCGGCAGCACCTTCTCGCGCAGGGCCCGGAAGTAGGACGGGTCGCGGAACATCTCGCTGACCTGCACCGTCAGGTAGCCCAGGAGCCGCGTCAGGGTCGCCGGATCGTGCAGCAGGCTCTCCTGCAGAGCCGAGATGCTGGAGAAGCCCATGTGCTGACGGGCCTGGACCAGGCGACGCTTGATCGACGCCCGCGCATAGTTGCGGAAGTCGTAGTGGTAGCGCCGATAGAGCGCCTCCAGCAGGAGATGAATCTCCAGGTCTTCGACGGCGTCAGGCACGGGTCACGCTCACCGGGGCATCCAGACGCGCACCAGAGACAGGAGTTTGTCCACGTCGATGGGCTTGGCCATGTAGTCGTTGGCGCCGGCGGCGATGCAGCGCTCCTGGTCGTCGGGCATGGCCTTGGCGGTGAGGGTGATGATGGGCAAGCCGCCCCAGCGGCCGTCGCGGCGGATCTCCCGGGTGGCGGTGAGGCCGTCCATCACCGGCATCATCACGTCCATCAGCACGAGGTCGATGGTGCGCTCGGGATAGTCCACGGACTCCCGCAGCGCGTCGAGCGCCTCCTGGCCGTTGCGGGCGATCTGCACCTTGGCGCCACGCGGCTCGAGGATGCTGGTGAGGGAGTAGATGTTCCGCACGTCGTCCTCGACCACCAGGATGCGGCGGCCCTCCAGCACGGCGTCGCGGTTGCGGGCCTTCTGGATCATCCGCTGCTGCTCAGGCGGCAGTTCGGACACCACCTGGTGCAGGAACAGCGAGACCTCGTCGAGCAGGCGCTCGGGCGACTTGGCCCCCTTGATGATGATCGAGTTGGAGTAGCGGCGCAGGCGCTGCTCGTCGTCGGGCGACAGGTCGTGGCCGGTGTAGACGATCACCGGCGGGAAGGCGTGTTCGCCGTCGCTCAGGGTCTCCAGCAGGGAGAAGCCCGAGGCGTCGGGCAGCGACAGGTCCAGCACCATGCAGTCGAAGACGCCGGAGCGCAGCTGTTCCAGGCATTCGGCCGCAGTGCCGACGCCCACGGTCTCCACATCGCGGGAGGACAGCAGCTTGCGCACGGCCTCGCGCTGGACGTCGTCGTCCTCGACGATCAGCACCCGCCGCACCGTGCGGGTGAGCTGGCTCTCCAGGCCTTGAAGCACCTCGGCGAGCTGATCCCGGCGGACGGGCTTCATCAGATAACCCACCGCCCCCAGCGAGAGCGCCGTCTGGGTATGGTCGGCGGCCGAAATCACATGGATCGGGATGTGGCGGGTCTGGTCGTCGCGTTTGAGGCGGTCGAGCACCGTGAGGCCGGACTGGTCCGGCAGGCCCACGTCGAGGACGATTGCGCTCGGCCGGTGCTGGCGGGCGAGGACGAGGGCCTCTTCGGCGGTGGTGGCCACGATGCACTGGAAGCCCAGTTCGTGTGACAGGTCGCGGACGATGCCCGCGAAGGCCGTGTCGTCCTCGATGACCAGGAGCAGCCGCCGCGCATCGGTGAGGGCTTCGCGGTCGTCATCGATGCTGGCCGGGGCGGGGCGCTGGCGCATCCGGGGCAGGGCGGGCGCGGCGGGGGCGGCCGCCTCGGGCTCCGGCGGCCGGGCCGGCTCGGCGGGGGCGGCGCCCTCATAGGCCAGCGGGATGGTCAGGGTGAAGGCGCTGCCCTCGCCAGGTTGGCTCTTGAGCGTGATCTGGCCGCCCAGCAGGCGGGCCAGTTCGCGGCAGATGGAAAGGCCAAGGCCTGTGCCGCCATAGCGCCGGCTGATGGTCCCGTCGGCCTGGCGGAAGGCCTCGAAGATGCTCTCCTGCTGCTCGGGCGCGATGCCGATGCCGGTGTCGATCACCGAGAGCGCCAGCCGATCCTCGCCGGCGGAGGCGATGGTCAGGCGCACGCCGCCGCGCTCGGTGAACTTGAAGGCGTTGGAGAGCAGGTTCTTGAGGATCTGCTCCAGCCGCTGCCGGTCGGTCTCGGCGGCGGGCGGGGCGTCCTTGGCCACCTCGACCTCGAAGGTGAGGCCCCGGGTTTCGGCCACCGGTTCGAACAGCTGGCGCAGGTCCGACGCCAGGCGGCGCACCGACACCTGCTCCGGATGGATCTGCAGGTGGCCAGCCTCGATCTTGGAGAGGTCGAGGATGTCATTGATCAGCAACAGCAGGTCGTTGCCGGACGACTGGATGGTCCGGGCGTATTCCACCTGGCTGTCGGTGAGGTTGCCGTCCGGATTGTCGGCCAGGAGCTTGGAGAGGATGAGCAGCGAGTTCAGCGGCGTGCGCAGCTCGTGGCTCATATTGGCCAGGAAGTCGGACTTGTACTGGCTGGCCTGTTCCAGCTGCCGCGCCTGTTCCTCGAGGGCCTGGGCCGTGCGCTCCAGCTCGTCGCGCTGGGCCTCCAGGGCTTGAGCCTGCTCCTCCAGCTGGCTGTTGGTCTGCTCCAGCTCGGCCTGCTGCTGTTCGAGCCGGATCTGCGACTCCTTCAGGGCCCGGCCCTGTTCTTCCAGCTCCTCGTTGGAGACGCGAAGCTCCTCGCTCTGGACCTGCAGTTCCTCGGACTGGCGCTGGGTCTCCTCCAGGGCCTGCTGCAGGTCGGCGCGGTAACGGGCCGAGCGCAGGGCCACGCCCATGGCGCCGGCCGAATGTTCCAGCAGGTCCAAGGCACGGTCCTCGACCGGCTGCAGGAAGCCCAGTTCCAGGACGGCGTTGACCTCTCCGTCGGCCTTGGCCGGCAGGATCACCAGATGCCGCGGCTTGTGGCGGCCCAGGGCGGAGCCGAAGGTCAGATAGCCGTCGGGAATGTCGGTTAGGACCATGGCCCGGCCTTCGGCCACCGCCTGGCCCAGGAGGCCCTCCTTGGTGTGGAACTGTTCCGGCACGTCGGCCTCGGCGGGCACGCCCAGGGTCGCCGCGCGATGGAACAGGCCGTTCTCACCCTTGAACAGGGCCCCTGCCTGGAAGCCCACATAGCGGGACAGGAAGGCGAGGATGTTCTCGGCGAGCTCCTCCACGGTCTTGTCGCCCATCATGGCCTCGGCCAGGCCGACCTGGCCGGACTGCAGCCACTCCTCCCGGGCCCGGGCCCGGGTGTTGCGACGTACGAGAGCCGAGACCGCGATCGCCAGGCCGCCCCCGAAGAGGGCGGAGACGATTCCGCTTATGACGGCGGTGCGATAGGCCGCCTCCATCTCCGTCAGATAGTCTTGGCGGATGCGCGTCTCTTCGCGGCGCATGACGTCGATGCGCGCGCGAATGGCGTCCATCTCGGCCCTGCCGCGGTTGGTGCCCACCAGCGCCAGGGCGACGTCCCGGCCCTGCTCGCGGCGGACGGTGATGGTATCCCGCAGTTCCTGGAGCTTGGCCTCGATGTGCAGGCGCAGCTGGGCCACGTTGGTCTGCTGGGTGGCGCTGTCGCGGGTCAGCTCGGCGACGGCATTGATCCGCGAGGTCGCCGTGGCGACCGCGGCCTCGTACGGTTCGAGGTAGCCGGCGTCGCCGGTGAGGAGATAGCCCCGCTGGCCGGTCTCGGCGTCCTGGAGCGTGGAGAGCAGTTCGTCCAGCGCGACGATCACATTGTGCGTGCCGACGATGCGCTGGTTGTTTTCCCGCAGGCTCTGGACGTTGGAATAGGCGATGGCGCCGCTGATGGCGAAGAAGAGCAGCGCCGCGGCCAGTCCCACGCCGGTCCAGATGTCGGCGGACCTCAGGGATGCTTGGCGGGCGCGGGGCTGCGACATGGGCATCCTCTCTGTGGGCAAGAGGCCCTGCCTAGCTGTTCAGCGGCCAAGCAATCAAGTTGCGTTCGCAAATCGTTGAATGACGCACGTATCGGAACGGAGGGGCGTGATGGCCCCTCCGGCCGATCAGGACCTGGGTGCGGCTTCGGCCTGCCAGCCCCCGCCCAGAGCCTTGAACAGGGTGATCTGGTTGGAGGTCACCTGGGCCTCGGACTGGGCCAGCTGGGCCTCGAGGGCCGCCAAGGTGCGCTCGGCGTCCAGCACCGTCAGGAAGCTGTCCAGGCCGGCCTCCTGGCGCAGGCGGGCGAGGCGGACCGCCTCGGCGCTTTCGTCCCGGGCGCGGCGCAGGGCCGCTCGGCGGTCCAACTCCCGGCCATAGGCGCTGAGCGCGGTTTCCGTCTCCTGCAGGGCCACGAGGGTCGTCTGCTCGAAGTTGGCCAAGGCCGCCTGGGCCGCCGCGTCGGCCTGGGCGATGCGAGCCCGGGCCACGAGGATGTTCGGGAAGCTCCAGGTGATGAGCGGGCCGACGCTGAAGGTGACCTGGTCGCCGAGGTCGCGCCCCTCGCCGCCGATGCTGGCCACAGAGCCGCCCAGGGTCACCTGCGGATAGAGCGAAGCGGTGGCCACGCCGATGCGGGCCGTGGCCGCCGCCAGGCGCCGTTCGGCCTGGCGCACGTCGGGCCGGCGGGCCAGCAGGGACGCGCCGTCGCCCACCGGAAGGTCGGCGGCGATCTGCGGGATGACGCGGCAGGCTGCGGCCTGCGGCGAGACCTCGGCCGGCGGGCGGCCCACCAGCACCGAGAGGCGGAAGAGAGCGGCGTCGCGCTGGGCCTGAAGCGGCGGGATCGCCGCCCGGGCGCTTTCGGCCTGGGCCTGGGCCCGGGAGACGTCGAGACCCGTGCCGCGGCCGGCGTCGAGCTGGCGGTGGGTGAGGGCGGCGGTCTCCTCCGACAGCGCCAGGGTCCGCTGGGCGACGTCGAGCTGGGCGCCGGCGGCGCAGGCGTCGGCATAGGCCCGGGCGGTTTCGGCGGCGACGGTGATCCGCACCACGTCCAGCGCCGCCTGGGCGGCGTCGCGGTCGGCGCGGGCCGCCTCGATCGAGCGGCCGACCCGGCCGAAGAAGTCCACCTCATAGGCCACGTCGAGGCCGGCCGAGACGGTCTCGCTGTCCACCAACTGCCCGGTGGCCGGGTTCGCTTGGCGCGCCCGGGTGGCGGCGCCGGAGGCGGTGGTGGCGGGCAGCCGGCCGACACGGGCCTCGGAGAGCGAGGCTCGCACCTGGGCGAGGTTGGCGGCCGCAGCCGCCAGGTCGCGATTGTTGGCCAGGGCCTCGGCCACCAGGCCGTCCAGGGCGGGATCCTGGTACAGCCGCCACCAGTCCGCGGGCGGCTGGTCGGCGTTCACCGGCGCCGTGGCGGCGCTGGTGAAGGGACCGGCGGTCCCGGCGATGGCGCCCGGCGCCCGGTAGTCGGGGCCGGCGGCGCAGGCGGTGAGGAGGGCGGCCGCCGCGGCGGCCGTCAGCAGGTTGCGGGCGCTCACGAGCGGCTCCCTTCGATCTCGGCTTCGGTCGCGGTGGTCTTCGGCGGCTTGGGCAGGCGTTCGGCGAGCTTGCGGCAGACCACGTAGAAGACCGGCGTGAACAGCAGGCCGAAGAAGGTCACGCCCAGCATCCCGAAGAACACCGCCGTGCCGAGGGCCTGGCGCATCTCCTGCCCCGGACCGGTGGCCAGCATCAGCGGCACCACGCCGAGGATGAAGGCGAAGGAGGTCATGAGGATGGGCCGCAGGCGGGTGCGGGCCGCGGTCACGGCCGCCTGGAAGCGGTCCTGGCCATGGTGCTCCTCCGCCTGCTTGGCGAACTCCACGATGAGGATGGCGTTCTTGGCCGCCAGGGCCACCAGCACCACCAGGCCGACCTGGGTGAGGATGTTGTTGTCCTGGCCACGCAGGGTGACGCCCACCAGGGCCGCCAGGATGCACATCGGCACGATCAGGATCACCGCCAGGGGCAGGGTGAAGGCCTCGTACTGGGCCGCGAGCACCAGGAACACCAGCACCACGGCCATGACGAACACCAGGGCCCCGGTGTTGCCCACCGCCTTTTCCTGGAACGCCAGCTCGGTCCATTCATAGCCCATGCCCTGGGGCAGCGTGCTGTCGGCGAGCTGCTCCATGGCCCCCAGGGCCTGTCCGGACGAGACGCCCGGCGCGGCGGAGCCGAGAATTTCGGCGGCGGGGAACAGGTTGAAGCGCACCACCCGGGTGGGGCCGGTGTCGTCGCGCAGCTGAGCCACCGAACCCAGCGGGACGAGGGCGCCCGACGAGGCGCGGACCCGCAGGTCGGCGATGTCGGCCATGTCGTCGCGGCCCGAGGCTTCGGCCTGGGCGGTGACGCGGAAGGTGCGGCCGCCGAGGGTGAAATCGTTGACGTAGGCCGAGCCCAGATAGGTGCCGAGGGTGTTGAAGACCGCCTGCGGCTGAACGCCCATCATCAGGGCGCGCTGCCGGTCGACGTCCGCGGTCACCCGCGGGGCCCCGGTGTTGAACTGGTTGTAGACGCCCTGGACCTGGGAGGAGCCGGCGGCGGCCATCATCAGGCCATTGGCGGCTTCCTCGAGCTGGCGGTAGCCGGCGCCGGAGCGGTCCTGGACCATCAGCTTGAAGCCGCCGCCATTGCCCAGACCCTGAACGGGCGGGGGCGAGAGGACGAAAATGTTGGCCTCTTCCACCGCGCCGAGCTTGCCCATGATGGCCCCGGCCACGGCGTCGGCGCTCAGCTTGGCGCCGCGCTCGTCCCAGTCCTTCAGACGGATGAACATGGTGGCCGCGTTGGAGGCGTTGGAGAAGCTCGCTCCGTCCAGCCCGGCCATGGCCGCCACGTTCTCGACGCCGGCCATCTGGGAGACCTCGGCCGCCGCCTGGCGCACGATGCTGTCGGTGCGCTCGAGCGAAGCGCCTGGCGGCAGCTGAACCACGCCGATCAGGACGCCCTGGTCCTGCTGCGGGATGAAGCCGGTGGGGGTGGCCACCAGGCGCCAGCCGGTGACGGCCAGGAGGCCGCCGTAGATCACCAGGACGATGAAGCTCGCCCGCACCAAGCGCGCCGTCATCCGGCCGTAGCGGTCGGACAGCGCATCGAAGGTCTGATTGAACCAGCCGCCCGCCCGCTGCAGCGGGCGCAGCCAGCGGGGACCGTGATGACCCTCCTGGTGCGGCTTGAGCAGCAGGGCCGCCAGGGCCGGGGACAGGGTGAGGGAGACGAGCAGCGAGATCGACGCCGCCGCGGCGATGGTCACCGCGAACTGGCGGTAGAACTCGCCCGGGATGCCCGGCACGAAGGCGGTGGGCACGAACACCGCCAGCAGCACGAGGCCGATGGCGATCAGGGCGCCGCTCACCTCGTCCATGGTGCGGTAAGCCGCCTCCTTGGGCGACATGCCGGCGCGGATGTTCCGCTCGACGTTTTCGACCACCACGATGGCGTCGTCGACGACGATGCCGACGGCCAGCACGAGGGCGAAGAGCGAGAGCGAGTTGATCGAGTAGCCCAGGGCCAGCTGCACCGCGAAGGTGCCCACCAGCGCCACCGGGATGGCGAGGATCGGGATGATCGCCGCCCGCCAGGTCTGCAGGAAGACCACAACCACCAGCACCACCAGCACGATGGCTTCGATCAGGGTGTGCTGCACGGCGTCCACCGAGGCCTGGACGTATTCGGTGGGGTTGTAGGGGATGGTGTAGGTCACGCCGGGCGGGAAGTCGGCCTTCGCCTCCTCCACGGCCTTGAGCACGCCCTTGGCGGTGGACAGGGCGTTGGAGCCGGGCTGCTGGATGACCGCAATGCCGATGCCGCGCTCGCCGCCGAAGTAGCCGCGGACGCTGTAGTCCTGCGAGCCGAGCTCGACGCGGGCGACGTCCCGGACCCGAGTGACCCGGCCGTCGGCGTCGGTGCGGATGACCACGTCGGCGAACTCGTCGGGGGTGCCCAGGCGGCCCTGGACCTGCACCGGCAGCTGGGTGGCGACGCCGCGATCGGCAGGGGCCTGGCCGAGGGCGCCGCCTGACGCCTGGACGTTCTGCGCCCGCAGGGCCGCGACGATCTCGTCGGCGGTGAGGTTGCGGGCCGCGGCCTTCTGCGGATCGATCCAGACCCGCATGGAGTAGAAGCCGCCGCCGAACAGCTGCACCCCGCCCACGCCCGGCACGCGCAGGAGCCGGTCGCGGAGGGTGGAGTTGGCGTAGTTGCCCACATAGTCCACGTCGACCGACGGGTCGTTCGACGTGAGGGCGATCAGCATCAGGAAGCCGGTGGACTGCTTGTTCACCGTCACGCCGATCTGGCGCACCTGCTCGGGCAGGCGAGGCTCGGCCAGGGCCACCCGGTTCTGGACCAGCACCTGGGCGGCGTCGAGGTCCGTGCCGGGCTGGAAGGTGACCGTAAGCTGCACCGTCCCGTTGGAGGACGACGAGGTCATGTAGAGCATGCCCTCGACGCCGTTGATCTCCTGCTCGAGCGGCGCGGCCACGGTCTCGGCGAGGGTCTCAGCCGAGGCGCCGGGATAGCTCGCCATCACCGCCACGGTCGGCGGGGCGATCTCCGGATATTGCGACAGCGGCAGCTGCGGATAGGCGAACAGGCCGAGCAGGGCCACGAACACCGAGATCACGCCGGCGAAGATCGGCCGGTCGATGAAGAAGCGGGAGAACTTCATGTGGGCGACGGCCTAGCGGACGATGGAGCCGGTGGAGGCCGGGGGCGTCGCCGGGGCGGGACGCGCCGCGGCTTCCGCCGGCTTGCGGGTCAGGGTGACGCTGCGGGGTTCGACCTTCTGGCCGGGCCGGACGCGCTGGACGCCGTTGACGATCACCCGGTCATCCGGACGCAGGCCGGCGCGGACCACGCGCATGCCGTCGATCACCGGGCCGAGGGTCAGCGGCCGCGACTGCGGCATGCCGTCGGCGCCCACCACATAGGCCACCTTCCGCGGGCCTTCCGAGACGATGGCGGTCTCGGGGATCAGCAGGGCCTCATAGGCGCCGGCTCCGGCCATGCGGGCCGCGCCGTACATGCCGGCTTTCAGGAAGCCGTTGGGGTTGCGGATCACGGCGCGGATGCGGGTGGAGCCCGACTGGGCGTCGATCGCATTGTCGAGGAAGTCGACGTGGCCGTCCCAGCGGTAGTCGGCCTCGTCCTGCAGGCGCACCTGCACCGGCGCCGAGGTCAGGCCGCCCGACTTGCCGCCCATCTGCCGCTGCAGCTTGAGGAGCTGGGCTTCCGAAGCGTCGAAGACGAAGTGGATCGGATCGGACGAGACGATGGTGGTCAGCACGTCGCCCTGGGAGGTCCCGCCGGCGATGAGGTTGCCGGGGTCGACCCGCCGGGCCGAGATGCGGCCGGAGATGGGCGCGGTGACGCGCGTGAACTCGACGTCCAGCTGGCGGGCGCGCAGCGTGGCCTCGGCCACGGCGGCGGCCGAGCGGCGGTTCTCATACTCTTCCTGGGAGATGGCCTTGGCGGCCAGCAGGCTCTCGGCCCGCCGCAGTTCGGTGCGGGCGAGGTCGGCCTGGGCCTTGGCGGCGGCGAGCTGGGCCTGGGCCGGGCGGTCGTCGAGGGTGAAGAGCAGCTGGCCCTTCTTTACGAAGTCGCCGTCCCGGAAGTGCAGCGCCTGCAGGTAGCCGCTGGTGCGGGCGCGAACCTCAACGGTCTGGGCGGCTTCGAAGCGGCCGGTGAAATCATCCCAGTCCCGAACCTTCTCCTTCAGCGGAGTGGCCACGGACACCACGGGAGCGGGCGGGACCGGTGCTCCCTCCTTCGCGCCACAAGCAACAAGCGCCAAGCTCGCCAGCGCGATCGGCGCCAGCGTTCGGAAGGTCTGCATAGGTCTGTTATCCCTCGGACGCGCTGGGGAGGCGCGCGGCATCAAGTCAACGGGCGGTGACTTATGGGCGCGAAGGCACTAAGTCAACGGCCGTTGACGACCAGGGAGACGCAATGAGCCAGCCGGAAAGTCCGTCCCGGAGCCGCAATGCGACCGCGACGCGCGCGGCGATCCTGTCGGCGGCGCGGTCGCGCTTCGCCGAGGATGGCTATGACCATGCGAGCGTGCGCGGCATCGCCGCGGAGGCTGGCGTGGATCCGGCCCTGGTGCTGCGCTACTTCGGCTCGAAGGAGGAACTGTTCGCCACCGTCCTGAACGAGAGCGGTTCGGTGCGTGATCTCCTGGAAGGCCCCCGCGAGGAGTTCGGGGTTCGCACGGCGCGGAGGCTGCTTCTGGATCCGTTGGAAGACGACAAGCAGCGCATGTTGCAGATCATCCTGCGCTCGGCCTCATCGCCCAAGGCGGGGCCGATGATCCGCTGCAACACCCAGGCGTCCTTCTACGGCCCGATGGAGGAATGGCTGGGGGGCGAGGACGCGCGGGCGCGCGCGCGGACACTTGGCGCCATCATTATGGGCGCTGCCATGTCCCGGGCGGTCGACAATAACGGCGCGGACGATCCGGCCGAGCGGCTGCGGCTCGCGGAACGTCTCGCCGATACGTTGCAGCGGGCCGTGGGGTGAACCTGGGGGCGGCGATTTCGTTGTGGCGTCGGCTCAACTCCGGGTAGGTGGTTTCGCCTGGCGTCCGTTTAGGAAAATGAGCGTCCGGCTTTGAGTGCATCGCGCGCCCGGGGAATGGTCTGGCGCGACGAGCCGGGCTAGATCTGAATGCTGGAGCGAGGTGGCGCGGGAATGCCGCTCAGACATCATCCTTCGGCCCAGGTGCGAGCCGACTATGCAACGGCCAACCTGTCGCCGGGGGCCGCCCTCGTCGTCGGCGTACATCTGCAATTCTGTTCGGTCTGCACCATCGCGGTGCAGGCGCTGAACGGCTTTCCGCCGCAGCCGGCGCCGGACGTCTTCGACATGGCGGGCGCCGGGGACGCCGACGCGCGCCTGCCGCCGTCTCTTCAGAACATTCCGCGGGGCCCCTGGCGGAGTCTCGGGCCCCGGATATTCGGCGCGCCGCTCCAAGGAGTAAGCGGGCTCGGCGAGGCCGCATGGCTGGTGGAGGCGGCCGACGGGGCGCCGTTGTCGTTGTCCCGCCGGGAGGGCGTGTGGGGCGCCGTCGTGCTCAGCGGCGAGGCCCAGTCAGGCGAGGCGATCTTCGGGCCGGGCGACTTCGTGGACAGTGCGGAGGCGCCGCTCGTCCGCCCGGCCATCCCCGACAAGCTGCTGCTGCTGGTGGTCGCCCGGGACACCTGGGGGCGCAGCCGCTGGCGGCGGCTCCTGCGGATGGGGCCGGCCTAGGACGGCCGGGAACGCTAGACCGCGTGCGGTTCGCGGCCGGCGAGCACGAGCAGTTCGCGCTGGTCGAGAAGGGTCACGCCCCCGAAACGGATGTCGAGCAGGCGCCGGACGCGCAGCATCCTGAGGCTGCGGTCGAGGTGTACGACGCTGAGGCCAAGGGCGTCGGCCAGATGCTCGCGCGTCAGAGGAAGGCGGAAGTGGTTGTCGCTGGCCAGACCAGCGACCCGCAGCCGCTCGTGGAGTTCCAGCAGCAGATGGGCCAGTCGCTGCGGCGCGCTGAGCTGGCCTAGCCGGGTCAGGTGGTCGTAGCGGCGCTCGGTCTGATCGCGCAGGCGGTTTTCGATCAGGGCGTTCATGTCCCCGGTCTCATCCAGCCCGTCGATCAGGCTCGGCACGTCGAGGCAGTCCAGGCGGGTCAGGGCGACGACACCGCGGCGCAGGTTCTGTCCCACCGGCGGCGCGGCGAAGATATCGCCCGGCAGCAGCAGGGAGCAGATCTGCCGACGGGTGTCGGGCAGGACATGCATCTCGCCGGCCCAGCCTGAGACGATCCACTTGAGCCGGCGCATCGGCGCGCCCGCGGTGACCCGTTCGCCCGCCGCGTGCCGCTCCAGCTTGCGAGGCAGGGTGCGGAGCTTCTCCACCCGTTCGGGCGGAAGCAGGTGTTCCGGATCGAGGCCCTGCAGCGCGTGATCAAGCGCCTCGTTGAACCACCCGAGGGTGGCAGGATCGAGCTCCGACATCCCTCTGCCCCTTGGCGGATCGCAGACGCTGACCGCGACCAGGGGGTTAGACGGCGCCTGAAGGAGCCCAGCTTTAACATTCGCGATGGGGGAGGGCGGGTTTCCCGCCCTCCGGCCATGCTAGCCCAGGAAAGAGCGGGGCCCGGGCTCTGGGGGCTCGTCAACGGGGCGGTAGCAGGCTCTCGCCGCCAGCCGCGCCCGGTTGGGCAGGGTCACCGACCCGTAGCTCAAGGAGATCAGCCCCTCCCGCCGGAGCTGCTGCAAGGTCCGGTTGATGTGGACGATGCTGAGCCCGAGCAGGTCGGCGAACGCCTCCTGCGTCAGGGGAATCCGGTAGGTGTCCTCCTTGACCAGGCCCACGGCGTCCAGCCGGTCGTAGAGATCAAGCAGCAGGTGCAGGATCCGCTCCTTGGCGGTCAGCCGGCCGATCCGCACCATATTGTCCAGCAGCCGGTCGTCGTGCCGCTGGAGCGAGTCCGCGATGGAGGCGCGCACGGCCTCCACCGAGGCGGGTTCGCCCGTGAGCAAGGCCTCGGAATCGATCACCTCGAGCCGGGTCATGGCCACGACCGCCCGGCGACCGATGTCTGCGCCGGCCCGCAGGACCACCGCATCACCCGGCACCAGGATCGAGAAAATCTGCCGTCGCCCGTCATGCAGGATGCGCGTCTCGCACGCCCATCCCGAGACGAGGACTATGGTCTTGCTCGGGACCGACGATCCAGGACGCAGGCTGGCGCCTGCTGGATATCGTTCCACCCTGGACCAGAAGTTCCTTACGCGGCTGATTTCCCCGCGTAACGCCCCAAGCCCCGCAAACGCCGTCGGCGACGGCGGCGCGGACGCGTGTCCGCTGGCATAGATCATCGACATCTGCACCCCTCCAGCGCAGCCGATCTCCTCCCCTCCCGGCGGCAAAACGCCCGGTTGCAGAGCACCCGTCCCTCTTACTGGGAGCGGGGAGACCCGGCCCTATGAAAGCCCGGAGGCGACGGTATGCAATGGTAAACGGATAAGAAATTCACCAATGTGTGGTTGGTCGATCTTTTTTCAACCTGACAGGAATACAGCTGACGAATCTGAGCGTTGGCCGTGTAAAGCGCCGAGTTAGAGGCCGAAACTTGTCGATTGTTAATATCATACTTCCTCACGCCGCAAGTGGGACTTCGTCGAAGTTCCCCATCGCTGACGGCCGCGGATGACCGCGGGGCTGGGACAGCAAACCTCCACGGTAGCCGTGGGGGGAGCGGAGGGCCGATTTTCCAATGCGGCCACAGGAGGTAGTCATGAACATCAAGCTTGTTACGTCGGTTTCGGCCCTGGCTTTCGGGCTCGCTCTGTCGGGCGCCGCCATGGCCCAGAGTGCGGGTGCGGATGAGGGCAATGCGGCGGCTGCCGCCAACGGCTCCATCGCCACGGCGTTCGACATCTCGGCGCTGAACGGCAACACGCTGGACAGCAGCTCGAACGACGACAACTCGGTCGACGTGTCGGGCCTGAACAACAACGACCTGTCCACCAACATGGATAACTCGGTCGACGTGTCGGGTCTGAACAACAACGACCTGTCCACCAGCACGGACAACTCGCTCGACGTGTCGGGCCTGAACAACAACGACCTGTCGACCAACACCGACTCTTCGGTCAACACGGACAACTCGCTCGACGTGTCGGGCTTCAACAACAACGACCTGTCGACCAACACTGACTCGTCGGTCAACACCGACAGCTCGATCGACGTGTCCGGGCTGAACGGCAATTCGGTCAACTCGAACAACGCGACCGACTCGTACAACACCGACAACTCCACCACGACCACGAACCTGAACCTGCGGGTGAACCTGTCGACCCAGGATCTCGGCGCCAACGTGTCGAACATCTCGTTCACCGGCGGCGACCAGGGCGATGGCAGCGACAGCCGCTCGCTCGAAACCGGCGCGATCAGCCTGTCGGGCAACGCCATGCAAGGCTTCGGCGGCATCAATACGTCGAGCAACAACAGCGGCTTCGGTTCGGCCGGCCAAGCCTCGACGATGGTGTCGGCGAACGCCAACGTCACCTTCCAGTAATGGCCTTTGGACCGGTCGGCGCTTGCCGACCGGTCTCTTCCTTTCAACCGGAGACGGCCATGATCCAGACTTCATTCCTCAGGCCCGGCGCCATGGCCGGCGTCCTGGCCGGCGTCCTGGTTCTGGCGCCCCATGCGGTCGCGCAGGAAACAGTGTCCCTGATCGATCCGGCCCAGCCGTTCGCGGCTCCGGGCCTGGTTCCGCCGTTGGGCGAACTGCCTGACCTGGAGGAGGTCGCCGTCGCGGACGACGCCCTCGACCACCTGAGCGGCAAGGGCGACACGACGATCTCGATCACCGACCAGGATCTCACCGCGGTGAGCAGCGGCAACACCATCTCTGCGGCGAGCGTGACGTCCGGCGCGATCAGCCTGACGGACAATGCGCTGGCGGGCTTCGGCGGTGTCGGCAACTTCCTGATGAACACCGGCCATAACAACAGCCTGCAGAGCAATGTGAGCGTGACGATCATCGTCACCCAGTAGTTCGCGGGGAGGCTACGGACATGCGCACCTGGCGGACTTTCGGCCGATGCTTCGGGGCAGGCGCATTGGCGGCGGTGGCTTGGATCGCCGCCTCGGCGCCGGCCGCGGGACAGATGCAGTTCCATGGGGAGGCGGCCGGCGCCCGATTGCGCGTCCTGAGCTGGCGGGACATTCCGTTCCGCACGGTGGTCAGGCAGGAGCACGACTTCAGCTGCGGCTCGGCCGCGCTGGCGACCCTGCTGACCTATCACTACAACCGGCCGACCACTGAGGCGCAGGCCTTCACCAGCATGTACGAGCGCGGCGATCAGGCGCTCATCCGCAAGGTCGGGTTCTCCATGCTGGACATGAAGCGCTACGTGGAAAGCCACGGGCTACAGGCCGAGGGCTACCGCATGACGGTGGACGACATCGGCGAGCAGGGCGTTCCGGTGATCGTCCTGATCCAGATGGGCGGCTATCGCCACTTCGTGGTGGTGAAGGGCGTCAAGGGCGACAAGGTCCTCCTTGGCGATCCCGCCCTGGGGTTGCGCAGCTTCACCAAAGCGCAGTTCGTCAGCATGTGGAACGGCATCGCCCTGGCGTTGCGCGAGGACGGCGAAACCGGGCCGGGCGCCTTCAACAAGGTGAACGAGTGGGGCCCCTGGACCACGCCGCCCATCAGGACGGCGGCGGCGCAGGACACCCTGAACGCCCTGACCCTGCACCTGATGCCGCTCTACCAAATCACGCCGGTGAGCGTGATCAACGGAGGCGAGCCGTGAAACTGAGCAGCCTTTTGGGCGCGGCGGCCGCCGCGGCGACCCTGAACCTTCACGTGGCGCCAGCCGCCGGTCAGATCCAGGGCGGCGCCTTTGAAGTCGTGTCCGACGACGAGCTGGCCGAACATCGCGGCGGCTACCTGCTGGCCGACGAGCTGGCCTTCCAGTTCGGGGCGGTGATGCGCACCTTCGAGAACGGCGCCCTCAGCCTTGAGACCCAGCTGGTCTGGACGCCGGACGGGCCGATGCTGGAGCAGGTGCTGGGCGAGGGCGTGACGCAGCTGACCGCCGCGGAGCTGAGTTCCGTCGGCCTGGGCGAGACCTACGTCACCCCCGGCGGGTCGGTGGTGATGCACGAGCTGGCTCAGGGGCAGCTCGTGAATCTGCTCACCAACACCTACAGCGATCGGAGCTACCGCCAGGAAGTCGACATCACCCTGGTGCTGCCGGGCTTTGGCGAGACCCAGACCGACATGGGTCGGCAACTGACCGGCCTGCGCCTGGTGGATGAGCTGTCGTTCGGCTCGATCTCGGCTCTCGGCGGGCTGTGACGGCCGATCAGAAGCGGATGGGAACCCGGAGCACCACCCGCATGTCGGGGGCGTCGCTGGTCGTGCCGATCTCGTAGCTGTTGGCGATCGAGACCCGCTCGCTCAGGGCCAGCGACCAGCCGAAGGTGAAGGCGCCTACCTGAAGACTGTCGGACTTCTGCAGGGTGTTTCCGAGCACCGACTTGGTCGGCCAGATGTAGCTGTGCTTGTAGCCTAGCGAGAACGAGAAGCGCGGGTTCAGGGCGAAGCCGAAGCCGGCGTTCATGCTCAGGGAGTCGCCGGGATCCACTTTCCGGACCAGCACCTCGCCGACGACCTTGTTGATGTCCTTCGGCTGGTGGGACAGGTAGCTGAGCCCGCCGAACAGCACGATCGGGTCGGTCGGGTAGAGGAAGTTCAGCGAGCCCTCGAGGCCCCAGAACCCGGACCCGGTGGCCAGTTCCTTGGCCACGCCGGCGGAGTCGCGATCAACCTCGAAGGGGCTGGTGCCAGTGTCGCTCTTGTAGCGCAGGCCGGCGATGAACACCGGCCAGCCCTTGAGGCCCCGGTTGATCTGGTAGCGGGCCGCCAGCTCGACGTCGCCGATGTCGTGACCGTCGAGGTTGAAGGTGCGGGTGATGGTTTCGTCCCGCTGGGCGAGGGTGGTCACCCGGTCGTCGCGATAGAGGTAAGGCACACGGGCCTCGACCTCCAGGCGATCCAGCAGGCCGTAGCGCAAGGACAGCGCACCGGAGATGGCGTTGCGGTCGGCGTCCGAGGCTTCGATCACCCCGATCTGAATGCCGGTGACGATCTCGACGCCGCGGAACACCAGGCGGTTGGTGGAGCCGTGGGTGAAATCGATCGAAGGTTCGACGACCCCGTGGCCCTTGGGCGTGAGCACGCCGTAGCCCTCAGGCACAGCCGCCACCTCCACCGGCGGGGCGGGCGGCGGCGGCTCGCCGACAGTGGGTTGGGTGGTCGGGACCTGAGCCACAGGTCCAGGTGATGCGGCCAGCGTCCCGGCGGCCGGCTGGCCGGGCGCCCCGGCGGGGCCCTGGCCGCGGCCCTGGGCGGCGGCCAGGATGGCGTCGGACAGCTGTTTCAGCCGTTCGATCTCGGCCGCTTGCCGTTCCAGCAGCGCCTGCTGGGCGACGACCTGGGCCTGAAGGGCCTCTACGGAGTCTCGCAGGTCCTCCGTCGTCTGCGCCTGGGCCGCTCCCCCGAACGTGGAAAGGCCGAGCGCAAGCGCCGAGGCCGTCCCGCAAAGCAAGGTCTTGGACACGCCGTTCCCCTTCGTCTTCGACAGGCGAGGGGGCAGTTAGCAGCGCCTGTAAGGCCTTCCCTTTTTCATAAGATGTACTGGCTGTCCGAAGTCGACGCCTGAAGGACAACCTTCACAATAAGATCATCGGAAAGCTTTGGGGGAAAGAGAAGCGCCCGGTGGCTTTTGACAATGTTTGGCCTTCGGAGCGCATGCGAGCGTCGCGGCTCAACGTCTCACAAGTAGAACGGACGGGTCGGTGATGATGATGCGCAGCGACGACCGAGGCCAGGCGATCAGCGGGGGGACGCCGTCGTTGGGGGCGCCGCGCGGGGGGCGGCGGCAGGCTGGTCGCGAAGGTGGAGATTCCGGGCAAGTCACGGAAATCCGAACGTTTTCAGAGGGCTCCGGGCGACGGATCGGGCGCGGGAGCGGCAAGGTGGTGGCCGTGGCCGGCGGGGCAGGCTTCATCGGCTCGCATCTCTGCGAGGCTCTGCTCGCCGCCGGCAACGAGGTGGTCTGTATCGACAACTTCCAGACGGGATCGGCCGAGAACATCGAAACCCTCATGGGGGCGCCGGGATTCACGCTCGTGGATCACGACATCTCGAAGCCGTTTCCCGAAGACTTGCCCCGCTTCGATGAGATCTACAACCTAGCGTGTCCGGCCTCGCCCATTCACTACCAGGCCGACAGGGTGCGCACGGCCCTGGCCTGCGCCGTGGGCTCGCTGAACGTGCTGGAGCGGGCGCACCGTGACGGGGCCTGCGCTTGCCAGGCCTCCACCTCGGAGGTCTATGGCGACCCGGAGGTCCACCCGCAGACCGAAACCTATCGCGGCCACGTCAATCCGGTAGGCCCGCGGGCCTGCTACGACGAAGGCAAGCGCTTCGCCGAGACCCTGTTTACCGACTACAGCACCCAATGGGGCGTGCCGGTGAAGATCGTCCGTATCTTCAATACCTACGGGCCCCGGATGCAGTTCGAGGACGGCCGGGTCGTCTCGAACTTCATTGTCCAGGCGCTGAACGGCGAGGACATCACCCTCTACGGCGACGGCACCCAGACGCGGTCGTTCTGCTACGTCGAAGACCTGGTCGACGGGTTCCTGCGGATGATGGAGTCCCCCGCCGACCTGCGCGGCCCGGTCAATCTGGGCAATCCGGTCGAGATCACCGTGCGCGAGCTGGCCGAACTGGTGCTCGAGATCACGGGCTCGCGCTCCCGCATCGTCTATCGCCCGCTGCCCGTCGACGATCCGCGGCGGCGCAAGCCGGACATACGCCTGGCGCAGAGCCGGCTCGGCTGGACGCCGCAGGTGCCGCTCCGCGAGGGCCTCGAACGCACGGTTGTCAGCTTCATGCGCCGGCTGCAGCGCGGTCGCGCGCCGATGGCCACCGCCCAGAGTGAAGGCGTGGCCTTGTGACCGGTCCGCTCAACCATCGGACCCAGCTGAGGATTGCCGCATGCTAGACGCCCTCGACATCACCGCATTCCTGGTGGTGGCCTTCGCCGTCACCCAGATCCTCTACGCGCTTGGGTTCCTGAACGAGCTCTACCTCTATGGCCTGCCCATCAACCGGGTCCGGCTCTCGGACGCCGAGCAGGTCCCGGAGCGTGACTATCCGCACATCGTGATGTTCTACCCGGTGCTGAACGAGCTGGAGTCCACCATGCGGACGACGCTCGTCTCCCTGGGGCGGATCCGCTACCCGGCCGCCAAGCGGCAGGTGGTCGCCATCCCCAACTGGGACGACACGCGCACCATCGCCGCCCTGCGCCGCCTGCAGGGCGAATTTCCGTTCCTGGAGGTCATGGAGGTCCCGCCCACCGACCATCCGAGCTGGCAGCTCGTGTGGGACGCCTGGGACGCCAACCCCAAGTGCTACTGGTGGCACGTGGGCCGCCGGGCGGGCGAGCGCAAGCTGCCCCCGAAGAAGACGCGGCAGCTGATCTACGCCTTCTATCATCTCTATCAGGACCGCGGCGGCGAGGAGTTCCTGGTCAACTACATCGACGCCGACAGCTGTCCGCCGCCCGGCCATTTCATGGCCGCCGTCGCGGGCATGCGCAGCTACGACGTGCTGCAGGCCAAGAACGTGGCCGGCAACCTCAACGCCAGCCTGGCCGCCAGCTGGCACGCCTTCGACCATATGAACTGGGACGGCATGAAGTACGCCCATCTGTCGGGCGGCGGGCGCCAGCCGTTCTGGATGCTGGGCAAGGGCCTCTTCTTCAAGGCGAGCGATCTCTACGAGCTCGGCAGCTTCCATCCCTGGATCACCATCGAGGATCCGGAAGTCGGCATGCGCTTCTGGAAGAACGGCAAGCGTCTGGGGGTCATCGAGAGCCCGTTGATCGAGGAGGTGCCGCTCACCTTCGGGCGCGGCATCACCCAGCGCAAACGCTGGATCTGCGGCTTCTTTCAGAGCCTGGGCGAGCCCCTGACGCGGATGGAGTTCACCCTGCTCGAGAAGGCCAAGGCCTGGCTGAACTTCCTGCCGTGCCTGTCCCTCTGGATCAATGTGGTGGGCTATCCCGTGGGCGCCTGGGCCCTGTGGACCCTGTTCACCGGCCAGAACGTGCTGCCCGTGTGGCTGGTGTGGCTGGCGGTGATCAACACGCTCGCCTTCCTCGTCGCCCTGATGTGTCTCTACGTGAACACCTGGCGGCGCACCGGGCTGGTGCTCGACAGCTTCGGGGAGCGGGTCGCCTACATGCTGCGGGTCAATCCGCTGTTCGTGATCGCCTACTGGTGGCTGTGGCTGGTGCCCCAGGCGATCGGCATCTGGATGTACCTGCGTGACCTCGGCCAGGTCTGGGAGCGCACCGAGAAGGTCAACGCCAACGAGGACCTGATCCAGGTCCACTACGGCGGCGCCGCCCACCAGATCGCCAGCTGATCCCCGAAAACATCCAACTTTGGAGTTTGCCCCATGGCCCCGCGTCATGCGCTCATCACCGGCGGCGCCGGCTTCATCGGCTCGCATCTGGCCGACACCCTGCTCGCCCGCGGCTACGAAGTGACTGTCCTCGACTGCCTGCTTCCGCAGGTCCACGAACTGGCCGACCGCGACGCCGACGGTTGGCCCGTCTATCTCGACCGGCGCGTCCGGCGGCGGCGCGGCGACATCCTGCAGCCGGGCGTCTTCGAGGCGGCCCTGCCCGGGGTGACCCACCTCGTCCATCTCGCGGCTTCGGTGGGCGTGGGCCAGAGCATGACCAACATGGTCGACTACACCCGCAACAACACCCTGGCGGCGGCCGTGGTGCTGGAGGCCCTGGCCAAGGGCGGCCACAGCGTCCGCCGGATGGCGGTGGCCTCGTCCATGTCGATCTACGGCGAGGGCGCCTACCGTCGCCCGTCCACCGGCGAGGTGATCACGCCGGAGCCGCGCAGCCGCGAGCAGCTCATGGCCCGTCGATGGGACGTGGAGTTCGATGGCGAGCCGCTGGAGCCCATGCCGACGCCGGAGGACAAGCGCCTGCAGCCGGCCTCCATCTACGCGATCAACAAGCGCGACCACGAGGACATGTTCCTGGCGGTCGGTCGCGCGCTGGACATTCCCACAGTGGCCCTGCGGCTGTTCAATGCCTACGGCTCGCGCCAGGCGCTGAGCAATCCGTACACCGGGGTGGCGGCCATCTTCATCTCACGCCTGCTCAACGACCGGCCGCCCCTGGTCTTCGAGGACGGGGCGCAGCTCCGCGATTTCGTGCATGTGTCGGACGTGGCCGAGGCCTTCGCCACGGTGCTGGAGCACGACGGAGCCATATGGGACGCCTTCAACGTCGGCAGCGGCCGGCCGATCAGCGTCGGGGACCTGGCCATTCTGCTGGCTCGGGTGCTGCATCGGAACATCGCGCCCGAGTTCCTGCAGCAGTACCGGGCCGGAGACATCCGCCATTGCTATCCGGACGTGAGCCGGTTCGCGGCGACCTTCGGCGCCTCGTCGCCGCGGGACCTGGAGACGGGGCTCGGCGAGCTGGTGGACTGGGTGGCCAGCGTGGGCCGGCCCGAGGACCGGGCCGAAGAGAGCCTGCGGCAGCTGGCCGAAAGCCGGCTGGTGGTGTGAGCCGTGGCCGCGGCCTCAGGCGCTCGCGAAGGCGTCCCGCAGCGCGCGGTACATCGGTTTAGGCCGCAGCGCCGCGTCGTAGGGCAGGCCGCGGTTGAGGCCGTGAGCCTCGACGAGCTCGGGCTGCTGGAGCCAGGAATGGATGTCGCTGAGGCCCCAGGTGATCACGCCCTCCACTGCCGGCTGGTCCAGGGCGATGTCGAGGTAGCGGCGCACCTCGTCGGCGACCCGGCGATCGCGCTCGGCCAGGGGCAGGGTGAAGTCCCGCTCCTGAACGTCGAGCTCGCTGATGACGATCCGCAGGTCGAGGTCAGCGATGGCCTGGAGGAAGGGCGCGACCACGTCTCGGCGGATCGGGCCCTTGCCCAGATCGAGGTGCGCCTGGACCCCGACCTCGTGCAGCGGCGCGCCCGCGGCCTTCAGCTGTTCCAGCAGGCGAAGGAAGCTGCGGCGGCGGGCCGCTTCGGTGGGGTTGTCGTAGTCGAAGCCGTAGTCGTTGACGGCGAGGCGCGCCTGCGGATCAAGCCCATGGGCTTCGTCGAGCGCCCGGCGCACGTAGTCCGGGCCGAAGGCCTGCAGGAAGACGTTGGGCAGCAGGCCGTCCCCGTCGCGGGCGATGGGTTCGTTGACCACGTTCCAGGCGTCCACCCGCGGCCCCCAGCGGCCGATGAGCGTCCGGAAGTGACGGCGGACGAGGCTCCAGTCGCCGTCCTCCGCCAGGGCCGCGGCGGCCCAGGCGGGCGTGCTTTGGTCCCAGATCAGGCTGTGGCCGCGGATCTTGAGGCCGGCGTCGGATGCGAAGGTCACGAGGCCGTCGGCGGCGCGAAAGTTCCAGCGGCGAGGGGCCGGGGCCACATAGTCCCAGTTCATGTGGAACTCGGGCGTCACCCAGGCGCAGTCGCGCAGCAGCGTCCGGCGTAGCGCGGTGTCCTCGGCGAGCTGGTCGATGCGGGCGGCGGCGCCGAAATACCGGCCCTGGGCCGCGGCGGCTGCGGCCAGCCCCCGGCTGCCCAGCGGCGCCGGGCCGGCCGGGGCGGGCGCCGCCGCCATCAGCGGGGCGGCGACCAGGCCCGCAAGCATGTCCCTTCGGCGAAGACGCCGCTGCATCACCTTTCCCCACCACCGTAGCGGTCGCGTGGACGATGGCCGAACTGGCTTAACCGACCGTGAGGACGCCCGACGGGAGGAACCGTCATGGCGGCGGACGTGACGCGCCGGGCCGTCATCGCCGGCGCCGGAAGCGCCATGGCCGGAGCCGCCTGCATGGCTCGCCCCCAACCGGACACGCTCGCGGCCGCCGCTCGTCGGAGCGGGCGAACCTACGGCGCGGCCGTCGAGCTGAGAGCCCTACGGGAAGACTTCGCCTTCGCCGAGACGGTGATGCGCGAGTGCGACACCCTGACGCCGGAGCTCTCCCTGAAGTGGGACGCCATCGAACCCGAGCCGGGTCGGCCGGACCTGACCCGGATGGACGCCCTGGCGGCGTTCGCCCGTCGGCGGGGCAAACCGCTCTATGGTCACGCCCTCCTGTGGGACCAGAGCACGCCCGGCTGGGCGGCGTTCCAGATGCAGCGGGACCGGGACTGGGGGCTGGTTCACCGGCATTTCGCCCTGGTCACCGGCCGTTACGGCGAACAGGTCCGCCTGTGGGACGTGGTCAATGAGCCGGTGGAGCCCCAGCACCAGGCCGATGGCCTGAGGGAAAGCGCTTTCCTGGCGGCCTTCGGGCCGGACTACATCCGCCGCGCTTTCGACAGCGCCCGGAGCCTGGCGCCGAGCGCCGGGCTGCTGCTCAACGAGTACGGGCTGGAATACGACGACGCGATCGACGAGGCCCGTCGTTCCCGCCTGCTGCGGCTGATCGACGAGCTGCGGCGCACCGGGGCGCCCCTGGACGGCGTCGGGCTCCAAGGGCACCTGGACCTTCGGCGGGGCCACGTCGCCCAGGAGAAGGTGGCCGGCCTCGTGGAGGAACTGGCGTCGCGCGGCCTGTTCGTGCTCGTCACGGAACTGGATGTGAAGGAGGCTGAGTACGTCCTGCCTGCCGAGCGCCGGGACGCCGAGGCGGCGGCGGCGGTGAAGGCCTATCTGGACGCGGTGCTGGCTTCTCCCGCGGTCCGGAGCGTGACCACCTGGGGCCTGGCGGACCGCTATTCCTGGCTGAAGGTCACCGAGGACGACCGCGCGCGCTGGCCCATGGCGTGGCGCGATGGGACCGACCCGGGGCTCAACCGCGGCCTGCCCCTGGATGCGGCCCTGGAGCGCAAGCCGATGTATGTGGCGATCCGCGACGCTTTCCTCGCGGCGCCGCCGGCGGGGCGTGCGGGCGGTAGGAATCCTACCGGCGGCCTATCATCTGACGGGTCGATCAACTGACCGGCATGCGACCAAGGGCGGGCCGCCGGGCTGCGGCGAGGAGGTTGCAAGATGGCGGCAGCAAGCCGGATCGCGAGTAGGCTGGCGCTTGGCCTCATTTCCGCGAGCGTGCCCCTGGGGGCCTCCCTGGCCCAGCCGGGGCCCACGGTGTTCGGGGGCGTCGGCGTGGGCGCTGATCGACTGGCCTTCGCCGGGGTCACCGTACCCGTCGCCCGGATGAGCGGCGAGGGAGGCCTGGCCGTGCGCGGCATCGTCTCGGGCAGCGACAATCGCTACGACGGCCCGACCGGGCGCGTGAAGAGCGAGCAGGTGCGGGGCGAGGCGGCGCTGCTCTACCAGCGCTGGGGACCCTGGGGCTATTTCGACGCCGGAGTGGGCGCACGTTACACCGACACGGACCTGTCGCCCGATGATCCCGGCAATCCCAATCGGGGCAGCCAGTGGGACCCGATGGTGTCGATCAGCGGCGAGACCACCCCGGCGAGGGCCTGGCAGGTGGGGGGCTTTGCGTCCTACGGGTTCAATTCCGAGGACTATTATGTCCGGGCGGAGGTGACCCGCGCAGTGGGGCCGGGGTTCCGGCTCGGCGTCGAGGCGATCCTCGACGGCGATCCGAACTACGACCGCCAGAGGGCCGGGGCGGTGGCGGCGTTCGGCGGGGGCGACTGGCAGATCCGCTTCGCGGCGGGGGCGGCCGACTCCAAGGCCAGGGACGGGGCCTACGGCAGCGTCAGCCTGCGGCGGACCTTCTAGGGCCGAATGAAAAAGGGGCCGGCTTGGCCGGCCCCTTCCGCATCCTCAGAACTTGTAGCCGAGGCCGCCGGAGACGACCCACGGGTCGAGGTTCACCTTGGACTTGACGCCGTTGAAGCGGTCCTTGGCGTCGGTCTCGAAGAAGATCTTCTTCACGTCGACATTGACGCTCCAGCGGTCGCGCAGGGCGACGTCGACGCCGGCCTGCAGGGCATAGCCGAAGCCGTCGTCCACCTTCAGGCCGAAGCCGTTGTGGTCCTTCTCGCTGTAGAACAGCATGTAGTTCACGCCCGCTCCCACATAGGGGCTGACCCGGGCGGCCGGGGCGAAGTGGTACTGCAGCGACACCACCGGCGGCAGCACCCAGGTCTCCTGCACCTTCACGTCGGCGCCGGCGCCCTTGGCGCGGATGGTGTGCTCGGTGGTGCCGGCGATCACCTCGACAGCGACATTGTCGGTGAAGAAGTAGGTGAGGCCGAGGGTCGGCATGACGTCGTCGCTCACCTCGGCCTTCAGGCCGGTGGCCGCGCCGCCGAGGGTGGTGATCGGATCGCCAGCATCAGGCGCCACCACGCTCAGGCGGGTGTTCAGCATCACCGTGCCGGCGCTCTTGGGGGTGAAGTCCTGAGCCTGGGCGGCGCCCGCGGCCAGGAGGGTGGCGGCGGCGGCCAGGAAGACGGACTTGGCGGTCATAGGATATCCCCTTGTTCTTGGCGGCCTGGGGGAGGGCCGCCCTGACGTTGGGGTCGCAGGCGCCGGCAAGCTGCGCCTTGATCTGCCGCAAACCTCAGTCGGGGTGGGTCTTGCCCGCGACCCGGGTGGCGACCGGGGCGACGCGGCGGGCCGGGCGGACCGCAGCGACGAGGGCCGACAGGCCGGCCAAGGCGAAGCCGGCCGTGGCGTAGCACCAGCCGCAGTGGGGATGCGTCGCGTCGCCGCAGATGGCCGACAGCCAGGCCATGTGTTCGCGGGCGGCGTCCAAGGCGAGGGCGGCGCTCGCCAGCAGGATCACGCCGAGGAGAGCGAAGCCGCGACGCAGCAGCACGTCTTCGTCGAGATGGGGCTGGCGCGACATTAAAGACTCCTGCAGGGATGGGCGGCCGCGTTCTGGCTCGATGCGCCCGAGGGGTCGTTGACCGATATCAAGGCCGCAGATTCCGCATCGCGGCATGGACTGGGCGTCTCTCAACCGCCCGTTCGGATCCATGACCCAGGCAGTCGCACCTCCGGAGGACGCGCCGTTCGACGCGATCCTTCTCTACACATTCACCGGCCTGCTGGCCTTCGGATCGATCCTGGCGACGGCGTTCACGCCGGACCCGGCCTTCCGTTTCCACGGTTACGTCATGATCGCGGGCTTCGTGTCCGCGTTCCTGCTGATGACCGTCGGGCTAGGCTCGGGCCGCTTCCGGTCTGACCCCACCCGCTACAACGATGGCGTCGTCCGCGCCGGCGTCATCGCCACCATGTTCTGGGCCATCGCGGGCCTGGCGGCCGGCGTGTTCGTCGCCGCCCAACTCGCCTGGCCCAACCTGCTTTATTTCCCGGAGGCGGGCTGGCTTAACTTCGGCCGCCTGCGGCCGCTGCACACCAGCGCCGTGATCTTCGCCTTCGGCGGCAACGCCCTGATCGCCACGTCCTTCTACGTCGTCCAGCGCACCTGCAAGACCAGGCTCGCGGGGGGCGCCTGGCCGTGGTTCGTCTTCTGGGGCTACCAGCTGTTCATCGTCCTGGCGGCCACCGGCTACCTGGCCGGCATCACCCAGTCGCGGGAATACGCCGAGCCCGAGTGGTACGTGGACCTGTGGCTGACCATCGTCTGGGTCGCCTACCTGCTGGTGTTCCTGGGCACGATCTGGAAGCGCAAGGAACGCCACATCTACGTGGCCAACTGGTTCTACCTCGCCTTCATCATCACCATCGCCATGCTGCACATCGTCAACAACCTGGCGATGCCGGTGGGGCTGCTCGAGGCGAAGAGCTATTCAGCCTTCGCGGGCGTCCAGGACGCCCTGACCCAATGGTGGTACGGCCACAACGCCGTCGGCTTCTTCCTGACGGCCGGCTTCCTGGCGATGATGTACTACTTCGTGCCCAAGCGCGCGGAGCGGCCGGTCTATTCGTACCGCCTGTCCATCGTCCACTTCTGGTCGCTGATCTTCATCTACATCTGGGCCGGTCCCCACCACCTGCACTTCACGGCCCTGCCGCAGTGGACGCAGACCCTGGGGATGACCTTCTCGATCATGCTGTGGATGCCCTCGTGGGGCGGCATGATCAACGGCCTGATGACGCTCTCGGGCGCCTGGGACAAGGTCCGCACCGACCCCGTCATCCGCATGATGGTGGTGGCCATCGCCTTCTACGGCATGGCGACCTTCGAAGGGCCGCTGATGAGCGTCCGCTCCGTCAATGCGCTCAGCCACTACACCGACTGGACCATCGGCCACGTGCACTCCGGCGCGCTCGGCTGGAACGGCTTCATCACCTTCGCCTGCATCTACTGCCTGGTGCCGTGGCTGTGGAAGAAGGAGCGGCTGTACTCGACCGCCCTCGTCGAGTGGCACTTCTGGATCGCGACCACCGGCGTGCTCCTCTACATCTCCTCGATGTGGGTCTCCGGGATCATGGAAGGCCTGATGTGGCGGGAATACACGCCGCAGGGCTACCTCGCGAACGCCTTCGTCGAGACCGTGGCGGCCAAGCACATCCCCAACATCATCCGCACCCTCGGCGGTCTCATGTTCCTCGCGGGCGCGGTGATCATGTCTTACAACCTGTGGCGTACGATCCGCATGCCGAGCCCGGCCAAGGCTGAGCTCGAGACCCCGATCGCCGCGCCCGCCCCCGCCCTCGTGGCGGCTGAGTAAGGGCCGCGAACATGTGGAAAAAACACCAGAACCTCGAGAAGAACTCGATCTGGCTGGTGATCGGCATCCTGATCGTGGTGTCGATCGGCGGCCTCGTGGAGATCTCGCCGCTCTTCTACCTGGAGAGCACCGTCGAGAAGGTGGACGGCGTGCGGCCCTACACGCCGCTGGAGCAGGCCGGGCGGGACATCTATGTCCGCGAAGGCTGCTACGTGTGCCACTCGCAGATGGTCCGCCCGCTGCGGGACGAGGTCGAGCGCTACGGCCACTACAGCCTGGCGGCCGAGAGCATGTACGACCACCCCTTCCAATGGGGCTCCAAGCGCACGGGGCCTGACCTGGCGCGTGTCGGCGGCAAGTACTCCGACAGCTGGCACCGCGACCACCTGGTGGATCCGCGCTCGGTGGTGCCGGAGTCCAACATGCCGCCCTATCGCTTCCTGGCGGACAAGGACCTGGACTACCGCGCCATCGAGGCCCGGCTGAAGGCCCTGCGCAAGGTCGGCGTGCCCTACACCGACGCGCAGATCCAGAACGCCAAGCTCGACCTCGAGACCCAGGTCGACCCGTACGCCGGCGAAAAGTCAGGCCTGAAGCAACGCTACGGGGCCAAGGTCGCCCAGCGCGACTTCGACGGCGACCCGAGCCGGATCACCGAACTCGACGCCCTGGTGGCCTACCTCCAGGTGCTCGGGACCATGGTCGACTTCCGGACCTACAAGGCCGAGGACCCGGAGAACCTGCGATGAGCGGCCTGACCTACGAGACGGTCGCCCGGTTCGCCCAGCAGGGCGGGACCCTCTACTTCGCCGCCGTCTTCATCGCCGGCCTGATCTACGCGCTCTGGCCCAAGAACAAGGAGGCGTTCGAACGCCTCGCCCACCTGCCGCTCGAGAAGGACGAGAGCGATCATGTCTGAGCGCGAACGCGACGATCATTCCGGCGTCGAGACCACCGGTCACGAGTGGGACGGCATCAAGGAACTCGACAACCCGCTGCCGCGGTGGTGGCTCTGGGTGTTCTGGGGCACGGTCATCTGGGCGACCATCTACTGGGTGCTGATGCCGGCCTGGCCGGGCATCACCGGCTACACGAAGGGCCTGCGCGGCGCGTCCGACCGGGCCGCCGTGGCCCAGGAACTGGCCAAGCTCGACACCGTGCGCGGCGCCCAGGGCGCGCAGCTGAAGTCGGTGAGCCTGCAGCAGATCGAGCAGGACCCTGACCTGCAGGCCTTCGCCCTGCAGGTCGGCCAGTCGGTGTTCGGCGACAACTGCGCCACCTGCCACGGGGCCGGCGGTCAGGGCGCCAAGGGCTATCCGAACCTGCGTGACGACGTGTGGCTGTACGGCGGCTCGCTCGACGAGATCCACGAGACGATCCGGGTCGGCATCCGCTCGGGTCACTCGCAGGCGCGGGGCGAGACCGTCATGCCGGCCTTCGGGCGCGACCAGATGCTGCCGGCGGACCAGATCCGCGACCTGACCGAATATGTGGTGGCGCTCTCGGGCCGGAAGGCCGACCGGGCCGCCGTCGACCGGGCGCGTCAGACCTTCCTCGACCAGTGCAGCTCGTGCCACGGCGCGGGCGGGCAGGGCGATCCCACCAAGGGCGCGCCGGACCTGACCGACGCGGAGTGGCTGTACGGCTCGGATCGGGATTCCATCTACGAGCAGATCTGGAACGGGCGGAACGGGGTCATGCCCACCTGGGAGGCCCGGTTTAGCCCCGAGACCCTGAAGGCGCTCGCCGTCTACATCCACGCCAACGCCGGCGGTGGTGAAGACGAGGACGTCGGCGCCGGAGCCGGACAAGGCAAATGACCGTCGTCATCGATCGCGTGTCCAAGCAGGAGCCTGCCGAGCGGCAGGCTCCGGTCTCCGCCGCCGCCCGCGTGCGGCGCAAGAGCGGGGGCGGGGGCCTCTACGCCCCCCGGACGCCGATCTATCCCAAGCTGGTCCACGGGAAGTGGCGCACCATCAAGTGGGCGCTGCTGATCGTGATGCTGGGCATCTACTACATCACGCCCTGGCTCCGCTGGGAGCGGCCGGGCGCGTTGCCGGACCAGGCGGTGCTCGTCGATTTCGAGGGCGCGCGTTTCTACTTCTTCGGCATCCAGCTGTGGCCGCAGGAGGTGCACTTCATCACCGGCCTGCTGGTGATCTCGGCCCTCGGGCTGTTTCTGGTGACGGCCCTGTTCGGCCGGCTGTGGTGCGGTTACGCCTGCCCGCAGACGGTCTGGACGGACCTGTTCATCTATGTCGAGCGCGCCTTCGAGGGTGACCGCAACGCGCGGATGCGCCTGGACGCTTCGCCGTGGACCTTCAACAAGGTCTGGCGCAAGACCGGCAAGCACCTGACGTGGCTGGCCATCGGCTTCGCCACCGGCGGGGCCTGGATCTTCTACTTCCACGACGCCCCGACCCTGATCCGGCAGTACTGGGTGGGCGAGGCGCCGGCGACCGCCTACATCTTCTCGCTGCTGCTGACGGCCACGACCTATGTGTTCGCCGGCCACATGCGCGAGCAGGTCTGCACCTACATGTGCCCCTGGCCGCGCATCCAGGGCGCCATGCTCGACCACCACTCGCTGCAGGTGACCTACCGCTACGATCGCGGCGAGCCCCGCGGCCCGCACAAGAAGGGTGCGGGCTGGGAAGGCCGGGGCGACTGCATCGACTGCAACGCCTGTGTCACCGCCTGCCCGATGGGCATCGACATCCGCAACGGCCCGCAGCTGGAGTGCATCAACTGCGCCCTGTGCATCGACGCCTGCGACGAGATCATGAAGCGGGTGGGGCGGCCTGCCGCCCTGATCGCCTACGACACCGACAGCGCCGTCGCGGAGCGTCAGCGCGGGAATACGCCCCGCTACAAGCTGCTGCGTCCGCGCACCGTCTACTACGCCGTGGCCCTGGTGATGGTCTCGTCGCTGATGGTCTGGGGCCTGCTCAATCGCACGCCTCTGGACATGCATGTCCTGCGTGACCGCAACCCCACCTTCGTGCGCCTGCACGATGGGGCTGTCCGCAACGGCTATACCCTGAAGATCGCCAATCGCGGCTTCGAGCCGACGCCCGTCGAGGTGCGCTTCACCGGCGTCAAGGACGCCCGCGTGCGGACGCCGGGCCAGCCGGCGGACGACGTCCTGCGCGTCACCCTCGAGCCCAACGCGGTCACCGCCGTTCGCGTGTTCGTCACCGCCCAGCCCGAGGCGCTCGCCGCCTCCAGCCTCCCGGCCGCCTTCGAGGTGAAGGGCTCCGGCCGGACGGTCCAGGCCAAGACCACCTTCCTCTCCGGAGCTGCGAACGCCCCATGAGCGCGACCCATCCCGTCCAACCGCGTGGCTTCCGCTTCACCGGTTGGCATATGCTGTGGGGCGTGACCGCCTTCTTCGCGGTGATCATCGCTGTGGACGTGGTGTTCACCGTGCTGGCCGTGCGGACCTATCCCGGCCAGGTGTCGGTGACGCCCTACGAGGACGGCATCCTCTACAATCAGCGGATCGCCCAGCAGGAGGCCCAGGCGGCGCTCGGCTGGCGGGTGGCGGCCGAGGCCGAGCCGGGGCTGGTGGTGCTGACGGTGCAGGACGCCGAGGGGCGGCCGGTCCGCGGCCTGACGGTCACCGCCCGACTGGAGCGCCCCGCCACCGAGGCGGGCCGTCGAACCCCGACCTTCGTCGAGACGACGCCCGGTCGCTACGAGGGGACCACCGGCGCCATCGACGGCGCCTGGGACCTCACGGCCGAAGCGGTGGACGCGGGCGGGCGCCGCTTCGTCGCCGAGCGGAGGCTGACATGGCCCTGACCTATGACACGGGAGCCGCCGCCGACCTGTCGGCTTTCCTGCGTCGCAAGGACGACGGCGGCGCGTCCGTCGAGCTGCTGGTGCGCGGCGCCCGCTGCGCCGGCTGCCTCTCGAAGATCGAGCGGGAGGTGAGGGCGCTGCCCGGCGTCGCCCTGGCCCGGCTCAACCTCACCACCGGCAAGCTGACGGTGGAGTTCACCGATGCGAGCGCCGATCCGGGCCGCGTCGTCGCCGCCCTGGACCGCCTGGGCTATCCGGCCACGCCCTACGACCCCGGCCAGGCCCAGGCCGCCTACGACCGCGAAGGCCGCGCCCTGATCCTGGCCATGGCGGTGGCGGCCTTTGGGGCCATGAACACCATGATGTTCTCGGTGCCATTGTGGGCAGGGCTGTTCGGCCAGGAACTCGGCCCGGCCACCCGCACGGTGATGATGTGGCTGTCGGGGGCGGTTGGCGCGCCCTGCGCCATCTACGCCGGGATGCCGTTCTTCAGGTCGGCCTGGCGTTCGCTGAAGGCCGGCCGGGCCAACATGGACGTGCCGATCTCCATCGGCGTGATCCTGACCCTGGCCATCAGCTTCTCCGAGACGGTCCTGAAGGGCCGCGACGCCTATTTCGACGCCGCCGTCAGCCTGCTCTTCCTGCTGCTCATCGGGCGGTGGCTGGATCATCAGCTGCGCGCCAAGGCCCGCAGCGCCGCGGGCGACCTGCTGGCGCTGCAGGCGCCGGCCGCAACCCGCATCGAGGGCGGGGCCGAGCGCCGCGTGCCGCTCAGCGACCTGGCCCCGGGCGACATTCTCCTGGTCCGCCCCGGCGAGCGGCTGCCCGTCGACGCCATGGTCGAGGAAGGCGCGTCTGAACTCGACAACGCACTGCTCACCGGCGAGACGGCGCCTGTGGCCGTGACGCGCGGCGAGCTCTGCCGGGCGGGCGCGGTGAACCTCACCGGGGTCCTGCGCCTGAAGGTGGTCGCCCGGTCCGAGGACTCAGCCCTGGCGGGCATCGCCCGGCTGGTGGAGGCCGGCGCCCAGGCGCGCTCGCGCTACGTCCGCCTCGCGGACAAGGCGGCGGCGGTCTATGTGCCCGTGGTTCACACCGTCGCGGCCCTGACCTTCGTCGGCGGCTGGGCCCTGGGCCTGGGGCCGCGCGAAGCCCTGATCCGGGCGGTGGCGGTGCTGATCGTCACCTGCCCCTGCGCTCTCGGCCTGGCTGTCCCGGCGGTGCAGATCACCGCCTCGGCGCGTCTCTTCCGCAAGGGCGTGCTGGTGAAGTCGGGCGCCGCCCTTGAGCGTCTGGCCGAGGTGGACCATGTGGTGTTCGACAAGACCGGCGTTCTCACCGAGGGGCGGCCCGGGCTGGTCGATCCCGTTCCGGCCGTCGTGGCCCTGGCCGCGCCCCTGGCCCGCGCATCGCGCCATCCGCTGGCCCGCGCCCTGGCGGCCGAGGCGGGGCCTGGGCCGATGGCTACGGAGGTGCGTGAACACGCCGGCCTCGGCGTCGAAGGCGTCATCGACGGCCGCCGGGCCCGCCTGGGCCGGGCCGCCTTTGTCGGCGTGGCCAATCACGACCACACCGAGACCGAGCTGTGGTTCGGCTTCGATGGCGACATCAAGATCCGCTTCCGCTTCACCGACGCCCTACGCCCGGACGCGGCCGAGACGGTCAAGGCGCTCCGCGCGCGGGGCCTGACGGTGGAGATCCTGTCGGGCGACGCCCCCGCCGCGGTCGCCCGCATCGCCGAGGAGGCGGGGGTGGAAGCCTGGCGCGCGGGCCTGACGCCCGCCGAGAAGGCCGCGGCCGTGGACGCCTGCCGCGAGATGGGCCGCAAGGTGCTGATGGTGGGCGACGGCCTGAACGACGCCGCAGCCCTGGCCCGGGCCCATGCGGCCATGGCCCCCGGCACGGCCCTGGAGGCCAGCCAGAACGCCGCCGACCTCGTCTTCTCGGGCGAGGGGCTGACCGCGGTGGTCGAGGCCGTCGATCTGTCGCGCTCGGCCCGCTGCCGGGCGCTGGAGAACTTCGGCTTCGCGGCGCTCTACAACCTGGTGGCGGCGCCCGCGGCGATCCTTGGGTTCGTCAATCCCTTCGTGGCGGCCCTGGCCATGTCGGGCTCCTCGCTGGTCGTCACTCTCAACGCGCTCAGGACCGGGGGCCGCTGATGGAGATCCTGATGTTTCTGGCCCCGCTGTCGGTGGGGCTTGGCCTGATGGCGGTGGCCGCCTTTTGGTGGACCTTGCGAGACGGCCAGTACGAGGACCCCGTCGGCGACGCCAACCGCATCCTGGTGGATGATCCGGAGGACCGGCCGCTCGTCTGACCGCGCCCTCCGAGAGCGTTGATCCAGATCACGGCGCGCCCGTGCAGACGGGGTGATCAGGGGGCATGAGCCTCGCCTTCGCCCCCCAGCCCTCGCTCGCTGACATCGTCGCCCGTTACGACGGCCGCGCCCCCCGCTACACGAGCTATCCCACGGCCGTGCAGTTCACGCCGGAGGTGGACGAAGCGGCCTACCGGGCCTGGCTGGCCCAGCTGCCGGATGACGAGGCAGTCTCCCTCTATCTGCACATCCCGTTCTGCCAGCGGCTGTGCTGGTACTGCGGCTGCAACACCCGGGCGGTGAACCGCCACGAGCCGATCGGCGAATATGTCCAGCTGCTGCTCGCCGAACTCGCCCTTCTGGAGCGGGCTTTGCCGGGGCGCATGAAGGCCAGCGCCGTCCACCTGGGCGGCGGCACGCCCAACATGCTGAACCCCGACGAGCTGGCGGCCCTGTTCGGGGCGCTGAAGCAGGCGTTCCGCTTCACGCCGGGCTACGAGATCGCGGCCGAGCTGGACCCGGCGGTGCTCACCCCGGCCTGGGTGGATGCGGCCGCCTTCCACGGCCTCAGCCGCGCCAGCCTCGGCGTCCAGAACCTGGATCCCAAGGTGCAGGCGGCGGTGAACCGGCCCGAACGGTTCGAGGACATCGCCCGCTGCGTGCGCTGGCTGCGCGAGGCCCAGGTCGGCTCCATCAACATCGACTTGATGTACGGCCTGCCCCACCAGACGGTGCAGGGCACGATCGACACTATCGACGCGGTCACCAGCCTTCGCCCTGAGCGGATCGCCCTGTTCGGCTACGCCCATGTGCCGTGGATGAAGGCTCACCAGCAGCTGATCGAAGAGGCGGCCTTGCCGGGGGCGGCCGAGCGGCTGGAGCAGAGCGAGGCGGCGGCGGCCCGCCTGGAGGCCCTGGGCTATGTGCGGATCGGCCTCGACCACTTTGCGGCCCCGCACGACCCCATGGCCAAGGCCCTGACCGAGGGCCGTCTGCGGCGCAACTTCCAGGGCTACACGACCGACGCGGCCCAGACCCTCCTGGGCCTCGGCGCTTCGGCCATCGGCTCTCTGCCGCAGGGATTCGTG
Source organism: Phenylobacterium composti DSM 19425 (assembly GCF_059568645.1). Lineage (NCBI taxonomy): Bacteria > Pseudomonadati > Pseudomonadota > Alphaproteobacteria > Caulobacterales > Caulobacteraceae > Phenylobacterium > Phenylobacterium composti. The sequence goes on along the minus strand of NZ_JCANTT010000001.1, from coordinate 6,184 downwards.
CAGAATATAACCCAGGAGCTGGGCTGGCGGGCGGCGGTGCGAGAGGGGCGGCTGCCCGTGGCCCGGGGCGTGGCTGTGACCCCCGACGACCGCTTCCGTGGCGAGATCATCGAGCGGCTGATGTGCGACCTGCAGGTGGACCTGGATGCGGTCTGCGCGCGCCATGGCCGTCGCCGCGAGGACGTGGCCGCATGCACGGCGCGGCTGGCCCCGTTCGTGCAGGACGGGTTGGTGCGCATCGACGGCGGGCTGATCGAGGCCGTGGGCGCCGGGCGACTGGTGATCCGGTCGATCGCGGCGGTGTTCGACGCGTACTTCACCCCCGACTCCGGACGCCACTCGCGGGCTATCTGAGCCTGTTCAGGCGTCGAGGGCGGCGCGGATGTGCTCCAGCAGAACGTCGCCAAGCAGGGGTTTTTCAACGATCGGCGCGGCCACGGCCTTCGCGCCTTTCCGGACGGCTTCGCCCGGATGGGTGGTGATCATCACGGCGGGCAGGGTGACGCCGCGGCGGCGCAGCTGGCCGAGGGCGTCCAGGCCGCTGACGTTCGGCAACCGGTCGTCCACCACCAGACAGGTCCCGTGCGCCGGCAGCGACCGCCGCAGAAGGTCTTCGCCGTCGGCGCAGGTGGCGACGTCGAAGCCCTCGGCCTCCAGGGAGAACTTCAGGGCGTCGCAAAGGGCGGCGTCCGCATCGGCGACGACCACCAGGGGGCGTGAGTCGAAGGGCGACAAGGGAGCCGGCATGCGGCTGAGCGTGCCAGGGGCGCGCCAGCGGCGCCTTGACGCAGCGCAATCCGCTCAGAAGCGGGCGAGGAGGGCCATCCGCACTAGGTCCGAGAGGCTCCCGGCGCCGGTCTTGGTCATGACGTTGGCGCGATAGACCTCCACTGTGCGCGGGCTGATCCCGAGCTCCATGGCGATCACCTTGTTGGGCTTGCCGGCCACCACGCCGTGCAGCACGTCCTTCTCGCGCGGCGAGAGGGAAGCCAGCATGGTCTCGAACCGCTGGCGTTCGGCCTCCTGGCGCTGGGCTTCTTCGTTGCTGTCGAGGGCGGCGGCCACGGCGGCCAGCAGCACCTCGTCATTGAACGGCTTTTCCAGGAAATCCTTCACCCCGGCCTTCATCGCCTCCACCGCCAGGGGCACGTCGCCGTGGCCGGTGAGGACGATGACCGGCAGGCTGACGCCCTCGGCCTTGAGCCGGCGGACGAGATCAAGCCCGCTCATCTCGGGCATCCGCACATCGGTCAGGATGCACCCCGGTTCGAGGGTCTTCAGATGCTGCAGGAACTGGGGGGCGGACTCGTAGGTGCGGGCGGCGTAGCCGGCGGTGTCGAGCAGGAACTCCAGCGACTGACGCATGGCCTCGTCGTCGTCGATCACATGGACAAGACCATTACTCAATGTCGCTAAGCTCCTCGTCACGCACACGCCGAAGCGTGAAGTGGAAGATAGCACCGCCCCCTGGGTTGGCCTCAACCCAGATGCGGCCGCCGTGGGCCTCCACGATGGTGCGGCTGATCGACAGGCCCACGCCCATGCCCTCGCGCTTGGTGGTCACGAACGGCTGGAAGAGCTGGTCGGCGACCTCGGGGCTCACGCCGGGCCCGGTGTCGGCCACCCATACCTCGGCCATGTCGTCGTCGAACGGGCGGGTCCCCACCTCAAGTTCGCGACGCGGCGAGTCCTCCATGGCGTCGATGGCGTTGCGCATCAGGTTGAGGACCACCTGCTGGATCTGCACCTTGTCCGCGAGGACCAGGCTGACCCGCGGGTCGATCAGGAAACGCAGGCGCACGCCGCGCTCCTTGGCCCCGATCATCGCCAGGGCGCCGGCCTGTTCGAGGAGGTCCGGCAGGCTCTCGAGCCGGCGCTCGGTCTCGCCCTTGGAGACGAAGTCGCGCAGGCGGCGGATGATCTGGCCGGCCCGCAGGGTCTGTTCGCCGGCCTGCACGAGGGCGTCGCGGATCTTGGCCTTGTCCAACGGCTCCCGGTCGAGGAGGCGCACCGACCCCTTCACATAGTTCGAGGTGGCCGACAGCGGCTGGTTCAGCTCGTGCGCCAGGGCCGAGGCCATCTCCCCCAGGGCGGTGAGGCGGGCCACGTGGACCAGTTCGGATTGCAGGTCCTGAAGTCGCCGCTCGGTGCGCTGGCGTTCGGTCAGGTCGCGCACGAAGCCGGTGAAGTAGCGTCGGTCGCCCGACCGCATCTCGCCCACCGCCAGCTCCATGGGGAAGGTCGAGCCGTCCTTGCGCTCGCCGACCACCACGCGCCCGATGCCAATGATCCGCCGCTCGCCGGTGGCGATATAGCGGTCGAGGTAGGCGTCATGCGCCTCCCGGTGCGGGGTCGGCATCAGCAGGCTGACGTTCCGGCCCACGGCCTCGGCGGCCGTCCAGCCGAACAGCCGTTCGGCGGCTGCGCTGAACGACTGCATGATCCCGTGCTCGTCGATGACGATCATGGCGTCCGGCACGGTGTCGAGGATCGAGCGCAAATGGGCCTCGCGGGCCTCGAGGTCGTCCAGGGCGTGGGCGGTGTCGGCGGCGGCGCGGCGCAGGAACGAGCCGGCCACGCCGCTGGCGAGACCAAGGGCGAGGAAGACGGCGGCGCTGATGAGGTTGGAGGCGTCCTCGAACAGCGCCGGCCCCAGCAGCACGGAATTGATCACCAGCGCCAGCAAGGTGGCGGCGAGGGCTGGGCCGAACCCGCCGGCCACTGCCGAGGCCATCAGGGCGGGCACGAACAGCAGGAACACCACCCGGCTATGGAAAAGGGGCTCGAGGGCCACCGTGGCGGCGGCGCAGAGAATGGTAGCGGCCAGTGCGACGCCGTAGCCGAGGGCGGGGTTCATGCGGGCGCGACGGCCCGGGGGCGGCGCCATCTAGGCCAAGCCTCCAGCTGCGGCGCGCACGTCAGGCCAGGCCGTCATCGCCTCGATCCCCAAGGACATCCTCCACATAGACCATGCGCACCACCACATAGGCCACCACGGCGAGCGGCGTCGCGAAGAGCACCCCCAGCGGCCCCAGGAGCACCCCCATGGCGAGCACGGCGAAGAGCGTCACCGCCATGGGCAGCTCCACCATCTGCCGCATGACCAGCGGCGTGAACAGATTCGCCTCCAGCTGCATGGCTCCGACGTAGACAAGGGCCGTCCAGGCCAGGGTCTCCCAGCCAGCTCCGGCGGCGAGAATCAGGCCGGGGATGGTGGAGACCATGGGGCCGACCACGGGCACGAACTGGCCGACGCCGGCCACCACGCCCAGCGCCAGGGGCGAGGGGACGCCCGCCAGCCATAAGCCGACGCCGGTGGTGACGCCCACCAGCAGCATGGAGATGAGCTGGGCCACAAGCCAGCGGTTCAGCGCCTTGCCGCAGGCGAGCAGCACCGCCTCGGCGCGCGGCCGCCAGGCCTTGGGCGCCAGACGGAGCAGGCCGCCGAGGTAGGTCCGCGGGTGGAAGGCGAGGTAGAGGCCGGCGAACAGGACGATCAGAGCCGCCGCGCCGCCGGCCGCCGAGCTGCGGATCAGGCGGGCCCCCAGCTGCATGACCAGCCCCTCCGCCGGGCGCAGGTCGCGCAGCTCGTCGAGGAGGTACGCGCCCAGGGGCGAGCGGGAGAGGTCGGCCTGCAGAGCGTCCCAGGCGCGCGGGAGGAGTTCGCTGAGCGCCGCGAGCTGGACGGCCGCCTCTCGCCCGAAGAGCCAGAGCATCGCCGTGACGGCGGCGGTGACGCCGCCCACCGCGGCCGTGAGCGCCCAGCGTCGGGACAGGCCCGCCCGCTTCACCAGCGGATCGGCGAGGGCGTGAAGCAGCACGGCGGTGAGCACCGCGCCGAAGGCCAGCAGCAGCACATCGGCGAGGCGCACGATCAGCAGGGCGAGGACCAGGAGCGCGCCGATGCTGGCCGCCCGCCCCATGAAGAGATCCGCCGGCCGCCGCGGCCGGGACGTCTCGTCACTCATCCGCCCACCTCCGGACCGCCATGCTCGCCTGTTGAAGCGGCGAGCACCAGGGGCAAGAGGGCTAATAAAGAAGACGCCGGATGGAGGTCCATCCGGCGTCTGCGCGTCGTCGTGTCGGGGGAAGGTAGGTCCACGTACGGCGCGATCAGTCGACCAGTTCCTCCAGCGCGTCCCACTTGCGCACGTGGAAGCGACGGAAGGTCGGAAACGCGACGATGTCCTCCTCCTGGAGCTGGGTCAGCATCCGGGAGACGGTCTCGATGGTCAGGCCGAGGTAGTCGGCCATGTCCTGACGGCCCATGGGCAGTTCGACGCCGTCGGCGGCGTGGTTCTGGGCCAGGCTCATGAGGAAGGCGGCGACCCGTTCCCGGGCGCTGCGGCGGCCCAGCAGCAGGACGTGGTCCTGGGCCCGTTGCAGCTCGCGGCGCGTGGCCTCCAGGATGGCGCGGTCGAGCTCGGTGTCGCCGGCGAAGGCGCGGACCGAGCTGCGGCGCACCCGCTGGACCTCGCATTCGGTCAGGGCCTCGGCCGAGAACTGGTGCTCGGGCCCGACCTCAAGACCGAAGAGGTCGCCGGGATAGTAGAAGTCGCCCACCTGCCGGCGGCCGTCGGCGGCCACCCGGGTCGTGCGGACGACGCCGCGGACCAGGCGATAGAGGTATTCCACGTCGTCGCCCTGAGCATAGATCTCTTCGTCCCGCTCGAAGGTCGACTTGGCGCCCAGGCGGTCCATAGCCTCCACGAGGGCGGCGGCGGGGCGGGCGGTGCGAGGATCGTCGAGGTCGTAGGCGAGGGTCATCGGAGGTGGTCCTTCGTGATGACGAAGGGGTACGCGCGAGACCTGCGCCGGAAAATTCGGGTCGTCCCCCTAAGGGGCGTCCCCTACGTAGTGATACGGAGGGCCGCCGGGGCCGCGGGTTTGATCCCCGTCACAGTCGGGTCTTCAAGCGGTCGTCTACCCATGTTGTGACAGCAAGGAGGTCGGACATGGATGTCACCGGAACCACCTGGATCGTCGCCGCCGATGGGGTGCAGGCCCGCGTCTTTGAGGAGCGGGTGCGGGCCGGCGAGGTGCGCGAGCGGACCGACCTGCGTCTCGTGGCGGATGACGGCGATCATCCCGGAGCCCATCGACATGTCTCCGCCGCCCACGGCGAGCCGGGCCGGGAAGCCGCGGACGAGGCTGAGCGCCGTTTCCTGCGCCGGGTGGCGGAGGCGCTGGAACGCGCGGCCCAGGCGGGCGCCTACGAGCGTCTGGCGATCCTGGCGCCGCCGCGGGCTCTGGGCATGCTGCGCGGCGAACTCGGGCCGGCAGCCCAGCGCCGGCTGGAGGTCTGCGACCCGCACGAGCGGATCCGGGACGATGCCGACGCCATCCGCCAGCACCTGCGTGAGGCGCGCGCCCGCACCTGAGCTTGACGAAGATCAAGGCGCAGGCGGGCGGTCGGAGCGAGCCTTGGGGCCAAGGTTCCGATCCGAGGACAATCCGACGTCTGACGCGCCTCTCGCCCGCGACCTACGGCACGCTGTCGGAGAGGGCGCCAAGGACCTGGTGCGCAAGGCTGCTCAGGAAGTTCGGGACCACCCGGTCGCCTCTGCGGCGGTGACGCTGACCGTCGCCGCGGCTCTGATCTCTGTCCTGTCGAGCGGACGGAGAAAGGTCGCCTGAGGGCGGCAGCGGCCCCTGGGCTGCGACTGATCGAGATCAAGGCCGCTACCCCAAGAGCGGCCGATGATCCTGATCTCGCTAGTACCAGGGGCCGCCCTTTCATGGATTACCGTCACGCCTTTGCCGCCGCGCTCTCCAAGGTTCAGGCCGAGGGTCGCTATCGTGTGTTTGCGGACCTGAAGCGTCATCGAGGGGAGTTTCCGAAGGCGACGTGGACGAAGCCGGACGGGACGCAGGCCGAGGTGACGGTCTGGTGCTCGAACGACTATCTGGGCCAGGGCCAGAACCCGGTGGTGTTGGATGCGATGCACCAGGCCATCGAGGAGGCTGGGGCCGGTTCGGGGGGCACCCGGAACATCTCGGGGACGACGCGCTATCACGTGGAGCTGGAGCGCGAGCTGGCGGATCTGCACGGCAAGGAAGCGGCGCTGCTGTTCACCTCGGGCTATGTGTCCAACGAGGCGACGCTGTCGACGCTCTACAAGATCCTGCCGGGCCTGCAGGTGTTCTCGGACGAGCTGAACCACAACTCGATGATCTCGGGGAT